>CAMDFK010000048.1 GCA_945897465.1 Limnohabitans sp. Rim8 | reverse complement strand
ACCAAGATCTACATCACCTACGGTGAGCACGACATGGCCGAGAACATCGTGCACCTGGTGCTGGCCCGTGTGGTCGGCGCACCGGAAGGCGTCAAAGGCATCAGCCTGTTCGTGGTGCCCAAATTCATGGTCAAAGCCGATGGTTCTTTGGGTGACCGCAACGACGTGCACTGCGTGAGCATTGAGCACAAGATGGGCATCAAGGCCAGCCCGACAGCTGTGCTGCAGTTCGGCGACCACGGTGGTGGCGTGGGCTTCCTCGTGGGCCAAGAAAACCGTGGCCTCGAATACATGTTCATCATGATGAACGCCGCCCGCTACGCGGTGGGTGTGCAGGGCATCGCGATTGCCGAGCGCTCTTACCAGCGTGCCGTGCAGTACGCCCGCGACCGCGTGCAAAGCCGCCCGGTGGACGGCAGCTTGCCTGCTGCTGGCCCCATCATTCACCACCCCGATGTGCGTCGCATGCTGATGACCATGCGTGCCTACACCGAGGGCTGCCGCGCCATGGCCGCCACGGCCGCTGCGGCCTACGATGCCTCGCACCACCACCCCGATGCCGAGGTGCGCAAGCAAAACGCTGCGTTCTACGAATTCATGGTGCCGCTGGTCAAGGGCTACAGCACCGAGATGAGCCTGGAAGTCACCAGTCTGGGCGTGCAAGTGCACGGCGGCATGGGCTTTATCGAGGAAACCGGTGCCGCTCAGTACTACCGTGATGCCAAGATCCTGACGATTTACGAAGGCACGACCGCCATCCAGGCCAACGACCTCGTGGGCCGCAAAACTGCCCGTGACGGCGGCCAAACCGCCAAAGCACTGGCCGCGCAAGTGGCCCAGACCGAAAGCGAATTGGCGGCTTCTGGCAACGCCGACGCGCAGGCTGTGGCCCGTCGCCTCAAAGCCGCTCGCGAGGCTTTTTTGGATGTCGTGGAGTTTGTGGCGGGCAACACCAAGGCCCACCCCAACGACGTGTTCGCAGGCAGCGTGCCTTACCTCATGCTGGCCGGTAACCTGATGGCGGGCTGGCAAATGGGCCGCGCCTTGTTGGTGGCCCTCACACCCGAGGCACAAGCCCAAGACGCTGCCTTCATGGCTGCCAAGGTCACCACCGCGCGTTTTTACGCCGACCACATCCTGTCCAAAGCCCCCGGCATCCGCGATAGCATTGTCGAAGGTGCTGGCAGCGTGACCGCCATGGCGCTCGACGCATTCTGATTTCGATTTCAAAAATAATCTTGAGGAGACAACATGTCCAAGCTGCCCACCGTTCTGGCCAACCTGCCATTTCCTGCCATCGCTTCACCCTTGTTCATCATCAGCAACCCCAAGCTGGTCATTGAGCAGTGCAAGGCGGGCATCGTGGGCTCCATGCCCGCTTTGAACGCTCGCCCTGCTGCGCAACTCGAAGAGTGGTTGATCGAAATCACCGAAACTCTGGCTGCCTACAACAAGGCCAATCCAGACAAACCCGCTGCACCTTTTGCCATCAACCAAATCGTGCACAAGAGCAACGACCGCCTTGAGCACGACATGGCCATGTGCGTGAAGTACAAAGTGCCGATCATCATCACCTCGCTGGGCGCCCGCGAAGAGATCAATGAGGCTGCGCACAGTTACGGCGGGGTGGTCTTGCACGACATCATCAACAACAAGCACGCCCACAAAGCGATCGAAAAAGGCGCAGATGGCCTGATCGCCGTGGCCGCGGGCGCGGGAGGCCATGCGGGTGTCAAAAGCCCGTTTGCCTTGATTCAGGAAATCCGTCAGTGGTTTGATGGTCCTGTGGCCTTGTCCGGTTCTATTGCCTCGGGCGACGCGATTTTGGCCGCGCAGGCCATGGGCGCAGACTTTGCCTACATTGGTTCGGCCTTCATCGCGACCCTAGAGGCGCGAGCCACAGACGATTACAAGCAAGCCATAGTGGACTGCGACTCGGATGACATCGTCTTGAGCAATCTGTTCACAGGTGTGCACGGCAACTACCTGGCCCCGTCGATCCGCGCAGCAGGCTTGGACCCCGAGAACCTGCCCGAGTCTGACCCCAGCAAGATGAATTTTGGTGGTGATGCCAAAAAAGCCTGGAAAGACATCTGGGGCTGCGGTCAGGGCATTGGTGCCATTGACTCGGTGCAAAGCACGGCCGATCTGGTGGCCCAGTTCAAGGCGCAGTACCAAGCTGCTCGCGCTCGTTTGGCGCTCTGACCTGTACCGACCCACGCCAACTTCACCAGGAAGTCATTTGCGCACTTCGCGCACCACCATGCCCCAGCATTCGCTGGGGCGCTCTTTTTTGATCGATGCGATCAAGGCGACAGGTTGCCTGTTGATTGTGTTGCACCACATGGCTTTTTACGGGCCGATGTCGGATGTGGTGGCCACGGCTTGGCCAGCGGTGGTGCGCTGGCTGTATGACCATGGACGCTTCGCCGTCCAGTTGTTTTTGGTTTGCGCTGGTTTTCTCACCGCCAACCAATTGGCCCAGTTGGAGTCACTGTCGTTGAAGGACGCCTTCAAGTTGGCGGGTAACCGCTATCTGCGTTTGGCGATCCCTTTGCTGGCTGCGCTCAGTTTCACTGTACTCGTCACAGAGTGGGTGCGCCCCGATTTTGAACATGCCAGTTTATCGGCGACGCCCGATTGGGGGCAGGCCTTGGCGCACATGTTGTTGTTGCAGCACCTCTTGGACATGGACGCCTTGTCAGCGGGCATCTGGTATGTGGCCATTGATTTTCAGCTCTACGCCATGACGTTGCTCAGCTTGTGGGTGGTGAGTGTCTGTCGTTCCGCTCAAGCCTTGTATTCGGTCAGAGCCATGCGCTTGGGTCTGTGGTGCGTTCTGACCACAGCGTCTTGGTGGTGGTGGAATCTGGACACTGATCTTGACGACCATGGCGTGTATTTTTTTGGTGCCTATGGTTTGGGTCTATTGGCTTGGGAGATCAGATCTTGGTTGAGCCACAGTTCTCCCTCCGTGCGACAAAAATCGGCGTTTTGGCTTGGATTGCTGCTCTTGTGGCTTGTCGCATGGTGGCTGGGCCCACGGTGGCGAATGGCTTTGGCCTTTT
>CAMDFK010000047.1 GCA_945897465.1 Limnohabitans sp. Rim8 | reverse complement strand
CCGCTGTGCAACAAAGGCCGTGGCAGCTTGTAGGCCGCAGGATTGCCCTGCTCGGCCAAGCGCGACAGGCCCGGGCCACCGGGGTAAGGCAGGCCCATGAGCTTGGCCGATTTGTCAAAGGCTTCGCCTGCGGCGTCGTCAATCGTCTCCCCCAGCAGCTCGTATCGGCCCACGCCGTCCACCCGCATCAGCTGCGTGTGCCCGCCTGAGACCAGCAAGGCGATGAAGGGAAACTCGGGTGGATCGGCGCTCAAAAAAGGCGAGAGCAAATGCCCTTCCAAATGGTGCACACCCAGCACAGGCTTGCCCAAAGACGCGGCCAGCGCACAGGCCACACCCGAACCCACCAAGAGCGCCCCGGCCAATCCTGGCCCGCGGGTGTAGGCCACCACGTCGATGTTGGCCAAGCTGCTCCCCGCCTCGGCCAGCACCTGGCGCGTGAGCGGCAGCACCCGGCGGATGTGGTCGCGGCTGGCCAGCTCGGGCACCACGCCGCCGTAGGCTTGGTGCATCTCGATCTGGCTGTAGAGCGCGTGCGACAGCAGACGCGGCATGGCAGCCCCGGTGGTTTCCACCAAGGCCACGCCCGTTTCGTCACAAGATGATTCGATACCCAAAATTCGCATAACAGCGAGTTTAAGCGGGGCATGGGCCGCCGCTGGCGGCTTGGCCATAATCCTTGGCAGGACGACACCCCAATCAAAGCCCGCACCATGACCACACTCCGACTGATTTCCTCCATGGCCACCAAGCCGCTCCTGGCCGATCTGGTGGCGCTGTTCCAAGCGCAAGCGCCCAGCGTGCAAGTGCAAGTCGAATCGGTCGGCGGGGTCGATGCGGCCCAGCGCGTGCAAGCGGGCGAGACCTTTGACGCCGTGGTGCTGGCCAGCGACGCCATCGACAAATTGATCGCCAGCGGCCATGTGCGGTCGGGCAGCCGGGTTGATCTGGTGCATTCGGGTGTGGCTGTGGCTGTGCCTGCGGGCCCGTCTGCCCCCGACATCTCCAGCGAAGACGCGCTGCGCCAGGCCGTGCTGGCCGCGCCCTCGGTGGGCCTGTCCACCGGCCCCAGCGGGGTGCAGCTGCGCCAACTGTTTGAGCGTTGGGGCATCCTCCCGCAGATCGCGTCGAAGCTGGTGCAAGCCCAGCCCGGCGTGCCAGTGGGCGCCCTGCTGGCCCGGGGCGAAGTGGCGTTGGGTTTTCAGCAACTGAGCGAAATGCGCGGGGTGGCAGGCATCACGGTCCTGGGCCCCATGCCCCAGGCGGTGCAGATCATCACCACCTTTTCAGGCAGCGTGGCCACCAGCTGCACACAGCCTGAAGCGGTGCGCCCCTTGTTGGCCTTTTGGGCCTCGGCCGCCTGCCGAGCTTTGAAAGAACAACACGGCATGAGCGCCGCTTGATCTCGTTTGAGACACCTTTCGCCCGAGGGCGCACAGGCCTGCGGGTCTGAAAGCGCCCAACCAATTTACAAATTCCAACATCTTGCCAGGGCGCCAGCGCCGTTTGAGCCTCACAGCCAGTAGACTTTGCCGCGCGGTACTTTTCGCCGCGAGCAAGGGAGTGATGCATGGGACTTTCTGATTCAATCGCCAGTCAAGTGGTGCAGCAAACCGCGTCGGCCCTGTCGGGCAAGTCAAGCGCAGAAGACGGCAACCAGATCATGACCATGCTGGCAGGTTTGCTGAACAACCCCGAAATTGGCGGTATCGGTGGACTGGTTAGCGCCTTTCAGAAAAACGACTTGGGTGATGTGGTGGCCTCTTGGATTTCGAACAACACCAATTTGCCGATTTCTGCCGAGCAAATCCAGTCCGTGCTGGGCCACGAGCCATTGCAAGATGTGGCCAGCAAAATGGGCCTGTCGTCGGGCGATGTGGCCTCTGCCCTGTCCGAGCGCCTGCCCGGCTTGGTTGACCAGCTCACCCCCAATGGCCAGTTACCCGCTGGCGACTTGTTGGCGCAGGGCTTGGGCATGTTCCAAGGCTTCATGAAGTCCTGAACCACGACCCTTTCCCCAAAACGCCCTCCAGGACGTTTTTTTCGTCTGCTCCCAATCGCTTCCCTGCCCGCCGCGCGCCTTTACACTCCCCAGCCATGAAGACATGGGATGTGGTGATCGTGGGTGCCGGGGCTGCCGGTCTGTTTTGCGCGGGCGTGGCGGGCCAGCGCGGGCTGAAGGTGCTGGTCATCGACCACAGCGAAAAGCTGGCTGAAAAAATCCGCATCTCGGGCGGCGGGCGCTGCAATTTCACCAACCGGCTGCTCGACGCCTCGGCCCCGCAAAAGCACTTCATCAGCCAGAACCCGCATTTTTGCCGCTCGGCGCTGTCGCGCTACACCCCACAAGACTTCATCGATCTGGTGCAAAAGCATGGCATTGCTTTCCATGAAAAGCACAAGGGCCAACTCTTTTGCGACCATTCGGCCGAAGACATCATCCGCATGTTGCTGGACGAGTGCGCTGCAGGCGGGGTGGACATCCGCACGGGCTGCAGTGTGAAAACCGTGCAAGCCCCCACAGAAGACAGCAACCCCTTCACCCTGGAAACCAGCCAAGGCACCGTTCACACCACATCGCTGGTGGTGGCCACGGGCGGTTTGTCCATCCCCAAAATCGGGGCCAGTGACTGGGGCTACCGCATCGCCAGCCAGTTTGGCCTGCGGCTGGTGGAGCGCCGACCCGGCCTGGTGCCCTTGACCTTTGATGGCGAGGCCTGGGCCCCTTATGCACAGCTGGCCGGGCTCGCGCTGCCTGTGGGCATCGAAACGGGCGAGAAAAAAAGCCGCATGCACTTTGACGAAGACCTGCTGTTCACACACCGCGGTTTGTCGGGCCCCGGGGTCTTGCAAATATCCAGCTATTGGCAAGAAGGCACACCGATTCGCCTGAACCTGGCCCCCGAGGTCAACTTGCACGAACACCTGAAAGAAGCCAAGCTGCGCTCCAAAAAAATTCTGGGCAACGAGCTGGCCAGTCTGGTGCCCAGTCGCCTGGCCGAAGCCTGGGTCGGCCAGGACCCGGCCCTGCAACGCACCGCCGCCGAGGTGCCCGACAAAGCCCTGACCAAACTGGCCGAGGCCCTGTCCAATTGGCGCCTCACCCCCACGGGCAGTGAGGGCTACAAAAAAGCAGAGGTCACTTTGGGGGGCGTGGACACGCGCGATGTGTCCTCCCAAACCATGGAATCCAAACAGCCCGGGCTGTACTTCATCGGTGAGGTGATCGACGTGACCGGCTGGTTGGGCGGCTACAACTTCCAGTGGGCTTGGGCCAGTGCGCATGCGTGTGCTGTTGCACTGGCCGAGGGTCAGACAAGCCCAAAAAGGGCCCTAAAACATCTGGATTCAGCGCTATAATTCTAGGCTTTGCTGGCAAACCCCCGTCGGCCAAATACTAGTTCGTGACGGGGAACCGCCGAAACTGGCTTTCAAGGGCCCGATCTCCCTTGCTTGCGCAGCCGGCACATTTTTTGGAAACTTTGATTCAATGACCACCATCCGCGTGAAAGAAAACGAGCCGTTTGACGTTGCCCTG
>CAMDFK010000046.1 GCA_945897465.1 Limnohabitans sp. Rim8 | reverse complement strand
CAGGACTTCATCGACTTCGAAGAGCCCTTCCGATTGAATCGCTGAAGACAGGCACGGCCATGCAGGTTTTTGTCGTCGGTGGTGCGGTGCGCGATGCCTTGATGGGATTGCCTGTCAACGACCGCGACTGGGTGGTGGTGGGCAGCACGCCCGAAGCCATGTGCACGCAGGGCTATGTGCCTGTGGGCAAGGACTTTCCGGTGTTTTTGCATCCGCAGACCCGCGAGGAATACGCCCTCGCCCGCACCGAACGCAAAACGGCTCGGGGCTACAAAGGCTTTGCGGTGCAGGCTGCACCCGACGTCACGCTCGAAGAAGACCTGGCCCGGCGTGACCTCACCGTCAATGCCATGGCCGTGCCCGAGAAACTGGTCCATCAGCCGCCCAGCACCTGGACAGGCCAGATCGTCGACCCCTATGGTGGCCAGGGTGACCTGCAAGCCAAGGTGCTGCGTCATGTCACCGAGGCGTTTGCCGAAGACCCGGTGCGCATCCTGCGGCTGGCACGCTTTGCGGCGCGTTTTGCCGACTTCTCTGTAGCCGATGAAACGATGGCCTTGATGCGCCAGATGGTCGAAGACGGCGAAGTGGACCACTTGGTGCCCGAACGCGTCTGGCAAGAGTTGGCCCGCGGGCTGATGAGCGAGCGGCCCTCTCGCATGTTCGAGGTGCTGCGCACATGCGGCGCCCTGAAGGTGCTGCTGCCCGAACTGGACCTCTTGTGGGGTGTGCCCCAGCGGCCCGAATACCACCCTGAAGTGGACACGGGCGTGCACATGATGCTGGTGATGGACATGGCTGCACGATTGAACATGCCTGTTGCTGTGCGTGTGGCCTGCCTGATGCACGACCTGGGCAAAGGCAACACGCCCGCCGACGTGCTGCCCCGCCACATTGGCCACGAAAGCCGCAGCGTCAAGCTCTTGCAAAAAGTCTGCGAGCGCCTGCGTGTGCCCACCGACTGCAAAGAACTGGCCGAAGTGGTGGCGCGTGAACACGGCAACATCCACCGCAGCGCCGAGATGGGGCCAGAAGCCCTGATGCGCTTGTTGGACCGTTGTGATGCCATTCGCCAGCCCGAGCGCTTTGTGCGGGTGCTGCACGCCTGCGAATGCGATGCACGGGGACGGCTGGGGTTTGAAGAAGCGGCTTACCCGCAGGCTCAGCGTTTGCTGCAAGCACAGCAAGCAGCGCTGTCCGTCGAGACCGCGCCCATTGCCCAAGCGGCGGCTGCGCAGGGTCTCAAGGGCCCTCAAATTGGGGCGCAGATCACCCAAGCACGCATCCAAGCCATCGCGCGGGCGGCGCTGTAACGCGGTCTTTGTGGGAGCGAGCCCCTGCTCGCGAAGGTGTGTGATGGCTGTGCAGGCATTCGGCTGCAGGGGCAGCCTCCCACAAAGTCAACACCTCAGTTGGAGGAATCGCTGAACCACCCGTCTGTACTCAAAGGTGCGAACGCGTCCAGTCGGCGATGTCTTGCGCCGAGCGGAAAGCACCTGCCTGACGGGCGACTTCTTGGCCGCCGACAAACAAGGCGAGTGTGGGAATGCTGCGGATGTTGAAGCGGGCGGCAATGGCCTGCGCTTCTTCGGTGTTGAGTTTGGCCACCCGCACTTGGGGCGCCAAAAGGCCAGCGGCCTGCTCATAAGCCGGGGCCATCATCCGGCAAGGACCGCACCAAGGGGCCCAGAAATCGACCAGCACCGGCACCTGGTTGCGGCCGATGTGCTTGTCAAAGCTGGAAGCGTCCAACTCCAGTGGGCGGCCGTCAAAAAGAGGTGAATGGCACTGTCCGCAATCGAGTGCATTGTGCAGGTCAGCCACACGCACGCGGTTGGTGGTGTGGCAGTGCGGACAAACAATGTGCAAAGTGCTGGCTGAATCGGTCATGGCATCCCCTGTGTTTGAAAATCACTTGGGGGCCATGCTGCACGATTCAAGGGCCTTGCGCGTTGACTCAGGTCAACGCGAAGAGCCGCAATTGCTTAGCGTGCGGGTGGGCGACGCGGTGCCATGGGCGCACGACCAGCCAAGTGACGGAAGCTGATGCGGCCTTTGCTCAGGTCATAAGGCGAGAGCTCAAGGGTCACACGGTCACCCGCCAAAATACGGATGTGGTTCTTGCGCATCTTGCCAGCCGAATAAGCAATCAGTTGGTGGCCGTTGTCCAGCGTGACGCGAAAACGGGTGTCGGGCAACACCTCGTTGACCACGCCCATCAGTTCAATCAGTTCTTCTTTAGCCATTTAAAACGTCTTTCTCAAAGCAGGATCGGTTTGGTCGTCTGGCGCTCTACCCACAACAAGCCTTCATCGAGGGCGTATTGGCTGGCAGCGGCAGGCGTAGCAAATTCGGGCACAAACCGCATCACACGGTCGGTGCTGGCGCTGCCACGGCCACTGGCCACGGACACTTGAGCGCCAAATGCGCCGTTGGGCAAAGCCCTGGAGCACGGTTGAATTCGGAATTTTCCCATGGAGATGGGTTGGTGTGAACAATATGAAATAGTCATGTATTTTAACGAAGGGGGTCGAACCGCTTTTTTCGGCCCTCTTGGGGGCTGTGCAGCGGCACGGGTCTTGGCATGTCCTGCTGCCAAAAAAGCGCCCCCACACGCAGACCGCAAGGCCTGCCCAAAACAGCACCGTGCAGAGGTGCGTCAAAAAGGAAGCAAAAAAAATCGTCTGGGCCCAGCTTGGAAAAGCATGGCGGGCGATGTGCACAGTGGAGGACAAGACTGGCATCCCTCTGCCGGGATGCGCTATCGGCTCGGCTAGAGCGAGATGGGCATAAGTCGCCAATGGCGTGACGCACTGTAACACGTTCGGCTAACAAGCCCTTGAGTCCTGCCTCAGACCCAGCGTGCGATGGCCGCAGCCACCATGCTCAGCAGCAAGGTGCTGGTGATGGGAATGAAGAACTCACGGCCGAACAGGCGAAAGCGAAAATCACCGGGCAGGCGACCAAAACCGAGTTTTTGCAACCACTTTTGCAGGCCACTGAAAATGATCAGGGCCAGAAACACCACAATGAGCCAACGCAACATAGCCAGCCTTTGTGCCGCTTAAAGGCGGTGCGAGCGGTCGCCCCGGGCAAAGCCCTGGGCAGACCAGTCGGTGGTGGTGGAAAACCCGATCACCTTGAACAACTCGCCCATTTCGTGCTCGTTGATCAGGCGCTGGGCCAGGCTGCGCTCGGCCAAACTGGCAGCGGCCATGCGCTCTGCCAACCCTAGGTTCAGCAAAAACCAAGCTTGGCTGGTGTAACCCAACACATTCAAGCCGGCGTTTTGACCCGCCAAGGCCACCCCGGTGAAGTTGACATGGGCAGTGATGTCTTTTTGACCCACCGCCACCAAAGGGTTGTCATCGGCTTGGTGCAGTTGGTGGCACATGACAGTGCCCATGTGGCGCTGCGGGTGAAAGTATTCGCCCTCAGGAAAACCGTAATCCAAGAAAAACGCCGCCCCACCCCGCCCGGCCAGCAGGCGCTCGGCCAGGCTGGTGACAAAGGCCTCGGCTTGGGGGTGGATTTCGGTCAGGTAATCGTGCTCACCCTCGATCTCGACAGGCGGGCGCAAATCGGTGATCCGGTCTTGCCAAGCGAATGCTTCACCGGCGCTGACCACCCCGCGCTCGTGCCAGACGCCTTGTGTGCGCTGCAAGAGTTGCACCGGCATCGCATCCAGCACCTCGTTGCCCACCACCACGCCCTCGATCGCGTCGGGCCAGGCGTCTAACCAGCGCACTTTGTCGGCGTATTTCAGCAAGGTGTCGGCCTGACGGGCCCGCAAAGTGCCCGACAAGTCGATGATGGTGTAGCGCGTCACCGCGTCGCCCAGGCTACCCAGCAACTGCAAGGCCAGGGCTCCGGTGCCTGCGCCAAATTCCCAGACTTCATCCGAGCCTGTGGCCGCCAGTGCCTCTTTCACCTGCACCGCCAGGGTTTGGCCAAACAGCGGCGACATGCCCGGCGCGGTCACAAAATCGCTGCCCGAGGACGGCATGGCACCGAATTTTTGCAGGGCGTTGGTGTAATAACCCAAGCCGGGTTCGTACAAGGCCATGGCCATGAAATGGTCAAAACCGATCCAGCCGCCCGCTTTTGCGATGGCTTGGTGGATGCGCAGGGTCAACTCGGAGGAAAGTGGAGGAACTTGGGTCACCCCTGGATTATCCTTGGTCACTCTGCACATGGGCGGGCACTGCGCTCGGGCCAAAGGTGCAAGCCTGCCGCAGCCCATGGACAAGGGCACCACAAGGTCAAGGCCCATCACCGATAATTGCACCATTCCATCTCCCTGCGGCATCTCTTTGAAACACGTACTGATCACTGGCGGCGCCTTGCGCCTGGGCGCGACCTTGTGCCAGGCCTTCGCACAAGCGGGCTGGCAGGTGTGGTGCCACTACCAGCGCTCGGCCCCAGCCGCCTTGGCACTTCAGGCATCACTGCAGGCCACGGGCGCCACGGTGCGACTGGTACAGGCCGACTTGGCACAAAGCGCCGAAGTCGAACGCATGATGGCCCACATCACACAAAACACCGGGCCGCTCGACTGCGTGGTGAACAACGCCTCGCTGTTCGAGCCGGACGAGGGCAGCGACATGGACTTGGCCGGAGCCCGCCAGCAAATCGAAGTGAATTTGATCGCGCCCATGCTGCTGGCTTCGCTGATGGCCCAGCAAGCCGCGCCCGAAGCCAAGCCTGGCCAGCGCAGCGTGGTGCACATCCTGGACCAGAAGGTGTTCAACCTCAACCCGGATTATTTTTCGTACACCGTGTCCAAACTGGCGCTGGAGCGTGCCGTGGCCTTGCAGGCGCAAGCCTTGGCCCCCTTGCGTGTGTGTGGCGTGGCCCCGGGCCTGATGTTTTTGAGCGGCCCACAAACCCAAGAGAACTTTGACCGCAACAGCCGTGTGAACCTGCTGCGCGAGCCGATCGACCCGGCGCAGGTGGCGGCCACTTGCCTGTTTCTGGCGCAAAACCCCTGCATCACCGGCACCACGGTGTGTGTGGACAACGGTCAGCACCTGGTGCCTTTGGCACGCGACGTGATGTTTTTGGGTGAACCGAAAGACCCCGCATGAGCGAGCTGATGACCGATTTGGCGCTGAACTGCCGCCGCCTGTTTTTGCGCAATCACACGGTGGACGTGCGCATCGGCGCCCACGACTTTGAAAAACTCGGCCCCCAGCGCATCGTCTTCAATGTGGAACTGTTTGTGCCCTACAGCGCGTCCACCCCCACACAAGACAACCTGGCCGAGGTGGTGGACTACGACTTCATCCGAGAAGTGATCGCCAAACGTGTAGCCCAAGGCCACATCGTGTTGCAAGAGACTTTGTGCGACGACCTGATGCGCGAGCTGATCGCGCACCCGCAGGTGCAGGCGGTGCGCCTGTCCAGCTGCAAACCCGATGTGTACCCGGACTGCGAAGCGGTTGGGGTTGAAATTTTTCAGACCAAAAGCCCGACATGAAAACCCCTGCCGGACACCAAACCCTGGAGCTGACCGGTTTGCGTTTTGACGCAAACCTGGGCATCCTGGAACACGAAAAAACCGACCCGCAACCGATTCAGGTGGATGCTGAATTGAACTTGGGCACGCAGCCCCTGCTGCCCAGCGACGACGACATCCACTCGGTGCTGGACTACCGCAAGGTGCGCAAAATCATCATCGATGAATGCACCGCCGAGCACATCAACCTGTTGGAGACTTTGATCGGCAAAGTCTC
>CAMDFK010000045.1 GCA_945897465.1 Limnohabitans sp. Rim8 | reverse complement strand
CCTTTTTTGACGCCCATGCCGCCGTGCATCTGCACCGCCATGTCGATGATCTGCTGGGCGTTTTCGGTGGCGGTCATCTTGGCCATGGCCGCCTCGCGGGTGATGCGACCGCCTTGGTCGCGCAGCCAGGCGGCGCGATACGTCAAGAGCGTGGCCGCGTCCAGCATGGTGGCCATCTGCGCGATCTTGGTTTGGGTGATCTGGAAGTCGCCCAAACTCTGGCCAAACATCTTGCGCGAACGCGCCCAGCTGACGGATTCGTGCAGCGCACGCCGCCCAAAACCCAAAGCGGCTGCCGCGACCGAGGTGCGGAAAACATCGAGCGTGGCCATGGCCACCTTGAAGCCTTGGCCCGCTTCGCCAATGCGCTGGTTGGCAGCGACCTCGCAGTTGTCAAACTTGAGCGTGGCCAGCGGGTGAGGGGCCACCACGTCGATGCGCTCTTCAATCGACAAACCGGGCGTATCCGCATCGACAATGAAAGCCGTGATGCCGCGTGCACCCGGTGCTTCGCCCGTGCGGGCGAACACCACATAAAAGTCGGCAATGCCGCCGTTGCTGATCCAGGTCTTGCGGCCGTTGAGCTCATAGCCGTCTGCCGTGGCCGTGGCGCTGCACTGCATGGCAGCCACGTCGGAACCCGCATCGGGCTCGCTCAAGGCAAAGGCGCTCAAGGTCTGGCCCACCGCCACGCGCGGCAGGTAGCGCTGCTTTTGATCGGCTGTGCCCATGAGGCTGATGGCGCCTGTGCCCAAGCCCTGCATGGCAAAGGCGAAGTCAGACAAGCCGTTGTGAAAAGCCAGTGTCTCGCGCAGCAGGCAGAGCTGGCGAGTGTCGATCACGTCCGATGCTGCGCCGTAGGCCGTGCCGGACACGGCATGCTTGAGCCAGCCGCCTGCGCCCAGCAGGCGCACAAGGCGGATGCATTCGGCATCCACCGCGTCGCGGCTTTCGTCGTGGTGCGCGTGTGAGAGGTGCTCGTTGCACCAGGCGTCCAGCCGCACTTTGAAGTCGCGGTGGCTGTTGTCAAAGAAAGGCCAGTCGAGTTCTGCTGGGTGTGTGGCTGGGTGGTCTGACATGACTCAGTCCCCTTCAAACACGGGCGTTTGCTTGGCCACAAAGGCGTGATACGCCCGGTGGAAGTCGTTGGTGGCCATGCAGATGGCTTGGGCCTGGGCTTCGGCCTCGATGGCTTCGTCCACGCCCATGTTCCATTCTTGTTGCAGCATTTTTTTGGTGATGCCGTTGGCAAAAGTGGGGCCTGCCACCAACTGGGCGGCGATGGCCTGTGCATCGGCCAGCACGGTCCCTGCCTCGCACACGCGGTTGTAAAAACCCCAGCGCTCTGCTTCCAGCGCGCCCAGGCCGCGCCCGGTGAACAGCAACTCGCTGGCGCGCCCCTGACCGATGATGCGCGGCAAGAGCGCGCAAGCGCCCATGTCGCATCCGGCCAAGCCAACCTTGTTGAACAGGAAATAAGTCTTGCTGCGCTCGGTGCCGTAGCGCAGGTCAGACGCCATGGCCAGGATCGCGCCTGCACCCGCGCACACGCCGTCGATCGCCGCGATGATGGGTTGTGGGCAGGCGCGCATGGCTTTGACCAGATCGCCTGTCATGCGGGTGAAGGCCAAGAGGCCGGGCATGTCGAGCTTTGTGAGTGGGCCGATGATTTCGTGCACATCGCCGCCCGAACAGAAGTTGCCCCCCTCGCCCGTGATGACCACCGCGTGGATGTCGGGTGCGTAGGGCAAGGCGCGAAAAAAGTCGCGCAGCTCGGCGTACGAATCAAACGACAGCGGGTTCTTGCGCTCTGGGCGGTTCAGGCTCACCGTGGCCACACCGTCTATGGCGGACAGCAAAAAATGCTCGGGCTGGTAGCCCGCCATGGGCTGGTTGTGGCGGGGCAGCTGGTGCGGATGGCCGGGCAGGTAGCGTTGGCTCATGTCTTCTCCTCTTGTTTTGTGGGGGTGCCGGACTTCAAGGTGCCCAGCAATTTGTGCAGTTGTGTTTGTTCTCGCTCAGCCAGCGGCGACAGCAGCTCGACGACCCAGCCCTCGTGCGCCAGGGCCATGGCCGCAAATGCGCTGCGCCCGGCATCGGTCAGGCTGACGGTGTACGAGCGGCGGTCGCTGGCCTGCATTTGCCGCTGCACCAGTTGTTCCTTTTCGAGCAGGTCGACGATGCTGGTGACGTTGCCCCCCGTGACCATCATGCGGCGCGACAGCTCGCTCATCGACAAGCCTTGCGGTTCGCGCTCGAGCTGCGCCATCAGGTCAAAGCGCGGCAGCGTGATGTCAAACTGCTCACGCAAGCGATGACGAATCGTGTCTTCGATGCGGGTGGTGGCCGAGAGCAGACGCAACCACAGGCGCAACGAGGCGTGGTGGTCGGCATGTGCGCGCACTTCCATGTCCGTGTCTTGTCGTGCACTCATGACACCAGCTCCCCACCATCGATGGCAATCGATTGGCCGTTGATCGCATCGCTGCCCGCTGCGCACAGCCACAGCACGCTTTGCGCTACTTCGCGCGGCTGCACCAGACGCTGCTGCGGGTTGCTGGCGGCCAAGGCTTGTCGCGCTTCGGCTTCGCTCTTGCCGGTTTTGCTCACGATGTTTTGCACCGCTTCGCGCACGATGTCGGTCTCGGTGTAACCGGGGCAAATCGCGTTCACCGTCACGCCTTTGCGGGCCAATTCCAGGGCCAGCGCTTTGGTCAGACCGACCACGCCATGCTTAGCGGCCACATAAGCGCTCACATAGGCATAGCCTTTGAGGCCCGCCGTGCTGGCGATGTTGACGATGCGTCCGGGCGTGCCTGCTTTGGCCGCTTCGAGCATGCCCGGCAGCACGGCTTGGATGCAGTGGTAGGTGCCCGTCAGGTTGACGTTCAGCATCTGCTGCCAGAGCGCGGCATCGGTCTTGGCGAAAGGCGCACTGTGCGCCTGGCCCGCGTTATTGACCAAGATGTTCACCGGGCCAAAGCGGGCCTGCGCCTGCTGAACAGCCGCTTGCACGGCGTTTTCATCGGCCACGTCCATAGGCGCAATCAGCACCGCCACGTCGGGCACTTGCGCACGCAGCGCCTTGGCTTGCGCCTGCAGCTTGTCTTGCGAGCGGCCACAGAGCGTTAGACGACAACCCGCTTGCGCGAGCTGCAACGCGATGGCTGCGCCAATACCAGCACCGGCTCCGGTGATGAGGACATGGCGGTTGCTCAGCATGCTTTCACCTCTGTAGGAGCGGCGCCCCCGCCGCGATGGACGTCCAATCGCCGCGAGGGCGCGGCTACCACGCATTCAGATCGCGACGAGCGCTTCGCTCCTGCACTTAGATGCGACATCTCAATCCCCCTTAGTCGGAGCCTGCTGGGCACGCTCGCGGGCAAAACCGGCTTCGAGCTGGGGCTTGCCCGACACGTAAGCACGCGGCCAAGCGATGTCTTTGAAACCGATGCGCGCCGCTTCGGTCAGTGTCCAGGCCGGGTTAGCCAAATGCGGGCGGGCCACAGCGCACAGGTCGGCGCGGCCTGCGGCCAGAATGCTGTTGACGTGGTCGGCTTCACTGATGGCGCCGACCGCGATGGTCGCGATGCCCGCTTCTTGGCGGATGCGGTCGGCAAAAGGGGTCTGGTACATGCGGCCGTAAGTGGGCTTTTGCTGCGCACTGACCTGGCCCGATGAACAGTCGATCATGTCGGCGCCTGCGGCCTTGAAGGCGCTGGCGATCTCGACCGCATCGGTGGGCGTGATGCCGCCTTCGACCCAGTCGTGCGCCGAGATGCGCACCGACATGGGCAAGTCCTTGGGCCAAGCGGCGCGCACAGCGGCAAACACTTCGAGCGGGTAACGCAGACGGTTGGCGAGCGAGCCGCCGTACTCGTCAGTGCGTTGGTTGGTGAGCGGGCTGATGAAGCTGGATAACAGATATCCGTGGGCGCAGTGCAATTCCAGCCAGTCAAAACCAGCTTGGGCAGCGCGCTGGGTGCTGGCCACGAAGTCGGCCGTGACGCGGTCCATGTCGGCACGGGTCATGGCGCGGGGCACATCACCATGGGGCAAATAGGGCATGGGTGACGCGGCGATCAGCGGCCAGTTGCCTTCTGCGTCGTCAGCGGGCACAGGCTGGTCCATGCCCGCGCCTTGCCAAGGGCGGCAGGTCGAGCCTTTGGGCCCGGCGTGACCGATCTGCAGGCCGATCTTCGCGTCAGACTTGGCATGCACCCAGTCCACTATTCTTGCAAAGTCGGCAGTCTGCTGCTCACTCCACAAACCCGGGCAGCCGTGCGTGATGCGGCCGTCAGCGCTGGGCGCGGTCATCTCGACCATGACCAGCCCGGCGCCACCCATGGCGCGTGCGCCCAAGTGCACCAGGTGGTCGTCGCCCACGCGCCCATCCACCGCCATGTATTGCGCCATGGGCGAGACCACCACGCGGTTCTTGAGCGTGACCGAACGCTGGGTGTAGGGCGTGAACATGGGAGGTCGAATCCCAGGCTGTGACGTACGTCCCGCAAACCAAGCCTCGTAGCCTTCCAGCCAAGCCTTGTCGCGCAGGCGCAAATTCTCGTGGCTGATCCGCTGGCTTCGGGTGAGCATGGAATACATGAACTGCTCGGGCTCCAGCTGGTCGCAATAGCGCTCACCACAGACCTCGAACCATTCCATCGCGTTCCAGGCGGCATTTTGCAAGCGGATCACATCGATCTCGCGCACGGCTTGGTAATGTTTCAGCACTTCAGGGATGCGGTCAGCGGTATCGCCCAGCGCCTTGAACTGGCGTACCAGCTCCATGGCGTCCTCCAGCGCGAGCTTGGTGCCTGAGCCGATCGCAAAGTGGGCGGTGTGCACCGCGTCGCCCATCAGCACCACATGGCTATTGCCGTTGAAATTTGACCAGTTTTCGCACTTGACGCGCTGGAAGTTGAGCCATGCCGAGCCCCGCAGGTGGCGGGCGTTGGTCATCAGCTTCTCACCTTGCAGATTCTTGGCAAAGAGCTTTTCACAAAAGTCAATCGAAGCCTTTTGGTCTGCCTTGTCCAGGCCGTGCGCCAGCCACACGTGCTCGGGGCACTCGACAATGAAAGTCGAGGTTTGGTTGTCGAACTTGTAGACGTGTGCCTGGAACCAACCGTGCTCGGTCTTTTCGAACAAAAAGGTGAAGGCGTCGTATAAGCGATGGGTGCCCAGCCAGATGAAACGGTTGGGTCGGGTGACGATGTCGGGTTTGAATATTTCGGGTGTGCGGCTGCGCACTCGCGAGTTGACGCCGTCGCTGGCAATGATGAGATCGGCGTCAGGGAAGTCCAAATCCGAATTCACATCTTGCTCGAACAGGAGTTTGACACCCACCTGCTCGCAACGATCTTGCAGAATGTTGAGCAATTTTTTACGGCCGATGCCCACGAATCCGTGACCGCCCGATCGAATCACACGGTCCTTGAAGTGCAGTTCGATGTCATCCCAATGGTTGAAGGCCTGCTCAACCTCGGCAGCGGTCTCCATGTCCCACTGGCGCATGTTTTCCAGCGTTTGATCCGAAAACACCACGCCCCAGCCAAAGGTGTCGTAAGGCTTGTTGCGCTCCACCACGGTGATGTCGTGGTGTGGGCCGAGCTTTTTCATCAGCAACGCAAAGTACAAACCGGAAGGACCACCACCAATACACACGATTTTCATGTTCGTTCTCTTTGCTGTAGACCACACAGGCCATTGATTAAGGCCTATATATTTCAAACCTCAAGTATTGAGGTGAATGAATGGTTGGTCAATCAGGGAATAACCCGCAGGAAGCGAAAGAAACAGAGGGAATGCTGAGGATGCAAAATTGCAGGGCACAAAGCAAAACGCCCCACCGAACGGTGAGGCGTTTTGGGCTGTTAGAAGCCTGACGATGTCCTACTTTCACACGGGAACCCGCACTATCATCGGCGCTAAGTCGTTTCACTGTCCTGTTCGAGATGGGAAGGAGTGGGACCAACTTGCTATGGTCATCAGGCATAACTTGTT
>CAMDFK010000044.1 GCA_945897465.1 Limnohabitans sp. Rim8 | reverse complement strand
TTCATGGCCATCTCCAGGTGATTGAACCCCTGGAGCATGCCTCGTGCGCAAAATCAAATTCAAATCGTGGACACCCATGAAACCTCTGAAACCCTTGCCGTTACTCGCTTGCAGCGGGTTGGCCATCAAATAAACCGGACACTACTGACGTTTTATAAGTGTCATGGAAGTCTCCTGGTTGGTTGAGTGAGTGCGCGAGAAAAAATCAAACGGTCGGGTAGAGAAAAATTTCAACGAAAAAAATAAATTCAGATTGACGCTGCAGAAGCCACCAACGGTCTTCATAGAAAATGAAAACATCACGGTGCTCCCCAAGCTTCTGGACCGGCTCAGCAAGCCGCCCAGAAACAGTCGCCTCCGAACTTTGACGACCCATCCACAGCAAAACACTGGCATGGGCCTCTACTCGGCAGGTCGATAACCACCGCATATGAACGTTGGACAAAAGATGCCGCGTCAGCCGGTCCGGGTCACGTCTTGCATAGGCATCTCGAACAGCTTGCGGCCCCTGCAGCACCTGACCATCAGGCCGGACAAAAGTCACGTCAGGGTGCAAGCAAGACATCAAAGCGTCCATATCCCCATGATCGATGGCCCAATTCGCCCGAACAATCAGGCCTTGTATAGCCTGCTCGTGCGCAGCTTGAATCAAAAATTTAGGCGTCTCTGTCATGGTCGGGTTCAAACAAAGTCCGCCAATAACGACGAGTAATTGAGCCATTCGGACAGCACTTGTGCTACCGACTCAGGCTGCTCCATGGGGGCCATGTGACCGGCAGATTCAATCACGGTCAAAACAGAATGGGGCAACAAATCGCGCATGGCTTGGTGCTGAGCCACAGGTGACCAGCTGTCTTGAGCACCACACAAAAGATATACAGGCCCAACAATGCTTTGGAGGGTTTGACTTGCGTCAGGACGGGCCAACAGGGCCTGAATCTGATTGGCAAAGTGGGCTGGCGTGCGCCGGGAAAACATGGCCACAATGCCATCCATTAAAGTGGTGTCGGTCAATCGCGAAGGATGCACCATGCTTTGGGCCCAAATGCGGGCCATGGACTCCACCCCTTCTTTCAGTGCAATATTCAACAAGGCTTGGCGCTTGTCTGCTTCCACTTGGCCTGCCGGTCCCTCTGGTCGCGCCAAATATCCCGTGTCGAGTAAAGCCAAACGCCGTACACGCTCGGGCGCCAGTCGACGCATCTCCAAGGCCACGCGTCCACCCATAGAGTGGCCGGCCACAGCGAGCGAGCCAGGCACCGACTGCAAAATTTGCACAGCCATGCCTTCGATGTCCTGACAAAGTCCATGGTCGGGCACCACAGAACCATGCGCCGCCACTCCCATGTGAACCCTCACATCCGACCAGACGGCCTCATCGCACATGAGACCTGGCACCAACACCAGCGTGGTGGCAGTCATGTCAAATGTCCAGCACCAAACGCGCCGTTTGGCTGCGCGAGCAGCAAATCAACATCTGGTTGTTGGCCTCTTGCTCCTCGGGCGTGAGGTACATGTCCCAGTGGTCGGGTGTGCCCGCGATCACCTGGGTCAGGCAGGTGCCACACACGCCTTGAGAGCAAGAAAACGGCACCTCGTGGCCTGCGTCTTGTAAGGCATTCAGAATGCTTTGCGCTTTGCCCACCTGCAAGGTCTGGCCACTTTTTTGCAGGTGAACTTCGAAGCTGCCGTCGGCATCGATGGGGGTTTGGGTCAGGTCTGTGGTGCTCATGCGGTGATCTCGGAAGAATTTTCTTGGGCCAAAAGACGGTCAATGATGCGCCGCGACTGCACACCCCCAGAGTCGATGTTGAGCATCAGCAGTTTGCGCTCGGGCCACTGGCTGATGTTGGCTTGTTGCAGCTGCAGCATTTCCATGTCTTCGTTGAAGATACCGCCCTGCCCTGCCCGTATCTTGTCGGTGAGCGCCGCGTCTTCAGGCTTGAACTGCCGTGCCATGCCCCAGTGGTACCAGTGCGAGGTCTCGGTCTCGGGCGTGATGAAGTCCACCACCACGCTGTAGGCTTTGTGCTCGGGGGCGGCATCAAAACCGCCCTTGCCTGCCAGCGCCACACCCACGTCGATCATGATGTGGGTGGGTGGCGTGAAGCGGCAGATCTGCCAGCGGTCCACTTTAGCCAGCGGGTCCAGGCCGTTGGCGCTCATGGCCATCTGCCAAAACGGCGGGGCCTGAATGCCTTGCATGTGGCGCTGCAAAATGACTTGGTCGCCTTCGACCATGGTCTCGCAAGGCGCCTCGTCAATCTCGGGCTGGCCGATGCTGTTGGCGTGCACATAGGTTTCGTGCGTCAGGTCCATCAGGTTGTCGATCATCAAGCGGTAATCGGCCTTGACGTGGTAGAGCCCACCGCCATAAGCCCAGGCCGGGTTGTCAAAAAATTCAAACACCGGCATCTTGGCCACATCGGCCTGGGTTGGGTCGCCGGGCCAAACCCAGACAAAACCATAACGCTCGACCACGGCGTAACTTTTGATGGCCGGAAAGCCGCGCACGCGCTGGCCAGGCATCTGCACGGTTTTGCCATCCACACCCATCTCCAGGCCGTGGTAGCCGCATTGCAAATGGCCTTTGCAGACCTTGCCCAGCGACAAGGGCGCACCTCGGTGCGGGCAAAAGTCTTCGACCGCCGCGACATGGCCATCCGGGCCTTTGAAGAAGGCCATCTTTTCGTTGCAAATGGTGCGGCCCAGGGGCTTGTCGCCCAAGGCTTCAAGCTCGCTCGCTGAGCAAGCCACATACCAAGTGTTTTTGATGAACATGTTTCAGCTCCTGTTGCGGATGAGTTGAACCCCGGGTGTGACCGAGGGCTGCGGATTTTGAAGCGCAAGGCCCAAGTGATGACGTGCAATGCGAGAGTGCTCGCGCATGAGTGACTCGGCTCGCCCTGATTCGCGCTGGGCGATGGCCTGCAGCACCTGACGGTGCTGGTGCTGGGCCACCACCAGCATGTCGCGGGCATCGGGTGTGTGTGCCTGCACGCCGACAAAGCCCGAGGGCGAGGCGAATGGCAGGCCCGATGCGCGCTCAATCTCGCGGGCCAGCAAAGCACTGTCAGCCATCTCGGCCAAGAGCCGATGAAAACGGGCGTTAAGACGCACATAACCCGAAAAATGGTCATCGTCTAAGGTGCCGGGTTGCAGCAGAGTGTCGATCTGGTCCAGGCAGGCATCGGCTTCTTGCATGAGGGCTGCGCTCACGCCGCGTTCGGCGGCCCAACGCGCAGCCAAGCCCTCGAGGGTGCCGCGCAGCGCAATGGCATCCGCCACTTCGCGCTCGGAAAAGGTGCGTACCGCATAACCACCACCGGGCAGCGTTTGCAGCAGACCTTCTTCACCCAGACGCATCAGGGCCGCGCGAATGGGGGTGCGCGACATGCCCAGGCGCTCCACCAGCGCCAGCTCGGCAATGCGTGTGCCACCGGGCAGTTGACCTGCCAGGATCAGTTCGCGCAAGCGCTGCTGCGCCTTGACCGCTTGCGAGCTGCCGTCGAACTCAGCGGCAGCGCTGTCAGGGCTGTTGACGTGCGGGGCAAGTAAAGGGCTAGTGGACATTCGGGCCTGTGGCGAAAAGCCTCATTAAACCACCTGAAAGTCCCCGGCTGTATACAGAAAATCCGAATTGCCCCGATATCAGCTCAAAAATTAAGAAAAAAAGCGTTTTTTGTATACCAGTATCGATTTTTGGCGCACTGGCAAGGCACCGAACATGACGACCAAAGTGCTGGGCCGAAGCTCACAAAGCCTTGATTTCTTCGTCCACCAAGATCACCAGATCGGCGCCCGTGATCAGGGAGATGCGGTTGTCTGCGGCAAATTCTTGGGCTTTGGCACTGACTTGCCCAAAGCTGATGCAAACGCTGTTGCTGGCCTCTAAGGCATCGCGCCGGGACACCAATTCACGCAGTGGCTCCACACCCATGGCCGCCGCTTTCCAGCGTTTGGCACTGACCACGGTCCGCACGTGCTTTTTTTCGAGCAGCAAGTCAGCCCCACCTGAGAGTTGACTGACGGTGTAGCCTTGCCGGGTAAAGGCCGTGTCCAGCACCACCGAGAAGTCTCGCCAGCTCATGGCACCGAGCTTTTCCAAGCCCTTTTCGACCAGCGCTGGGCTAGGCAAATTGCGCTGTCGCCACAGGGCCATGCAACCGATCACAAAGAACGGAAAGCCCCCCAGCATGCCCACGCCCTTGTACTCCCCAGGCAGCAAAGCTCCGGCCAACAGGGCAATCACAGCCACCAACACAAAACTGATCCACCACGGCGAGCGCAACAGCACCGCAAACAATGATTTCTCAGACATCTTGAATTTCACACGCAACTCCGCTCGGTCATGGCCACAAAGGTCTGAATTGTCCACGATCCCCTTACCCGGGTCCTCAAAAGCACTTCGAACAATCCAATCCAGCGGGTGACAGCCTGGTCGGTTCTGACATGATGAAATGCCTTTTAGCCATCCACCCTTGGTCTTGGAGAAACCCCATGGTCCTTTACTTTGACGAAGCACGCGTAAAACAACTGCTGAGCGTGCCAGAGCTGCTTCAAGGCGTGCGCGAAGCCCTGGTCGCCTTGACGCTGGGCCAAGTGGTTCAACCGCTGCGCATGGTCATGCCGATTGGCGATGCAGCCAACGACGGCCTGCTGTTTTTAAAACCCGCACAGCTGGGCGATGCCCTGAGCACCAAACTGATCACCCTGGTGCCGGGCAACGCCCAAAAGGGCTTGCCCACGCTGCTGAGCACCATCGTGCTGATGGACCCGGCTACAGGACAGACGCTGGCTGTGATGGAAGGCAACACCATCACGGCCATGCGCACAGCAGCCGCCTCTGCCGTCGCGGCCGATGCGCTGGTGCCGCGCACCCCGCAAGTGGTGGCCATGCTGGGCAGTGGCGTGCTGGCCCGCAGCCACGCGCAAATGCTTCGGGCCGTGCGTGAGGTGTCCGAGATTCGGGTGTGGAGCCCCAACGCTGCCAACGCGCAGCAGTGCGCACACGACATTGGCGGCGTGGCCTGCACCAGCGCCGAACAAGCGGTGCGCGGCGCCGACATCGTGTGCACCGTGACCAATGCCAGCGAGCCGGTGCTGCAAGGCGCTTGGCTCAAGCCCGGCGCTTTTGTGGCGGCAGTGGGTGCGCCGCGACCCACTTGGCGCGAGTTGGACGACGCGGCCATGCAGCATTGGGTGGTGGCCGACCAACGCGAGGCAGCCGAAAAAGAATCGGGCGACGTGATGCTGTCAGGCGCACGCGTCGCCGCAGAGATTGGCGAGATTTTGTGCGGGCGTGTAGTGCCGCCACCTGCAGGCACCACGGTCATTTTCAAATCATTGGGCCAAGCGGTGGAAGACACCGTGGCGGCGCGGCTGGTGTACCGCGCGGCTTTGGCCGAAGGAGCACGCTCATGAACCACGCCGATGTGGTGATCGTGGGCAGCGGCGTGATGGGCGCGGCCACAGCCTATTGGTTGACCCGTTTGCAACCGGGCCTGCGCGTCACGCTGGTCGAATCGGACACGCGTTACGAAAAAGCCTCCTCCTCACTGTCGGCCAGCTCGATCCGCCAGCAGTTCACCTGCCCCGTGAACATCCGGCTGAGCCAATTCGGCATCGGGTTTTTGCGAGAGGCCGAGAAGCACCTGGGCCTGCCCGATCATCCGGTGGCGTTGGGTTTGCAAGAACCCGGCTATTTGTACCTGGCCCAGCCTGAGCAAACGGCTGCCCTGCGCACCGCGCACCAGATCCAAAAACAAGCCGGGGCCGATGTGGCCTTGCTGGGCCCAGAGGCCCTGAGCCAGCGCTACCCCTGGCTGAACGTGGACGATGTGGCATTGGGCAGTCTGGGCCTGAGCGGCGAAGGCTGGTTTGACGGCCCGGTATTGCACCAAGCATTTTTGAAAAAAGCCATGGCGCAAGGTGTGCAGCGCCTGCACGACCGCGTGGTGGGCCTGAATCACAGCGCCACGCACATCAGCGCGGTGCGGCTGGCCAGTGGCGGCAGCGTGCCCTGTGGCCAAGTGGTCAATGCCGCAGGGCCTTGGGGCAGCGAAGTAGCGGCCATGGCCGGGGTGCAGCTGCCCATCGAGGCGGCGCGGCGCACTGTGTTTGTGCTGTCTTGCCCCGAGCCCCTGCCACATTGCCCCTTGCTGATTGACCCCAGCGGCTGGTGGCTGCGGCCCGAGGGCCGCTTTTTGATCAGCGGCGCAGAGCCTTTGCACACCGCGCCAAGCCTGCCGCTGGAGCCTGATTGGGCCGAATGGAACGACGAACAATGGGCCTCTCTTGCGCACCGCATTCCGGCGCTGGCGGCCTTGCGTGTGGAGCGTGCTTGGGCGGGTTATTACGAAATGAACAGCTTCGATCACAACGCCGTGATCGGCCCTCACCGGGAACTGGGCAATCTGTATTTCATCAACGGCTTTTCAGGCCACGGCATGCAGCATGCAGCAGGTGCTGGTTTAGCGCTGGCCGAGTGGATGCTGCTGGGCCAAGCCAAAACCATTGTGGTGGATGAGCTGGGCTTTGAGCGCTTGGCGCAAAACCGCCCCCTTCGCGAGTTGGCGGTGATCGGCTGAAGCTAGAGATCTTCGCGGGCTTCAAGTTGCAGGCGCAGCACCACAGAGCCCCGGGTGCCTGCCACGGCGCGGATGCGCAGGGCAGGACCGGCCTCAAGCACCACGCGGCAGTGGTAGTCGAGCCCATCGGTTTGCCCCGGGCAGTTGCTGGCGATGCTTCTGTGCCACTGCTGCTTGCCGTCGATCTCCAGGGTCAATGCGTGCCAAGCCTCGGCGTTGTCTTCGGGCACACGCACCAGCAGGCTCACATCGATGTCAAACGTGCGTGAACGTTTGAGTGCGCCGGGGATGTTGAGAACGGCCACCGCATCCCCCACCTCGGTGCGCCACCACTCGGGTTTTGGATCGGGTTTTGCGCTGGACGCCATGAACTTCAGGCTTTCAGCAAGGCCTGGAGTTCGCCGCTGTCGATCAAGCGACGCAGGTCATCGGCGCCACCGACCAAGGTGCCGCGCACAAAGACCATCGGGAAAGTGGGCCAACCGGTCCACATCTTCAAGGCATTGCGCAAACGCCACTGCGAAAAATAGCTGCCCAATTCGATGTACTCGTGCGCCACACCTGCCGCGGCCAGCGCCTTGCGGGCCTTGCTGACAAAAGGATTTCTAGACAAACCCACCACCACCACAGCATGTTGGGCTACACCGCTTTGCACCTGCTGGATCACCGGCAAATGGTGCTCGGCAATGCGTTGGCGGATGCTCGGATGGATGGCCGATTCGGCAAGTACAAGTCTGGTCATGGGTTCGCTTGGGTGGTTTGGACACGAGTGCGCCTGCCCCGGGGGCTGAAGCACAAAGAAAAACGGATTACAACTTTATGAGCTGTAACCCGTTGATTTCATTGGTCGTAAATGGTCGGCGTGGCGGGATTCGAACTCGCGACCCCTTGCACCCCATGCAAGTGCGCTACCAGGCTGCGCTACACGCCGACAAGAGATAAATTATAGCCTGAATCCGGAGTCGTTCAGACCGTCAGCAGCAAGCGAATTTGCATGAGTTCTTGATACACCGACAAGTCCGATCTCAAATATAAATGTGCGGGCCGAGGGGTTTCTGAGTCGCTGGCAACCTCCTCTTGCGACATGTCAGCGGAGGCTTCAAGCTGAGCGCTGTTGTCTTCCAGTGTGTCATCCAAAAAAGCGCCCGAGCGCATGATCTGGCGCTCGCCTTGGGTCAACTCCATCAACTTGTTGCGAGCCCCGCTGATGGTGAAGCCTTGGTCATACAGGAGACCACGTATTCTGCGAATCATCATCACTTCGTGTCGTTGGTAATAACGTCGGTTACCCCGACGCTTGACCGGACGCAGTTGCGTGAACTCTTGCTCCCAATAGCGTAAGACATGTGGCTTGACACCACACAACTCGCCCACTTCACCGATGGTGAAGTAGCGTTTGGCTGGAATGGCGGGAAGCAAACTGTCCATGACTGACAAGGATTTATAGAAAAGACCTCGGAGCTTACTGCAAGTATGTTCAGCTCGTCCAGCCCTGATTGAGGCCAACGGATCAACGACCCATCTTCAGGGCCAGGAAGTGCTGTAGAACCATCCAAAAATCAAAAAAGCCTAAGTAGAAATCTACTTAGGCTTTTCATTTTTGGCGGAGTGGACGGGACTCGAACCCGCGACCCCCGGCGTGACAGGCCGGTATTCTAACCAACTGAACTACCACTCCTGATAGCTGTAACTTTTTCAGAGTGCTGATGCAAACTGACCAAGTGCTACAAAACTTGGCGACCCTACGGGGATTCGAACCCCGGTACTCACCGTGAAAGGGTGATGTCCTAGGCCTCTAGACGATAGGGTCATAACCTGGACTGGTTCTTTCGAACCGTGTTCTTTCGAACCGTGATCTTTCGAACGTGGTCAACACTTTGGTGGAGGTAAGCGGGATCGAACCGCTGACCTCTTGCATGCCATGCAAGCGCTCTCCCAGCTGAGCTATACCCCCTAAGGTGCAACGTTCAGCACTGCTGCTTTGTCG
>CAMDFK010000043.1 GCA_945897465.1 Limnohabitans sp. Rim8 | reverse complement strand
CTCTTGACGTATCGCGCCGCCTGGCTGCGCGACCAAGGCGGTCGCATCACCCGCGAGGCGGCCATGGCCAAGATGACCGCCACCGAAAACGCCCAGCAGATCATCGACATGGCGGTGCAGATGCACGGCGGCATGGGCGTCAAAAAAGGCGTGATGGTGGAGTCGCTGTACCGCGAGATCCGGGCTTTGCGGATTTACGAAGGCGCGACCGAAGTGCAGCAACTGATCATTGGCAAGGATGTGTTGAAGGGCTGATGGTTCGTTGCGGCTGAGTGGGTGAGCTGCTGAGATGTATGGCGATGTGCCTATGTACCTGGTGAGCTGCCGAGGGGTCCCGGGGGCGGGGGCCTCATGCTGCGGGGGTACGCAGAAATCGGCCCCCGCCCCCGGGACCCCTCGACAGCGTGGAACGGCAAACGCTGCACAGTAGTAATAAAAAAAGGAGACAAGGTTATGAAGGACTGGAACCAACTGCAGCCCAGCAGCCACACCGATACCTTTGCGCGTGACCGGTTGCCGCCGCAGGATCAACTGCCTGTGTTCATGGCGGATCGGCCAGAGCTGGACTATCCGGACCAGATCAACTGCGCGGTGGAATTGGTGGACCGCCATGTGCAGGCAGGCCGAGGCGATCGCATCGCGCTGCATGGCGTGAGCGACTTCAACAAGGGCGGTGGCGACTTCAGTTGGACGTATGCGCAGTTGCAAGACAAGAGCAACCGCATCGCCCAAGTGCTGACACAAGACATGGGCCTCGTGCCCGGCAACCGCATCTTGCTGCGCGGCGGCAACAGCCCCATGATGGCCGCTTGCTTGCTCGGTGCGCTCAAGGCGGGCCTGGTGGCTGTGCCCACCATGCCGCTGCTGCGTGCGGGTGAGTTGGCTCAGATCATCGACAAAGCGCAGGTCAGCGCCGCGCTGTGCGACAGCCTGCTGGCCGACGAACTGCAGCACTGCATGACACCCGGTCACGCCAGCCACATGGCCAGCTTGCAGCAGCTGGTGCAGTTCCGCAGCGATGCTCATGATGGCCTAGAGCAGCGCATGGTGCAACAAAGTGGCGCGTACACGCCTCACGCCACCAGCCGCGACGACGTGTGCCTGATTGCGTTCACCAGCGGCACCACGGGCAAGCCCAAGGGCACCATGCACTTCCACCGCGATGTGCTGGCCATGTGCGACTTGTTCCCGCGCCACATCTTGCAAATGGATGAAAACGATGTGGTGTGCGGCACGCCACCCATCGCCTTCACTTTCGGCTTGGGTGGTCTCTTGGCGTTTCCGCTGCGCTTTGGTGCCAGCACCGTGCTGCTCGAAAAGCACACGCCCGAGACCTTGATGCAGACCATTGCCAAGTACCGCGCCACGCAGTGCTACACCGCGCCCACCATGTACCGCCAAATGGCGACGTTGGCCAAAGGCATTGACCTGTCGAGCCTCAAACACCCCGTCTCGGCAGGCGAGGCCTTGCCCGACGCCACCCGCCAGTTGTGGAAGCAGGCCACCGGCATCGAGATGACCGATGGCATTGGTGGCACCGAAGTGATCCACATCTACATCTCGAGTGCGGGTGCGCAAGTGCGCCCCGGCAGCATTGGTCAAGTGGTGCCCGGCTATGTGGCGCAGATCGTGGGCGACGACATGCAACCCGTGCCACCCGGCACCGTCGGGCGCTTGGCCGTGCGCGGCCCCACAGGCTGCAAATACCTGGCCGACCAGCGCCAGCAAGACTACGTGAAAGACGGCTGGAACCTGCCCGGTGACACCTTCGTTATGGACGCCGACGGCTACTTCGGCTACCAGGCGCGCAACGACGACATGATCATCTCGGCGGGCTACAACATCGCAGGCCCTGAGGTGGAAGGCGCTTTGCTGCAACACCCGGCTGTGGCCGAATGCGGCGTGGTCGGCATGCCCGACGAAGACCGTGGCCACATCGTGCAGGCCTATGTGGTGCTCAAGCCCGGCCACACGGGCGACGCGGCCATGGAAAAAGCCTTGCAAGAACACGTCAAGCAAACCATCGCCCCTTTCAAGTACCCGCGCAAAGTGGTCTTTTTAGACGCCTTGCCCCGCACAGAAACCGGCAAACTGCAGCGCTTCAAGCTGCGTCTACTGTGCTGACCGTCATGGCGAGCGCAGCGCGGCCATCCATCAACGGCTTAGCATGTTTCGCGTCGTACACAGCCACCCATTACTGAGGAATTTTTCATGTTCAACGTCTTACAACCCGAAGGCTGGGCACCCGCCAAAGGCTACGCCAACGGCATCGAAGCGCGTGGCCGCATGGTGTTCGTCGCGGGCATGATCGGCTGGAACGGCCAGGCCCAATTCGAGACCGACGACTTTGTGGCCCAGTGCCGCCAAGCCCTGCAAAACATCGTCGACACGCTGGCGTGTGCAGGCGCAGGCCCCCAGCACATGGCCCGCATGACCTGGTACGTCAAAGACAAGAAGGAATACCTGGCCCGTGGCAGGGAGCTGGGCAAGGTCTATCAGGAAGTTATTGGCAAGAACTACCCGGCGATGACGCTGGTGCAGGTGGTCGATCTGGTGGAAGATCGGGCGCTGGTGGAGATTGAGGTGACGGCGGTGGTGCCGGACTGAGTGGATTTGCACCTTGCGTATAACAACGGCGATTCAAAAAACCCCTAACCCATTGAATGGGTAGGGGGCATATCAGGTAATTCCAGATTTAGTTATTCATTAATCTCACTGTTTTGTTATGCCGCGATGGCAGTCCTATTTGCCAGCGAAGCATATCGCCAATGATTGGATAAATATCATTATGCTTAGCTCCGAACCGCATCCATTGCGTTGCTGGATCAAAGCGACCAACATCTCGATTCGAACCATCATCAGCGGGCAAATAATTTTTTAACCCAGCGAGGTTGTGTTCAATGCGTCCTTCCTCGGTGAGCTCATAGTAGCGCCAGCAAGGGTTGCTGTGACTTAAATTCACGGAGTGTAAGTTATTTAGAAGTAATTCTAAATTTGCATCTGCGTCGTCTGATCTGCGTTTCCCAAATGCAAGATCGAAAACCAACTTTGCTACTGCTTTCACAACTACAGGTTGTGCCATTATGGTTTTTGTTTTGGCACCAACATCGCCAAAACCCGGCACTGAACTTATTGCTTCCCAGGCCCTGATAGCGATAGGCTTCCTTGCTTCAACATCAGCAGGTGAGGCATTAGCAATATTCGTCTTGTTTAGAAATAAGAGTGCGTTGACCGCAGCCAAATCTTTAAAGGTCCATTTGCCTGTATCGTTGTGCCAGTCAGCAACATCTCCATCAATGACATCATCCCATTGAAGGATGTCTCGCAGAAGGTCAGTTTGAATAAAGCGATTAACAGGATTGGCAGAGTCAAATCGTAATGCGAGACTTGTTGCCACTTTCTTAGATAAGTTATTCAGATCGTGGAACAACTGTTGCTCTTGCTTGACGCCAAGACCAAGGTGAATTTCGACAGCTACTCTGCAAAACGCGCGTGCAACTTCATCGCATTCATCCCATGCTGCGAGAAATGCAGAAGAGACAATCTCTTTTGTGTCGGCTTCAAATAATTTAGGTTTCTTCGGATACTTTCGATTCTGACGCAGCTCTGTCAAAAATTCAAAAACCAATTCCATTGCGTACCTACGGTGCTGACCATCAACAACATAGAAAAGATCGCGCTGGCTTAAAAAAATCTTAAAGCAAGCAGTCTCACCGTCTTGCTCCATCCTTTTCCCTTGGATGTCTTTTCCCCCTGGGCTGCAAGTTCTTAGATTGACAACAAGAGGTTGCATCGAAAGATAGACTTGCTCACCCATTTTTTTTTGGATAGCTTCTAGTTCGGTAGAAGGTGCTTTTCCGAAGTGACTACGATATTCAATTGCAGCAGTAACCAGGCCCTTCAAAATATATTTAGCTAGTTTTGTGCCATGGACTTCGTCCAATGGTCGCTGGGTCGCAGGGGTCCCGTCTTCTTGACGCTCATTGGCAACTTTCGACATCGAATAGAAGTCTTTCATTGGAATCAGCGCTAAGAAAGTTCGATTTCCTAAGTTGTGACCTACAAATACCTTCTCTGCTCTTGAGGTGTTGTCCGACCCACCGAACAAGTTTTCCATTGAAGTGATGGGTGTAGGCAAATTTTCATTTGATGGGAACATTTTTTCTCCTGGATGTTGGTAGGCTAATTGCCTGGATGAAATATTAATCTATCCTGGAGAAAAAAAAGCATCCAGGAGAAAAATATTTGTACCCCAGGAATTTTGATCTTTCTGTGGGTTTTGACAAAAAATACTTCGAAAGTGTTGTTTTTGGGGCGCGGTTTTGTGTACACATACCGGCAGGTGAGTAGTGGCCCGAAATTAGCGCTTGATAAAAGACTATTTAACGGATTGACAAAAGTGGGTGAAGCGTTTCGCTATGGCTTAGCTGCGGCTAAGCCAATCATGAAAATTGGGGTGTACGCTACTTGTTAGTAAAACCCTGCACTGCTGTGTGCTTCGATCAAGCTCTCCAACATTAGCTTGAGTTGATGCGCCGAGTCTGCACCCAAAGCAGACACCACCTGCGCTTCGTGTGCTTTGGCTTGCTTCAGCAGGGGCTGCACCTTGCGCCGACCAGCTGCCGTGAGGCTCACCAGGCTTTGGCGTTTGTCGTGTGCGGCGTCGCAACGCTTGACCCACCCGGCGTCTTGCATGCGGCCCACCAGCTTGGTCACGGTGGGTTGTTTGGCCAGCACGATGCTGGCGAGTTCGTTGATGCTCAAACTGTCTTTGCCCGACAGGCTGGCCATGACGCGCCACTCCATCAGGGAGAGGCCGCTGGCCTCGACCACGGCATGGAACTCGCTCGAAATCAAATGGCTGGCGCGTGCGAGTAAGTAGGCCAGGTAGTCGTCGACAAAGCCTGCCGGGTTGCTCATGCTAGAGGCGTGGTGGTGCTGAACTGACCGCTTTGGTAAACGAGCGGGGCCGAGCCATCGCTGAAGCCGCAGCGCTCTACCTCGCCCACAAAAATCACATGGTCGCCTTCTTCGTGGCGGCTGCGGTTGTGGCATTCAAACCAGGCCAGCGCGCCATTCAAAATGGGTAATCCGGCTTGCCCCAGCGTGTAGGCGGTGTCGGCAAAGCGGTCGCCTTTGCCGTAAGCAAAGCGATTGCACAAGTCGAGCTGGTTTGCGGCCAGCACATTCACCACATAGTGCGTACCTGCATGGAACAGCGGCAAGCTGCTGGCCCGGTGGCCCAAGCTCCACAGCACGAGCGGCGGCGTGAGCGACACCGAATTGAACGAGCTGGCCGTGATGCCCACAAAACTGCTGCTGGCCGAGTCGCCTTTTTGTGCGTCGGGTGCGAAGGTGGTGATGACCGTGACGCCTGTAGCAAAGCGCGACAGGGCTTGCTTGAAGTGGGCTGACTCAAAGTCAGGGGTCAGCGGCTGAATGGTCGGAGGTGGGTTGGGGCGCATAGGGTCATTATGGATGAATTTACATGAATATTCATATAAACTGTTTGGCATGAGGTCGAGTGCGTCATGCGCTGCACCTGTCCGTCAAGGAGACAAGCATGTTGGTGGAACGAATCGAAAACAAGTGGCTCACGGCCTTTACCCGCACCTTCACGCTGTGCAAGGTGCAGCCTGGCGAAGTGGTCGCTATTTTGGCCGAAACCCAATCACGCCGGGTCAACGTGGACTTGGCACGCCTCGCGCTGGAGGCCATGGGTGCTCGAGTGTTCGAGGTGACTTTGACCACGCCTGCACTCACCGCCCCCGCGCCCGTGCGCTCCACAGGCGCCAGCGACGCGATTGGCCAGCTCGGCCCCGTGGTGGCTGCATTGGCCCGCGCCGACATGGTGGTGGACTGCACCGTCGAAGGCCTGCTGCACGCACCCGAGTTGCCCACCATCATGAAGGGCGTGGACGGCCACATGCCGCGCCTGCTCATGGTGTCCAACGAGCACCCTGAAATTTTGGAGCGCACCGTGCCCGATCCGGCACTCGAAGGCGTGGTGCGCGCCGCCATGAAGAAACTGCGTGGCGCGCAGCAGATGCACGTCACGTCTGCCGCAGGCACCGACCTGCGCGTGAACCTGAAACATGGCGACAAACAAGCGGTGGTGGGTGGTGTGTGGGGCTTTTGTCCCAAGCCGGGCATGGTCTCGCACTGGCCTGCCGGGCTGGCGCTGGCATTCCCGGCTGCAGGCAGTGTCAACGGCACGCTGGTCATGGCCCCGGGCGATGTGAACCTGACCTTCAAAAGCTATTTGTGCGACACGATCCGCCTGACCATCGAGAACGACAGCGTGGTCGCCATCGAGGGGCAGGGGGTGGACGCGGACATGATGCGCGGCTACTGGAAAGCCTGGGAAGACGCCGAGGGCCACCGCGCCGCTTATGCCGTCTCACATGTGGGCTTTGGCCTGAACCCGGCAGCGCGTTGGGACGCCATGGCGTTCTACGACAAGCGCGACTGCAACGGCACTGAGTTGCGCGCTTTTGCGGGCAACTTTTTGTATTCGACCGGGGCCAACGAGGTGGCGGGCCGCCACACGCTGGGCCACTTTGACCTGCCCATGCGCGGCTGCACCATCCGGCTCGACGACACGGTGGTGGTCGATGCGGGCCAAGTCGTGAGCGCGGCGCTGGCATGAACGCACCCGTTTTCACCGACGTGGGCTTGCCCACGCAGCCTGCTGTGGTGTTCTTGCACGGCGTGGGCGGTGGCCGACACGGCTGGGCAGCGCAGCAAGCGCATGTGGCTGCTCTGGGTTGGCGCAGCCTGGCCTGGGACATGCCCGGCTATGGCGACAGCCCCATGGTCACTCCCTATGACTTTGCGCACTTGGCGCAAGCCCTCTGGCAGATGCTGGACGCGGCAGGCATCGACCAAGCCGTGTTGGTGGGCCACAGTATGGGGGCCATGGTCGCCCTGCAAGCCTGGACGCAAAAGCCAGAGCGCATCCGCGGCCTGCTGCTGGCCGCCAGCAGCCCGGCATTTGGTAACAGCGATGGTGATTTTCAAAAGCAGTTTTTGGCGCAGCGCCTGGCCCCACTGGAGGCGGGCAAAACCATGAGCGACATCGCCGACAAGCTGATCCCCACCATGGCAGCACCCGGTGGCGATGCCGCCCAGTTGATCCCTGCGCACCAAAGCATGTCGGCCGTGCCGCCCGCTACTTACCGCGCCGCGCTGCATGCGCTGGTGCAGTTTGAGCAACGTGCCGCTTTGCCCACTCTCAACGTGCCCGTGCTGTGCCTGGCCGCAGAACATGACCGCACCGCACCGCCCAGCGTGATGGAACGCATGGCGCAAAAGATCCCCGGTGCGCGCTATGCCTGCTTGGCCGGGGCTGGGCATTTGCTGCATTACGAACAGCCCCAGGCATTCAACGCCGAACTCGAAAAATTTCTGAAGGACGTGAAACCATGACCGACGTGCAAGCCCCCTCTCAACCAGACGTCATGCCCATTTGTGGCGACGATTACCCTCTGACTGAAAAGAAGCAAAAGCTGATGGCCTTGGCACGGCAACTGGGCCGCGAGAAGTTCGCCCCCCGTGCTGCGCAGCTCGACCGCGACGCGCAGTTCCCGTTTGCCAACTACAACGACATGCGCGACTCGGGCCTGCTGGCGTTGTGTGTGCCCGAAGCGCACGGCGGCCAGGGTGCCGATTACGCCACCTATGCCATGGTCTCGGCCGAGATCGGTCGCTACTGCGGTGCCACCGCGCTCACCTTCAACATGCACGTCTGCACCATGCTCTGGAGCGGTTTGTTGTCGGAAGACCTGGAGATGACGCCCGAGCAACGCGCCTCACACCGCCAGCACCAGACCACGCACTTTGCGCGGGTGGTCAAAGACGGTGCGATTTACGCACAGCCTTTTTCTGAAGGTGGTGCAGCAGCATCAGGCGCTCAGCCCTTCGGCACACTCGCCGTCAAGGTCGATGGCGGCTGGAAGATCAATGGCAAAAAAATCTTCGCTTCCCTGTCAGACGCTGCCGATTACTTTGGCGTGCTCTGCACCGAGAAAAAAGAGGGCGCTGACCTCTCGCGACGCGACACACTGTACCTGGCCATCCCCCGCACCGCGCCGGGCTTGACGATTGAAGGCGACTGGGACCCGCTGGGCATGCGCGCCACCGTGTCGCGCAATTTGATTTTCAAAGACGTGTTTGTGCCCGACGACGCGGCGCTCATGCCGCAGGGTCTTTACTTTCAGGCCGCCAGCCGCTGGCCGCACATGTTCATGACGCTCTCGCCCACCTACATGGGCATCGCGCAAGCGGCGTACGACTTCACCGTGGCCTATTTGCGTGGCGAGATTGCGGGCACGGGCCCTGTCAAGCGCCGTCAGTTCGCGACCAAGCAAATCGCCGTGGCCGAGATGTTCATCAAGCTCGAACAAACCCGCAACCTGTTCTTGCGCGCCATCGAAGACGCGAAGGTCGACCCGAGCAAGTCCACCCGCCTGCGTGCCTATGCCGCGCAGTACACCATCATGGAAAACGCGCAAGACATCGCCCGTTTGGCGATCCGCACTTGCGGCGGTCAGTCCATGCTCAAAAGCCTGCCGCTCGAGCGCCTGTACCGCGATGCACGTTGCGGCTCGCTCATGCTGCCCTGGACAGCCGAGCTGTGCATGGACCGCATTGGCCGCGAAGC
>CAMDFK010000042.1 GCA_945897465.1 Limnohabitans sp. Rim8 | reverse complement strand
GAAATCCGCTCGGGTCAATTGGTGGCGGTGCTGGAAGATTTTGCGGCGCCCCCGAACGGGATTTTTGTGGTGTTTTCCCAGCGCAAGCATTTGCCGCTGCGTGTGCGCTTGTGGATCGACCACCTGAAACACCATTACGCGCAACCCGGTTACTGGCAAACCCCAGCCCCGTAAAATCCCCCCATGCTTTCTGCCAAACACCAGTTGCTCACGGCCCTGGCCGCTGAACTCGACAAACTTCAACCCGGTGCAGGTGCACGCGCGGCCTTTGAATCGCCCAAAGTGGCGGCCCATGGCGACCTGGCCTGCACTGCAGCGATGCAGCTGGCCAAAGCCCTCAAGCAAAACCCACGGCAGTTATCCGAAACCCTGCGCATCGCCTTGCTGGCCACCCCTGCTTTCGAGCGCTGGGCGGATGCCATCGAGATCGCCGGGCCCGGCTTCCTCAACATCCGCCTGAAAGACGCCGCCAAACAAGCCGTGGTGCACGAGGTGCTGCAAGCGGCTGAATGCTTTGGTGACCAACCGGCCCAGCCCAACAAAGTGCTGGTCGAATTCGTCTCGGCCAACCCCACCGGCCCTTTGCATGTAGGCCACGGCCGCCAAGCGGCTTTGGGCGACGCGATTTGCAATTTGTTGGCCACGCAAGGCCAGCAGGTCTACCGCGAGTTCTATTACAACGACGCGGGCGTGCAAATCGGCACTTTGGCCAAGAGCACGCACATGCGGGCGAAAGGCATTAAGCCCGGCGATGCCGCTTGGCCTACCGACCCCAACAACCCCGAGAGCAAAGCGTTCTACAACGGCGACTACATCCAGGACATCGCCAACGATTTTCTGGCGGGCAAAACCGTTCAGTCCGACGACCGCAGCTGCACGGCCAGCGGCGATGTGAACGATGTGGACGGCATGCGCGAATTTGCCGTGGCCTATTTGCGCCGCGAGCAAGACTTGGACTTGAAGGCCTTTGATGTGCGCTTTGACAACTACTACCTGGAGTCGAGCCTCTACACCAGCGGCAAGGTCGATGCCGCCGTGCAAAAACTCAAGGACGCGGGCAAGACCTACGAGCAAGACGGCGCGCTGTGGCTCCAATCCACCGACTACGGTGACGACAAAGACCGCGTCATGCGCAAGGGCGACGGCACTTACACCTACTTTGTCCCCGATGTGGCCTACCACATCGCCAAGTGGGAACGCGGCTTCACCCGCGTGGTCAACATTCAAGGTACCGACCACCACGGCACGATTGCCCGCGTGCGTGCGGGCCTTCAGGCAGCCAACGTCGGCATCCCCGAGGGCTACCCCGATTACGTGCTGCACACCATGGTGCGTGTGATGCGTGGCGGCGAAGAGGTCAAAATCTCCAAGCGTGCGGGCAGCTACGTCACGCTGCGCGACCTGATCGAGTGGACCAGCAAGGACGCGGTGCGCTTCTTCTTGCTCTCGCGCAAGCCCGACACCGAATACATCTTCGACATCGACTTGGCGCTGGCGCAAAACAACGACAACCCGGTTTACTACGTGCAATACGCCCACGCCCGCATCTGCTCGGTGCTGGCGGCATGGAAAGAAAAGGACGGGGGTGATTTGGCCAAACTGGGCCATGTCGACTTGACGCCGCTGCAAAGCCCGCAGGCGCACGCACTCATGCTGGCCCTGGCCAAATACCCCGAAATGCTCACCTCTGCCGCCAACGACTTTGCGCCACACGACGTGACCTTTTACCTGCGCGACCTGGCCTCGCTCTACCACAGCTACTACGATGCCGAGCGCATTTTGGTGGACGACACAGCGGTCAAACAAGCGCGTCTGGCCTTGGTGGCCGCCACCGCGCAGGTACTGCGCAATGGCCTCAAAGTGCTGGGCGTGTCGGCCCCGCAAAAAATGTGAATGGACAAGGCATGACATTGAAAAAACAAGGTGGCGGTACCTTTTTGGGCTTCATCATCGGCTTGGTACTGGGCTTGGGCGTTGCCTTGGCTGTGGCCATTTACGTGACCAAGGTGCCCACGCCGTTTTCCAACAAAAACCAGCCCCGCACCCCTGCTCAAGACGTGCAGGAAACCGAAAAAAACAAGAACTGGAACCCGAACAGCGTTTTGCAACCCAAGGCCCCCGCAGAGACACCCGCACGACCTGACGCCAGTGCACCAGCAACAAGCCCACAGCTGTCCGAGAAACCCAGCGACAAACCCTCCGCACCCCCCCGGCCCGCCGTGACAGCCGACCCCTTGGGCGATCTGGCCAAAGCCAAGTCGGGATTGAACACACCTGCCACGCCTGCAGCCCCTGCCGACACCAGCGACCCCTTTGACTACGTGGTGCAAGTGGGCGCTTACCGCACCAGCGCTGACGCCGACGCCCAAAAAGCCAAGCTCGCGCTATTGGGGTTGGACGCCAAGGTTTCTGAGCGGGATCAAGCCGGACGCGTGGTTTACCGCGTACGCTTAGGGCCTTACAGTGACAAGAGCGCCGCCGAACGCACCCGCGCCCAGCTCGAAAGCAACGGCATCGACAATACCCTGGTTCGCGTTCAACGCTGACCCCTCAAGCTGCGCCCAAAGGGTGCACCCCCCCACTCAGGAGCCCACATGAAACGTCGCCTTTTCTCCACTGCCATGCTGTCTGCCACCACATTGCTGGGCACGGCACCTGCTTGGGCACAACAAGCCTTCCGCTCAGGCAAGGACTACATCACCTTGGACCGCCCCGTGGCCACCGAAGCGGGCAGCGGCAAGATCGAGGTCTTGGAGTTTTTCTGGTACAGCTGCCCCCACTGCAATGTGTTTGAACCCGCCTTTGAGCAGTGGACCAAAAAGGCCGCGAAAGACGTGGTAGTGCGCCGCGTGCCTGTGGCTTTCCGTGAAGACTTTGTGCCCCAGCAACGCCTGTACTACACCCTGGAGGCCATGAACCTGGTCGAGAAAATGCACATCCGGGTGTTCTCCGCCATCCATGGCGAAAAACAGATGCTCAACACCGACGCGTCTGTGCTGGCTTGGGCCGAAAAGCAAGGCATTGACAAAGCCAAGTTTGCCGAGACTTACAAGTCCTTTGGCGTGGCCACCAAGGCCAAGCGTGCCGTGCAGCTGCAAAACGACTTCAAAATCGAAGGCGTTCCCTCGCTGGGCGTGGCGGGCCGCTACTACATCGACGGCACCTTGGCTGGCAGCATGCCACGCGCTCTGCAGGTGGCCGATGCGTTGATCAACCAGACCCGCCAAGGCCGCTGAGTCCAAGACACGGCATTGCCCCCGCAGCCCGCCCCTGAACCGCGCGGGTTTTTTTGCGCCCATCCTTTGATATTTTGCCCCGCTGCGCTCGCGAGTCGTAGCGCTTGCACCTACAATGGAATGAATTCGCAGCAAGATTCATGCCCCTCAAAAATTCTTCCCCGATTCGCTGGACCCTCTGGTGCTGGATGGCCTTGTGCCTCAGTGCCTTGGCCTTGCCCAGCCACGCCGAAAAAGCCGACCGCGACCAGCCCATGCAGATCGAAGCCGACAGCATGCGCCACGACGAAGCGCGGCAGTTGACGCAATTCATCGGCAAGGTGCAAGCCACCAAGGGCACACTGGTCTTGCGTGCCGCCCGCATGGAAGTGCAACAAGACGCCAAAGGCCGTCAAGTAGCGCGGCTCTGGGCTGCACCGTCTGAGCGGGTGTTTTTCAGGCAAAAGCGCGAAGGCGTGAACGAATTCACCGAGGGCGAGGCCGAACAGGTCACCTATGACAACCAGGCCGACACCATCACCCTGAGCCAACGCGCCGAGGTCCGCATCTTGCGCGGCAACCAAGTGGCCGACCAGCTCAATGGCCACTCCATTGTGTTCAACAACACCAGCGAAGTCATGACGGTGGATGGTCAAGCCGCCAGCGGCCCTGGACAACGTGTTCGCGCCATCCTGACGCCCCGAAACAACGCAGCGCCTCCGCCTCCCAATTCCCCAACCTCCCCCAGCTTGCGCAGCAGTCCGGGCATGGCGCCCGCTCAAAAGCCATGAGCCAGACCGACATCACCAGCCGCCTGGACGCTCGCCACCTCAAAAAAGCCTACGGCAGTCGCAAGGTGGTGCACGATGTGTCGGTGCAGGTGGACAAGGGCGAAGTGGTGGGTTTGCTCGGCCCCAATGGCGCGGGCAAGACCACTTCTTTTTACATGATCGTGGGCCTGGTGCGGGCCGACGGCGGGCAGATCCTGATCGACGGCGAAGACGTCACCCGCATGCCCATCCACAAGCGCTCGCGCATGGGCTTGTCTTATTTGCCTCAAGAAGCGTCGATCTTCCGCAAACTCTCGGTGGCCGAGAACGTGCGGGCCATCCTGGAGCTGCAAACCGATGAACAGGGGCGCGCCATGAGCCACGCCGCGGTGGAAAAACGCCTGAACGAACTGCTGGCCGATTTGCGGGTGGACCACCTGCGCGACTCGCCCGCAGTGGCCCTGTCGGGTGGTGAACGCCGCCGCGTGGAAATTGCCCGCGCACTGGCCACCGACCCGCGCTTCATCTTGCTGGACGAGCCTTTTGCCGGCATCGACCCGATCGCGGTGATCGAGATCCAGCGCATCATCGCCTTCCTCAAGCAGCGCGGCATTGGCGTGCTCATCACCGACCACAACGTGCGCGAGACCCTGGGCATTTGTGACCACGCCTACATCATCAGCGAAGGCCGCGTGCTGGCCGAGGGCACGCCCGAGGAGATCGTGTCCAACGCCGATGTGCGCCGGGTGTATTTGGGCGAACACTTCCGAATGTGATGAACACCCGGCCTGTTCTCGATGTGAAAGCACAGCCATGAAGCCCGGTCTGTCGCTTCGCATGTCCCAGCACCTGGCGCTCACGCCCCAGTTGCAACAATCGATCCGCCTGCTGCAGCTGTCCACGCTGGAGCTGTCGCAAGAAGTCGACCAGATGCTGGACGACAACCCGTTTCTGGAACGCGCCGAAGAAGAAGCACCCGCCGAAGCCTTTGGCCTGGACCAGGCCGACGCCCACGTCAGCCTGGGCGACCGGGTGAGCGAAAGTGCCAGCACCACCAGCAGCAGTGACGATGGCCCCAGCGAAACCCGTGACGAAGCCGTGACCGATGTGGCCGAAAGTTGGGATGGCGACGGCAGCGTGGACATGCGCCCCGACGACAGCGAATGGGGCGGCGACGCCACGCCACGCCAAAACAACGGCGAAGAAACCGCCGACGCCATCGACCTGGCCCGCAGCAGCGGGTCCCTGACCGACTTTTTGCACCGCCAGGCGCTGTCGCTGCGCCTGTCCGAGGTGGACCGCGCTGCGCTGCGTTTTTTGATCGAATCGCTCAACGAAGACGGCTACCTGACCGATACCCTGCCCGAGTTGGCCACCAGCTTGGCGGGCAGCGACGATTACGAACAGATCGACGAGCTGGTGCACCGCTTCACCGTGGCGCTGGGCTTGCTGCAATCGCTCGAACCCGTGGGCGTAGGCGCACGCGACTTGGCCGAGTGCCTGCGCATCCAGATCAAAGCTTGGCTGCAAGATGCGCCCAACGACGAAGTGGCCCAAGCCGCTTTGGCCATCTGCGCCCAGCCGCTGGAGATGCTGGCCAAGCGCGACTTCAAACGGCTGGCGGTGGCCTGCGGCCTGAACGAGGCTGTGGTTAAAACCGCCATTGCCTTCATCGCCCGGCTCGAACCCAAGCCCGGCCGCCCCTTTGTGCAGGCCGAGCAAAACATCATCATCCCCGACGTGCTGGTGGTGAACACCAGCAAGACGGCCACGCCCAAATTTCGCATCCAGCTCAACCCCGATGTGATGCCCAAGCTGCGCGTGCACGACATCTATGCCAACGCCCTGCGCGGCGGCAAGGGTGACAACCATGCGGGCCTGCAGCAACGCCTGCAAGAAGCGCGTTGGTTCATCAAAAACATCCAGCAGCGCTTTGACACCATCTTGCGCGTGTCCACCGCCATCGTGGAGCGGCAGAAAAACTTCCTGACGCACGGCGAACTGGCCATGCGCCCGCTGGTGCTGCGCGAGATCGCCGACGAGCTGGGCATGCACGAGTCCACCATCAGCCGCGTGACCACGGCCAAATACATGGCCACGCCGCAAGGCACGTTTGAGCTGAAGTATTTCTTTGGCTCGGGCCTGGGCACCGACAGCGGCAGCGCCGCGTCGAGCACCGCGGTGCGGGCGCTCATCAAGCAGTTTGTCGCCGCTGAAAAACCCGCCAAACCCCTGTCTGACAACCAGTTATCCGAGATGCTGAAAGAGCAAGGCATCGACTGCGCCCGCCGCACGGTGGCCAAGTACCGCGAAGCCCTGAAGATCGCGCCTGCGAACCTGCGCAAAACACTTTGAGAGCATTTGAGTGAATTCATTGAACCTGTTCATGCCTTGCGCCGCGGGCGTTGAGGGCTTTTTGGCCGACGAGGTGCACGCCATCACGGGCCTGACAGGCCACGACCTGCTCACGGGCCGCGGCGGCGTGATGGCCCGCGCCTCTTGGCGCGACGCGATGCGCATCAACCTGCACAGCCGCCTGACGCAGCGCGTGCTGGTGCAGCTCTCGGTCACCGACTACCGCAACGAAAACGACCTGTACAACGCGGCCAGCGAAGTGGCTTGGGAAATCTGGTTCACCCCCAAACAAACCTTCAAGATCGACATCACGGCGCAGCACAGCCCGCTCAACAGCCTGAACTTTGCGGCCCTCAAAATCAAAGACGCGGTGGCCGACCGCTTTCGCGCCAAGCGCGGCGAGCGCCCCAGTGTCGATACTACGTGGCCCGATGTGCGCATCTACGCCCACCTGACGCCCGAAACGGCCACGCTCTACATCGATACCTCGGGCGAGCCGCTGTTCAAGCGCGGCTGGCGCACCGACAAGGGCGACGCGCCTTTGAAAGAAACCCTGGCCGCCGCCATGATCGCGGCCAGTGGCTGGGACGGCACCACGCCGCTGTACGACCCCTGCTGCGGCAGCGGCACCATCCCGATCGAAGCGGCGCAAATCGCCTGCGGCATCGCGCCCGGTTTGCAGCGCCGATTTGGCTTTGAGAAACTGCTGCCCTTCCAGAACCACGTCTGGCAAGGCCTGATCGAAGAAGCCCGCGACCACGAACACGAACCCACTGCACCGGTTTTTGGCAGCGATGTGGCCTTCCGCATGGTTGACTTTGCCGAGCGCAATGCCGAAGGCGCAGGCGTGTCGGGCGTGATCGAGTTCCGGGGTGGCGACGCGCTCCAACGCATGCCGCCCAGCGAGACGCCTGGCGTGATGCTGCTCAACCCGCCTTATGGTGAGCGCATTGCCGCAGCGGGTGTGGCCGGGCGTGGGCGCGACAACTTCCAGCCCGGAGCGCTGGCCAGTGCCCGTGCCGCCGCCCCAAGCCACCACCGTGAAACCGCCCAGACCGACGACGGCGGCGACTTCTTTGCCCAACTGGCCAGCCACTGGAAAAAAAACTACAGCGGCTGGAGCGCCTGGATGCTCACGCCCGACCTGAAGCTGCCCAGCAAAATGCGCCTGAAAGAATCGCGCCGCGTGCCCATGTGGAACGGCCCCATCGAATGCCGCTTGTTCCGCTTTGACATGGTCAAAGGCAGCTTGAAGCGCACACCGACAGACACCTCTGCCGACAACCCGGGGGCACCCGGCACGCCTGCGCCATGACGACCCATGCCCCCGCACGCTGCGTGCTGGACACCAACATCGTGCTCGACCTGTGGGTGTTTGACGAACCCCAAGCCCACGCACTGCGCACCAGCTTGGAGAGCGGCAGCACGCAGTGGCTGGCCACCGCCGCCATGCGCGAAGAACTGGCCCGTGTGCTGGCCTACCCACAAATCGCCAAACGCCTGACGCACCGCGGGCTGACTGCCGGCGCCGTGCTGGGCCACTTTGACCGCTGGGCAGAGCTGCAACCCGACGCGCCCAAAGCCCCCTACGCTTGCAAAGACGCCGACGACCAAAAGTTCATCGACCTGGCCGTGCAGCACACCGCCGCCCTGCACAGCAAAGACGCACAAGTGCTGTGCATGAAAAAGCGCTTGGCGCGCTGCAGCGTGGCACTGAACCCCTTGATGGACGTCTTGGAGACGGCTTGAATTTTTTGAAGCGACGCTATGAACACCACCACTGGCTTGGAAGCCGAAGACTTTGACAACTTGGACAACATCCTGGACGACCTGCGCGAGCGCTTTGAAGAGACGCCGCAGTGGGAGTTTTGTGAGGGCTTCATGGCGGCCTTGGTGTGCTGCCGCCGCGCCATTCCCGACAGCGAATGGTTGCCCATGCTGCTGGGGGTGGACGAGGGCGAGGATGGCGGCAGCTTTGCCGACGACGCCCAGCGCCAGCAGTTCATGGCTTTGTGGCAGCGCCGTTTTGACGAGATCAAGCGCGCGCTCGACACACCCGTGGAGGCGCTGGACGACGACAAGGCCTATGCGCCCGAAGTGATGGACGTTCGCGGCGCGATCGCGTCATTGCCGCCCGAAGAGCGCGAAGAAATCGAGGCCAGCGAGATCCCCTCGTTTGCGCAGGTGTGGGCGTTGGGCTTCATGTTCGCAGTGGAAAACTGGCCAGACGAATGGGCCACGCCCAAGGACAAAGATGCGGCCAAGTGGCACGACTTGTCGCTCGAAGCCATCGTGGCGCTGACCGAAGACGACGACGCGGTGCCCACCTTGTCTGCTTTGTCGGAAGAAGGCCCACCCAGCGTGAGCGAAGAGCGCCTGAACGCCTATGGCGAAGCGCTCTGGGCGGTGTATGACCTGCGCGAGATCTGGCGCAACATCGGCCCGCGTGTGGCCCAGGTCATCAAAGAAGCCACACCCGGCCGCAACGATGCTTGCAGCTGCGGCAGCGGCAAGAAATACAAGAAGTGCTGCGGGGCTTGAGGCTAATCGCCCTCAAACCATCCACTTGGCCAGCGCGTCGCTGGTGGCTTCGGGCAGTTCTTCGGGGATGAAGTGGCCAGAGGCCATGACTTGGCCCGCCACATGGCCTGCGCATTGCGCCTGCCACAGCTCCACTGGTTTGAACATGCGGTTGACCACGCCCCGGCTCCCCCACAAAACCAGCGTGTCGCAGGCGATTTGGTCGCCCCGCTCTCGGCCTTGTCGGTCGTGCTGCAGGTCAATGCCCGCGCTGGCGCGGTAGTCTTCGGCTGCGCTGTGGATGGCGGCGGGCCAGCCCTTGTCGTTGAGCGACGGGTTGCAAAAGGCGCGTTCGTACTCAGCCAAGGCCTCGGCTTCGATGTAGCCCAGACCCTGGCTGCCCCAGCCGCCCAGCTTGGCGTGCAAATAGGCCTTGGGGTTGCCGCCGATCATGAACTCGGGCAGCGGTGCAGGCTGCGTCAGATGGAACCAGTGGTAATAGGCCTGTGCAAAAGCAAAGTACGGGTCGGCCACCGGGCCGGAGACCTCCGGGGTTTTGCCCCACAGCCCACTGTACATGTCAAACGTTGGCGCAATGTCGATCACGCACAGCTTCTTGACGCGCTGTGCATGGTCCAGCGCTAAACGGTGCGCCACGCGGCCACCTCGGTCGTGACCGCACAGGAAAAAATCGCCCACGCCAATGGCGTCGAGCAGGCCCACCACTTCTTGCGCCATGGCGCGTTTGCTGTAGTGTGCGTGCTCGGTGTCACCCACGGCGTGGGACGAATCGCCGTAGCCCCGCAGGTCGGGCATGACCAGGCGGTAAAGGCCGCGCAGGTTTTGCGCGACGCGGTGCCACATGACATGGGTTTGCGGAAAGCCGTGGAGCAACACCAACACAGGCAGGTGCGCTTGCGCAGCCCAATCGGCCGATTGCCGAAAGCAAACGGGCAAGCCCGCCACTGTGAGGGTTTGACGCTGGAAGCCTTCAAACCAGGCCATCAGCCGACCTCGGCGCCTGAGGCTTTGACGACCTCGGCCCACTTCTTGTGATCGGCTTCAACCATGGCCGCTGGCTGCGCTGAGGTGATGCCGCTGGGCATGGCCGCAGAACGCTGGCTGCTCGTCATCGCCAGGGCTTTGGGCTGGGCCCCTTTGGGCAGCGGGATGATCAAGGGCAGCTTGTCCAAGATCGCGTTCATGCTGCCGCCGGACAAGTCGAGCGAAGCCAGGCCTGAGCGGCAAAAAAGGATGGGCTGCGCATTGAATGCGCTGTGCATTACGAAGGTGCCGGTTTGCGACTTGGACATCTCGCCCGTCATTTGAAGGGCGGTGCCACTGGTCACAAAGGCCCGCAGGATCTTGACAGGTTGGTTGGGCCAAGCGGTTTGCGCCCAAGCCACAGTGGTGTTCGACAACAATACAGCCGCAGCACTGCCCAAGACAGTACGGCGCATAAAGTGCCGGGTCGGTGGGACCATGTGCATTGCCTTTTGTTGATGAATCGGTTAATGATGCCATGCCGGTGTGTCAACACTGTCACACAGGCGAAAAAAGGAAGCAGTTTTAAGGGTTTGTCCCGGTCATAAGGGCCTGCAAAGCGGGCTTTTGCACCTTGCCCAAGGCACTTTTGGGCAGGCTTTCCATGAACACGACACGGCGCGGCAGCTTGTAGCGGGCGATGCGGCTTTGCAGGTGTTCCAGCACGGCTTCGGCCGTCAGGGCCTGCCCGGTGGCGTCGTGCGCTCGCACCAGCACCGCCACGGGCACTTCGCCCCAGCGGGCATCGGCCACGCCGACCACCGCGTTCTCGGCCACGCCGGGCAAGGTGACCAGTTGGTTTTCGATTTCGGCCGGGTAAATGTTTTCGCCACCCGAGATGATCATGTCCTTGCTGCGACCGACGATGGTGATGCAGCCGTCTTCGGCGCGCTGGCCCAGGTCACCCGAGTGGAACCAACCATCCTGCAGACCTGTGTTGGGCTTGCCGTCGACACACCAGTAGCCGCGCATCAGGTTGGGGGCGCGGATGCAGACTTCGCCCGTCTCTCCAGGGCCGACTTCCTGGCCTTGGGCGTCGATGAGTTTGACCTGCGCCTGCGGGTGCGGCCAGCCCGATGCGCCCACGCGGGCCATGGCGTCCTGCAGGCGCAGCACGATGGACACGGGGCCGGTTTCGGTGGTGCCATAAACCTGCCCCACGGGCACACCGCGTGCGTGCAGGGTATCGAGGTAAGCCACAGGCACAGTGGACGAGCCGGTCATGATGCCGCGCAGGCCAGCGAACGAGGTGTCCGCCCAGCGCGGGTGTTCAAACAAGGCCCGCATGGTGGCGGGCACCAAAAGCGACAGTGTGGGGCGGCTCGTGTGCATTTCATCCAACCAAGCGGACGGGTCAAAGCGCGGATGCAAGACCACCTCCACCCCTGCCAGCAGCGCGGGCAGGGTCTGGATGCACAGGCCACCCACATGGAACATCGGCAACGTGGACAGCACCTTGTCGCCCGGCACAAAACCGTGCGCCCAAGCACTGGCGCGGGCATTGGCCAACAGCGCGGCTTGTGTGTGCACCGCGCCCTTGGGCACGCCCGTGGTGCCCGAGGTGTACACCAGCAGCAGCGGCAGCTCGCCGTGAACGGCGGGCATTGGCAAGGCGCGCGGCGAGGCGGTGGCGATCAGGCTGTCGTGGTGGGTGTGCTGCAGGTCTGCGCCTTGCAGCGCACGGGCTGTATCGGCATGGTGGCTGTCGTGCACCAGCAAGCGCGGCTGGGCGTCTTGCATGACCTGCTGCAACTCGGGCACGGCCAGGCGAAAGTTGAACGGCAAAAATACCGCACCCAAACGGGCACAGGCCACCAACGTGACCAACTGCAGCTCATGGTTAAAGCCGAGCCAAGCCACGCGGTCACCCGGCTGCACACCCCAAGTGGACTGCAGGTGCGCGGTGACGCGGGCCACGCGTCGCCAGAACTTGGCGAAGTCGTAGGCGAAGGTGCTGTCACCCGTCTGGATAGCCTTGCGCTCATCGCCCCGGAAGGTCATGGCGGGCTGCGTGCCGCAGTCCTGCGCCAGCTGCGCAAAGCGGGCCGCGAGGAGGCTGGTCTCGTCGCCCAACATCACTCGTCTTTTTCGCCGGGTTCGTACAAGGCTTCGCGGCCAATGCGGTCCATGCACAGCTCGGCTGTCCAGGGCAGCATGAGCGAGCCGCAACGTGCATCGCGGTACAGGCGCTCGAGCGGCAGGCTTTTGAGCATGGACTGACCGCCGCAAGTGCGGATCGCCAAACGGGCGATGTC
>CAMDFK010000041.1 GCA_945897465.1 Limnohabitans sp. Rim8 | reverse complement strand
ACCACCACCACCACCACCAGCTCCGGCAGCGCCAAGCAATGCCAACGGTGCCAGCATCAAAGGGTTCAAACCCGCAGCGGCGACCAGGGTGGCCACAGCAGCGCCTGAAGCATTGATTTCTGGCCCACCCAAAGCCATACCTACTTGGTTGGCGCCCTCAGCCAACAAGGAAACGCTCGAGCCACCTGCGGCGTTTTCAGGAATGTATTCATAAAACCGCCCTGACTCGGCCTCGCCAATCAGACCAGCGAAACCTTCAGGTGTAACTTCGTAATAATCTTCGATGACCAAATCAGGCTGACCGCGACCTTCAAAGAAGACTTGTAAATTTTGATCCGACCGGCTGGCGCGAATGTTTTCCGGGGCGTATCCAGTGCTCATGTCCAAAAGTTGGTATTTACCGCCAGGCTCAGCTTTCACTGCCAGCGGCTTGCCACCCCTCGACACCAATGGAATGTCTAAAAACTTGGCCTCACTTGGGCCTTGAATGACTTTGATTTTGTACAACTTGCTCATGGTGTTTGTCTTTCAAAAATGACTGCGTCCTAATGAAGTGGCTCAACGACGAGCACCGGTGATGACAACCATGACCCGTCGATTAGGTGCATGGCAAACTTTGTTTTCGGGTGTAGGTTTGTTGCCACAACCGGTTTTGACCAATTCAATGGGGCCACGGCCTTCAGCCACAATGCCTCGCTCAATGGGAATGTTGCGCGATGCAATCTGTCGGGCCACCACATCAGCCCTGGCCTGAGAAAGTTTTTTGTTGAAAGACGCCGGTCCAATGGGGTCTGTGTAGCCCACGACTCGAATACGTTCGACTGACGAAAAGTCTTGCAACAGTCGCTGCAACAAGGACTCGATGGCGTTGAAGCCCGAGGCTCGGATTTCGGCTTTGCCAAATTCAAACAAAGCATCTGTTTCAAGCGCATATTCCCGAGGCACAGGAGGTTTCGCTATTGGAGTTGGCGCAAGGGCTACGGCAACTGGCGCGGACGCGGGCGCTGCAGCGGGCAGGGGCACAGGTGCAGGCTCATCGCAGGCCACTGCGGCTTTGGCACGGGATATGGTGTGAATTTGACGGCGTGTTGACTTCAGATCCTCATGATTTTGTGGTGTTCTGCCCATCACCAGGTTGATACTTGGTGATGCACTTTCATCGATTTTGAGAATAACGGTCTGTCCGGGTTTCAGATCCAGCCGCTGGCCCGCATCGAACTTGCCACTGTGTAATCTAGACGCATCGTCTAAAGCGGCCTTGATGTTGACCGCTCCAGGTCTGGCACAAAACTCGGTATAGCCACCTCGCAGCAACGATGCATGGTATTGGCCATTCAGATAAATGTTGACTGGAAAGCCATTGGAGGGCTGATGGACTCGGTACACGACAACCCTGGTTTGCTCCGCAGGTGCAGCCAAAATCGCAGTGAACACCTCACCGAAGGCGTCGATGGGGACGCGCGTGGCAGATGTTTGCGCCAGCGCAGTTTTTGACAAAGTGACAACAACCAAGCCCACCAGAACGGACAGGGAAAGTCTATGTCGCAAAAAATCCAACTTGAACCTTTGGTATTTTTTATTTCTCAATTTGACCTCCACAAAAACTTGTATGAATTCATAAACTTAGAACGACATATTGATCTGAAACTCCATGTCTCAATGATGAACGATCCACGACATATGTAAATCATCTGTATGCTTTATTTTTTGACTATGTATATAAAATTAAACAAATTTATATGAAATATTGATGCCAAATAGCAAATTTAAAGAAAAAGCGCCATACCCTGATTCGCGAGGCAACTGGCACAGGTGCTGTTCAAGATGATTGGCATCTAAGCGCAAGTGCACTTAAGCCTGCTCTGGCGTTCATCGACGGGGTTCGACACACCATGAAGTGAAGGGGGTGGCTGATGGCGCGTGGAAACGCGGCCATTTGTTGCAAAATAAGGAATCGAACTTTGTTGAATTTCAACTTTTTTTGTCCATGACCCACACCATCGAATTCGCCAAAGGCCTGACCATCCAAGGTTTCACTGCCCCCCTTTGTCTGTCGAATTTCAAACTCATTGCTTTTGACATGGATTCGACCTTGATCAACATCGAATGTGTGGACGAAATTGCCGATGCAGCCGGGCGTAAAACCGAAGTGGCCGCGATCACCGAAGCGGCCATGCGAGGCGAGATCACCGATTTCAAAGAGAGCTTGCGACAGCGCGTGGCCCTGCTCCAAGGTGTCACTGTGGCCCAAATGCAAGAGGTCCTGACGCAGCGTCTGCGCCTGAACCCAGGCGCGGCCGATTTGGTCAAGCACTGCAAGGCGGCAGGCATGAAAGTGCTTTTGGTCTCGGGTGGATTCACGTATTTCACCGACCATGTTCGCGATCTGCTGGGCATCGACTGGACACGGTCCAACGTGCTGGAAGTGGCCGATGGCTTGCTTACTGGCCGCCTGGTGGATCAAGCCTGGGGCGACATTTGCGACGGTGAAGAAAAACGCAAAACCCTGCTGGAAACGTGCCAGGTGATGGGGATCTCACCCAGCCAGTGCATCGCCATGGGCGACGGTGCCAACGACTTGCCCATGATGGGTGTGGCCGGTCTTTCCGTGGCCTACCACGCCAAACCCAAGGTGCGCGAGCAAGCGATGGTGGCCATTGACGAAGGGGGTTTGGACCGCTTGTTGGAAGTGTTGAACGACTGAGCGGCAAGACACCCGATGTGAAACAGCCCCTGGCCTGAACGCTAGGGTCTTTGACCTGACAGCAGCAGCGCCAATCCGGCGTCGTCCAGCACAGGCACACCCAAGGCCTGCGCTTTGTCGAGTTTGCTGCCGGCCTCGGCGCCCGCCACCACATAGTGGGTTTTCTTACTCACAGATCCGGCCACCTTGGCCCCCAAGGCCTCGAGTTTTTCTTTGGCCTCATCACGCCCCATGCTTTGCAGCGAACCAGTCAAGACCACCGTGATGCCCGCCAGTGGCATTTCTGTGGGCGCCAGCGCCTCACCCTCTGGCCAAGTGACACCCGCGTCGCGCAAGGCTTGCACCACTTCGCGGTTGTGGGGCTGGGCAAAAAAAGTGTGGATGCTGTGCGCCACCACAGGCCCCACATCGGCCACTTGCAAAAGCGCATCTTCGCTGGCGGCCATGATCGCGTCGAGCTGACCGAAATGCCGAGCCAGCTCTTTGGCGGTGGCTTCGCCCACATGACGGATGCCCAAACTGAAGACAAAGCGGCCCAACGTGGTGCTTTTGGATTGTTCCAGCGCATCAAGCAGGTTCACCGCCGATTTCTCGGCCATGCGGTCCATGTTCGAGAGTGTGTCCAGTTTCAAGTGGTACAGGTCGGCCAGGGTATTGACGTGTCCAGCGTCGACCAGCTGGTCGACCAGTTTGTCGCCCAAACCGTCCACATCCATGGCGCGGCGGTGTGCGAAGTGCCAGACCGCCTGCTTGCGCTGGGCGCTGCAATAGAGCCCGCCCGTGCAACGGTGATCGGCCTCACCCTCCTCCCGTTCGGCCAGGCTCCCGCACACCGGGCAGTGCGTCAACATGGTGAACTGGGGTGCATTTGGTGGGCGGCGATCCAGCACCACCGACACCACTTCTGGGATCACATCGCCCGCACGGCGCACGATGACCGTGTCGCCCACCCGCACATCCTTGCGGCGGGCTTCCAATTCATTGTGCAGCGTGGCGTTGGTCACGGTGACACCGCCTACAAACACCGGCGCCAGCTTGGCCACGGGCGTGAGCTTGCCGGTGCGCCCCACTTGCACGTCGATGGCTTGTACCGTGGTCATTTCTTCTTGCGCAGGGTATTTGTGCGCCACAGCCCAGCGCGGCTCGCGGGTGACAAAACCCAATCGGGCCTGCAACGCGAGGTCATTGACCTTGTAGACCACACCGTCGATGTCGTAGGGCAAGGCGTCGCGTTCGGCCGCAATGCGCTGGTGAAAAGCCACAAGGCCTGGTGCGCCCTGCACACAGGCGGTTTGCTCGGCTACAGGAATCCCCCAGGCCTTGAGCTGCATGAGCATGTCAAAGTGCGTGGCCCAAACCGGTCCACCTTCTGTTGCCGGGGTGATGTCGCCCAAGCCGTAGGCAAAAAAGCTCAGGGGCCGCTCGGCGGCAATGCCCGAATCGAGTTGGCGCACCGCTCCCGCTGCAGCGTTGCGTGGATTGACAAAGGTTTTTTCGCCCTTGGTGCCTGCGGCGATGCGTTGGCGTTGCCGCTCATTCAGCGCCTCGAAGTCGTCGCGGCGCATGTACACCTCGCCCCGCACTTCGAGCACTGCAGGCGCATCGCTGGGCAAGCGCAGTGGAATCTGTCCGATGGTTCGGATGTTGGCCGTGACCTCTTCGCCCGTTTCACCATCTCCCCGCGTGGCCGCCTGAACCAAAATGCCGTTTTCATAGCGCAGGCTCATGGCCAAGCCATCAAATTTGAGCTCGCCCACGTAAACGACAGCAGGATCGGCCTCCGTCAGGCCCAACTCTTTGCGGATGCGGGTGTCAAAGGCTTCGGCTCCGCTGGCTTCGGTGTCGGTTTCAGTGCGTATGCTGAGCATGGGCACATGGTGGGTGACCTGGGCGAAAGCGTCGAGCACAGTTCCGCCCACACGCTGAGTAGGCGAATCGGCTGTCAGCAGCTCCGGGTGAGTGGACTCCAGCGTCTGCAATGCGCGAAACAGGCGGTCGTATTCGGCATCGGGAATTTCGGGCGCATCGAGCGTGTAATAAGCGTGCGCGTGGTGATGCAGTTGTCGGCGCAGCGTCAGGGCTCGAGCAGCCGGGCTGTCGGTCGATCCCGAATCCGAAGGCGCCTCGGAAAACAAGTCGCCAAAAAGGTCTGGCGTGTTGGGGCTCACAGGCAGGACCCCTCAAGAAAAAAGGCGACGCGCTTGTGACGAACCGGCCGAGAGCTCACGGGCGTCCAAGGCGTCATACAGCTGCTGCAAGTCCGCACCAATCTGGTCCAGCGTGGCTTCGCTGAGAACTTGACCCGCGCCATCGGTCACGACACCATCCATCTGCGCAGACAGCGTCAAAGCAGCATCACGCAGACGGGCATAAGGCTGCTCCTCACGGGAGGTCTGGGGGACATCCAAACTCAGTGCAAAGGATCGGATGGCCGACTGGTTTGGGTCCTCGGCCATCGCCGCATGCGTGTCAAATGAAAGCGAAAGCACCGGAGGCAAGCCTTGCACGGCAGCGGGCAGGACCATGCGTCCAGGTATTGAACCCGGAACAAAACCCAGCTGCGCAGCGTGCTGGTGAATATAGCCCGGGCTCCAAGCAGCGAAACGAGCACAGAGCGTGAAGCTCAGTTGCGCATCATGCACACTGGCGAATTGGTCCAACTCACGGGCCCGAGTCACTTCTTCGATCATGTCACTGAAGTTGACACTGCCCCCTACGGCATCGGCAAAGGCTTGTGTTTTGACCACAAATTCCGAGAACTCGATGTTGTTGAGTGCGCCTACCCGGTTGACCAGTTGAACCCCAGCTTGAAAAGCGCTGTAACGCCGGCCAGGTGTCAAGACTTCCCACTGACCTGTATCTTGGACAAAACCCTCGACAGAGAACAACTTGGTTCCTACACGTCTCGTGCTGGGCAGAGCAGCCAAAGCCGCATCGCCCGATACTGGCAGATCCACCTCGATGGCGGCTAGGGCGTCAATCAGGGCATCGAGCTGTGCTTTTCGATCGGGCTGACTCAAGTGCGTGAATGTGTCTCTGAGCACCGGCTCTTGGGGCTGATCGGTTTGCCCGTTTGCGGCAGGATCAATGTCCAGAACAGGCTCAATCGCGTGCGACACAGGCTCGCGCAAAATCTCGCGGCGGGGGTCGGCTTGGCGCGGCGCATGTTTGCGCGAAGTCCATGCGTTGTAGACCACCACGGCACCCACGGTGAGCGCCCCAATGGCCGCCAAACTCAACTGCAAAGTGCTCATCGATTCCAACATAAATTCCTCAGGCCACGTCGGCCATTGACACGGCAGACTCCATGTCCACCGCCACGATGCGTGAAACGCCCTGCTCCTGCATGGTCACGCCAATCAACTGCTCGGCCATTTCCATGGCGATCTTGTTGTGGCTGATGAACAGGAATTGGGTCTCTTTGCCCATGCCCTTGACGAGTTTGGCGTAACGCTCGGTGTTGGCGTCGTCGAGCGGCGCGTCCACCTCGTCCAGCAAGCAAAACGGGGCCGGGTTGAGCTGAAAAATCGCAAACACCAGCGCAATGGCCGTGAGGGCTTTTTCGCCGCCCGACAGCAAATGGATGGTCTGGTTTTTCTTGCCGGGCGGCTGCGCCAGCACCTGCACACCCGCGTCCAGAATTTCGTCGCCGGTCATCACCAAGCGGGCATTGCCGCCCCCAAAAAGCTCAGGGAACATGCGGCTGAAGTGCTCGTTGACGATCTTGAAGGTGCCGCCCAACAGCTCGCGGGTTTCGGCGTCGATCTTGCGGATCGCGTCTTCGAGGGTGTTCATGGCATCGGTCAGGTCGGCGCACTGCGCGTCGAGGAAAACCTTGCGCTCGCGAGAGGTGGTGAGCTCTTCCAAGGCAGCCAGGTTGACCGGGCCCAGCGCCGTGATTTCGCGGTGGATGCGGTCAATCTCGCCTTGGAGGCCCGTCACACGCACCTGACCGGCTTCAATCGAAGCGCCCACGGCCTCCAGGTCGGCTTGCGCGTCGGCCAGCAGCTGGGAGTATTGCTCCAGGCCCAAGCGAGCAGCTTGCTCTTTGAGCTGCAAATCGGTGATGCGTTGGCGCAATGGGTCGAGTTCGCGCTCGAAGCTCACGCGGCGCTCGTCGCTGGCGCGCAGTTTGGCGGTCAGGTCGTCGTAGGCGCTGCGGCAAGCGCCCAGCGCTTGCTCGCGCTCCAGCTTGACGGCCAGCACATTTTGCAAACCGGCTTGGGCGGCGGCATCGGTCAGGCGACTGAGTTCGTCGCGAGCTCGGTGCATTTCGGCGTCGATGTTGGTCACCTGCTGCTGCGCAGTCTCGATGGTGCGGTTGAGCTCGGCGCGGCGGGCGTCCAGGCTGCGCTGCGAGAACTGGGCTTCTTGCGCCCGGCGCTCCAGGCTGCGCTGCTGTTCGCGGCACTCGGCCAACTTGCGCTCGGCCTCGATCACGCGTTCGTCCAGTTGGGCGTGGCGCTCTTGGGTGTCGGCCAACTGCATGTCCAGCTCTTCGAAGCGGGCTTCGGCGGTGACACGGCGCTCTTGGAGCTCATCAAGCAAAGCTTCGACTTCGGCCAGATCGTTGCTGATTTGCTCGCTGCGGGCACGGGTTTGAGCCACCAGCTGAGACAGTCGCAGGGTCTCGACCTGCAGTTCGTGCGTGCGCGACTGGCTTTCGCTGGCTTCACGGCGCACCGTGATCAATCGCTGAGAGGCGTCGGCATAAGCCGCTTCGGCCCGCACCAGTGCGCTGCGGCTTTCTTCTGAAATCAGGGTCTGGGCACGCAGCTGCTTTTCAAGGTTCTCAATCTCTTGGGCGCGGCCAAGCAAACCGGCTTGCTCGGAATCTGGGGCGTAAAACACCACGCTGTTCAGATCGACCGCATGGCCCGCTTGCACCAACAGGGTTTCGCCTGCTTGCAGCAGGCTGCGCCAAGCCAAAGCGTCTTCCAGATGGGGAGCGGTGTAGCAGCCTTGCAGCCAGTCGGCCAACAATGCAGACAAACCGGCATCGTGCACGCGCAGCAACTCGGCCAAAGGCTTGCAGCCCGCGGGCAGGCCACTGCGCGGCGCGGCTTTGGCGGCCAAAGGCGGGCTGAAAAAGCTCAGCTTGGCGGGCGGCGCGTCTTTGGCAAAAGCACGCACCATGTCCAGGCGGGAGACTTCGAGGGCCGACAGGCGCTCACGCAGGGCGGATTCGAGGGCGTTTTCCCAGCCTGGCTCGATGTGGATGCGGCTCCACAAGCCTTCGAGCCCGTCCATGCCGTGCTTGGCCAGCCAGGGCTTGAGCTTGCCGTCGGTGCGCACTTTTTCTTGCAAGGCCTTGAGCGCCTCGATGCGGGCACTCAGGTCGGCCAGTTTGGACGACTCCTGGTTCACCGCGCTTTGGCGCGAGCGGCGGTCTTCGTCGAGTGTGGGCACCTGTTCCTGCAGGTCCTGCAGCCGCGCTTCAGATTCGGCAGACAGGGCTTCGGCCTGGGCCAGTTGTTCTTGCAATTGGCTAAGCCGTGCCTCGTCGGGCGCGGCCAGGGCGTTGCGGTCGGTCAGCAGGCGTTCGCGGCGTGTGTCCAATTGGCGCGATTGCTCTTCGACGTTGCGCTGCTCCGCCGCCAGCACACCAATTTGTTGCTGAACCTGCACCACGGTGGCGCGTTGGGCGGTGGCGTCGTTTTGGGCTTTGCGCAGGGCCTCTTCCAGATCGGGCAGGGCCATGGCCTGGTCTTCGACTTGGGCGGCCAAGGTCATGCTCTGGTCTTCGGCCATGGCCGCTTGCTCGGCCAGGCTTTCCAACTCGGCTTGGGCGTCTTGGCTGCGGGTGCCCCATTGGGCGGTTTGCTCCAACAACTGCTGCACGCGCTGCTCAGCGCGTTGGCGACCTTCCACCACAAAGCGGATTTCGGCTTCCAAACGCCCCACTTCGGCGCTGGCTTCATACAGCTTGCCCTGCGCCTGGTTGACCTGGTCACCGGCCGCGTAATGCGCCTGGCGAATGGTTTCCAGATTGGCTTCCACATGGCGCAGATCGGCCATGCGGGATTCGAGCGCATTCACCGCCTGGTCCACGTCGGCCTTCATTCGGCCCTGGTCGGCCTCGGCGTCGCGGCGCTTCAAAAACCACAGCTGGTGCTGCTTGAGGGTGCTGTCGGCCTGCAAGGTGTTGTAGCGGTGGGCCACTTCAGCCTGTTTTTCAAGCTTTTCCAGATTCGCATTCAGCTCGCGCAAGATGTCATCCACCCGGGTCAGGTTTTCGCGGGTGTCGGACAGGCGGTTTTCGGTTTCGCGGCGGCGCTCTTTGTATTTGGAGACGCCCGCAGCTTCCTCGAGGAACAGACGCAACTCTTCAGGGCGCGACTCGATGATGCGGCTGATGGTGCCTTGGCCAATGATGGCGTAAGCGCGTGGGCCGAGGCCCGTGCCCAAAAACACGTCCTGCACGTCGCGGCGGCGCACCGGCTGGTTGTTGATGTAATAACTGCTGTTGCCGTCGCGGGTCAGCACGCGCTTGACGGCGATTTCGGCAAACTGGCCCCATTGGCCGCCTGCGCGGTGGTCTTCGTTGCTGAACACCAGCTCGACGCTCGCGCGGCTGGCGGGTTTGCGGGTGGTGGTGCCGTTAAAGATGACGTCCTGCATGGACTCGCCACGCAGCTCAGACGCTTTGGACTCGCCCAGCACCCAGCGCACCGCATCCATGATGTTGGATTTGCCGCAACCGTTGGGCCCAACCACACCCACCAGCTGCCCGGGCAGCAAAAAATTTGTTGGTTCGGCAAACGATTTGAAGCCCGAAAGCTTGATGGAATTGAGGCGCACGGCGGTTCGGTTGGTGGTCGGATCGGTGGGTGATCAGATAAATGGGCCAGCCCAAATGGCCAACACGGCTTAAAACGTCAATGTTACCCGACAGGCATGGTGAAAAACCCTCCGACAAGCCCAAGACCTAACGGGTACCCTCCATCCCGGATAATCAGCTCATGAATCCCCTCCTCGCCAAGCTGCAACCCTACCCTTTTGAACGGCTCAAGCAGCTGTTCGCCAGCGTCACGCCCGACCCAGCCCTGCGCCACATCAGCTTGGGCATTGGCGAGCCCAAGCACGCCACGCCCGCTTTCATCCAAGAAGCGCTCAAGGCCTCGGTGGCCAACGGTTTATCGGCTTACCCGGCGACAGCAGGCGAGCCCAGCCTGCGCAAGGCCTGTGCTGCCTGGTTGCAAACACGTTACAACTTGTCTCTGGACCCGCTCAAACAGGTCTTGCCGGTGAACGGCTCACGCGAAGCCCTGTTTGCCCTGACACAAACCGTGATCGACCCAACCCGGCCCGGTGCCACGGTGGTCAGCCCCAACCCTTTCTATCAAATCTACGAAGGCGCGGCCTTGCTGTCTGGCGCTGAGCCCTATTACGTGCCCAGCGACCCGGCCCGCAACTTTGCCAACGACTGGGACAGCGTACCCGCCGAAGTCTGGGCCCGCACGCAACTTTTGTTTGTTTGCTCGCCCGGCAACCCCACGGGCGCAGTCATGCCCCTGTCCGAGTGGGAAAAGCTGTTTGCCCTGTCCGACCAGCACGGCTTCGTGATCGCATCCGACGAGTGCTACAGCGAGATTTATTTCCGTGAAGAAGCGCCTTTGGGCGGCCTGGAAGCCGCACACCAACTGGGCCGCACCGACTTCAAGCGCCTGATCGCCTTCACGAGTCTCAGCAAACGCAGCAACGTGCCCGGCCTGCGCAGCGGCTTTGTGGCGGGTGACGCGGCCATCATCCAGCAGTTCCTTCTCTACCGCACCTACCACGGCAGCGCCATGAGCCCCGTGGTGCAAGCGGCCAGCATGGCCGCTTGGGGCGACGAAGCCCATGTGGTGGACAACCGCAACCAATACCGCACCAAGTTCGCACAGGTCACCCCCGTGCTGGCCGAAGTGCTGGATGTGAAACTGCCCGACGCCAGCTTTTATCTCTGGGCTGGCGTGCCCGCAGGCTGGCAAGGCGAGGACGCGGCATTTGCCCAAGCGCTTTACCAAGCAGAAAACGTGACCGTACTGCCCGGCAGCTATTTGGCGCGGGACTTCAAGGGCAGCAACCCCGGCCAAGGTCGCATCCGCATGGCCCTTGTGGCCGAAACCGCCGAGTGCCTGGAAGCGGCCGAGCGCATCGCCCGCTTTGTGCGTGCCCACCCCAAAAAGTCTGAGCCCTGAACACCATGAACACCACCACCTGCCACGACACCCTGCGCCTGGCCGAGCAGCTGATCTCGCGCCCCTCCGTGACGCCTGACGATGCGGGCTGCTTGGACCTGATCAGTGAGGCTTTGAAACCTCTGGGTTTTGTCTGCGAGTTCATGGACTCCGGGCCCGACACCTTCCGCGTGCGCAACCTTTGGGCCAAACGTGCAGGCACCTCGGGCCAAACCTTGGCCTTTGCCGGGCACACCGACGTGGTGCCGACGGGGCCGCTCGCGCAATGGAACAGCGACCCCTTCACCCCCACCCACAAGGAGGGCAAGCTGTTCGGGCGCGGCGCAAGCGACATGAAAACCTCGCTGGCGGCCATGGTGGTCGCAGTACAGGAATTTTTGGCGACCCACCCCAATCCGGCTTTGGGCATCGCCTTTTTGCTGACCAGTGACGAAGAGGGCCCGGCGCTGGATGGCACGGTGGTCGTATGTGAAAAGCTGCAGGCCCGTGGCGACGCGCCGCAGTTTTGCATCGTGGGCGAGCCCACTTCGGTGCAGCAGACGGGCGACATGATCAAAAATGGCCGACGCGGTACCCTGAGCGGTAAGCTCACCGTCAAAGGCGTGCAGGGCCACATTGCCTACCCGCACCTCGCTGACAACCCGATCCACCGCCTCGCGCCTGCGTTGGCCGACCTGGTGGCCATACGCTGGGACGAAGGCAACGCCTTTTTCCCGCCCACCAGCTGGCAAGTGAGCAACATCCACGCAGGCACGGGCGCAAGCAACGTGATCCCGGGCGACTGCGTGGTGGACTTCAACTTCCGCTTTTGCACCGAATCCACGCCCGAAAGCCTTCAGCAGCGCCTGCAAGCGGTGCTCGACCAGCATGGCCTGAAGTACGAGCTCAAATGGACCCTGGGTGGTCGCCCCTTTCTCACTACCCCCGGCACTTTGGTCAAGGCGATTGAGCAAGCCATCACCGATGAAACCGGTTTAAAAACCGAGCTGTCCACCACAGGTGGCACCAGCGACGGCCGCTTCATCGCGCAAATCTGCCCGCAAGTGATTGAATTCGGCCCTCCCAACGCGACCATCCACAAGGTGAATGAGCATGTGGCGCTTTCCGACATCGCGCCGCTCAAAAACATCTACCGACGCACCTTGGAACAACTGAACGAAAGTCTGACGGGATGAGCGCCATGAGCCTGCCCGCGTTGATCGAGCAAGCGACGAAGCGGCTGGAAGCTGCAGGCGTGGCGTTTGGCCATGGCACCCAGAGCGCCTTTGACGAAGCTGTTTGGCTGGTGCTCTGGCGCTTGGGCCTACCGCTCGACACCGATTTGGAGGAGGTCTTCGATCAAGCCGTGACAGCCGAGCAGCAAGCCGCTTGCACCGCGCTGATCAAGGAGCGCATCAGCACCCGCAAGCCTGCCGCCTACCTCACGCATGAAGCCTGGTTGCAAGGCGTGTCGTTTTACATTGACGAGCGGGCCATCGTGCCGCGCAGCCTGATCGCCGAGGTGCTGGCCGACGGCACCATCGACGCTTGGCTGAGCGACAAAACCCAACAGGTGCTGGACCTGTGCACCGGCAATGGCAGCCTCGCCGTCTTGGCCGCATTGGCATGGCCCGAGGTGCAGGTGACTGGGGCCGATATTTCTGAGGATGCGCTGGCCGTGGCGACCATCAACGTGGAACGACACGACTTACAAGAGCGCGTGACGCTGGTGCACAGCGACGGCCTTGAAAGCCTGAACCCTCCTGCACACGGCCCGTTTGACTTGATTTTGTGCAACCCGCCTTATGTGTGCCAAGCCAGCATGGACGCGCTGCCCGCCGAGTACCGCGCCGAGCCTGAACTGGCGCTGGCAGGCGGCAGCGATGGCATGGACTTTGTGCGCCAGCTGTTCAAACAAGCGCCGGAGCGGATGAGTGAACACGCCGTGCTGGTGCTGGAAATCGGCAACGAGGTGGACCACTTCATCGCCGCCTTTCCCGAACTCGAAGTGGCTTGGCTGGACACCAGTGCAGGCGACGATCGGGTCCTGGTCATCGCCCGCGAGGCCCTGCTCGCGCTGAAAGGGCAAGCCTGAGCCGACATCGGCGAAAATAGCGGGTAATCCCGTAGCGATTTCAGCCCACACGCTGACCCTGCCCCCTATCCCGGAATCCGTCCGGAACCTGTCCGGACACTGTTCTTTCATGATCAACCTCAAAAACGTCACCCTCCGCCGAGGCACCAAGGTGCTGCTGGACCAAACATCGGTCACCCTCAACCCCGGGGAGAAAGTCGGTCTGGTCGGGCGCAACGGCGCGGGCAAGTCCACCTTGTTTGCGCTGTTCAACGGCACACTGAACGAAGACGGTGGTGACTTTGAGATGCCCAAAGCCTGGCGCATGGGTCAGGTCGCGCAAAACATGCCCGAGACCGACCAGCCCGCGTCTGAGTTTGTGCTGGAGGGCGACACGCGCCTGGCCGAGCTGCGCCAGCGTTTGATGGCGGCCGAAGCCAGTGGCGACGGCATGGAGATGGCGCACGTCTACACAGACCTGGCCGATGCGGGCGACCACGACGCCCTGCCCCGCGCCGAGGCCTTGATTTTGGGCCTGGGCTTTCGGGTGGACGAACTCAACAACCCAGTCAACAGCTTCTCAGGCGGCTGGCGCATGCGCTTGCAGCTGGCGCGGGCGCTGATGTGCCCGTCGGACATTTTGTTGCTGGACGAACCCACCAACCACTTGGACTTGGACGCTTTGGTCTGGCTGGAAGCCTGGCTGCAACGCTATGCGGGCACCATGATCGTGATCAG
>CAMDFK010000040.1 GCA_945897465.1 Limnohabitans sp. Rim8 | reverse complement strand
TCGCTGGCCTGCGCCAGATCGGGGGCCAAATCGGCCGTGGTCACGGCCACCTGGGTGTCCGGGTCGGTGATGTAGTGCTTGAGCTCTTCGGCCCGGTTCATCGGGTTGACCGGCACCACCACCGCGTCGATGCGCAAAATCGCAAAGTGCGTGATCACCAGCTGCGGGCAGTTTTGCATGTCCAGCACAACACGGTCCCCGGCTTGCACCCCCAAGGCCTTGAGTTGCCCCGCCAGGCGCTCGGCACTGGCCATCAATTCACGGTAAGTCCAGACCCGCCCCATGAACACCACTGCGGCTTTGTCGGGGTAACGCATGGCGCTGATGGCCAGGTTCATCCACAAGGATGTGGCGGGTGCGGTGATCTTGGCGGGCAGGCGGGCAGGCCAGACAGCAGCATGAACGGACATCGATAGGACTCCTGTTGTTGGCGCTCATATTAAGGGCGCATCGGACTGGAGAAGGCCTAGTATTTGTCGCGGACGGGACCGACCCACATCATGAAGAGGATGGCTTTCGAGGATTCCTCACAGAAATTTGTTTCAAGATGTTTCAATAAATGTAATAAAGTATTCTTTTTAAACCATTTGGTATTTTTATTACTAAAATAAAGCCATGCAAACACTTCCTATACCCGACACGCCCGAAGACTATTGTGGCACCACTTACGCAGCCAAATTGCTGGGCTTGTCGGTGGGCACCATCCAGACTTTGGTTGAAAAAAACGAACTCCAAGCTTGGAAGACACAAGGCGGTCACCGCCGCATCTCCATGCCTTCCATTCGAGACTATCAGAAAAAGCACAACATGCTGATGAGTCCCAGCGAAATCCGTGAGCACAGACTTCGGGTTTTGCTGGTCGAAGACGATCCCGTGACCCGGGACATGGTGCGCGACTTCTGCAACCGAAGGGAAATACCTGTCGACTGCACCGCCATGTCCTCGGGCTTGGAGGCGCTGATCGACATGGCCAGCATCCAGCCGGATGTGCTGATTGCCGATCTGAACATGCCCGGTGTGGATGGGTTTGAGCTGCTGCGCACCCTCAAGCACTCGGCCCAATTTCAGCGCATGACCTGTTTGGTGATCTCGGCCTTGTCACAAGAAGAAATCGCGGCCCGAGGCGGCTTGCCAGAAGGCACCATCTTCATGGCCAAACCGGTGAACATGCAATGGTTCAACGGCTTCTTCACCGCTTTGATTGCAAGTCGAAAGCTGGAACACCCAGCCCCTTGATCTTGAACTTGAAGCACAATTATTAATACATTTTGTTTCAAAAAAAGTTTTTAACCACTTCGCAAGCCTCACGCACCTTCCCACAATGGACCTCGCTGCACATTTTTGCAGTCAACCAAGGAGCGTCGTCATGTGGAAGAAAATCACAAGTGTGTTACTGACCATTGGATTCGCCGGATTGACCCTGGCCCAGCAAATTGATCTGAACAAAGCCAGCGAGGTGGAGCTCGATGCCCTGAAAGGCGTTGGGCCGGTCCTGACCAAGGAGCTGATGAACGAGCGCAAAAAAGTGCCCTTCAAGGACTGGGAAGACGCGACCAGCCGCGTCAAGGGGCTGGGACCGCAAAAGGCCAGCAGCTTGTCTGAGCAAGGTGTGCGGGTTCAAGGCAGTGCTTACTCTGGCAAAGCGGCCGATAAAAAACCAGCCAAAGCGGCAGACTCCGCCAAGGATGCAGCAAGCAAAGCCAAAGAAGCCCCTAAAGACAGCGGCAAAGCCGCACCCAAGAGCGCCGATGCCGCTGCAGGCAAAGCGCCCCCCGCCAAGAACTGATCCAGCATGACCCTGTTTCGGGCAGACGGGACTGCCCGAAACAGGGCCTCAGTCTTGCCCAAAGCCGCCTCCACCGGGCGTGTGGATCTCGAACACATCGCCCGCTAGCATCTCCACTTGGCCGATGTGCGCCAATTCCTCGACACGGCCATCGCTGCGCACCACCCGGTTGATGCCCGGCTGACCGCTTTGGCCACCGGCCATGCCAAACGCAGGGTGCACACGCCCGTTCGACAAAATGCCCGCTGTCATCGGCTCCAGAAAGCGCACGCGTCGCACGCCGCCGTCGCCGCCATGCCAGCGCCCCGCACCACCTGAGCCCTGGCGGATCGCATAACTCTCCAGCCGCACCGGAAAGCGGAATTCCAGCACCTCAGGGTCGGTCAGGCGTGAGTTGGTCATGTGGGTTTGCACCACCGAGGTGCCATCAAAACCGCCGACCAGTTGGCCCTGCGCGTCAAAGTGGCCCCCCGCGCCGCTGCCGCCCGAGATGGTTTCGTAGTACTGCACCCGCGCATTGCCAAAGGTGAAGTTGTTCATGGTCGGCTGGCTGCCTGCCATCACGCCCAAGGCACCGAACAATGCGTTGGTGATGCAGGTCGAGGTTTCCACATTGCCTGCCACCACCGAAGCCGGGGGGTTGGGGTTGAGCATGGAGCCCTGGGGAATGATGACCGTGAGCGGCTTCAGGCAACCCGCGTTCAGCGGGATGTCATCCTGTACCAGGCTGCGGAACACATACAAAACCGCCGCCATGCACACCGCACGCGGCGCATTGAAGTTGTTGGACAGCTGAGCGCTGGTGCCGGTGAAATCGATCTCGGCCGTACGCTCTGCGGCATTGACGCGTACCGCCACCTGGATCTGCGCCCCATTGTCCAAGGGGAAAGTGAACGACCCGTCTTGGAGGCGCGTGATGACACGCCGCACCGACTCTTCCGCGTTGTCCTGCACATGGCGCATGTAAGCCTGCACCACCTCCAAGCCGAATTGATCGACCATGCGGCGCAGCTCCTGCACGCCTTTTTCGTTGGCCGCAATTTGCGCTTTCAAGTCAGCCATGTTCTGCGCCGGGTTGCGCGAGGGGTATTCGCCGCTTTGCAGCAGCGCCACCATCTCGGCCTCGCGCAAATGGCCCGCCTCGACCAGCTTGACGTTGTTGATCTGCACGCCCTCTTCTTCGATGCGGGTCGAGAACGGCGGCATGGAACCCGGCGTCAAGCCGCCCACATCGGCGTGATGGCCACGCGAGCCGACATAAAACACAGGATCTTTGTGACCGTCTAAATAGACCGGGGTGATCACCGTGATGTCGGGCAAATGCGTGCCGCCGTGGTAGGGGTCGTTCAACACAAACACATCGCCCGGTTGCATGCGCCCCTTGTTTTCGTGGATCACGGTCTGGATGCTCTCACCCATCGAACCCAAATGCACCGGCATGTGCGGCGCGTTGGCGATCAAATGCCCTTCGTCGCTGAACAGCGCACACGAAAAGTCCAGCCGCTCTTTGATGTTGACCGAGTAGGCCGTGTTTTGCAGCTGCAGCCCCATCTGCTCGGCGATGTTCATGAACAGGTTGTTGAACACCTCCAGCAGCACCGGGTCGGCCTGTGTGCCTGCGGCGTGCTGCACAGCGCGTGCTTGCACCCGCACCAGCAGAAAATGGTCCAGAGAGGTCAGTCGGGCTTGCCAGCCCGGTTCCACCACCGTGGTGGCATTTTTCTCGGCAATGATGGCCGGGCCGTCGATCACATCGCCGGGGCGCATGTCTTCGCGCACCACCAAGGCGGCGCTTTGCCACTGGGCCACGCCTTGTGCGTTGGCCGCATAGACCTGCACCGTTTCGCTGCGCGGCACTTCGCGCTCAGGGTTCAGCGCATGAACAGCCTCTTCCGGCGCATCACCAGGCAGCACCGCCTCGACCGAGACAGCTTCGACCACCAAAGCCTTGCCCTGCATCAAGAAGGCAAAGCGCTGGCGGTACGCCGCTTCAAAACCCGCCACCAATTGGGCCTGATCGCCCCAGGGCACGACCAGCGCCGAGTCGGTGCCTTCGTAGCGCAAATGCACACGTTGGCGCAGCTCGATGCGGTCGACACTTGAGGCCTCTGCACCCATTTGCGCCAGCAAGGCTTGGCGCGTGGTCTCGCCCAAGGCCTTTAAACACTCGGCCATCAGGGGCATGGCGGCAGCTTCCAGTCGTCGCTCCACCGATTCCTCGCGCATCACGTTCTGATCGGCCAAGCCCATGCCATAGGCCGACAGCACTCCCGCCAGCGGGTGCACCAGCACCTGCGACATGCCCAAGGCATCGGCCACCAAACACGCATGCTGCCCGCCCGCGCCACCAAAGCATTGCAGGGTGTAACGCGTCACGTCGTAGCCCCGCGCCACCGAAATTTTCTTGATCGCATTGGCCATCTGCTGCACCGCGATCTGGATGAAACCATGCGCCACGTCTTCGGCGGCACGCCCGGTTTGCTTGGCCAATTGCTCAAAATGCCCACGCACCACCTCGCCGTCAAGCGACTGGTTCGCCTCCGGTCCAAACACCGAGGGGAAAAATTGGGGCTGCACCTTGCCCACCATCACGTTGGCATCGGTCACGGCCAGCGGCCCGCCCCGGCGGTAGCTGGCCGGGCCCGGGTTGGCCCCCGCGCTTTGCGGGCCCACCCTGAAACGCGCACCGTCATAGGCCAGCAAAGACCCACCGCCTGCGGCCACGGTGTGGATGCTCATCATCGGCGCACGCATGCGCACACCGGCTACCTGGGTTTCAAACTCGCGCTCGAACTGCCCCGCAAAGTGCGACACATCGGTGGACGTGCCGCCCATGTCAAAACCAATCACCTTGTCGTGCCCAGCCAACTGCGCGGTGCGGGCCATGCCCACAATGCCGCCCGCCGGGCCACTCAAGATCGCGTCTTTGCCCGCGAACACCTGCGCGTCCGTCAAGCCACCCGAAGACTGCATGAACATCAGTTTCACGCCGGGCATTTCGCTGGCCACTTGATCCACATAACGGCGCAAGATGGGCGACAAATAGGCATCGACCACCGTGGTGTCGCCCCGGCTGACCAGCTTCATCATGGGGCTGGTCTGGTGCGAAGTGCTGACCTGCGTGAAGCCCACCTCGCGCGCCAGCCGCGCTGCCGCCAACTCGTGTGCCGTGTGCCGCCAGCCGTGCATGAACACGATGGCCACCGAGCGCACACCTTGATGGTGCGCATCAACCAATTGGGTGCGCAAATGCACCTCATCGAGCGGCAACAACACCTCGCCGTCCACCGCCACGCGCTCTTGCGCTTCCACCACTGCGCTGTAGAGTAACTCGGGCAACACAATCTGGCGGTCAAACAAACGCGGGCGGTTTTGGTAGGCAATGCGCAGCGCGTCGCCAAAACCCTGCGTGGTCACCAGCAGCGTGGCTTCGCCCTTGCGCTCCAGCAGCGCATTCGTGGCCACGGTGGTGCCCATCTTCACGCACTCGACCAGCTCGGGTGTGACCGGCTCGCCCGCTTGTAGACCGAGCAAATGCCGAATACCAGCCACCGCCGCATCACGGTACTGCTCGGGGTTTTCAGAGAGCAGCTTGTGCGTGACCAAAGTGCCGTCGGGCCGCTTGCCCACCACGTCGGTGAAGGTGCCACCCCGGTCGATCCAGAACTGCCAACGGTTTTTACCAGCGGGTGTGATGTGGGATTCGGTCATAGGTTGCTCAAAATTCAAATTCAAAAACCAGCTTCACAAAGAAGCCGCCGCACGCGCCGCTTGGTCGTACATGCCGGAGAGCACACGCAGCAATCGGGCCAATTCGCCAATGTCACGGTTCAGCCCGTCGTCGGCTTTGAGCGCATCAATCAGGCAGCTCTCACGGATTTCGCGGTAACGCTGCACATAAGCGCGGCCCTCGTCCGTGGCGGCATAGGTCACTTCCTTGCCATTCTTTTGCGACACCACCACGCCTAGGCCTTGCAGCTTTTTCAGGGCGTAATTCACCAAATGGGTGTCTTCGATGTTCATGATGAAACAGATGTCGGCCAAGCGCTTGTCACGCGCACGGTGAGTGACATGGTGCAGCACCAACACATCCAAGGGCGTCAAATCCTTCAGACCTGCAGCGGCCATGCAATGAATGATCCAGCGGTGAAAGGCGTTGCCGGCCACGATCAAGCCGAACTCGAACTCGCTCATCTCCGCGCTGTCGGGCGAGACCAAGTGGGCCGAGGACACGATGGGGCTGGCGGCTGAAGTGCTCAGGGAATTTTTGCGCGGCATAGGTTCCGTCAAGGCTGGAGAGATGAGAAAGTCTATGCCCGATACCGACAATTTGCCAACAATTTGTTGACGTTAAGGGAAAACACCGAGCACAGATTGGCTCCGCCTTGCCTACAGTGGGCACCAGACAGATGCACACGATGCACGCGTGAAGCGGGCACCTTTTTTGCACTGCCCAGTGAACCGTTCATTTCCATCTTTCACAGGAGTTTTTATGCAACGTCGCGCCCTTCACCTCAGCCTGCTCGCTGGCCTGCTCGCTGTTTCCGGCTTTGTATCGGCCCAAACCAAATGGGACCTGCCCGCCGCTTACCCGGCCACCAACTTCCACTCGGTCAATCTGATCCAATTCGCCGCCGATGTGGACAAAGCGTCGGGTGGCAAATTGAAGATCACTGTGCACCCTGGGGCCTCCTTGTTCAAGGCCCCGGAAATCAAACGTGCCGTACAAGGCGGACAAGCCCAGATCGGAGAAATTTTGCTGGCGGCCTACCAAAACGAATGGCAGATGTTTGGCGCCGATGGCCTGCCCTTTTTGGCCACCAGCTACGACGACTCAGTGAAGCTTTACAAGGCCCAGCGCCCCATTTTGGAGAAGAAGCTTTCCGAGCAAGGCATGATGCTGCTGTACGCAGTGGCTTGGCCACCACAAGGTATTTACAGCAAGAAGCCCCTCCAAAGTGCTGCAGACCTCAAGGGCAGCAAATGGCGTGCCTATAGCCCCTCCACTTCGCGCATTGCTGAACTGGTAGGCGCACAACCTGTCACAGTTCAAGCAGCTGAACTTTCGCAGGCTTTGGCCACCGGGGTGGTCGAGGCCAACATGACTTCCGGGGCCACGGGCGTGGACAGCAAGCTTTACGAACACCTGAAGTATTACTACGACGTGCAAGCCTGGCTGCCCAAGAACGCCATCATCGTCAACAAGAAAGCATTTGACGCGCTCGACAAACCCACCCAAGACGCCGTGGTCAAAGCGGCAGCAGAAGCCGAGACCCGGGGCTGGGCTGCTTCACGCAAGGTCAACACCGACACCATGGCCGTGCTCAAGGCCAATGGCATGACCATCCAGGCTCCGTCTGCCCAACTGAAGACCGACATGCAAAAAGTGGGTGAAACCATGGTCAAAGAATGGCTGGCCAAAGCCGGTCCCGAAGGCCAGGCCATGCTGGACGCTTTCCGCAAATAAGCCGACCCAGCCCCCTGGTGCTCACGGTGCGCACCAGGGGTTTTTCTTTGACGCGGAATTTTCCAGATGCGAAAAACCCTGAACGCCGTCTACGAGGCCTCGGCCTGGATGGCGGCTTTGCTCATGATCGGCGTACTGATGATGGTCTTGCTGTCCATCGTCAGCCGTTTGCTGCACTTCCATGTGCCCGGCACCGATGCTTATGCCGGTTATGCCATGGCGGGGGCGGGCTTCATGGCCTTGGCACACACGCTCAAACGCGGCGAGCACATCCGGGTCACGCTGATTTTGGGCCGCCTCAAGGGCGTGGCTCGCCACCGACTCGAACTCTGGGCGCTGACGGTGGCGTCGGTGCTGTCCTTGCTTCTGAGTTTTTTTGCTTGGCGACTGGCTTGGCAATCGCATGTGTTTCACGACATTTCAACGGGCAGTGATGCCACACCGCTATGGATTCCTCAAATTTTGATGGGGCTAGGCAGCACCGTTTTGTCGCTGGCTTTTTTAGACGAGTGGTGGCTGGAGTGGCGCGGCCAACGCGTGCACGGCCAGGAGTCTGGTCATGAATGATTGGCTGATCACCTCGCTGCTCATCGTGTCGCTGTTTGCCCTGCTGGGCAGCGGTGTCTGGATCGGCCTGACCTTGGCCGGTGTGGCCTGGATCGGCATGGAGCTTTTCTCTACCCGCTCGGCGGGTGATGCCATGGCCTTGACCATTTGGGGATCGGCCAGCAGTTGGACCCTGACGGCTTTGCCCTTGTTTGTCTGGATGGGCGAGATACTTTTCCGGACCAAACTCTCCGAGAGCATGTTTCGCGGCCTGGCACCCTGGGTCAACGCCTTGCCCGGTCGTTTGCTGCACACCAACATTTTGGGCAGCACCATCTTCGCGGCGGTCTCGGGCTCGTCAGCGGCCACCTGCGCCACGATTGGCAAGATGAGCATTCCTGAGTTGACGCAACGCGGTTACCCGGCTGACAAAATTGTCGGATCTCTGGGTGGTGCCAGCACTTTGGGTCTGCTCATTCCGCCCTCCATCATCATGATCGTGTACGGCGTGGCGGCCGAGGTGTCGATTGCGAAACTTTTTGTGGCGGGTGTGATTCCGGGCCTGATGCTGGCCACCCTCTTCAGTGGCTACCTCATGGTTTGGGCCTTGCGCCACCCGGAGCAAGTGCCAAGTTCCGATGAGCGCATGAGCCTGCGGGAGAAACTGAGTGAGTCTCGGCATCTGATCCCCGTGGTCTTGCTGATCGGCGGGGTCATTGGCACGATTTACACGGGGATCGCCACCGCCACCGAAGCAGCGGCTGTGGGCGTGGTGGGGGCTTTGCTGTTGTCAGCGGCTCAAGGTTCGCTCAACTGGGCCACCTTCCGTGATGCGCTGATGGGGGCCACCCGGCTGTACTGCATGATTGCGCTGATCCTGACTGGAGCCGCGTTCTTGACCTTGTCGATGGGCTACATCGGTTTGCCTCGGCATCTGGCCGAATATGTGACCGCCATGCAACTCTCGCCTGCGGTGCTGATTGTGGCCTTGGCCCTGTTTTACATGTTGCTGGGCTGCTTTCTCGATGGCATTTCCATGATCGTGCTGACCATGGGCGTGATCTTGCCCACGGTGACTGCGGCCGGGATTGACCTGCTGTGGTTTGGTGTGTTCGTGGTCATCGTGGTCGAAATGGCGCAAATCACCCCGCCAGTGGGCTTTAACCTGTTTGTGCTGCAAAGCATGACCGAGCGACAAATCACCTGGATCGCTCGCGTCTGCCTGCCCTATTTCCTAATCATGGCCCTGGCTTTGGCATTGCTGTGGTGGTTCCCAGGTTTAGCGACCTGGCTGCCTTCTCGCATGTGACGGCCCGCCAATTCACCGGCCTTGATCCTCTAAGATAGCCCCTTGTTCGGCCAATGCATGTGCCGAAGTCTTAGAGGATTGTTGTGTTCAAAAATGTGATGGTTTACCGCATCGGCGAGGGCTTTGCGCCCTCCTTGGCCGATGTACAGGCGGCCCTAGAGCCGGTGCAGTTTGTGGAATGTGGCGCCAGCCAAGACAAATCGATTGGCTGGGTGCCGCCACGTGGCGAGGCGCATGGCCCCTTGGTCGAATCCGTGGCCGGGCAGTGGGTCATGAAACTCATGATCGAGTCCAAGGCGGTGCCGGGCAACGTGGTGCGGCGCAAGGCCGATGAGCGCATCGCCGAAATCGAAGCAGCCACCGGCCGCAAACCCGGCAAAAAAGAAAAACGCGAGCTGATGGACGAAGTGCTGCTGTCGCTGCTGCCGCAGGCTTTTGCACGCCAATCCACCGTGCTGGTGTGGATGGATCTGGAAAACCGCCGCTTGGTGCTGAACGCAGGCAGCCAAGGCAAGGCCGATGAAGTCATGTCAGCGCTGATGAACGTGATGGGTGGCCTGTCGGTGTCGCTGATCCAGACCGTCACCTCACCCCAAGCGGCGATGACGCAATGGCTTTTGGCCCCCACACCCGACGAATGGCCGTCTGATTTGACCGTCGAGCGCGAAACCGTGCTCAAGTCCACCGGCGTAGACGCGGCCAGCGTGCGCTTTACCCGCCACCACCTGGCCAACGACGACGTGCGCAAGCACGTCATGGAAGGCAAACTGCCCACCCAGCTGGCACTCAGCTGGGATGGTCGCGTAGCGTTTGTTTTGACCGAGACCCTGCAGCTGAAAAAAGTGCAGTACCTCGACGGCGTGATGGACGAATCAGGCACCGACAAGAACGAAGACCGGTTTGACGCCGACGTGGCCTTGTCGACCGGCTTGCTGGGGCCGCTGATCGACAGCCTGATCGAAGCCCTGGGTGGCGAAATGGAACTGGGTGCCGCTGCGGCCGACCCGGTGCCGAGCAACACACGCACCGTGCTCAATTCAACCGTCAGCACGGGTGCTGCTGCAACCGACGAAGACCCGCCGTTTTAAGACCTGCTAATCCACAGCCCAAAGGAACCACCCCATGCTCACGGTGATTGCGATTTGCATAGGCGCTTGTGTGGGGGCGCTCACGCGCTGGCAGCTGGGCTTGTGGCTCAACCCCGCCAGTGCCGGACTGATGCCTTTGGGAACACTGGCTGCTAACCTGATCGGCGGCTACTTGGTGGGCGTGTGCGTGGGGGTGTTTCAGCAACTGCCCGACCTGGACCCGGTCTGGCGACTGGCCTTGGTCACCGGCTTTTTAGGCGCCTTGACCACCTTCTCCAGCTTCTCGGCCGAAGTGGTCGCCATGCTGCAGCAAGGCCGCTACGCCTTGGCAGCAGGCACCTCCGGTGTTCACTTGTTCGGCTCGCTTGCACTTACCTTGCTGGGTCTCAAGTCGGTGGCGATGTTCTGGGGGCGGTGATTCTTCACCCCCCACCCCGCTGCATCGTCAAATCAAAGCGCTTCATGAAGCGCTGACGCGCATCTTCTTCCACACCTTCAAACACAAAAGACACGGCCAAGCGCTGCATGCGCAGCAGTGCGATCACTCGCGGGGGCAGGATGCGCCATTGCAGTTGCAGGTGGCCGTCACCGATGTGCACGCGTGCTTGGCCCGCAGTCAGCTCATAGGCGTGCTCGCCCAAGGCGCGGGGCAAAGCGGTCAGCCATTCGCCTTCGGTGGTGCCCATGTCGCGCTCAAAGCGCTCGGGGTAATAGGTCTGCATGGGTCCGGTCGCCGCGCGTGCTGCGCTCAGCCACCGGCCACGGGCGGCCAGATGGCGAGAACATCACCGTCGACCAAGGTGGTGGTGCCTCGGTCTTCGGGTTTGATGTATTTGCCGTTGACCAAGACCAGATGCACGAGCTTGGGCGGCATGCCAAAGGGCTCGATGATCTGGCTGATGCTGGTGTTCTGCGCCACATCCAGCGTGACCTGGTTGCTGCGCCGGGCTTCGGGGGGCAAGTAGTCGGTCAGCGTGGCAAACAGTTTGAAAGTGATGTTCATGCGCAGATTGTCACTTCATCGGCGGCGTGCGTCTTGTGCGCCGCTCCATCGCCCTTGACCCTGTGCGCAATCGAGGTAGGCGTCCACCAGCTTGGTGGGGTCGTGCATCAGGCGGTCTTTCCAGTCGCCCAAATGCACCTGGCCTTCGACCAGGCCACGCATCACGCCCACATGCTCGGTCCAGCCCACGCTGTTGCAACCCACCATCACGTCGTCCTTGAACTGCAGGCTCAGGTGGCGGCCCGCAGCTTTGTCGGTCAACACGGCCGACTGGCCATCGGCCACGCCTTCCCAGTTGCCAAAACTGGTCGAGATCAAACCCAAGGTGTCGAGCACGTTGATTTGCGTGACGCCTTTGAGCTCGGTCTTTTGGCCCAGCATGTTGAGCGCGGCCACACGGGCCTGCTCGGCCGCGTTGGGTTGGATCGCGCTCACAATCGTTTTGCCACTGACCATGTCAAACGCTTCGGCGCAATCGCCCGCCGCGTAAATGCCGGGCACATTGGTTTGCAGGTGCTGGTCGGTCAACACGCCTTGCAGGCAGGTGATGCCGCTGTCCTTCAAAAAACCAATGGCTGGGCGCACGCCCGTGGCGCTGATGACCAAATCGGCCTCGACGGTTTGGCCATTGGAAAGGCGCACTTGCAGCGCTCCGCTGGCCGCGTCAGAACCCAAGCCAACCGCTGAAGCCAACTTGCCAAGAAAGCCTTTTTCGGCGCCTTGGCTGATGGCTTCGACCTTGGTGCCGGTGAACACCTGCACGCCTTTGGTCTCGCACCAGTCGCGGATCATGCCGCCCGCCACTGGGCCCATCATGCGGGGCACCATGCGGTCACCCATCTCCACCACGCTCAGCTTGACGCCACGCGCGGCCAGCGCTTCCATGATGATGCAGCCAATGAAGCCCGCACCCATTTGCAGCACACGGGCACCGGGCTTGGCCAGCGCCTGGATGGCCCGGGCGTCTTCCAAAGTCCAGCAGGGGTGCACGCCGGGCAGGTCCATGCCCGCAATCGGTGGGCGCACGGGGTGCGAACCGGTGGCGATCAACAACTTGTCAAAAGCCATCGACTGGCCGTTATCGAGGTGCACCGTTTTGCCCGCCGCGTCCACTCGAGTCACCTTGGCCTTGACTTGCGTGATGCGCAAATCGTCAAAGTGGGTGGCGCTCTTGCGCAGGTAGGTGCCCTGCTCTTCGATGTTGCCAATCAACAGATAAGGAATGGCCATGCGCGAATACGGCGCATCGGGCTCGTCACCCACCAAGGTGATGGTGTCGGCGGGGGCGTGCTTGCGCAGGGTCTCGGCGGCGATGACACCGGCAGGGCCTGCGCCCAAGATAACGTGGTGGGTCATGAAACGGACTCCAGAAACAGGTAGCGGCCCGCAGGCCGCTTGATTTCCTGTAGAAGCGCACCCCTGCGGTGAAGGCTTCACGAGCAGGTGCTCGCTCCTACAGGGGCAAGGTCACAAACCCAGACGTTCCCGGGTGGCCGATGTCGGACGGCCTTCGCCATCCCAGCCGCGGGCGTCGTAGTACTTGGGCAGCATTTCGTCCAACTTGCTGACCATGCCTTTGCCGGGGCCAGTTTTGGCTGCCTCGGTCATCAGGCGCTTGGGCAGGTTGTCGTCGGCTTTGGTGAAGCCGGCAGCGTTGTTGAAGTCGCGCTCCATGTTCCAGATGCGCTCGCCAATGTGGTTCAAGTGCTCCATGGTGAACTCTTCGCCACAAGCCGCTTGGATCTGTGGGGCCACGTCAGCCAAGGTCCAGGCAAAGCTGGTGAACACGCAAATACCGGCCGAGTCAAAGGCAGCTGTCGCGTCTTGGAAGGCCTTGACCAATTCGGGCTTGCCTTCGTGCTCGGTGGGCTCGGTCTTGACCGGAATGCCCAGCACTTCAGACGCGATGGTGTAGCCTCGCAGGTGGCAAGCACCCCGGTTGGACGTGGCATAAGCCAAGCCAATGCCTTGGATCACACGACCGTCATAGGCCGGGAACTCTTGCCCCTTGACGCTCATGGACAGGTCGGGGTGGCCGTATTTGGCGGTCAGGCGCTTGGAGCCCATGCCAATTTCCTTGCCAAAACCGATGCCCTTGGCGGTCATGTCGACAAACTCGCACAGTGCTTCGGCCGAGCCAAACGGGGCTTCCACACCGATTTGCTCTTTGGTCAGCACGCCCATTTCGTACAGCTCCATCACGGCACCGATGGTGGTGCCAAAGCTGATGGGGTCAAAGCCTTCTTCGTTGCAAATCATGTTGGCGTACTGCAGGGCTTCGAGGTCTTTCACGCCGTTGGCTGCGCCCAGCGCCCAAGCCGCTTCGTATTCCAGGCCACCGTTGGCGCCCCAGTACTCAGGCTTGTTCTTGACCGAAAAGTGGCCCTCGTCCATCTTGCTGATGCGGCCGCAAGCAATGGTGCAACCAAAGCAGGCTTGGTTGGTCACCAGGTGTTTTTTGCCATCGGTCTCGCGGGGCGTGGCCATGGCTTCGGCCGAGATGTCTTTGGCGCTTTCGAACTGCACGTCGCGGTGGTTGCGAGTGGGCAAGCCGCCCACCTCGTTGATCACGTTCATCAGCACCTGCGTGCCATAAGCAGGCAGGCCTTGGCCCGTGACCGCGTTGTCGGCCAGCACCTTTTTGGCGGCCTTGGCTGCCGCCATGAACGCCTTGGGGTTTTGCATATTGCCCACGCCCTTGGTGCCGCGCACCGCAATGGCTTTGAGGTTTTTGCTGCCCATGACGGTGCCCACACCCGAGCGGCCAGCCGCACGGTGCAAGTCGTTCACCACGGCGGCATACAGCACGCCGTTTTCACCGGCCTTGCCGATGCTGCACACGCGCAGCAAGGGGTCTTGCAAGCTGGACTTGAGGATTTCCTCGGTCTTCCAGACGCTTTGGCCCCAGAGATGGCTCGCATCGCGCAACTCGGCTTCGTCGTCGTTGATGTGCAGGTACACCGGCTTGGTCGATGCACCTTCAAAAATGACCATGTCCCAACCGGCCATTTTGAGCTCAGCGCCCCAATAGCCACCCGAGTTGGAGCAAGCGATAGCGCCGGTCAGTGGGCTCTTGGTGATGACGGTGTAGCGGCCACCAGTGGAGGCCATGGTGCCGGTCAGTGGGCCCGTGGCCCAGACGATTTTGTTGTCAGCCGACAGCGGGTCGACTTTGGGGTCGATCTCGCTGATCAGGTATTTGCTGCCCAGACCGCGTGAGCCGAGGTAGGCCTTGGCCCACTCCATGTTCAGCGGTTCGGATTTGACGGTGCCAGCCGTGAGGTTGACGCGGAGAATTTTTCCAGCCCAAGACATGTTGATGCTCCTTAATTAAGCGGCCGAGGGCTGATTGCCCAACTTGTCGGCCCACTGCTTCATCTTGTCGATGCCGGTCCAGTTGGCATCCACGAAAGTGATGGCGCCGGTTGGGCAGGCGTCGGCACAAGCCGGATCGCCACCGCACAGGTCGCACTTTTGCACCTTGCCGGTTTCTTGCACATAGTTGATGGTGCCGAAGGGGCAAGCGATGGTGCAGACCTTGCAGCCCACGCAGGTGGACTCGTTGACCACTTTGGCGCCGGTAGCTTTGTCCACGGTGATGGCTTCCACAGGGCAGGCATGCAGACACCAAGCCTCGTCGCACTGGGTGCAGGTGTAGGGCACTTTTTTGCCGGTGTGATGGAAATCAAACACCTTGATGCGCGACTTGGAGGTGGCGTATGTGCCGTAGTTCTCGAAAGAACAGGCCATTTCGCACTGCAAGCAGCCGGTACATTTGTCCGGATTGATGTGCAGGACTTTCTGCATGTGTGTCTCCTGTGAGG
>CAMDFK010000039.1 GCA_945897465.1 Limnohabitans sp. Rim8 | reverse complement strand
TTGGCAACCGCCAAACCACCCCAACTGGAGAATTCGCATGACCCAAGACACGCCCCAAGACACGCCCCAAGACATGCCCCAAGACATGCCCCAAGACACGCCCCAAGACACGCCCCAAGACACGCCCCAAGACACGGTTCAAGACACGGTTCAAGAATTGGCTCAAGAATCAGTCAATGATTCATCTCTCGATCTGCCCACCGACGCGATGATTGAGAACGACAACGAAGAATTTTTGGACGATGACGTCGTCAGCATCACCCATTGCCATGCATTGGCGGCAAAGCATTTTCAAGCGGCAGCTCTCCAGCATTTGCAAGCGGCCAATGCGCACGATGCAGGCAACCTCTACGAAACGCACCGCCGCGCTTACCTCGCCTATCGCCACCAACTGCTGGCCACCCAGTACGCAGAAATGGCCGCGATCGAGGAAGACGAGATCGAGCTGGATGACGACGACATGCTCACCGGTAGCAACGGCGACGATACCCTCAACGATGGAAATGACATCGACGCCATCGTAGTCGGTGATGGCGAAGAATCGCCGGACGGTCAACCGACCTGATGGCCCTTTGGCACGGACTACAGCCCCTTGGGGTTGGTCCGTGTTTTAAAGACCACCCCAGCCTTTAGTTACTTTTTGCCAGCAAAGTCTGCGTAAGGCAGTGCTCTCTTGCTGCAGGCACCCGTGCGGGCATCAAAAAAGCCCTACAACGCTTTGTATTCATGCCGCGCAGGCACGGGTAGCTGAACACCGAAAAAAAAACGTAGCTTTTGTTTCAGACCAGGTCCAAAATAATCACATAAGCACTGACCAAGAATCCAAGATCGCCGAGGATGGCCTACGCTACAAGCGCAAAGAAAGCGGGTCACCTTTTCAAAATATAGGCAGCATGGCCACCATCAGTTGCTACAAGTGCGGGCTGCACAAGCCACGGGCACTGGGCATGTTTAAGAAGTTGATCAATCAACAAATGTTCATGTGCGGTGATTGCCTGACAGCACAGTCTTCCTAAAGCGGTGCAATCGAAAGACGGCACCTTTGCGGGCAAATTGAGCAAGGAGAATGCCATGTATCAAAATATCCTCTTGGCCTACGATGGATCCACTGAGAGTCAACAAGCACTTCTCAATTGCAAGGATCTGTCCCAATGGGAACATGCCAAAGTTCATTTACTTTCAGTGATGCCGAATGACATGGTGGCCATGGGACATGAGTCCGCTCTTGTCTATGAGAAAGATAGCAAATTCGAAGAAAATCATCGACTGATTATTCTCGCTGAAGGCGTCAATCAGTTGAAGGCCATGGGCGTTGAGGCCACAGGCGAACTGCTCAAAGGGGATGCTGTTGATCAAATTGTTGACTGTGCGAAAAGCATCGGTGCAGACTTGATCATGTTAGGTCACAGACATCAGGCAAACTGGCTGGCGCGGTGGTGGAGTGGTTCAGTGCCAAAGGCCTTGATTGAACACTCACCCTGCAACGTATTGGTGGTGATCATCAAATCATTTGACACAAATCAAGTTTGTACAAGCTGTAGTCCGTGGGCATGCTCTTGCGGCTTGCACATGTCCAAGTCCGTGAGCGCGATTGAAAATTAATCAACCAAGCCATGTTTGTGTGTGGCAACTGCATGCGAACAAGGTTGCGAGATCAACTCAACAAGCCAGTCATGGCGTGATTTCGTGATCTAAAAGTGCAACTCAAGGGTCAAGGCGTTGTTTCATAGACCAGCGCCAAGAGACAATTTTTTTCGTTTAAATTTAAGCCTTGGTGTCAACTGTTCGCGGTGCTAGAAAAGTAAATCCCCCCTGAAGCTCTTGGGGAACCAGTTCATTGGCCCATGATTCGCAAGCGTTGTAAGCATGCACTTCAGGGAAATGCTGCATGAGTTGAAACTTCCTCATGATGTAGTTGCTCTTGAAATAATTTAAACCGCAACGAAGTCCAGTCGAGGCGGTCTGAGATGGCAACACGTAGCCGCATGAATCACACCTGGGATCAGCTTGTTGAATCACTTCCAATTGAGAGCGGTTTTGAGTCATTTTGAATTTACAAGCTGCTGTCGTCAAAGGCAGCGAAAAGCTGGACAAACCTTGCATCAACAACATGCAAGTTTCATGACAGCTTCAAACGTCATTAGTTGCACAGTTTTGGTGCTTAAGCCCCTCAAGCTCCATTCCGGTAATCGTTTTGGTGCAAGCCTTGATTACGACTCGACATTTCAACGACGGAAAACTCAGTTCTGAAAATTTACCTGATCTGAAAATTTACCTGATTGATTTTTAACAACCTTACCTCTTTGACGCATGACCAATGATCAAAGCGACCCGCACCCTTGCGGGCATCAAAAAAGCCCTACAGCGCGTTTTTTCTTGGGCTCGCTGGGCTGAGTAGCAGGTGTCGCTTCAAAACAAACGTAGCGTTTTTTTCAAGCTGAGCACAGCACTAGCTGCGTCTGCGCAAGGACAAAAAACAATGCAGCATTGACACCATGCTGGCGTCACCATCGACTAATTGAAATGGGGATGTTTGACTGTTCCGAAATCTATGAAAAGACATCGAAAAATCTATGAGAAGTAGTAAACCCGGACCATACTACTTTGAACATAAGAAAAAGCACTTAGAGTTTCCTCTAAGTGCTTGATTTCATTGGGAATTTTGTGGTGGGCGATGCAAGTTTCGAACTTGCGACCCCTGCAGTGTGAATGCAGTGCTCTACCCCTGAGCTAATCGCCCTACGCGTAAAAGCGAGGTCTTCAATTATTGCATAATAATTATGCCGTTCTGGCCCCATCAAGGCAAAAAATATGCGTCTTCAAAGCATCCATCCCTGAATGCGAGACTCAAGCAGCCTGCGCTTGCCGCCACACGGTTTTGCCGCCGCTGGACTTGTCGAGTTGCACCAACAAATCTTCGTGGGCGGCCAGCTCCTGGGCATTGGCTGTCAGCACGGGGAGCGCGTATTGGCTCAGATCCACCTGCACCACCACGTTTTGTTTGTCGCTGGGCGCATCGCCCGCATCGATCAGCAAAGCCTCTTGGCCCCGCGTCATGTTGATGTAGACATCGGCCAGTAATTCGGCGTCAAGCAAAGCGCCGTGCAGGGTGCGCCCGGAATTGTCGACTTCGAGGCGGTCACACAGCGCATCAAGGCTGTTGCGCTTGCCGGGAAACATTTCCTTGGCCATGGCCAGGGTGTCGATCACGCCACTGATATAGGCCTTCAAGGGCTTTTTACCGACACGTTCGAGTTCTTTGTTCAGAAAGCCGATGTCAAAAGCCGCGTTGTGGATGATCAGCTCGGCATCGGCCAGGTAGTCGAGGATTTCATCGGTCAACTGCGCAAACTTGGGCTTGTCGCGCAAAAACTCGTTGCTGATGCCGTGCACCTTGAGCGCGTCTTCGTGGCTGTCGCGCTCAGGGTTGAAATAAAAATGCAGGTTGTTGCCGGTGAGCTTGCGGGCATACAGCTCCACACAACCCAACTCGATGATGCGGTCGCCGCCCTCGGCCGAGAGGCCTGTGGTTTCGGTGTCCAGAACGATTTGACGCATGGCTGTGGCGCTCCGGCTCAGTGCAGTTCTTTGGCGTGGTTGATGGTGTAGCGCGGGATCTCGATCACCAAATCGCTCTTGGCCACAAAGGCCTGGCAGCTCAGGCGCGAATTGGGCTCGAGGCCCCAAGCGCGGTCGAGCAGGTCTTCCTCGGTTTCCTCCATCTCATTGAGCGTCTTGAAGCCTTCGCGCACCACCACATGGCAGGTGGTGCAGGCCGCGCTCATGTCGCAGGCATGTTCGATGTTGATGTGGTTCTCAAGCAGGGCTTCGCAGATGCTGGTGCCTGCGGGCGCTGTGATTTCAGCACCTTGAGGGCAGTACTCGGGGTGGGGCAGGATTTTGATGACGGGCATAAATGTCTTTGTTCAATTCGGCGATCACAGGGTCTGGATATTTTGACCGGCCAGGGCTTTCTGGATGCTGTGGTTCATGCGTTCGGCGGCAAAAGCTTCGGTGCCCTTGGCCAGGGCCTGGGTGCAGTCTTCCAAAGCTTTGGCGTCTTGTTCGGTCTGGATGACCACTTGCAAAGTAGCCATCAAGGCGTCAATGCTGGCACGCTCGTCGGCGCTCAGCAGTTGGCCATCGGCGGCCAAAGCGCTGCGGGTGGCCAGCAGCATGCGATCGGCATCGACCCGCGCCTCGACCAGCGCACGGGCCTTCATGTCGGCTTGCGCGGTGGTGAAGCTTTCTTGCAGCATGGTGGCGATTTGGTCGTCGCTCAGGCCATACGAGGGCTTGACGTCAATACGGGCTTCGACACCGCTGATTTGTTCTTTGGCTCCGACGTTCAGCAAGCCATCGGCGTCCACCGTGAAGGTCACGCGTATACGGGCGGCACCTGCGGCCATGGGCGGGATGCCACGCAGCTCAAAGCGGGCCAGGCTGCGGCAGTCTTGCACCAGGTCACGCTCGCCCTGCACCACATGCAGCGCGAGGGCCGTCTGGCCGTCTTGGTAAGTGGTGAAGTCCTGCGCCATGGCGGTGGGGATGGTCTGGTTGCGCGGGATGATGCGCTCCACCAAACCGCCCATGGTCTCAATGCCCAGCGACAGCGGGATCACGTCGAGCAGCAACAATTCGCCAGCGGCGTTGTTGCCTGCCAGCTGGTTGGCCTGAATGGCCGCGCCCAAAGCCACGACTTCGTCGGGGTTGAGGTTGTTGAGCGGGGCTTGGCCAAAAAAGTCGGCCACAGCCTGCTGGATTTGCGGCATGCGGGTGGAGCCGCCCACCATGACCACGCCTTGCACATCGTCCTTGGCCAGCTGCGCGTCGCGCAGCGCTTTGCGCACAGCATTGATGCATCGGGCCGTCAGGGCTTGGGTGGCTTGCTCGAAATCGGCGCGGCTGATCTGCACCGACAAAGCACCTGTTGAAAGCGCCACATTCAAACCAGCGGTGTCTGCACTGGTCAAGGCTTCTTTGGCCGCACGGGCCAAAGCTTTAAGCCGTGTTTTGTCTTCGGCCGTGGCGGCTTGCAAGCCGGGCTTTTGGGCCAAGGCGAAGTCGACCAAGACTTGGTCGTAATCGTCACCGCCCAAAGCCGAGTCGCCCCCGGTTGACAGGACTTCAAACACGCCTTGCGTCAGGCGCAGGATGGAAATATCGAAAGTACCGCCACCCAAATCGAACACAGCATAAACGCCTTCGCTGGCGTTGTCCAGGCCATAGGCAATCGCCGCAGCCGTGGGTTCGTTGATCAGGCGCAGCACGTTCAGACCCGCCAGTTGCGCGGCGTCTTTGGTGGCCTGGCGCTGGGCGTCGTCAAAGTAGGCGGGCACGGTGATCACGGCGCCGTAAAGGTCGTCATTGAAGGTGTCTTCGGCGCGGTAACGCAGGGTGGCCAAGATCTCGGCGCTCACCTCCACGGGCGACTTGGGGCCTTGCTCCGTCTGGATGCTGAGCATGCCTTGTTCGCTGGCTGTGAATTCGTAAGGCAGCTTGCTGCGCTCGGCGATGTCGTTCAGGCCGCGGCCCATGAAGCGCTTGACCGAGGCAATAGTGTTGACAGGGTCAGAAGCGGCAGACGCCACAGCGTCAAAACCGATTTGGCGGCCTTGCCCCGGCATGAAGCGCACAACAGAAGGCAGGATCACCCTGCCCTCGTCATCGGGGAGGCATTCGGCCACGCCGCTGCGCATCGAAGCCACCAGAGAGTGCGTGGTGCCCAAGTCAATGCCCACTGCGATGCGGCGTTGGTGGGGGTCGGGTGACTGGCCCGGTTCGGAAATCTGCAGTAAGGCCATGGTCTGTTGAGAAATTCAGGTCAATCGGTCGAGTTTAGCGTTCACTTCTTGCGTGAACCGCTCGATGAACATCAGCGCCCTCACCTGCCCCACGGCCTGCACGGGGTCTTGGGCTTGATCCAGCAAACGGGCCAGTTCTTTTTGCACACGGCGCTGCTCAGAGGCCACTTGGTCGGCCAAGGCTTCTAATCCTTGTGCGGATTCGGTGTCGTCCAGATTTTCACGCCACTCCATTTGCTGCATCAAGAACGCGGCGGGCATGGCTGTATTGTTCTCGGCCTGCACGGGTGCGCCTAACAGTTCGCACAGATAGGCCGCCCGTTTGAGTGGGTCTTTGAGGCGCTGATAGGCCTCGTTGATCCGCACCGACCACTGCATGGCCACGCGCTGTGCGGCTGCGCCTTCGGCAGCAAAACGGTCGGGATGGGCTTCGCGCTGCAGGGCTTTCCAGCGTGCATCGAGTTGTGCACGGTCCTGCTCGAACCGCATCGGCACGTCAAACAGATCAAAGTCGTTGGTTTGCAAGTTGATCATGAAGTCACTGCCATGGATCGCCACGTCGCTGCGCTCGTCGCGATGACGCCATATTTGTCATTGCGAGCGCAGCGCGGCAATCTATGGATTGCTTTGCCACCCGCGATGACGTCAAACTCTTTCACTGCGCTTTTCACAATCAGGACGCACTCACACGCGGAAAGATTCACCGCAACCGCAGCGGTCACGCTCGTTGGGGTTGTTGAAGCGAAAACCTTCGTTCAAGCCTTCACGCACGAAGTCGAGTTCGGTGCCATCGATGTAGGCCAGGCTTTTGGGGTCCACCAGCACCTTGACGCCGTGGCCTTCAAAGACCACGTCTTCCGGGGCGATCTCGTCCACGTACTCGAGCTTGTAGGCCAGGCCCGAGCAGCCCGTGGTCTTGACCCCCAGGCGCACACCGACACCCGAGCCACGCTTGGCCAAGTACCGGGTCACATGCCGCGCAGCTGCGGCAGACAGTGAGATGGCCATGTCAGTTCAGGTGTTTCTTTTTGTAGTCGTCCACAGCGGCCTTGATGGCGTCTTCGGCCAAGATGGAGCAATGAATTTTGACGGGCGGCAGTGCCAGCTCTTCAGCAATTTGGCTGTTCTTCAGAGCAGCAGCTTCGTCGAGTGTCTTGCCCTTGACCCACTCGGTCACGAGCGAGCTGGAGGCGATGGCCGAGCCGCAACCGTAGGTCTTGAAACGTGCGTCTTCGATCACGCCGGTGGTCGGGTTGACCTTGATCTGCAGCTTCATCACGTCGCCGCAAGCGGGCGCACCGACCATGCCGGTGCCCACGCTGTCGTCGCCCTTGTCAAAAGAGCCCACGTTGCGGGGGTTTTCGTAGTGGTCGACCACTTTTTCAGAATATGCCATGTCGAACTCCTGGTTTGTTTCGTTGTGCTTTTGCGTTGGGCGTTGAGCGTTCAGTGTTGGGCGTTAAGGGGTGAGCGTTTTCAAAAACTTCCCGCTCAACGCTCAACGCCAAACGTTCAATGCGCCGCCCACTGGATGGTGCTCAGATCGATACCGTCTTTGTGCATTTCCCACAGGGGGCTCAAGTCACGCAGCTTGGCCACGTTCTCGCGGATGGTTTGGATCGCGTAGTCGATGTCTTCTTCGGTGGTCCAGCGGCCAATCGTCATGCGCAGGCTGCTGTGGGCCAACTCGTCACTGCGGCCCAAGGCACGCAGCACATAGCTGGGCTCCAAGCTGGCCGAGGTGCAAGCCGAGCCAGACGACACCGCCAAGCCCTTGATGCCCATAATCAGCGACTCGCCCTCAACAAAGTTGAAACTCATGTTGATGTTGTGCGGCACGCGTTGGGTGGCGTGGCCGTTCAAGAAAACCTGCTCCATATCACTCAGGCCGTTGATCAGGCGGTCGTGCAGGGCACGGGCTTTGGCGTTGTCCTGGGCCATTTCCAGCTTGGCGATGCGGAAGGCCTCACCCATGCCAACGCACTGGTGGGTGGGCAAGGTGCCCGAGCGCATGCCGCGCTCGTGACCGCCACCGTGCATTTGTGCTTCCAGGCGAATGCGGGGCTTGCGGCGCACATACAAAGCGCCAATCCCTTTGGGGCCATAGGTTTTGTGCGAGGCCAGGCTCATCAAATCGATGGGCAGCTGAGTCATGTCGATCTCGACCTTGCCCGTGGCTTGGGCTGCATCGACGTGGAAGACGATGCCTTTTTCACGGCACAAGTTGCCAATGGCGATCACATCCTGGATCACGCCGATTTCGTTGTTCACGAACATCACGCTGATCAAAATGGTGTCGGGGCGGATGGCGGCTTTGAGCGCCTCCATGTTCAGCAAGCCATCGGCCTGCACGTCGAGGTAGGTCACATCAAAACCCTGACGCTCCAGCTCTCGCATGGTGTCCAGAACGGCTTTATGCTCGGTCTTGACGGTGATCAGGTGCTTGCCGCGTGACTTGTAAAAATGGGCCGCGCCCTTGATGGCCAGGTTGTTGGATTCTGTCGCGCCGCTGGTCCAGACGATTTCACGGGGGTCGGCGCCGATCAGGTCAGCCACTTGCTCGCGGGCGGTTTCAACCGCGGCTTCGGCTTCCCAGCCCCAGGCGTGGCTGCGAGAAGCGGGGTTGCCAAAGTGCTCGCGCAACCAAGGCACGATGGCGTCCACCACGCGCGGGTCGCAAGGATTGGTCGCGCCATAATCAAGATAAATGGGGAAATGAGGTGTGGTCATGGTCTGCTCTTTTTCGGGAATCAGGATTTGGCGAACATATTGCCCAGGTCGAACACCGAGTTGGGCACATTCACGCGGATCGGCTTGCTTACAGGCATGGGGGCAATGGCCCGCTTGAGGGTGGGCTTGAGCTCCACCACCAGGCCTTTGGCCAACTGGTCGTCCACCAGCTTTTGCAGAGACACCGAATCGAGAAACTCGACCATTTTGGAATTCAGGGAAGCCCACAGGTCGTGTGTCATGCAGCGGCCATCGCCGCCATTGCAGTTTTCTTTGCCGCCGCAGTGGGTAGCGTCAATGGGCTCGTCCACCGACAAAATGATGTCTGCGACGGTGATGTCGGTGGATTTGCGGCCCAAGGTGTAGCCACCGCCGGGTCCACGGGTGGACTCGACCAGGTTGTGGCGGCGCAGTTTGCCAAACAGCTGTTCCAAATAGGACAGTGAAATCTGTTGGCGCTGGCTGATGGCGGCCAAGGTCACAGGACCGGCGTCCTGGCGCAAAGCCAGATCGATCATGGCGGTGACGGCGAAACGGCCTTTGGTGGTTAAACGCATGGCAGACTCCTGAAGTGGGTGGGGGCTTGGTCTTTACACCGCCAAAGCGGGTTCCCGACTAAACGAGTCAAGTATAAACCAATCCCGATCAAATCACTCGGGTTATAGGGTTATTCAAGCCCGGATCAGCGGCACGATGTTGTCGCCCCCGGTGGCGCCAAAGGCCTGCTCTTTGAGAATGGTGAGTTGGTCGCGCACCTGAGCGGCTTTTTCGAACTCCAGATTTCGGGCGTGTTCCATCATCTGCTTTTCAAGCTGTTTGATGGCTCGGGCGATGTCTTTCTCGCTCATGTCCTCGACCTTGGCTTTTTGCATGGCCGCTTGTTCCAGGCGCTCGGCTTCCTTGCCCGACTTTTCGCTGTAAACGCCGTCAATCAGGTCTTTGACCTTTTTGACGATGCTCTTGGGAGTGATGTCCATGGCCTCGTTGTGGGCCAACTGCTTGATGCGGCGGCGCTCGGTCTCACCCATGGCTTTTTTCATGGACTCGGTGATGCGGTCGGCGTACAAAATCGCGCGGCCATTCAGGTTGCGGGCCGCACGCCCGATGGTCTGGATCAGGCTGCGCTCGGCCCGCAAGAAGCCTTCTTTGTCCGCATCCAGAATCGCCACCAGCGACACCTCGGGAATATCCAAGCCCTCGCGCAGCAAGTTGATGCCCACCAGCACATCAAAAGCGCCCAAGCGCAGGTCACGCAAAATTTCCACCCGCTCCACCGTGTCCACGTCGCTGTGCAAGTAACGCACCTTCACGCCGTTGTCGCTCAGGTAATCGGTCAGCTGCTCGGCCATGCGCTTGGTGAGCGTGGTGATCAGCACGCGCTCTTGCTTGTCCACCCGGATGCGGATTTCTTGCAGCACATCGTCTACCTGGTGGGTGGCGGGGCGCACTTCGACCTGTGGGTCGACCAGACCCGTGGGGCGCACCACCTGCTCGACGACCTTGCCTGCGTGCGTTTTTTCGTAATCGGCCGGTGTGGCCGAGACGAAGATGCACTGGCACATGCGCTTTTCAAACTCTTCGAACTTGAGCGGGCGGTTGTCCAGCGCACTGGGCAAGCGAAAGCCGTATTCCACCAGCGTGGTCTTGCGGGCCTTGTCGCCGTTGTACATGGCATTGAGTTGGCCAATCATCTGGTGGCTCTCGTCCAAAAACATGATGGCGTCGGGCGGCATGTAATCGGTGAGCGTGCTGGGCGGGTCGCCGGGCGCTGCGCCCGACAAATGCCGGGTGTAGTTTTCAATGCCCTTGCAGTGGCCCACCTCAGACAGCATTTCCAGATCAAACCGGGTGCGCTGCTCCAGCCGCTGCGCTTCCACCAACTTGCCCATGCCCACCAGTTCTTTGAGGCGCTGGGCCAACTCCAGCTTGATGGTCTCCACCGCCGCCAGCACCTTGTCGCGCGGCGTCACGTAATGGCTGGATGGGTAGACCGTGAATCGCGGGATCTTCTGGCGTATGCGGCCGGTGAGCGGGTCAAACAGCTGCAGGCTATCGATCTCGTCGTCGAACAACTCAATGCGGATGGCCAGCTCGGAGTGTTCGGCCGGGAACACGTCGATGGTGTCGCCGCGCACCCGAAACTTGCCGCGTGAAAATTCCATGTCGTTGCGCTGGTACTGCATTCGGATCAGCTGGGCGATGACGTCGCGCTGACCCAGCTTGTCACCCGTGCGCAGCGTCATGATCATGCGGTGGTAGCTCTCGGGCTCGCCAATGCCGTAGATGGCCGACACCGTGGCCACGATCACCACATCGCGCCTCTCCATGATGCTTTTGGTACACGACAGCCGCATCTGCTCGATGTGCTCGTTGATGGCCGAGTCTTTCTCGATGAACAAATCTCGCTGGGGTACATAGGCCTCGGGCTGGTAGTAGTCGTAGTAACTGACGAAGTACTCCACCGCGTTTTTGGGGAAGAACTCGCGAAACTCGCTGTACAGCTGCGCGGCCAATGTTTTGTTGGGCGCAAAAACGATGGCAGGCCGGCCCAGCTGAGCGATCACATTGGCCATGGTGAAGGTCTTGCCCGAGCCGGTCACGCCCAGCAGGGTTTGGAACACCTCACCGTCGTAAACGCCTTCGACCAGCTGCTCGATGGCCACGGGCTGGTCACCCGCAGGCGGGTAAGGCTGGTACAGATCAAAAGGTGAGCCGGGGTAGTTGATGAACTTCCCCTCAGCGTACTTGGTCGCATCGGGCGCAACTTCAACAACAGGGATTTCGGGCACGGTGGACATTTTTCTGAGGACCGCCGGGTCGAACCAGGCGACAGGGGCCGTTAAAATCAGGGACAACCCGAAAGCCTAACCGAGGAACGGGTTTCCTGCCACCACTGAACAAAATCCAAGGACTTTCCATGTCTCTGTTTTCCGCCGTCGAAATGGCCCCCCGTGACCCGATCTTGGGTCTGAACGAGCAATACAACGCCGACACCAACCCCAACAAAGTGAACCTAGGCGTGGGCGTGTACTTCGACGACAACGGCAAACTGCCCCTGCTGCAATGTGTGCAAGCGGCCGAGAAAACCATGATGGCCACCCCCACTGCGCGTGGTTACCTGCCCATCGACGGCATCGTGGCCTACGACAACGCCGTCAAGGCGCTGGTGTTCGGCGCTGAATCTGACGTGGTCAAGTCGGGCCGCGTCTCCACCGTGCAGGCCATCGGCGGCACCGGCGGCCTGAAAATCGGTGCGGACTTCCTGAAAAAGGTCAGCCCCAACGCCAAAGTGCTGATTTCCGACCCCAGCTGGGAAAACCACCGCGCCATCTTCGTGAACGCCGGTTTTGAAGTGGGCAGCTACGCCTATTACGACGCGGCCAAGCGCGATGTCAACTTCGAAGGCATGCTGGCTGACCTGAACGCTGCAGCACCCGGCACCATCGTGGTGCTGCACGCCTGCTGCCACAACCCCACCGGTTATGACATCACCGACGCCCAATGGGACCAGGTCATTGCCGTCGTCAAGGCCATGGGCCTGACCGCTTTCCTGGACATGGCCTACCAAGGGTTTGGCCACGGCATCGCTGAAGATGGCGCCGTGATCGGCAAGTTTGTGGCCGCGGGCCTCAACATTTTTGTGTCCACCTCGTTCTCCAAGAGCTTCAGCCTCTATGGCGAGCGCGTGGGTGCCTTGTCGGTGGTGGCTTCTGACAAAGAAGAAGCTTCCCGCGTGTTGTCGCAACTCAAAATCGCCATCCGTACCAACTACTCCAACCCACCCATCCACGGCGGTGCGGTGGTGGCGGCTGTGCTGAACAACCCCGAGCTGCGTGCCCAGTGGGAAAGCGAATTGGCCGAAATGCGCGTGCGCATCAAGGCCATGCGCCAAAAGTTGGTCGATGGCCTCAAAGCCGCTGGCATTCAGCAAGACATGGGCTTCATCACCGCACAGATTGGCATGTTCAGCTACTCGGGTCTGACCAAAGACCAGATGGTGCGTTTGCGCAGCGAATTTGGTGTCTACGGCACCGACACCGGCCGCATGTGTGTGGCCGCGCTCAACAGCAAAAACATCGACTACGTCTGCGCTTCGATCGCCAAAGTCGTCTGAATTGACTGACATCAAGCTTGCAACCGCCCCTGACGGGGCGGTTTCTTTTTGGGCCGTCCGGAAAGTGACTGCCGATTAGGGGTCAGACTCAAAAAATACCAGGTGGTCTCCTGTACTATTGCTGCAGCGCACCATTTGTCGCGAGGGAAACTGCCACATGCTCTATCAGATTTTTGAAACCCAACGCTCGATCATGGAGCCTTTCTCCGATCTGGCCCAGGCAGCAGCCAAGCTCTACAGCAATCCCCTGAACCCCATGGCTCAAACGCCTCTGGCCCAACGTGTGTCGGCAGGCTACGCCCTGATGCACCGCCTGGGCAAGGACTATGTCAAGCCCGAGTTCGGCATCCGCACCGTCAAGGTCAACCAGACCGAGGTGGCCATCCACGAGCGCATCGAAATCGACAAGCCCTTTTGCGAACTGCGCCGCTTCAAGCGCTTCTCGGACGATCCCGAGACGCTGACGATGATCAAGGCACAGCCTGTGGTGCTGATTGTGGCCCCTCTATCTGGCCACTACGCCACCTTGCTGCGCGACACCGTCAAAACCATGTTGCAAGACCACAAGGTCTACATCACCGACTGGAAAAACGCCCGCTTGGTGCCTTTGTCTGACGGCGAATTCCACTTGGACGACTACATCAACTATGTGCAGGAGTTCCTACGGCACCTGCAAACCAAGTATGGTCACTGCCATGTGGTGAGCGTTTGCCAACCCACTGTGCCGGTGATGGCGGCTGTGTCTTTGATGGCCAGCCGTGGCGAAAAAATACCGCTGACCATGACCATGATGGGCGGCCCCATTGATGCCCGCAAGTCGCCTACCTCGGTCAACAACTTGGCCACGAACAAAAGCTACGAGTGGTTCGAAAACAATGTGATTTACCGTGTGCCGCCATCCTTCCCGGGTGCGGGTCGACGCGTTTACCCGGGCTTTTTGCAGTACACCGGCTTTGTGGCCATGAACCCCGATCGCCACGCCAAGAGTCATTACGACTATTTCAAGGACCTGATCAAGGGTGATGACGCCAGCACAGAAGCGCACCGCAAGTTTTACGACGAGTACAACGCGGTGCTCGACATGGACGCCGATTACTACCTGGAAACCATCGCCACCGTCTTCCAAGACTTCAAACTGGTCAACGGCACATGGGACGTCAAGGGTGTGGATGGCAAGATCGAACGCGTGCGCCCTCAAGACATCAAGGGCACGGCCCTGATGACCGTGGAGGGCGAACTCGACGACATTTCCGGCTCCGGCCAGACCCGTGCGGCCCAAGACCTGTGCAGCGGCGTGCCCGCCAGCGAGCGTCAACACTTGGAAGTTCAAGGCGCGGGCCACTACGGCATCTTCAGTGGCCGCCGCTGGCGCGAGATCGTTTACCCGCAGCTGGTTCAGTTCGTCTTGAACCATGCCCCCAAGGCCAAAGTGGCTGCACCAAAGGCTGTTACGGCTGCATCTGCCACGATTTCTGCAGCAGCGCCTGCAGCGGCCAAAGCTGTGGATCAAGCACCGGTCAAGACACCCGCCAAAACAGCAGCCAAGGCTGCAATCAAACCAGCCACGACCAGCGTGACCAAGCCCGTGGCCAAAGTTGCCGCCAAAGCCGTTGCAGCGCCAGCAGCCAACCCTGCCCCCAAAGCCGCTGCGCCTACCAAAGCTGCTGCCAAAACACCGGCCAAGGCTGTGGCCAAAGCCGCCGCCAAAAACAGCAAAGCAGCAACTCAGCCCCCAAGCCCAGTCAAGACCACTTGGGTGGCTCCAAAAGCCTAAGGCCCATGGCCGAGCAGCCCACTGCGCCTGAGATCCAGGCGCTTTTTCTTGCCCTCAACAACGCCCTGCCCCAAACGCAGTGCACCCGGTGCGGCTACCCCGACTGCGCGAGCTACGCCCAAGCCATGGCCGAGGGGCAAGCGCCCATCAACCAATGCCCACCCGGTGGGCAGGCGGGCATCGAGCGTTTAGCCGCCATCTCCGGCCAACCCGTGTTGCCCCTTAATTCGGAACACGGCATCGAGGGCCCGCGCCATGTGGCCATCATCGACGAGGCCTGGTGTATTGGCTGCACGCTGTGCATCAAAGCCTGCCCGACCGATGCGATTTTGGGGGCCAACAAACTGATGCACACCGTGATCGAGCCTTGGTGCACCGGCTGCGAGCTGTGTATTCCGGTGTGCCCGGTCGATTGCATTGCACTGGAGAACGTGACGGATACAAATACGGGCTGGGCCGCCTGGTCTGCCGAGCAAGCCGACACCGCACGCGAGCGCTACACCTCACGCCAGCAGCGGCTGGTGCGCGAAGAAGCCGCTCACCAAAAGCAGTTACAAGCCAAAGCCGAGCACAAACTGGCCGATTTGGCAGCGCACACCAAGGGCACAGACCAAGCCCCCGAAATGGACCGCAAACGCGCCATCATCGAAGCGGCACTGGCCAAAGCAAAAGCCCGGCAGACCGGGGTCTGAAGGGCTTTAATCCAGAAGGCTGTCTCAGTGCGAAACGGCCAATGCCGCAAAAGCCTTGACCACCTCGGGCGGCGCCTGCACCAACTCAATCAACACACCCTCGCCACCAATCGGGAACTCGTCGTTCGCCTTGGGGTGCAAAAAGGTGATGTCAAAACCGGCGGCACCCTTGCGAATGCCACCGGGCGCAAAGCGCACCCCTTGGGCCATGAGCCACTCCACCGCCACCGGCAGATCGTCGATCCACAGTCCTATATGGTTCAGTGGCGTGGTGTGCACAGCGGGCTTTTTCTCGGGGTCCAGCGGCTGCATCAGGTCAACCTCGACTTTGAACGGGCCAGAGCCAATCGCACAGATGTCTTCGTCCACGTTCTCGCGTTCGCTTTTGAAGGTGCCGGTCACCTCCAAGCCCAACATGTCGACCCAGAGCTTTTGCAGGCGCAGTTTGTCAGGCCCGCCGATGGCGATTTGCTGGAC
>CAMDFK010000038.1 GCA_945897465.1 Limnohabitans sp. Rim8 | reverse complement strand
GCCAAATACTAGTTCGTGACGGGGAACCGCCGAAACTGGCTTTCAAGGGCCCGATCTCCCTTGCTTGCGCAGCCGGCACATTTTTTGGAAACTTTGATTCAATGACCACCATCCGCGTGAAAGAAAACGAGCCGTTTGACGTTGCCCTGCGTCGCTTCAAGCGCACCATCGAAAAACTCGGCCTGCTGACCGACCTGCGTGCCCGCGAGTTCTACGAAAAGCCCACCACTGAGCGCAAGCGCAAGAAGTCGGCTGCTGTCAAGCGCCACTACAAGCGTGTTCGCAGCATGCAGTTGCCCAAGAAGATGTATTGATCTTCCCTTTTGCTTGACCTGTTCCAGGTCTGCAAACAAGCCCGCTAGAGGACGCTCAGGCGGGCTTTGTCATTTGTACCCATTCACATTCCTCCCAGGAGCCCCTCATGAGCCTGAAAGAACTAATCACCGAAGACATGAAAACCGCAATGCGGGCCAAAGACGCCGAGCGTCTGGGCACCATCCGCTTGTTGTTGTCGGCCATGAAACAAAAAGAGGTGGATGAACGCATTGAATTGGACGACGTGGCCGTGGTGGCCATCGTGGACAAGCTGATCAAGCAGCGCAAAGATTCGATTGCCGCCTTTGAGCAAGCCGACCGCCAAGACCTGGCCGACAAAGAAAAGGCCGAAATGGCCGTGCTGCTGGCTTATCTGCCTGCACGCATGTCGGCCGAAGAAGTCACAGCAGCCGTGCAGGCCATCGTGGCTGAGCTGGGTGAAGAAATGGGCAAGAAAGTGGGCCCTGGCGACATGGGCAAAGTCATGGGCGCAGTCAAAGCCCAACTGGCTGGCAAGGCCGACATGGGCCAGGTGTCGGCGGCTGTGAAGGCAGCCCTGGCGGGCTGATGCCCCAAGGGGCTAGGCCTGCAAAATCAGCGCCGCCCCAGCCACCGCCATCACCGCCCCACCCCAAGCCCCCCAGGCCGGGCGGCGGCGGTACACGGCCCACAACAGTGGCAGCAACAAGATCGGGGTGAGCGACGAGAAAATACCGACCAGATTCGCCTGCCCGGTGTGCAGTGCCTGCAAGATCAAGGTCATGCCCAGCGCCATGGCCACGGCCGCACTGGCCCAGGTGTTGAACAGGGTTTTGGCGTTCAAGGGGTTCTGCACTTGGGCCACCTTCGCCCCAGCCCAGAGCAGCGCCAGATGCGCCAAAAAACTGGCGCTGGTGCGCACGGCAGATGCCGCCACCGCATCCACGCCCGAGGCCATCAAGGGCTTGATCATCAAGGTGGCCACCGACTGGCACACCGCCGCCAGCAGGCCCAGTAAAACGCCCGTCATCAAAGCGCCACGCGTGTTTTCCCAAGCGTGTGTTTCACTTTCGCGGCGGCCCCAGACAATGGCCACCATCACACCCGAAACCAGCAAACCACCGCCCACCAAGGTCCAGCCCCAGAGGGTTTCGCCCAGGAACAACCAAGCGAGCAGGGTAGAAAAAATGGCGTGGGTGGCAAACAGCACACCACTGCGGCGCGGCCCCAGCCGGTTCATGCAGGCAAACAGCGCGGTGTCACCAATGAAGATGCCAATGAAGCCGGACATGGCCAGCAGGGCCACATTCGCGCTGTCGAGCGTGCGCCACTGCCCAGTGAACAAGGCCAGCGCCCAAAGCAGGGTCAGCGCAAAAAACAAGCGCCAGCGGGTGAAGGCAAAGGCCCCCATCTGGCTGGAGGCTGCCGCCGAAAACAGACTGCCAACCGCCCACGACAAGGCGGCCAGCGCCGCCAAAAGTTCGGCCTGCACAGGGCTCAGCTGCCCGCCAGCTTCATGCGGTTGACCAAGATGGAGCCGGTGGTTTTGGCGCCCATGTTGTAGGTGTCAGCGCCCACGGCCTCGATGCCCATGAACATGTCTTTGAGGTTGCCCGCGATGGTGATCTCGTGCACCGGGTAGGCGATCTGGCCGTTCTCCACCCAAAAGCCACTGGCCCCGCGTGAATAGTCACCCGTCACATAGTTCACGCCCTGACCCATCAACTCGATCACAAACAAGCCCGTGCCCAGCTTTTGCAGCATGGCGTCCAGGTCGTCGGTGGATTGCGTCAGACGCGAAGTCAGCGTCAGGTTGTGCGACCCCCCCGAGTTGCCGGTGGTCTTCATGCCCAGTTTGCGGGCCGAATAACTGGAGAGGAAGTAGCCCTCCACGCGCCCGCCCTTGACCACCTTGCGGCGAATGGAGCGCACCCCTTCGTCGTCAAACGGCGAGCTGCCTTTGCCGCGCAACAGGTGCGGGTCTTCTTCGATGTCGATGTGTTTGGGAAACACCTTCTTGCCCAGCGAGTCCAGCAAGAAGCTGCTCTTGCGGTACAGCGCCCCGCCGCTCACGGCCTGCACAAAACCACCCAGCAGACCTGCAGCCACAGGCGATTCGAACAAGACCGGGCATTCGGTCGTGGCGATTTTGCGGGCCCCCAGACGCGACAAAGCGCGTTCTGCGGCATAACGGCCCACCACGTCGGGTGAGGCCATCTCGTCGGCCGAGCGCATCGAGGTGTACCAGGCGTCGCGCTGCATCTCGGCGTTGCGCCCGGGCAGCTTGGCAATCGGGGCCACCGAAATGCTGTGGCGCGAACTGGCATAACCACCGCGAAAGCCATGGGTGTGGGCACTGAAAAAGTAACTTTGCTGGGCCGACACGGCCGCGCCGTCGCTGTTGGTGATGCGGCGGCTGGTTTTGAGTGCAGCAGCCTCGCACTGCAAAGCCAGCTTGGCCGCTTCTTCGCTGTTGATGGCCCAGGGGTGAAACAAATCCAGATCGCGGTGGTTCGTTTCGATGTCGGCTTCGTCTGGCAGACCAGCGGTCGGGTCTTCAGCGGTGAAGCGGGCGATGTCATACGCCGCTTGCACTGTGCGCTCGATCGCTGCCTTGGAAAAGTCGGACGTGCTGGCATTGCCCCGGCGGTGGTCCAGGTACACGGTCACGCCCAGCGACTTGTCGCGGTTGCGCTCCACGTTTTCCAGCTCGCCCTTGCGCACGCTGACCGACAGGCCGCAACCTTCAGACGCTTCAGCGCCCGCGTTGGTCGCGCCCAGCTTTTTGGCGTGGTGCAAGGCGATGTCGACCAGCTCTTCAAAATGGTCACGCGAGTAGCTGAAGCCGTCGTGGGCATGCGCAGCGGAAGCGGTGTTGGGGGCGTTTTTTTTCACTGAACTTTTCACAGAAGTGTTCTCAAAAAAATGGCGGGCGCCGGGCCCGCAGTGGCCGCTATGATACTTGCCACCCAGTCCCAGCGCTGCATCTCAAAAAGAGTTCCCCCCAGTCATGTCCCGTAAACCCACAAAAGGCTATTTCGTCCGCGGTCAGTTTGTTGCAGAAGGCAGCGAACTCGACCTGGAGTTCAAGCGCGAACTCAAATTCGGACTGGATGGCCCCAGCCGCACCGAACTCAAACGCGAAAGCACCGAACTGCAAGTGCTGGGCACCCAACTGCTGACCCTGCGCCGCGACCTGATGGAAGGCCTGGCCCTGCCCGACAAACTGGTCGAAGGTCTGGCCGAAGCCAAGCGCATCACCAACTTTGAAGGCAAGCGACGCCAGATGCAGTTCATCGGCAAGCAAATGCGCCTGCTCAGCCCCGAAACCCTGCAGGCCGTGCGCGAAGCCCTCGACATCCAGCGCCTGGGCAGCGCCAAAGACACCCAAGTCCTGCACTTGGCCGAAGCTTGGCGCGACCGCCTGATCGCCGACGACGCGGCCGTGGGCGAATGGATCGAACACCACCCGCAAACCGACATGCAGCAGCTGCGGGCCTTGGTGCGCCAGGCCCGCAAAGACGCAGTGCCTGTGACCAACGCTGCCGTCTCGCAAGGCCTGGCGCCCCACCAAGGCCGCGCATACCGCGAGTTGTTCAAGCTGGTGCGCAGCGTGCTGACAGGCGGCCAGAGTGATGAGACCCCCGACGAGGAAGCCGAAGATGAGTGAACCCAACGCCACGACCCCTTTTGACCCGGTCAAGATCGGCATCGTGTCCATCAGCGACCGCGCCAGCACCGGCGTGTACGAAGACAAAGGCCTGCCCGCGCTGCAAGACTGGTTGACCCGTGCGCTGCACAACCCGATCACCTTTGAGCCCCGCCTGATCCCCGACGAAAAAGACTGCATCAGCGCCACTCTGATCGAACTGGTCGATGTGGGCTGCAGCCTGGTGCTGACCACCGGCGGCACCGGCCCTGCCCTGCGCGACGTGACCCCCGAGGCCACGCTGGCCGTGGCCGACAAGGAAATGCCTGGCTTTGGCGAGCAAATGCGCCAAATCAGCCTGAAATTTGTCCCCACGGCCATCTTGTCGCGCCAAGTGGCCGTAGTCCGGGGCCAGAGCCTGATCATCAACCTGCCCGGTCAGCCCAAATCGATTGCCGAAACGCTGGAAGGCCTGAAAGACGCCGACGGCAAAGCCGTGGTGCACGGCATTTTTGCGGCCGTGCCTTACTGCGTGGATCTGATTGGCGGACCTTACATGGAAACCCGTGACGAGGTCTGCAAGGCCTTTCGCCCCAAAACCGCCATCCGCCCAGCCCGCTGAACGCGGGCCTCGGCCCGCAGTGTCCTCAAGACGGCTTGTGCAGCAAGGCCACTGCACGGGCCTCGATGCTTTGGCCCATGCCCACAGGCCCCAGCTTTTCAGAGGTCTTGGCCTTCACATTCACCTGATCCAGCCCGACGCCCAAAGCCTGGGCCACACCCGCGTTGATGGCCGCCATGTGCGGGGCCAGTTTGGGGGCTTGGGCCACGATGGTGCTGTCCACATTCAACAGCACCCAGCCTTGCGCACGCACGCGGCGCATGGCTTCTTGCAATAAAACGGAAGAATTGGCACCTTTGAACTGCGCATCCGTGTCCGGAAAGTGCCGCCCAATGTCGCCCAGGCCCGCTGCGCCCAGCACCGCATCAGTGATGGCGTGCAGCAGCACATCGGCGTCCGAGTGGCCCAGCAGGCCAGCGGTGTGCGCAATGTCGACCCCGCCCAGAATCAGCTGGCGACCGGGCACCAGGGCATGCACGTCCCAGCCTTCGCCCACACGGATGTTCATGTTCTGCCTTTCAAAACCGCCTCGGCAAACGCAAAGTCGGCCGGGTAAGTGACTTTCATATTCTGGGCCGAGCCTGGCACCAGGCGCGGCGAATGGCCCAGGCGCTCCATCGCACTCGATTCGTCGGTGATGCCTTCAAAAGCGGTGGCCGCCGCTACAGCCAACGCCGCATGCAAAGCACCCAGGCGAAACATTTGCGGCGTTTGCGCCAACCATTTGTCTTCGCGCGGCACCGTGCTGGCCACACGGGCCACACCGCCGTCCAAGGTGTGTGACTTCAAGGTGTCGGGCAGCGGCAAGGCCAGCAAGCCGCCCACCGGGTCATCCCGACAGGCCTCGACCAAGCCCGACACCGCCTCGGGCGTGATCAGGCAACGGGCGGCGTCGTGCACCAACACCCAATCTTGCGCAGGCAAGCCCGCCTGCAACATGGCGCTCAGGCCATTGAACACACTCGCGGCTCGGGTTGCACCACCACAGGCCTCGCGCCTGAAGTGCGCAGGCCAGTCGGCCTTCGGCCACTCAAAATCATCGTCGGGTGACAAGATCACCCAGCCACTGGCCAGTTGCGGTACACAGGCCAGCGCCTGCAAGGTGTGCATGACCATGGGCTGCCCCGCCACGGTTTGGTACTGTTTAGGCTGCGGCGTGCCTGCACGGCTGCCGGTACCGGCGCAGGGCAACAGGGCATGAAAACGGGGGGGTTCTGGGGGGATCGACATGGGCTGGCATTGTAGGTCGGTGGCCTTCACCCCCACATCAAGGGCATCGCCTCGCGCCCACGCCTTGGCCGCTTGACCCTTTTACAATCGATCTGTTAGACATCCCGATCACCCCCCTCCATCTTGGCGGGGGGTGTTTTGCTTTTTTCATCGCCATTGGCCATCGCCACCATGCAACTGCCCAGCCTGATATCCGGCAAACGTTTCACCCTGCCCCGCCCTGCCGGATCGGCCGATGCCGTGCTGCTGGCCCAACTGGCCGAGCGCGAGAAAAAAGCAGGCAAGCTCACCGCCATCGTCACCAGTGGCGCGGCCGACGCACAGCGCCTGATGGACGAACTGGTGTTTTTTGCGCCCGATCTGCGCTGCGTCATGTTCCCCGACTGGGAAACCCTGCCTTACGACACTTTCTCACCGCACCAGGACTTGATTTCTGAGCGCTTGGCCACGCTCTGGCGCATCAAGCAGCGCAACCACGCCGAGAGCGCCGACGTGGTGCTGGTGCCCGCCACCACCGCGCTGTACCGGCTGGCCCCGCCGTCCTTTTTGGCGGGCTACACCTTCGAATTCAAGGTCAAGCAAAAGCTCGACGAAGGCCAGCTCAAGGCCCAGCTCACGCTGGCGGGCTACTCGCACGTCAGTCAGGTGGTCAGCCCGGGTGAATACGCGGTGCGCGGCGGCCTGATCGACCTCTTCCCCATGGGCTCGCTGGTGCCCTATCGGGTCGATTTGTTCGACGACGAGATCGACAGCATCCGCACCTTTGACCCCGACAGCCAGCGCAGCCTGTACCCCGTGCCCGAGGTGCGCCTGCTGCCCGGGCGCGAGTTCCCAATGGACGAAGCGGCGCGTGCGCGTTTCCGAAGCCGCTGGCGCGAACTGCTCGAAGGTGACCCAACCAAGAGCCGCATCTACAAAGACATGGGCAACGGCGTGGCCACGGCGGGTATCGAGTACTACCTGCCCCTGTTTTTTGAAGAAACCGCCACGGTGTTTGACTATCTGGGTGCTGGCCCCAATGCGTCACAAAGCGATGCCGCCACCGTGGTGCTGCACGGCGATCTGGAGCCCGCCTTCCAGCGCTTTTGGCAAGACACCCGCGACCGCTACCGTTTGGTGCAGGGCGATCCCGAGCGGCCCGTGCTGCCGCCCGATGCGCTGTTTTTGAGCGCCGAGCAGTTCTACACCCTGACCAACGGCCATGCCCAATTGGCCCTGCGTGCTGGCACGCAAGACGTGGCCGACAACACCTTGGCCCAGCCCCTGCCCGAGCTGACGGTGGTGCGCGGCGCAGAAGACCCGCTCTCGCGCTTGCAAGCACACATTCGCAGCAGCGCCAGCCGCGTGCTGATCCTGGCCGAGAGCGATGGCCGACGTGAAAGCCTGCTCGACTTCGTGCGCTCCAGCGGCCTCACGCCACCCGTCTTTGACAGCCTAGAAGACTTTTTGACCAGCGACGAAAAAATCGGCATGGCCACCGCTGCGCTGGTCAGCGGCTTCCATTGGTTCGAGCACAACCTCGACCTGGTCACCGAAACGGAACTGTTTGCCGCGGGGGCAGTCACCCGCCGCCGCAAGAAGCAAGAACAGGTCAGCGATGTGGAAGCGCTGATCAAAGACCTGAGCGAGCTGAATGTGGGCGACCCGGTGGTGCACAGTGCCCACGGCATTGGCCGCTACCGGGGTCTGGTCAACATGGACATGGGCCAGAAAAACGAAGACGGCACGCCCGCCCTGCAAGAGTTTTTGCACCTGGAATACGCCGACAAGGCCACGCTTTATGTACCCGTGAGCCAGCTGCAGCTGATTGGCCGCTACACAGGCGTGAGCGCCGACGAAGCGCCACTGCACAAGCTGGGCTCTGGCCAATGGGAAAAAGCCAAACGCCGCGCCGCCGAGCAGGTGCGCGACGCCGCCGCAGAATTGCTCAACATCTACGCCCGCCGCGCAGCCCGCGAGGGCCACCCTTTCCGCTACAGCCCACAAGACTACGAGACCTTTGCCAACGACTTCGGTTTTGAAGAAACCGCCGACCAAAAGGCCGCCATCCACTGCGTCATCCAAGACATGATCAGCCCCCGCCCCATGGACCGCCTGGTCTGTGGCGATGTGGGATTTGGCAAGACCGAGGTCGCGCTGCGGGCCGCTTTCGTGGCCGTCACGGGCGGCAAGCAAGTCGCCATTCTGGCCCCCACCACGCTGCTGGCCGAGCAGCATTACCAGACCCTCAAAGACCGCTTTGCCAAATGGCCCGTCAAGGTGGCCGAAGTCTCGCGCTTTCGCTCGGGCAAAGAAGTCACCGCCGCCCTCAAAGGCATTGCCGACGGCACAGTGGACATCGTGGTCGGCACGCACAAGCTGCTGAGCGAATCCACCAAGTTCCACGACTTGGGGCTCTTGATCATCGACGAAGAGCATCGCTTTGGCGTGCGCCACAAAGAGGCCATGAAGGCTTTGCGGGCCGAGGTCGATGTGCTCACCCTCACCGCCACCCCCATCCCCCGCACCATGGGCATGGCGTTGGAGGGCCTGCGTGATTTGAGCGTGATTGCCACCGCACCACAACGCCGACTGGCCATCAAGACCTTTGTGCGCAACGAGGGCACGGGCGTGATCCGCGAGGCGGTGCTGCGCGAACTCAAACGCGGCGGTCAGTGCTACTTTTTGCACAACGAGGTCGAGACCATTGAGAACCGCAAGCAAAAGCTCGAAGAAATCCTGCCCGAAGCCCGCATCGCCGTGGCCCACGGCCAGATGCCCGAACGCGAGCTGGAGCGCGTGATGCGCGACTTTGTGGCCCAGCGCTACAACATCTTGCTGTGCTCGACCATCATCGAGACCGGCATCGACGTGCCCACAGCCAACACCATCGTGATCTCTCGCGCCGACAAATTCGGCCTGGCACAGCTGCACCAACTGCGCGGGCGCGTGGGCCGCTCACACCACCAAGCCTATGCCTATTTGATGGTGCCTGAGATCGAAGGCCTGACCAAACAGGCGGCCCAGCGACTGGACGCGATCCAGCAAATGGAAGAGTTGGGCAGCGGCTTTTATTTGGCCATGCACGACCTGGAGATCCGCGGCGCGGGCGAAGTGTTGGGCGAAAACCAAAGCGGTAACATGCTCGAAGTGGGCTTTCAGCTCTACAACGAGATGCTGTCCGAAGCAGTGCGTTGCTTGAAAGCGGGCAAAGAGCCGGACCTACTCAGCCCGCTGTCGGTCACCACCGACATCAACCTGCACGCCCCAGCCCTGTTGCCCAACGACTACTGCGGCGACGTGCACCTGCGCCTGAGCTTTTACAAAAAGCTGGCCACCGCCAAAACCAGCGACCAAATCGATGCCTTGCTCGAAGAGCTTGTGGACCGCTTTGGCAAGCTGCCGCCGCAAGCGCAAACCCTGGTCGATGTGCACCGCCTGCGCGTGCTGACCCAGCCCTATGGCGTCATCAAGGTCGACGCTGCGCCGGGCGTCATCCAAATCACCTTCAAGCCCAACCCACCCGTGGACCCCATGGCCATCATTGGTTTGATCCAGAAAAACAAACACATCAAGCTGGCGGGCAACGACAAAATCCGCATCGAACGCGAACTGCCCGACCCGAAAGCCCGGGCGCAGATGGTACGGGATGTGCTGCGGAGTTTGGGGACACCGAAGGTGGAGGTGGCGGCTTAAGACCAGGGCTGCCAGTGGCTGGCTGCCCCGGAAGCGGCACACTTTTTCAAACAGACCCCAGAGTGACACCACAAAGCAAAAAGCCCAGCCGGTAAGGGCTGGGCTTTTTCGTGATTTTGGGGTGGCTGATGGGGCTCGAACCCACGACAACAGGAATCACAATCCTGGACTCTACCAACTGAGCTACAGCCACCGTTGATCGGAAATTATAACCTGAAGTTCAAGTCAAATTCCCTCAGTGAAGCGAATTATGAAGCCGTCTTGGCTTTGGGTTTGCTGACCTTGATTTCCACCTTGAACTGGGACCGCAGGTGGGCCAAATAGGCGCCCGCTTCTGCGTTGCCCAGCAAGCGAGCAAATTGCTCGCGGCTTTGGGCTTGCTGCTGCGCGTTGGGCTCTTCTCTTGGCACCAGCTTGTTCACACGCACCACCGCGTAGCCTTGTGCACCCAAGTCCACACCGACCAAGGCAGGCATGGCAGAGGGATCTGCTCGAAGGGCCGCATCCACCACGGCCTGGGGTTGGCCCTGTGTTTGGTCACGCGAGACAACCACTGCATTGCCCACCTGCGCTTGGGCAGACTGGGCTTTCCAGGCGTTCAGGCGGGCCTGACCTTCGGCCTTGGCCAAGGCTTGGGCTTGCTCCAGCATGAATTGGGTGCGCACCAACTCTTTGACATCGGCAAAGGGTCGCACAGCCGCTGCACGGTAGTTGACGATGCGTGCAGAGACGAGGGTGTTGTTGCCCAACTCAATGGCGGCCGTGTTGCGGCGCTTGCTGATCGATTCCTCAGAGAACAAGGCTTCCAGAATTTTGGGATTGGTCATCACACCGGCTGTTGCGGGCGTAGGTGCGCGGGTCAGGCCTTGCGCTTGCTGGATAGTGAGCTTCAGCTTCTCAGCCACGGGCTTGAAGGTGTCGGCTTGCTCGTAAACGCTGTTGCTGAAAGTCTCCGCCAGTTCCGCGAATTGTCGTTTGGCTTGTTGCTCGCGCAAGTCGGCTTCAAGTTGCGGCCGCATCGACTCCAAGCTGGGCGCTACAGGTAACTTGATGTCAGTCAGTTGGATGATGTGGAAACCGAATTCAGTCTCGACCACCGGGCTGATGTCTCCTTTTTTCAGAGCGAAAACGGCGTCTTCAAACGACTTGACCATGGCCCCTTTGGCAAAAAAGTCCAAGTCGCCACCATTGGCAGCCGAGCCTGGGTCGTCCGAGTTTTTGCGGGCCAAATCGGCAAAGGCCTTGGGGTCTTTGCGCACGTCGGCCAGCAGGGCATCGGCTTTGGCGCGGGCTTTTTCACGGTCGGCTGCAGGGGCGTCTTTGGCTGCGTTGATCAGAATGTGACGGGCACGTCGCTGCTCTTGACCCGCCAGGCGCTGCAGGTTTTGCTCGTAGTAGGTTTTCACATCCTGCTCGGGCAACTGGATGTTTTTGGCCAAAGCCGCCGCATCCAGTACCAGATATTCCACATCGGCCGATTCTGGCGAGCGAAAACGCTCGGACTGGGCCTGGTAGAACTTTTCCAGATCGGCATCGGTCACCTGAACCTTGGCCGCAAAAGCAGCGGGCTCAAAGCGCTGGATCTGGATTTCGCGGCGCTGCAAATAGACTTGCAAAGCCGTGTCGGTTTGGCGCTGCGAGGCGACGGCAGAAGCCTGCAAGCTGGAAAGCACCTGTTGGTTGGACAGGTCACGGCGCACACGCGCTTCGAACATTTCTGGTGTCATACCCTGGCTGGCCGCGAGTTGACGGTAACGGTCCATGTCGAGTTTGCCGTCGGGGCCGCGCAAACTGGCTATGGAGGGGTCTTGCTGCAGATAGTTGGCCAAGCGCTGGTCACTGGTGACCAGCAACTGCTTTTCTGCTGCCACAGCGATCAAGCGGTCATTGACCATGCGCTCGAGGCTGGCGTAGCGGGCCTCCTCAGAGCCCAGCATCTTGGGGTCTAGGTTGGGTGTGGCGGCACGGATACGGTCCACTTCTTGTTGGTGCATCGCATCCCATTCTTGCTGGGTGATTTCCAAGTCGCCGACTTTGGCGACCACGGCACCGCGATTGCCCATATTGCTGTAACCATCCACACCAAACAGCACAAACGAGGGAATGATCAGCAAAACCAGCAAGCCCATCAGGATCTTGGAATTGTTGCGGATGGTTTCAAACATGTCGGAAGTCTCAGGTTGTCAATAAAAAAGGCGAACCTGGAGTTCGCCTTTGATTGAGAGGTGGTGGGCGCTGACGGTCTCGAACCGCCGACCTACTCCGTGTAAAGGAGCCGCTCTACCAACTGAGCTAAGCGCCCTCTCACATGTGCTTTCAGTTCAAAGCGTCTTTCAGACCCTTGCCTGGACGGAACTTTGGCACATTGGCTTTCTTGATTTTAATCGCAGCGCCGGTACGTGGATTGCGGCCAGCGCGAGCAGCACGCTTGCCAACCGCAAAAGTTCCAAAGCCGACCAAAGAAACTGTGCCACCTTTTTTCAGAGTGGTGCGCACAGCGCCGATGATGGCTTCAAGCGCACGGCCTGAGGCAGCCTTGGACAAGTCGGCTTCTTTGGCGATGTGTTCGATCAATTCTGTTTTGTTCACAAAAAACCTCTGGGTGTTGGTGCCGTGAAGACCGATCATGAAAATGATATCGGTGTCAACAGCATGGACATGTTGATGAAATTTGTTCAGGCGTTAAATGCCTAGCTTGATTAAAACCAGACCTTGTGGGTCTGTCAATCGCATTCGGGCTTGCACATAAGGCAACTGATTCTAGCCTTGAAAATAGTACATGAAAAAAATCGACGCGAGTTTTTACATCTCCTGGCTCAAAGCGCCTGCGCAATCGCCCGACCCACGTCGGCCGTGGAGGCTTTACCCCCCAAATCGGGGGTGCGCGGCGCATCGGCACCGGCTGCCAGCACCTTTTCAATGGCAGCAAGGACGGCATCGTGTGCGTCTTTGTGGCCCAAAAATTCGAGCATCATGGCACCACACCAGATCTGACCAATGGGGTTGGCAATGCCACGCCCTGCGATGTCTGGTGCCGAACCGTGTACAGGCTCAAAGAGTGAGGGGAACTTGCGGTCCGGGTTGAGGTTGGCGCTGGGCGCAATGCCAATCGTGCCCGTGCAGGCCGGTCCCAGATCGCTCAGGATGTCGCCAAACAAATTGCTGGCCACCACCACGTCAAAGAAGTCGGGGCGTTGCACAAAGTGGGCGGTGAGGATGTCGATGTGGAACTTGTCCACGTTGACGCCCGGGTAGCCCTTGGCCATCTCGGCCACACGCTCATCCCAGTAGGGCATGGTGATGGCAATGCCGTTCGATTTGGTGGCGCTGGTCAGGTGTTTTTGGGGGCGGGACTGAGCCAATTCGAAAGCGAACTTGAGCACGCGATCCACGCCAATGCGGCTCATGATGGTCTCTTGGATCACAATCTCGCGCTCGGTGCCCGGGAACATGCGGCCCCCCACAGCCGAGTATTCGCCCTCGGTGTTTTCACGCACGATGTACATGTCGATCTCACCGGGCTGACGAGGGCTGCCGTCACGGCGCACCACCGGCGCAATGATGCCGGGCATCAGGCGGGCCGGACGCAGGTTGATGTACTGGTCAAACTCTCGGCGGAACAAAAGCAGCGAGCCCCACAGCGAGACGTGGTCGGCGATTTTTTCGGGCCAGCCTACCGCACCAAAATACAAAGCGTCGTGGCCGCCGATCTGGTCTTTCCAGTTGTCCGGCAGCATCTGGCCGTGCTTCTCAAAATAATCCCAGCTGGAAAAGTCGAAGTGGTCAAAGTGCAGATCGATGCCAAATTTGCGGGCTGCTGCGTCCATCACGCGCAGGCCTTCAGGCATGACTTCTTTGCCAATGCCATCACCGGGAATGACAGCGATGCGGTGCTTGCTCATAGGGCGTACTTTCTGAATCTGGAAAAAATCAACTGGAATTAAAAGCAATAGCTTAGCAACAAAGCCCAGGCATCGATTTCACCTGCGGGACGGTCGCACCACCCAACTCACACCCACCGCCGTCAAGGCGGTGCCAAGCAGGGTGACCCAGGTGATGGCCTCACCAAAAAGCAGCCAAGCCATCAGGGCCGTGGTCGGTGGAACCAGGTACATGAGGCTGGTCACAGAGGCAGCGGCCCCGCGCTGGATCAACATGTAGAGCAGCGAACTGCCACCCACGGTCAAGCCCAAGACCGACCAGGTCATGGCCGCCAACAATTCACCGTTCCAGCGCATGGCTTCGGTTTCAATCAGGGCAAAAGGCAAAGTGACCACCAAAGCGGCCAACAACTGCACCGTGTTGGCCGATCGCACATCACAGGCTTGAACAAATCGCTTTTGGTAAAGGGTGCCCACGGTGATGCTGAGCAAAGCGGCCAAGGCAAAGGCCATGTTGACCGGCGTGACGTGATCGAGGGGCGTGCCCAAGGTCAACTTCCGCCAGACCACCATGAGCAGTCCCACAAAACCCAGCAACAGCCCCAGCCACTGCCTTCGCGAAATGCCGGGCTGATCGCTGTCGCGAACACTGTAGGCCACCCAAATGGCCGTTAACACCGGCTGGAACCCCACGATCAAGGACGACAAGCCCGAGCCCATCCCGGCTTTGACCGCCACCCACACGCCGCCCAGATAACCCGCGTGCATCAAGATGCCCGTCAGCGACAAATGCAGCCATTGGGCGCGGCTTTGGGGCCAAACCACCTTGGCCCACGCGATCCAGGCCAAAAAGCAAGAGATGGACAAGGCGTAGCGCAGCGCCAAAAAGGACAAGGGAGGGGCATGGGGCATGCCATAGCGGGCAACGATGAAGCCGGTGCTCCAGATCAACACAAAAACAAGGGGGATCGCTGACAACCAGCCGTCAGAAGAACGGCTGCCGCTCATTTCACGCGGGCTCGGATCTCAGGCAAGGCCTTTCGCATGTAATAAACCATGGACCAGACCGTCAACACGGCGGCCACCACAATCAGCACGGCACCCCAATCGCGGGTATCGATCACGCCAAAGAGTGTGCCGTTGTAGAGCAAGAAGGGAATGGCCAGCATTTGCACCGTAGTTTTGAGTTTGCCCACCATGTGCACGGCCACACTTTTGCCCGCACCAATTTGCGCCATCCATTCGCGCAAGGACGAGATAGCGATCTCGCGGCCAATGATGATGAGCGCCACCAGCACATTCACCCGGTCCATCTGCACCAGCATCAACAAGGCCGCGCAGACCAAAAATTTGTCGGCCACCGGGTCCAAAAAGGCCCCAAAAGCCGAGGTCTGGTTGAGTTTACGGGCCAAAAATCCATCCAGCCAATCGGTGAAGGCGAACAACACAAACAGCACCGTCGCGATCAAATTCTTCGTCTCGATCGTCAAACTGTCAAGGTAGTACACGCCAATGATCAAAGGGATCGCGACAATTCGCGTCCAGGTCATGATGGTGGGTATGGTGAAAAACATGCAGACCATTGTGGCACGCCCAGCTAACAGCAAGATGACAGGGCGGATACAAGGTCAGTGCAGGGCGTTGTAAATGGCTTCAGCCAGCTCCCGCGAGATGCCCTCCACCCCCAGCAAGTCCTCCACACTGGCGCTTTCCACACCCCGCACGCCGCCAAAGCGCTGCAGCAGCTTGGCCCGTTTGCGTGGGCCAATGCCAGGGATTTCTTCGATCTTGCTGCCGCCCATGCGCACCTTGGCCCGCTGGGCCCGCATGCCGGTGATGGCAAAGCGGTGCGCCTCGTCGCGGATTTGCGCCACCAGCATGAGCGCGGCCGAGTCCTTGCCCAAATAGACCTTGTCGCGGCCATCGGCAAACACCAGCTCCTCCAGGCCCACCTTGCGGCCCTCGCCTTTTTCCACGCCCACGATGCGCGAGAGGTCCAGCCCCAAATCGGTGAACACCTCACGCGCCATGCTCACCTGGCCTTTGCCGCCGTCAATCAACACCAAGTCCGGCAGCCGGGCCGTACCCTCGCCCGAACGCAAAGCTTCCGCCAACTTGACGTAGCGGCGCATCAGCACTTGGCGCATGGCGGCGTAATCGTCCCCCGGGGTAATGCCCTCGATGTTGTAGCGGCGGTAGTCGCTGCTTTGCATCTTGTGCTGTCGGAACACCACACACGACGCCTGCGTGTTTTCGCCAGCCGTGTGCGAGATGTCAAAACACTCGATGTGCAGCTGGTCCAAATCATCCGGAGCCAAATCCAGCGCTTCGGCCAGCGCCCGGGTGCGGGCCTGCTGCGAACCTTCTTCGGCCAGCAAACGGACCAATTGCAGCTCGGCGTTTTTCTCGGCCATCTCCAGCCACACGCGGCGGTGCTCGCGTGGATTCGTCACCGTGCTGATTTTCACGCCCGACTGCGCTGACAATGCCGCGATCAATGATTTGTCAACCGCCGCGCTCAAAATCAACAGCGGGGGCACGGGCACGCCGATGTAGTGCTGGGCGATGAAGGCTTCGAGCACAAGCCCCTCCACAGGCCGGG
>CAMDFK010000037.1 GCA_945897465.1 Limnohabitans sp. Rim8 | reverse complement strand
CACCAGCAGCAACTTGCGCCGTGCGCGGGTCATGCCCACGTTCATGCGGCGGATGTCAGACAGGAAGCCGATCTCGCCTTGGGGGTTGCTGCGCGTCAAGGTGATGGCAATGATGTCGCGCTCTTGGCCCTGAAACGAATCAACGGTGCCCACACTCAGCCTGCGTTGCAGCAGCAAGTCGTTCAGCAGTTCGCTGTCTTCGATGGCGTCTTTCAAATAATTGATTTGGGCGCGGTACGGTGCGATCACGCCGATGGTCAGCGGGCGCTGATCTTGTGCAGTGGGTTCGCCTGGTTCCGACAGTTTGTCCAGCAGCTGCGCCAGGCGCTCCAGTAGCAAGTGGGCTTCTTCGGGGTTGGCGGTTGAACGGCTTTCGGGAATGGCCAGTTCTTCATAGCCACAGCCCGCCGTGTCGATGAACTCCACAGGCAGGTCGGGCGAAAAACGTGGGTCGTTGAAGGGCGGGGAATTAAAGCGTGGGTCATAAGCGGCCAAGTCGGCATGGTGCACGCTGGGGTGTGCCACCAGTTGGCCGCCATAAAACTTCTCGGAGCTGAAGCCCATGATCTGCTCGTGCATGCGGTATTGCACCTTCAGCATGCGGGCGGTGCCCGGTTGGCGCTGGATGCACTTTTCAAACAAGGTTTCGCGCAGGCCTTCGCGGGCGGCTTTTTCGCTTTTCACGGTGGGTGGCAGCTGGTGGTGGTCGCCCGCCAACACCAGGCGCTGGCCCTTGGCAATGGGAATCCAGCAACCGGGCTCCAGGGCCTGGGCGGCTTCGTCGATGAAGACGGTCTCAAAGTCCAGTTGGCGAATGGCGCGGTGGCTGGCGCCCACCAGCGTGCAGGTGATGACCTGCACCGATTCGAGCACGTCTTCGGTCATGAAGCGCCCCAAGTCGTCGGAGGCTTGGCGCAGCGTGCGCGCTTCTTCGCGCAGCTGTTGGCGGTGCTGTCGCCCCTCAAAACCAAAATTGCGGACGCCTTCTTGGGCCAGTTCTCTGGCCGTCTCGCGGTGCTGCTCGGCGGTTTGGCGCATGGCGTGCATCTTGGCGTAGCTGGCGTGGGCCATCACCCCGGCGTCGAGCGTGTGTTTGAGCAGAAGGTCCGACACGCGGCTGGGGTTACCCAAGCGGATCACATTCACACCGCGCTCGGCCAGCTTTTCGGTGAGCAGGTCCACGGCGGTGTTGGAGGGGGCGCACACCAGCACACGCCGCTCGCGCCGGATGGTTTCCAAAATGGCTTGCACCAGGGTGGTGGTTTTGCCCGTGCCGGGCGGGCCGTGGATGATGGCCACGTCTTGCGCCGTGACCACATGGCGCACAGCGGCCAGCTGCGAGTCGTTGAGCGCACTGGGGTAAAACAAGTCGTCGGCTTGGGGCTCGCGAAAGCGGGCGGTCTGTGCGCCCAGCAGCACGTCGCACAGTTCGGCCAAGCGGTTGCCGTGGGCAGCCATGACCGCGCTCAGGGCCTGGTTCATCTCGCGGTAGCTGACCTCGTCAAAGGTCAGGTCAACACCTAATGTGCTTCCGTTGAGCTTGCTGCCGTCCCGCACCCAGTCGGGCAGCGCTTCTTTGGTGGTGGCCAGCAGCAGCTTGTTGCGCCGTACGCGGGTGACCACGCCGCTGACCACGGGCCGATCTGATGACGAATGTGTGCCCGAATAGCCGGGCGCACTGCTGAACAGCGCCGCCGCCGCCCCCACCTGAAACAAATGCAGGTCTTGCCGATGTGCCGGGCGCTCCAGCTCCAGCACCACCTTGCCGCCAAAACCGATGTCTTCTTGGGTGATGGTGACGGGGTACCAGGTCAGGCCACGCCGACGACGCTCTTTGATGCTGGCACTGGCGTTCTTGAGCTTGAACTGCGCCTGGTCTTCCTGTTGCTCCAGCTGCATGAGGGTGCGCACATGGCGTAACTCGTGTTCTACAGAGAGATGTGCAGTGGGGGTGGGGTCTTGGTCTGCCAAAAGGGAACGCAAAGGGAAAAAAGGGTGGACGCGACTCTAACCCAATGGGATGGGCTTTAAATCTGCACCTTGTGCGTGACGAATTTCACGAGCCCTTCGCTGGCTTCTTCGATCAAATCCAGCACATGCTCAAAGCCCTGGTCCCCACCGTAGTAGGGGTCGGGGATGACCGGGGCCTGCGTGGTGAGCAAAAACTCCGCCAAGCCCCGGATCTTGTGTTGGTGCTGTGCGGGGCATCTTTCCTCCAAGAGGGCGCGGTTGTCCCAATCCATATTCAAGAGCAAATCAAAGGTTTCAAAGTCACTGTCCACCACCGGCCTGGCCCTCAGGTGCGCCAGCTCGTAGCCTCTTTTGAGCGCATGCCTTTGGCTGCGTTCGTCGGGCGGCGCGTCGGGGTGCAAGTTGTGTGTGCCTGCCGAGTCCACTTGGACTTTGTGCAAGAGGTTTTGCTCAGACAGTCGTTTGAAGAAAACTGCTTCGGCTGTGGGACTGCGGCAGATGTTGCCCATGCAGACAAACAAGATTTTGTAAGTGGCTTGGCTCATGTTGTGGCAGGTTATGGCGTGGTTTGCTTTTTCGTTGGTTTAGGGGCGCGATTTTGAGTGAAGACCAGGCAGGGATCTTCACGTTCAACCTGGGGCACCACATGCACATGGTCAAACCAATGGGCATCATTTTGATCGGGGTTTTCAACATAACCATGAACTTGGGTTTTTACCTGGTTTTGGGGTGTGAGCCATTGCAGGACACCCGCGTCTCTTCTGACATGGCCATTGCCAGCGATCAGCACAACAGGCGCATTTGAAACCCCATTGACGACATGGGCCATCCACACATCGCGAGCAATTTGGCCTCGAACCATGGGGCCAATAGCTTGGGCGGGCAACATGTTGCAGTGGCCTTCTTGGATGGCTTTGTTTTGTGCGGTGAGAAGTTGCGCGGGAATTTTCTTAAGTTGGTAGGTGTCAACAAGTTGCGAGCCCAAAACAGATTCGAAGCCATTCGTCATGACTTTGCGCACATCCACATTGGACATATTGGCCGCGACGAGCTTGATTTTTTTATCCAAGGCCCATTGCACATAGGGTTTGTAAAAACGCCACTCCCAACCTCTTGTTCCCGCTTTGGCCAGAACACAATCCACGTCTGGGCATTGCGAAAGCGCAGCGTCTAATACGGCCTGGTTTTCACGGTCAAACTGCTCCATGGCCACCACGGGTTGTGGACCTTGTTCGATCAGTTGCTTGACCCGCTCCAGTCGGCGCTGGTGTCCGTGTTCGTTGTCATGAATTTCGCCCAAAAAGAATATTCTTGTTCCGTCTTGCGGCGTCTTGAGATCTTGGCTAGGGGGTGCTGCGGCCAACAAAGTACCACACAGCGTCAAAGCGAGCGCTATGATGCTGCAGCGAATCCGATGCAAAGGAGTGCTATCGTGGATCATTTTGACTGAGCAGTTGTTCACTACACAAAAGACAGATTTTGAAAATTCGAATCTAAACACATCACAGCTTATGGCAGGCTGCTGAGTGGACGACCTCAGCTTGGGGCTATCCCCCCAATGGGGTCTGGGGAATTGGCCTGTCAAGGCAAACTACATGGCTTACAAGCGGTTCAATTCACCGCAAGGTCATCACTCACACAAGGACAAATCCGTGGAGGCCAAATTTGCTGAGCGTCTTGCCTGCCTCTCGGCTGGGGATATTTCCCTCATCATTCAGATGGCCTGGGAAGACCGGACAGCGTTTGAAACCATTCAGGAACGGATGGGGTGGTCTGAATCGGATGTGATTCGCCTCATGCGGCACGAGCTCCATCCCAATTCTTTCCGGATGTGGCGCAAGCGCATGAAAGGCCGTACGACCAAACACCGGGCACTGCGCAGCCCCGACATGAAGTTTGACGACCCATCGATCGCCGACCACCGACGCGCCAACTGCTGATGCAAAATTGCTCTTGAGAACCCACTCGGCATGGATTAACATTGTTGCAACAGGAGGTCTCAGATGGAAATTGCAATTCGGAACATCGGAAACAGCAAAGGCGTGGTGTTGCCTAAGCCGTTTCTGGCCCAAGTTGGGCTGGACGGACAGGCGACCGCCATCATCGAAGTGGAAAACGGCACCATCGTCTTGCGTAAACCCGCCAAGACCGTTCGTGCTGGCTGGGCAGAGGCCGCTGCAGCCGTGTCCGCCAAAGGCGGAGATGCACTTTTGATGGGTGAATTCGGCAACTTGGAAGATGAGGAGTTGGGCTGGTGAAACGCGGCGAGATTTGGCTGGTGAACCTCGACCCAACCGTGGGCAGCGAAATCAAGAAGTCGCGGCCCTGCGTTGTAATGTCGCCGGCAGAGTTGAATAACAACCTGCGCACCGTCATGGTGGCGCCCATGACTTCCAAGGGTTTTGCCGCACCGTTTCGGGTGCCAGTCACCCATGCAGGAACCAAGGGTTTGATCGTGCTGGATCAGCTTCGGACGGTTGACAAGGTGCGCTTGGTCAAGCGGCTGGGCGCTGTGTCAGCCAAGACCTTGACGGCAGCGCTGACCACCCTGCAGGAAGTGTTTGCGGAATAAAAAGGAAAGCCTTGGCGGCCTGCTTGACTGCTGCGCCCTCAGCCCCGATTGCCATCGCCCGCCTGCGCAGAAGCGGGTAATCCAAAGACCCGGTCAAAGCACCAGGTGAACGCGATGGCATAGAAGAAAAAGAAGGCCAGCAGGCCCAAGTTGGCCAGCAAGGCAGCGGTGAGCGAAATGTCCAACCACAGAGACATGACGGGCAACAGAATGATCACCAAGCCGCCCTCAAAACCCGCCCCATGGGCCAGCCGCCGGACAAAAGAGCGGCCACGCACCGATTGGCGCGACTCCCAGCGCTCAAAGAGCCAGTTGAAGACGTAATTCCACGTCAACGCAATGCTCGACAACACAAGCGCCAAGCCCAATGTGGAGGTGGGCGACTTGTCAAAAGCCACGCTTAACACAGGCCCGACCACAGCGATGGCCATGGCCTCGTACAAAAGGGCCTGGAGAACGCGGCGGGTGGTGGGGGTCATGTTGGGGAATGCGGTGAGGTGGCCAGCAAGTAAAGAGCACTAGCAGTTACGGGTGTCGGAAATTAACACGTCATGCTCGTCAGGCGCTTGGCCACCCTGACGGCTCAAGAATGCCAGAGCGGCACTCACATCGCCAACTCCTTTAACGCTCACGGCCAATGATTCAGCTTGAGGGGTTGGGCTGGTGCGCATGGAGTTGAGGTCAAGCTCGTTAGGAGGACAGACTGACATATGGTCTGTCGATTTTTTGATGGATGCTTTATGTTTTATTAAATTACTCGTGTCGCTAAACTCTCTGTCGTCAAGACGCTTATGGGAGTTAATCGTGAAAGCATCTTCACGCCATTTGATTTTATGGTCAGCCAGCCTGCATTTGTGATGCGGTCGAATTGACTTGTAACTTATAATCCACATGTTTGAAGTTACGGATTACCTGACCGTACAAGGTGACGACCCTTATGCACTTTGGTTGATGTCACTGGCGGATCGACAAGCCAGAGCCCGAATTTTGATTCGGGTAGGACGCATGGCCAGCGGCAATTTTGGCGATGTGAAACCGGTTGGCGAAGGCGTTTGGGAAGCACGAATTGATTGGGGGCCAGGGTACAGGATTTACTACGCACAGGCCGGACAGCGCTTGATCTTGCTGTTGGTCGGTGGTGACAAGCGTAAACAGCAAACGGACATTGAAAAAGCCCACCGTTACTGGATGGACTGGCAAAACAGGAGAAAGCTCAAATGACCATCAGGACCAGCCGCCCGCATGACGAAGCCGTTGTGGAGATGCTCAAAGCCGATCCTGAGTTTGCCAACGAGTACCTGGCTGTTGCACTGGATCAAGCGGATCAACCCGGCGGGCAACAAGCACTGCTGGCAGCTTTGCGGCACATTGCTGAGGCGCAAGGCATGTCAGCGGTGGCCGAGAGAGCGGGCATGCCCCGCGAAAGCCTGTACCGGGCACTCAGTCCACGCGGCAACCCCACACTCAAAACCTGGTTGGCGGTGCTGAACGCAACCGGACTGCACTTGTCGGTGGTGCGGCCCCGCTGATTTGATTCACTGCCGCGCCGTGCGCACATTGGGCGGCAATGCGCCCGGTGCGCTGGTGCGCCAGGGGTTGATGTCCAGCCCGCCGCGTCGGGTGTAGCGGGCGTACACCGTGAGCTTAGTGGGTTTGCAGCGCGCCCAGATGTCCATGAAGATGCGCTCGACGCATTGCTCATGGAACTCGTTGTGGTTGCGAAAACTCACGATGTATTGCAACAGACCCGCTTGGTCGATCTGCGGGCCGCTGTAGGTGATTTGCACACTGCCCCAGTCGGGCTGGCCGGTGACCAAGCAATTGCTTTTGAGCAAGTGGCTGACCAGGGTTTCACTGACCGGCTGCTCGTCTTGCTTGGCGCTCAGCAAGTCAGGCGCAGGCTGGTAGCGGCTGCACTCAATGTCCATGCGGTCGAGGTTGAGGCCGTCGAGCTCGTGCACGGGTTCTGCGTCAAACTGTTCTTGCAGAAGCAGCTTCACGCCCACGCTGGCCTGCACAGCGCCGCCGTGCCAGATGGATGCGCTGATGTCGCGGCGGATCATGTCGCGCACCATGTCGGCGCTCTCCAGCCGCGTGTTGTTGAAGCTGTTCAGGTACAGCTTGAAGGACTTGCTCTCCACAATGTGCGTGCTTTCGGCAGGCACGGTGATGTGCGCCAGCGCCACTTGCGGCTTACCCTTGTTGTTGAGCCAAGACAGCTCGAACGCGGTCCACAAATCCGCCCCAAAGAACACGGGCTGCCCGGTGACGCCGATCTCGGCGCGTTTGGTGGCTCGGGGGATGGGGAACAGCAAGCTGGCGTCGTACTGGTCCACATAGGCGCTGGACTTGCCGAGTCGGGATTGCTCTGGCGAGTTCATCCTTGCACCTTGCGACGAAACACCAAACGGTCCGGCTCGGACACCTTCGGGTCGTAGGCGTAGCCTTCCAAGTCAAAGCCCAGCAGACCTTCAGGGTGGGTGATTTTGTTTTGGATGGCAAACCGCGCCATCAAGCCCCGCGCCCGCTTGGCGTTGAAGCTGATGATTTTGTATTTGCCGCCTTTGAAATCTTCGAACACGCATTCGATCACGCGGGCTTTGAGCGTTTTGCGGTCCACCGACTTGAAATACTCTTGGGAGGCCAGGTTCACGATGACCGGGGTTTTGTCTTTGGCCAGCTGCGCGTTCAGGTACTCGGCAATTTGCGGCCCCCAGAACTTGTAGAGGTTGCCGCCCTTGTCGGTCTGCAGCGCGGTGCCCATTTCCAGACGGTAGGGCTGCATCCAGTCCAGCGGGCGCAGCACGCCGTACAAGCCACTCAAAATGCCCACATGGGTTTGTGCCCATTCCAAGTCTTTGACTGACAGGGTCTTGGCGTCCAGTCCTTCGTACACGTCGCCGTTGAAGGCCAGCACGGCCTGCTTGGAATTTTTAGCGGTGAACTTCGGCGCCCAGGCTTCGTAGCGGGCCACGTTCAGGGCCGACAGCGCGTCCGACAAGTCCATCAGCTCGGCGATTTGCTGGGGCGACTTTTGGCGCAGCACCTCAATGAGGGCCTGCGATTGCGGCACGAACTGCGGCAGCGTGTGGGGCACGCCCGCTGCAGGGGTTTCGTAGTCCAGAGATTTGGCGGGTGACAATAAGAACAACATGCTCGACATCCTTTACTTGGACGATTATCTCGCCATCGTGCACAAGCCTGCGGGCAGGCTGGTACATCGCACCCCGTTGGACAAGGGTGAAACCCGCTTTGTGCTGCAAACCCTGCGCGACCAGATTGGCCAACACGTCTGGCCCGTGCACCGCCTCGACAAAGGCACCAGCGGTGTGCTGGTGTTTGCGCTGAACGCCGAGGTGGCTCGCACCTTGGCGCAGGCTTTTGAAACGGGCGAAGGGCTGCACAAAACCTACCGCGCTGTGGTACGTGGCTGGCCAGCCGATGAGGGCCTGATCGACCACCCCTTGAAGCGCATGCCTGACGACATGCGCATCGAGCGCCTGGAGGTGCAGCCCGCCCAAAGTCGTTTTGCCACCCTGAGCCGCTTTGAATTGCCGCTGCCCCAGCAAGGCTTTGCCACCACCCGCTGCGCCGAAGTGGCGCTGGAGCCCCTCACGGGCCGTCGCCACCAACTGCGCCGGCACATGAAGCACATCGCCCACCCCATTCTGGGCGATGCCACACACGGCAAAGGACCACTGAACCGAGCCGTGGCTAATTTGATCGGGCTGCAGCGCCTCTGGTTGCACGCACAAAGCCTGGAACTCCCCCACCCCGTCCTCGGGCAGCGGCTGCGTTTGGCGTCGCCTCTGCCAATTGAGTGGCGACTTTAGCATTCTTTTTCATCACCCCCATCCAACTGTCGCCCAACGGATAGCCATCTTCTGAGGATTCCATAAGATGCAACAAAGCATCAACCCGTCATCGCGAGGCACCAAGCGATCCATGGACTGCCGCGTCGCTCCTCGCAGTGACAGTCGATTTCATTGACACACTTCCACCACCACCGAAGCCAACATGAGCCTGCTCTTCACGCCTTTCACCTTCGAAACGCCCTCTGGCCCGCTCACCTTGCCCAACCGCATCGTGGTCGCGCCCATGTGCCAATACTCGGCCGACAATGGCCAGGCCACCGACTGGCACCTGACGCACTGGACCAACATGCTCAACAGCGGCGCGGGCCTGTTCACCATCGAGGCCACCGCCGTGTCGGCCGTGGGCCGCATCAGCCCCGGCTGCCTGGGCCTGTGGGACGACGCGACGCAAGCGGCGCTGGGTGACAAACTGCACCGCGCCAGACGCCAAGCCCCCGCCATGCCCGTGTGCATCCAGATCGGCCATGCAGGCCGCAAAGCATCGAGTGCCGCGCCTTGGGACGGCGGCATGCTGATCGCGCCTGAAAACGGTGGCTGGCAAACCGTGGCCCCCAGCGCCCTGCCCCACTTGCCCCATGAAGCTGCGCCCACCGAACTGAGCTTGGCCGACATCGCGCAAATCAAGGCCGACTTTGTGAACACCGCCCGGCGCAGCCACGCGCTGGGCATCGAGGCGGTGGAGTTGCATGCCGCGCACGGCTATTTGCTGCACCAGTTTTTGTCGCCCATTTCCAACCAGCGCACCGACGCGTATGGCGGCAGTTTTGAAAACCGCATCCGCTTTCCGCTGGAAGTCTTCAAGGCCGTGCGCGAGGCTTTTGGCGGCACGCTGGGCATGCGCATCTCTGGCACCGATTGGGTGGACGGCGGCTGGACGGTCGAAGAAACCGCTGCCTTGTCGGTTCAGCTCAAACAAGCCGGGGCGCAGTTTGTGCACATCTCGTCGGGCGGCGTTTCGCCCTTGCAAAAAATTGCCTTGGGGCCAGAGTACCAAGTGCACTTGGCCAAAGCCGTCAAAGACGCGTCGGACCTGACCACCATCGCCGTGGGCCTGATCACCGAGCCTGCTCAGGCCGAAGCCGTGCTGCAGCGTGGCGACGCGGATTTGGTGGCCTTGGCCCGCAGCTTTTTGTACAAGCCGCGCTGGGGCTGGGAAGCAGCTGTGGCCTTGGGCGGCACGGTCGACTCACAACACCAGTACTGGCGCAGCCTGCCCCGCGAAGCCAAAAACATTTTCAACGATGCCAAGATTGGCATGCGCTGATTGAATTGGACACAGATGGGTGTCAATCACCCATGCTTAGGGCCCGCCTTGGTCTCAAACCCTGGGCGGCAAACCCTGCGCTGCGGTCCATTGCGAGCTCAGCATGGTTTTGATCTCGCGCAACTCCTCACGCAAAATTTTCACCTCTTGGTGTAACTCTTGCTCTGACGACTTCTTTTCCTGTGCCGTGTTGTCAAGGGTCCTTTGGTGTTCGCTTTCCTGAAAGGTCTGCATCGCATTGACGATGATCGCGATGAATAAATTGAGCATTGTGAAAGTCGCAAACAAAATGAAAAGAATGAAGAAAGCCCAAGCCCATGGAACTTGCTCCATCACGGGTCTGGCAATGCCCATGGACCAGCTCTCGAGGGTCATCACCTGGAACAGGGTGTAAAGCGATCGGCCCAAATGACCGAACCAGTCGGGAAAGAGGGCACCAAACAAATGGGTCGCAATCACACCAAACACATAAAAAACCAGCAGCAAAACCAAGGCAATTGACGACAAACCGGGAATGGCACTGAGCAGCGCCCCAACTACCCGGCGCATGGAGGGAACAATGGTCAGCATGCGCAACACGCGCAAGACCCGAAGCGCCCGCAGAACCGCCAGAGGCCCCGTGGCAGGAACCAGCGCAATGGCCACCACAGAGAAATCAAACACGCTCCAAGGGTCACGCCAAAACGCTAGGCGGTGCACGAACAAACGCAAGGACAGCTCGGCGACAAAGACCGCCAAAATGATTTGGTCAATGAGCAAAATCCAGCGGCCCGCCGACTGCATGACCGAAGTCGAGGTTTCCAAGCCCAGAATCACGGCGTTGATGACAATCAGCGCGAGGATGGTGCGCTGGAAAATAGGCGTGTCGAGCCAAGCTTGGGCTGCTTGTCGCCAAGAGCGGGAAGAAATATTGGGGGTTGCGGCGGTATTCATGGAAGCAAAACAATGAGATCGACCAACGCCAACAAGCGCGGGGCCTGCATTGTCTCAGCCTGCATGTTGCACGTCGCAAGCAGGCCGCCAAGAAACCCCATGGGGTTGCCCCATTTTGATCGGCCATCTCCATGACCCCTGGGCCAGACTCAGAGCGCAACATCACCCCGAGTAAGGCTGGGCAGATCAGGGCCGCTGTTGCACCAAAGCCTGCGCCAGCGCATGCAAGCGGCTGCCCGGCCGGGTCAAGTCAGTCACGATGCTGAAATGGTTCAGGCCCGCCAGGTCTTCGCAGACGGGCACGGTTTTGGGGCCCCAGGCTTGGTGGATCAAGCGGTTGTGGCGCAAGAATTCTGGGCTTTCGTCGCCTCCAGCCACGGTGTACAAAACACCCAGGCGTGGGCGCTGCCATTTTGCCGGGCTGCACATGCGCACATGAGCGGGCGTGAGGCGCAAGTCACCCTGCACAAACGGGGTTTTCCGAATGGGCGCCAGGTCAAACAGGCCCGAGATGGACAAAGCTTTGCGCACCAAGCCAGCGGGCAAATCGCGGCCCCATTTTTTCCAGTCGCAACCCAGCAGCATGGCCGCCAGATGGCCCCCTGCCGAGTGGCCGATCACCGTGATGTTGGATCGGTCACCACCGTATTCGGCAATGTGCCGCCCCAGCCATGCGGTGGCCTTGGCCATTTGCAAAGCAATGTCGGGGATGGTGATGGGTTGCTCGGGCGTGCCGGGGCACAAAGCGTAATTGACCACCACCACGCAGGCGCCCATGTCGTGCAAGGCTGGCGCCACAAACGAGTGGTCTGATTTGTCCAAGCTGCGCCAATAGCCACCGTGGATGAAGATCACCACTGGCGCGTTCGGCTGCGCAGCCGGGAAAATGTCGAGGGTTTCACCCGGACCATCGCCATAGGGCAAGTCCAGCTGCCCTTTCAAGCGCTCGCGAGCTTGTGCAGAGGCGTTTTGCCAATGGGCGAAATGGTCCGCAAATTTGGGCACCAAGGCCCGGTTGTTGTACATGCGGTCGTGCCAGGCGGCGTCTTTTGGGGGCATCGTTGCTTGTCCTTTTAAATTTTCATTTCCAACCTAAGCTGGATATTGTGCCAATTGCGGTCAGTTGTGCGGGATGACTCTTTCTGGGTGCCAGTGTTGAAAGTAGTAGCCGTTTCATAGTCTCTAGGGAGCAGGTTACTGACGCTCAAACGCAAAGCAGTCGCGCCGGAAAAGCGCCACAGGCCATAAACATCCAACACACGCTTAACGCCTTGGTAAGACAGCTGTTCCTGACTGCGTCGCGTGTTGTAATCGGGGTTCCAGTTGACATTACCACCGACGGTCAGGGGGATTCCGCGAAGCCGGTAATCGGCCCCCAAGTTAGCGGTCATATTGGGTTGCTGGTCCAGACGGTTGTCGGGGCCGGGCACATCATTGACCTTGGATCGAAAAAAACTAATGTTGCTGCGGATGTCTACAGGCCACGCCTCGGCCCAAGCTTGGTTCAATCGGAACTTGGCCTCAAGCTCCACACCCTGGGTGACGGCGTCACCCACGTTTTGCGGGGTAGACACCCAACGCTGTTGACTTGACCAAGACACGTTCTGCAAACGGGTCTGATAACGGATAAGGTCTTGAATGTTTCGGCGGAACACATTGGCGCTGAGCACCCCACCTCCGTCCAGATAACGCTCAATCCCTAAGTCGATGCCAGTGGCCAACTCGGGCAACAAGTCGGGGTTGCCGACACGGTCGGGTTGGGTAGGAACGTTGTTAGCTGAAATCGGGTAATCGCGCGAAAACCGCAAAGGTGCCACCATGTTGTACAACGTGGGGGTTTTGTAACTGCGCGTCAAACTAATGCGCACTTGGTCACGTTTGGCCGGATCAGGCTTCCACAGGGCGTGGAGCAACGGCGTCCAAACTTGACTTTTATTGCTTTTGAGCTCTTCACTGACCTGACCTTCAGTCAGGATGCTTTCATAACGAAGTCCTGCATAAGCCGACCAGTTCATGTTGATCTTGAACTCGTCTTGCGTGTAAGCCGCCCATCTCTCTGTTCGAGCCTTCAAGTTTCCACTGTCATCGCCCGCGCCTGCGCTGGCCTCCTCTACGCGGCGTATGCCTTCATGTTCCAAACCACTGACCCATTGGTGGCCGTTGTCCAAAACGCGGGTCCATTTGCCATTCAGGCTGGTGTTGCGGCTCGTAAAGCGCTGCTCGTCCAAAGCGTTAGACAAGAGCGCTGGCGAGCTACTGATCAGTGTGGTCTGGGTGATGTGCTGGTCGTACCTGGCTTGACCCAGACCGAAACGAAGTTCGAGCCGATCATCGGCAGATAAGCGCTGAGCCCACTGGCCGTTCAAGCGTACAGCAGCATATCGACTTTCATTGTCGGTCAAGGCCGTATCAGTGATGGCTGTTGATGTGAGCGCTCGTGCATCAATCCGGCCTTGAGCAGCATATTCGGAGTAAATCAAAAAAGGCGTCAATGTCAGTGTTTTGCCTTGCTCACCTTTCCACTGCAAGCGAGCATTGGCGTGTATGCCTTGACGACGACCAGAAGACTCCGACAAACGCACTTGGTTTTCACGGAAATCGGAGTCGATCTCGGTCACACTTTCGTCAGCACGCAGGGTGTCCATGGCCGAGAGGGTGAAAGTGCCGCCAAGTGGCTGCGTCTTGAGGTTGTGCACCCAGCTGGCCATGGTCGAGCCCTCACCGTGCTCTTGGCTGCGGGTGATTTTGAGGTCGTCAGGGTTGGCTTTTTGACCTTCGCGCAGAACGATGTTGATGGTGCCCGCAATGGCTCTGGCCCCGGTCTCGGCCGTAGGGGCACGCATGATTTCGATTTTTTCGACCTGCTCGGGGGTGAGTGAGTCGATGGAAAAACCTGGCGGCACGCGTTCGCCGTCGAGCAGAATCTGGGTGTAGCCACCGCCGAGCCCGCGCATCCGAATGGCACCGCCTCGGCCGGGCGCACCTTGCACCGTGATGCCGGGCAAGCGCTTGAGCACCTCGCCCAAGGTGGAGTCGCCTTGTTTTTCGATCTCTTCACGGCCAATGACGATTTTGGAGGCCGATGACTGGCGGCGCGCCTCGGTGTCGTTGTTGCGGTTGCTGCGGATTTCGACCTGGCCCAAATCGGCTGTGGCGGGTGCAGAGGCACTGGGTGCTGCGCTAGCGGGGCTTTGTGCGGAAGCCCCTTCAGGCAGTCCAAACAAGACAAACCCCGCGAGCAGCAGGCTGTGGGTCAGGGGATGGAGGGTATGTTGGAAGAGGGTTGGTCGCATGCAAGCATTTTGACAGCGCCCGGTGACTGGCGTGTAAAGCAGTTGTAAAAGCCGGACTCAGCCCTAGGGCCTGTTTCAGGTCGATCGGGCGAACCTGAATGTGAACATCACTCTTCGGCTTTGAACAAAGCCGCCACCTTGCGTTTGGGCTTGATGTTGGCCGAAATGGACGATCGCGGTGCTTTGGGCACGGCGTCCCAGCTTGGCGAAAAGTCGGCAGGCGGCGCCTCGTAGGGCTTGCTGAAGAAGGGATCACGGTTCACGGGTGCGGGGCGGAAGCCACCTCGGCGCTCACGTGGCGCGTCCAAGGCGTCTCGCGGGTCAAACTCTTCGCGGCGACGGCCCTCGGAGGCGCGGGCACGCGGACGGTCTTCGGCGCGGGTGCCCCACTTTTCGGGCGCAGGGCCAGCGGGTGCGGTGTCCAGATACAAGGTTTCGACGTCCAGCTTTTTCTTGATCAGCTTTTCGATGTCGCCCACCAAGCGGTTGTCGGACGGGCTGACCAAGGTCACGGCCAAACCCGAGGCCCCGGCGCGGCCCGTGCGGCCAATGCGGTGCACATAGTCCTCGGCGTTGAAGGGCACATCGAAGTTGAACACGGCGGGCACGTCCTTGATGTCCAGACCACGCGCGGCCACGTCGGTGCACACCAGCAAATCGACTTCGCCTTGTTTGAAGGCTTCCAGCGCTTTCAGGCGCTCGTCTTGGCTCTTGTCGCCGTGCAAAGCAGCGGTGCGTAAACCCTCGCGCTCCAAAGAGCGGGCGAGGCGGCCGCAGCCGAGCTTGCTGTTCACAAAAATGAAGGCCTGCTTGATGCCCCGGTCGTCCAAGACCTTGCGGATCACGCGGCGCTTGTCGTCGTCTTGCGCGGCGTAAAAACGCTGCTCCACCGTAGAAGCTGTCTCGTTGGGACGCGCCACCTCGATGGTGATGGGGTTTTGCAGATAGCTGCCAGCCAGGCGCTTGATCTCAGGCGAGAAAGTGGCTGAGAACAGCAGTGTGGTGCGCTGCTTGGGCAAATAGCTCAGGATGCGCTGCAAATCGGGCAAAAAGCCGATGTCCAGCATGCGATCGGCTTCGTCAAGCACCACATATTCGACCTGGTTGAGCACCGCGTTTTTGGCTTCGATGTGGTCCAACAAACGGCCTGGGGTAGCCACCAGCACTTCAACGCCTTGTTTCAGCTCCAAGGTCTGGGGCTTCATGTCCATGCCGCCAAACACCACCGCGGTGCGCAGCTGGGTGTACTTGGCGTAAAGCTTGATTTGTTGGGCGACTTGGTCGGCCAGCTCACGCGTGGGCAACAACACCAAAGCACGCACCGGGTGGCGGGCGGGTGAGGTGGAGGGGTTTTCGTGCTTGAGCAGGCGCTGCAGCAAAGGCAGCGAGAAAGCCGCTGTTTTGCCGGTACCGGTTTGGGCCGCGCCCATCACGTCTTGGCCCGTCAACACCACCGGAATGGCTTGGGCCTGGATAGGGGTCATGGACTCGTAACCCATTTCGGCCACGGCTCGTGCCAGCGTGGGCGCCAGCGATAAATTGGAAAAAGAGTCGGTCATTAACCAGCCATTGTCGCATTTTGAACTGCCATTGCCAAAAATGGCAGGCGAGACCCGCCAGCCGAGCCCCAACTGGGGTGCGATCAGCCCCGAACGCGGCCGTCAAGCCAAGCGGCGGCGCAGCGAAGGAAAAGCGGCATTTTTGTGAAGAACTTTGACCGCAGGCGCATTCTGAGAGGCGACGGCATTGAGCATGTCGCAGACCAATGCGTCTGCGCAACTGTGAGCACCCTGACGGCTGGGCTCAAAAGCCAAACGGGTGGTTTGGGCCATTTGAGCGACAAAGTTTTGCGGGTAGTCACGCACCTGAAAACCCCGCAAGCTCATCACCTTCATGAAGGCGTTGGCCGCCTCTTCAACGGCACGCTGGTATTCCTGGCTGGCTTCTGGAGACATGAGGACCTCGGTCATGGATGTGAATTTTGACCCTGACTTAACGCAGCCCAAGCCCAAAAAGAATACACAACCGGTCAGTAGTGTCCGGTTAAAAAGTGAATAAATTCAATTGCTTAGCGCAGTCAGGTGGTTCGGTTGTGTAAGCATCGGTCTGCAAGGCGCATGAAATCGACGTTTTCTCGAAAACAGACACCGACAAAATCTGTAGGCAAGTGTAGAGCGA
>CAMDFK010000036.1 GCA_945897465.1 Limnohabitans sp. Rim8 | reverse complement strand
CAGGCCAGCGAGGCCTTGCCTCCCGAGCAGCGGCTCAAAAATTTGGTGGTGACGCAATTCACCGACGTGTTTGACCCAGAGGCCTTGGGCCCGGAAGACCTGCCCGAAGCCTGGAGGCCCTGGTTGTTGCCGGTGCGAGATTTGCCGTTTTTGAGTTCGGGTCAGGTGCATGCCTGGGCTGCGCTCATGGCCCAGCCCGTTGTGGATTTGCCGCCGCCCCAGGCCAAATCTGATGACCTGGCGATCTTGCCTTACACCAGTGGCACCACCGGCCTGCCCAAGGGCTGCATGCACACACACGGCACCATCATGCACAACGCCATGTCGAGTGGTTTGTGGGGCAACGGCACCCCCGAAAACGTGACCCTGTGTGTGGTGCCCATGTTCCACATCACCGGCATGGTGAGTGTGATGCACACCAGCATCTTGCTGGGCGCGAGCCTGGTGGTCATGCCGCGATGGGACCGCGATGCGGCGGGGCATTTGATCTCGAAATGGGCCGTCACGCACTGGACCAACATTCCGACGATGGTGATCGACCTGCTGGGCAGTCCCCACATGGACCGCTACGACCTGACAAGCCTGGTCTACATTGGCGGTGGCGGCGCGGCCATGCCCGAGGCGGTGGCCCAGCGTTTATTGGACCAGTTTGGCTTGCGCTATGTGGAGGGCTATGGTCTGACCGAGACGGCGGCCCCGTCGCACACCAACCCGCCTGATGCACCCAAAAAACAGTGTTTGGGCATTCCGTTCATGAGCGTGGAGTCGCGCATTGTGGACCCCGAGACCCTTGCGGAGTTGGCGCCGGGCGAGTCGGGTGAGATCGTGATCAGTGGCCCTCAGGTGTTCAAGGGTTACTGGAAGCGGCCAGAGGCGACTGATGCGGCCTTTTTTGAGCGTGACGGGTTTCGGTTTTTCCGATCGGGCGACATGGGCCGGGTCGATGAAGCAGGTTACTTCTTCATGACCGACCGCTTGAAGCGCATGATCAACGCCAGCGGATTCAAGGTGTGGCCAGCCGAAGTCGAGGCCCTGATGTTCCGCCACCCGGCCATCCAAGAGGCCTGCATCATCGCCACACGCGATGACTACCGGGGTGAGTCGGTCAAGGCTGTGGTGGTTTTGCGGCAAGACCACAAAGGCAAGGTGTCTGAGCAAGACATCATCGACTGGTGCCGTGAGAACATGGCCGTTTACAAAATGCCCCGTGTGGTGAGCTTTGTCGACGCTTTGCCCAAGAGTGGCAGCGGCAAAGTCATGTGGCGGGCTCTGCAAGAGGCCGAAATGGCCGCCTTGGGCGCACCTGCGAAGACTTGAGCCCTATTGATGGATCCCCATCCCCATGAGCCTGAGACTTTCCATCCTTGACCAATCGGCTGCTGCCAACGGGCGCGGCCAGGACGCGACCATTCGCCAAACGCTGGCGCTGGCGCAAAAGGCCGAGGCCTGGGGTTATGACCGCTTTTGGGTGAGTGAGCACCACAGTCACCCCAGCATCGTGGGCAGCGCCCCCGAAGTCTTGATGGCTGCGATTGCCGCCCGCACCCAGCGCATCCGCATTGGCAGCGCGGGGGTGATGCTGCCGCACTATGCGCCGCTGAAAGTGGCTGAGCAGTTCCGTGTGCTGGACGCCTTGGCCCCCGGCCGTATCGACTTGGGCGTGGGCCGTGCCCCCGGCAGCGACGGGCGCACTGCGCAGTTGCTCAACCCCGACCGCAGCGCTTCGGAGCGTTTTCCGCAGCAGGTCATCGAAATGCAAGCTTGGGTGAGTGGCCACAACCTGCCATCCGGCCACCCGGGGCACAACGTGTTTGCCTACCCGCAGTCGGACACCGCGCCCTCGGTGTGGATGCTGGGCAGCTCCGACTACGGCGCCCAACTAGCCGCGCATCTGGGCCTGCCTTATGCGTTTGCCTACTTCATCACCGACGGGCAGGGCGCTGACGAAGCGCTGGAGATCTACCGCGAAACCTTCCGCCCCAGTGCGGGCTTGGCCAAGCCTTACGCCGCCTTGTGCGTCTGGGCCTTGGCCGCCGACACCGACGAAGAAGCGCTGCGCCTTTTTGAAAGCCGTGCCCGCTGGAAGATGGACCGCAACCTGGGCCGCATAGGGGCACTGCTGCCGCCCGAAGAAGCGACCCGAGACTACAGCCCGGCCGAACAATTTGCGCTGCAGCGCCTGCGTGAAGGGGCCTTGATCGGCTCGGCTGCCACGGTGGGCCGCAAGCTGCGCCAACTGGCCGCGCGGCTGGAGGTGCAAGAGCTGGTGGTCATCACCTGGACGCATGACCCTGCAGCGCAAATGCGCTCTTACGAGTTGCTCGCCCAAGAATTTGGATTGGCGGCAAACTCGGCGCTTTGATTTTTAACCCCAAGGATTTTTGACATGTTCACCACCGCGATCGCTGGCAGCTTGCCCAAACCCGCTTGGCTGGCCGAGACCGAAAAACTCTGGCCCCAGTGGGCCACCCAAGGCCCCGAGTTGCAACAAGCCAAGGCCGATGCCACGCTTTTGTGGATCAAGGCGCAGGAAGACGCAGGCTTGGATGTGATTGGCGACGGTGAGCAAGCCCGCCAGCACTTTGTGCATGGCTTTGTGGAGCAGATTGAGGGCATTGACTTTGTGAACAAGGTCACCATGGGCATTCGCAACAACCGCTACGACGCGCAGGTGCCGCAAGTCATTGCACCCTTGCGCCTCAAAGGCCGTGTGCACGCCTTCGAGGCCCAGCTGGCCCGTGCCCACACCAAAAAGAAACTCAAATTCACTTTGCCTGGCCCCATGACCATCGTGGACACCGTGGCCGACCGTTTTTACGGCGACAAGGTCAAGATGGCCATGGCCTTTGCCGAGCTGCTGAACCAAGAAGCGCTGGCGCTGCAAGCCGATGGCGTGGACATCATCCAGTTCGACGAGCCCGCCTTCAACGTTTACATGGACGAGGCCGCCGATTGGGGCGTGAAGGCGCTGGAGGTGGCCGCGCGGGGCCTGACTTGCACCACCGCCGTGCACATTTGTTATGGCTACGGCATTGAAGCCAACAACAACTGGAAAAAGACGCTCGGCGACGAGTGGCGTCAATACGAAAAGGTGTTTCCAGCATTGGCCAAGAGCAGCATCCAACAGGTCAGTTTGGAGTGCATGCACTCGCATGTGCCCATGGAAATGATGAAGCTGCTGGAAGGCAAGGACGTGATGGTTGGCGTGATCGATGTGGCTAACCCGATCATTGAAACGCCCGAAGAAATCGCCGACACCATTGGTCGTGCGCTTCAGTTTGTGCCCAAGAACCGCCTGATCGCTTGCACCAATTGCGGCCTGGCCCCCATGAGCCGCGCTGTGGCCGAGGCCAAGCTCAAGGCCCTGGCCGAAGGCGCCAAACTGGCCAGCCAGCGTTACGCCTGAGGCGCTGCGCCTTGGGGCATCAACCGGCGTAACACGGCATCTGGCCGGGTTATGCTTGCTTTTTTGCAAGACCTCTCGGATCTTTGAATGCCCCAACAAACGCTGCAGCCGCCCCTGACCTCTCCTGACCTGCTCAATGCCACGTTGGCGGACCAGGGGTTTGCGGTGCTTGGCGCAGCCAGTGTGTGCGCTTTGGCGGGTGTCCAGATCGATGCCCTGCAAGCGTTGCAACCGTCTTGGCAAGATTTACCGCCGGACCAGTATCTGAAGGATGGTGGGCGATATCGCCGCCGCCGCCATGCCAGCTTCGAAGTCACGCCTGGCCAATTGAAGGCCGTGCCGCACCGCGCCCACTGGCAGCCGCTGTCTTACAACGCTTTGCATGGCGGCATGCAGCGCTGGTTTGAGCCGATGGCGTCTGCGGTTGTGCAACAAGACGCTTGGCAGAAACTGTTGTGCTGGTTGGCGAAGGTGGCTTCTGCGGCCCAAGGCGACCAGACCTGGTTCACCGAGGCCCACCAGTTCCGCATCGACACCACCGACGGCATTGGTCGGCCCACACCCGAAGGGGCACACCGCGATGGTGTGAACTGGGTAGCGGTGTTTTTGGTGGGCCGCCACGGCATCAAAGGCGGCGAAACCCGGGTGTTTGACATGGACAGCCCGCGTGGCCAGCGCTTTACCTTGAGCGAACCTTGGTCATTGCTGCTGCTGGACGACAGCCGCGTCATTCACGAAACCACGCCAATTCAGCCGGAGCAAGAGGGCGGTTGGCGCGACACCCTGGTGGTCACGCTCCGCGCAGGTGGTTTTCTAGACGAGCCCACGCGCTGAACCAGATCGGGGTTCATTCGGATCAATCCCGGAAGTTGTCGAAGGACAGAGGCAAATCTGTCATGTCCTTGCGTAGCAGGGCCATGGCGGCCTGAAGATCGTCGCGCTTGGCACCGGTCACGCGCACCGCATCCCCTTGAATGGACGCCTGCACCTTGAGCTTGCTTTCCTTGATCACTTTGGTGATCTTCTTGGCGTCTTCGGTCTCGATGCCGTTTTTGACCTTGATCACCTGCTTTACCTTGTCACCGCCGATTTTTTCGACCTTGCCGATGTCCAGAAAGCGCACGTCCACATTCCGTTTGGTCAGCTTGTTGCGCAAGATGTCTTCAACCTGCGTGAGCTGAAACTCGGCGTCGCCGAACATCGTGATCTCTTTGTCCTTGAGTTCGATGTTGGCCGAGGTGCCTTTGAAGTCAAAGCGGGTGCAGATTTCTTTGGCGGCGGTGTCAACGGCGTTGCGCACTTCGACCATATTGGGTTCGCAAACGGTATCAAACGAGGGCATGGCTTTAAAAATCCGAAGGTTGAGGATGCGACAATTCTCCCATGTTCCTTGAGAAAAATGTCCCCCTGCAGCCCTACAACACCTTCGGCATCGCCGCGAAGGCGCATGCTTTGGTGCGGGTGCACTCCGAAGCCGACCTGATGGCCGTGCTGGCCGACCCGCAACTGGCCAGCTCACCCAGGCAGGTGCTGGGCGGCGGCAGCAACATTGTGTTGACCGGCGACGTCAAGGCGCTGGTGCTCAAGATGGAGGTGCCGGGTATTAGCCTGGTGGGGGAGACCGTCAAGCACTGGTTGATTGAGGCGGGCGCAGGCGTGGACTGGCACGCACTGGTGGCCTGGACCCTCGACAACGGTTACCAGGGTCTGGAAAACATGGCCCTGATCCCTGGCACCGTGGGTGCATCGCCCGTGCAGAACATCGGCGCTTATGGTGTGGAGCTGCAAGACCGCTTCGATTCGCTGGACGCCATGGACATGTTCACGGGCGAGTTGTTCAGCCTGAATGCCGCGCAGTGCGGCTTCAGCTACCGCGACTCGGTGTTCAAACACGCATCGGGCGGCGAGGATGGCTTGGGCCTGGCAGGCCGTGCGGTGATTTTGCGGGTGCGTTTTGCGTTGCCCAAGCGCTGGAAACCCGAGCTGGGCTATGCGGATCTAGAACGCAAAATGGCCGAGACCGGCATCCACAACCCCGATGCCAGGCAGATTTTTGACTGGGTGGTGGCGATTCGCCGGGCCAAATTGCCTGATCCACAGGTGATCGGCAACGCGGGCAGTTTTTTCAAGAACCCCACTGTGACGGCAGACCAATGCGCCGACATCATCGCCCGTGAGCCCAAGGTGGTGCATTACCCCATGCCCGACGGCTCCATCAAACTGGCGGCGGGCTGGCTGATTGACGCCTGCGGCTGGAAGGGCAAGAGCGTGGGCCATGCGGGTGTCTATGAAAAGCAGGCGCTGGTGTTGGTGAACCGGGGTGGACGTGAGAACCCTTGCACGGGGGGTGAGGTGATGACTTTGGCCAAAGCCATTCAGACCAGTGTGTACGAGAGGTTTGGGATACGGCTGGAGCCTGAACCTGTGGTCATTTGAGGCTTACCGCTCGTTGTGGTTTGGAGCGCCTGTGTTCCGCCCTGGGTATTGGCCTGAGCGGTCGGCCTCATCACTCGCTTCGCTCGCCAAATCGGCCGATCCGCTCAAGCCAATACCCAGTGCTGCGTTGCTGGTGGGTCAAAGACTTTCCCTGCTTTGACGGACGCAGCCTAGGTGCGGGCGCCTGCCGGACCCGCCGATTTGGCGAGCGAAGCGAGTGATGAGGCGAGCCGGCAGGCACCCGCACCAAGGCGGAAAACACCCACAAAGCAAGTTAAGGCGACAAAAAACAGCCCGAAGGCCGCTTCTCATCGAAGCAAGCGGAGTTCACTTCTTGCTACTACCATCCAACTTGTAGATGTGCGGGTCTTCTCCCACCTTTTCCATCGACCAACCCTCCCGGGCGTCGGGAAAGGTCGGCTGCACTTCGCAAAAATTGCCCTCGATTTCAACTTGCAGTGCTACCATGTACTTTGTTTGTAACACATGGGGAATGGTCATGAGCGACACCACGTTTACCTTTCGGGTTGAAGAGTCTTTGAAAGAGCAATTCACTTTGGCAGCCAAAGGGCGGGACCGCAGTGGGGCTCAGTTGTTGCGCGATTTCATGCGGGAGTTTGTCCAGCAACAGCAAAGTGCCTCGGAGCATGACACTTGGTTCAGGCAGCAAGTTCAAGCTGGGATGGATTCGGCCAATGCCGGAAATTTGGTCGCTGCAGCCGATGTGGAAGCCCAGTTCTCTGCCCGTCGCGCCGCGACACGCCACAAGCTTGAGTCGGCTGGGTGATGGAATTGCTCTGGACCCCCGAGTCCATTGAGGATCGGGAGAGCATTTACGACCACATCGAGGATGACAATCCGTTCGCTGCTTTGGCCATGGACGAGCTGTTCTCACAGCAAGCCTGCTTGTTGCTGGATCATCCCGGTTTGGGGCGGTTGGGCCGGGTCAAAGGTACTCGCGAGTGGGTGGTGCATCCCAATTACATATTGGTTTACACCGTTGTAAATCACCAAGTTCGTGTGCTGCGAGTGTTGCATACCGCCATGCGATGGCCACCGACTTTTTGAATCCAAAGGCCCAACAACGCAGCCTTGGTGCGTTGTGCCTGCCGGACTCGCCGATTTGGCGAGCGAAGCGAGTTATGAGGCGAGCCGGCAGGCACCCGCACCAAGGCGGAAAACACCCACAGAGCAAGTTAAGACAAAAAAACGGCCCGAAGGCCGTTTTTCATTTGAAGTGACAAAAATTACTTCTTGCCGCTGCCATCCAGCTTGTAGATGTGCGGGCCTTCGCCCACCGACAACAAACCAGCGTGCGCGTAAATGCCCAGCTTGGCGCGGGTGTCCACGATGTCGAGGTTGCGCATGGTCAGCTGGCCGATGCGGTCCAGAGGACTGAACGGCGCGTCTTCCACTTTTTCCATCGACAAACGCTCAGGAGCGTAAGTCAGGTTGGGCGAGTCGGTGTTCAGGATGCTGTAGTCGTTGCCACGGCGCAGCTCCAGCGTCACGGTGCCGGTCACGGCGCGGGCCACCCAGCGCTGGGCGGTTTCGCGCAGCATGATGGACTGGGGGTCGAACCAGCGGCCTTGGTACAACAGGCGACCCAGGCGCAGACCGTTGATGCGGTACTGCTCAATGGTGTCTTCGTTGTGGATGCCGGTGACCAAGCGCTCGTAGGCGATGTGCAGCAGCGCCATGCCGGGGGCTTCGTAGATGCCGCGGCTCTTGGCTTCGATGATGCGGTTCTCAATCTGGTCGCTCATGCCCAGGCCGTGACGGCCGCCGATTTCGTTGGCTTTCAGGAACAACTCGACCGGGTCGGCGTATTCCACGCCATTCAGCGCCACAGGCATGCCTTCTTCAAAGCGTACGCTCACTTCTTCGGCCTTGACCTCGACTTCGGGTTTCCAGAACGCCACGCCCATGATGGGGTTGACGATCTTCATGCCGCTTTGCAGGCTTTCCAGGTCTTTGGCTTCGTGGGTCGCGCCCAGCATGTTGCTGTCGGTGCTGTAGGCCTTCTCGGCGCTCATCTTGTAGCCAAAACCGTTGGCCGTCATGAAAGCGCTCATTTCGGCGCGGCCACCCAGCTCGTCGATGAACAGCTGGTCAAGCCAAGGCTTGTAAATTTTGAGGCTCGGGTTGGTCAGCAAACCGTAGCGGTAAAAGCGCTCGATGTCGTTGCCTTTGAAGGTCGAGCCGTCGCCCCAGATGTTGACGTCGTCTTCCTTCATCGCGGCCACCAGCATGGTGCCCGTGACGGCGCGGCCCAGCGGGGTGGTGTTGAAGTAGGTGATGCCGCCGGTGGAGATGTGGAAAGCACCGCACTGGATGGCGGCAATGCCTTCGTGCGCCAGTTGGGTGCGGCAGTCGACCAAGCGGGCTTTTTCGGCGCCGTATTCCATCGCCTTGCGGGGAATCTCGTTGTAGTCGGACTCGTCGGGCTGGCCCAGGTTGGCGGTGTAGGCGTAGGGCAGGGCGCCCTTTTGCTTCATCCACAACAGGGCGGCGGAAGTGTCCAAGCCGCCGGAGAAGGCGATACCGACTTTTTGCCCTTTGGGCAGGTTTTGCAGGATGGTGCTCATATCGTTTCGTTCGGCGGGTTCAACCGAAGTGGCAGATGTAATGGTAAGGCTCGGTCACGCGGATCTCGAACTTGGAGTTGCCGGGCACATTGAATTTTTCGCCTGCGCTGGACTTGATCCATTCGGTGCTGCCGTCGAGCTTGTATTCGCAGGAGCCACCCACGCATTCCATGATTTCAGGGGCGCCGGTGTTGAAAGTCAGGGTGGCGGGCAAGATCACGCCGACCGATAGCTTGGTGCCGTCGGCCAGGGTCAGGCCATGGCTGACGCATTTGCCGTCAAAGTAAACATTGGCTTGGGTGTTGACGGAGACGCCGTCGATGGTTTGGGTGATCATGGCTGGTGTTGTCAAGGGTGGGCGGGTCGGGTCAGGCCCGCAAAAAAGCGCGACCATCAGCCGCGCCCGTATTTCAAACCTTTGATTTTAGGCCACGCGCCCGCTTGATCTGGATGACCTGGCGTGGGTCAGCGCCAGTGGTGACGGTCTTCGTGAAATTTGTAATGGGGACCCTTTGCCCGCTCCGAGGAGGATCGGTGGCCGTGCTGCCGAACCATCGGGTGATGGTGATGTAGGCTTGGGCGGCTCCAATTCAGGTCAATGTGTGTGATCACGGGAGGGCGGATTCGGTAGACCGGTGCGGTGTGGTAAAACACCTGCGCTGGGGTGTGGACGACGTTTGGTCGTTGATCTGGAGGGGTTACAGCGCTTTGCAAACCCAGCACTGCGGGCGAAATGTTCAAAGGAATCGTGGGGCCGGGGTCTTGAGGCAATTGCACGCGGTACTGTTTACCCGCATATTCATAGACCACGTCGTAGCCCACCAGACGGTTTTCGTAGGCGGTTTGGGTGGTGCAGGTCGTGTGGACTTGTGGCGTGTTCTGCACCGGGCCCTCAATGCGATCGCCCACCATGGCGCCACCCACGATGCCAATCATGGTGGCCAAAGCCCGACCCGAACCGTCGCCCACCGCATTGCCCATGGCCCCACCGGCAATGGCTCCCATCAAGGCACCAGCCCCTGAGGTGGATTGCACCACTGCAGGGCTTGTGGTGCAGCTTTGGCGAGGCACGGCCACTTGTTGGTACACAGCGCTGCGCGAGAGCACTTGGCCGACTTCCTGCGCAAAGGCTGTCACTGGAGCCCATGTGGCCAAGCCCAGCAGGGCGGAAGAGATGAGGAACTGTTTCATGGCCGATACCCAGGTTGTTGAAGGTGGAATCAGTGTAGGCAAAAGTGGGTTACTAAGCGGTGAGCGGCTTGTAAAGTTGGGTAACAGTTGAACGTGGCCAGGCACATTCCCATCGTGGGATCAGGCAGGCCAATCGTCTGGCAAGAAGCCGACGGTGACCCGGCCCGAAGGCCAAGTGATGACCGGCCGCTTGATGGTGCTGGCGTGCGCCAGCATGACTTGTTTGGCGCTGGCGCTGTCCGTCACGCCTGCTTGCACGTCGGCGTCCAGCTTGCGCCAGGTGGTGCCTTTGCGGTTGAGCAGGGTTTCCCAGCCCACCGCGCTCAGCCAGGTGTCCAGCTGCGCCTCGGGCACGCCTTGTTTTTTGAAATCGTGAAATGCCGCGTTCAAGCCTTGGTCGGCCAGCCAGGTGCGGGCTTTTTTGACCGTGTCGCAGTTGGGAATGCCGTAAACAATGGGGTCCATGGGAATGTGATCAAAAGGAAAGTGACAAGACTGGGCGACAATCGCCGCTTATGAAGACTCTACAGGAATGGCTCGACTGGTGCGAGCATTTACACCCCGTGGCCATTGACATGGGGCTGGACCGCGTGAAAATCGTGGCCGAGCGCATGGATCTGCGCTTTGACTGCCCCGTCATCACGGTGGCGGGCACCAACGGCAAGGGCTCCACCTGCGCCATGCTCGAAGCGGTTTTGCTGCAAGCCGGTTACCGCACGGGCGTTTACACATCGCCGCACCTGGTGCATTTTGAAGAGCGCTGCCGCCTGCACGGCGAATCGGCCTCGGCCGAAGCGTTTGCCCAGGCGTTTGCCGCCGTCGAAGCGGTGCGGGGTGATGTGAGCCTGACCTATTTCGAGTTCAGCACGCTGGCGATCTTGCACGTGATGGCCCGCGCCAACTTGGATGTGGCGATTTTGGAGGTCGGTATGGGCGGCCGCTTGGACGCGGTGAACATCATCGACGCCGATTGCGCGGTCATCACCAGCATCGATCTGGACCACATGGCCATATTGGGCAAAGACCGCGAGCGCATCGGTTTTGAGAAAGCCGGCATCATGCGGCCCGCACGGCCAGTCATCGTGAGTGACCCGGTGCCGCCGCAAAGCGTGATTGACCACGCCGCCGCCGTTGGGGCTGAACTTTGGTTGTTTGGCCGGGATTTCAATTTTTCGGGCGACAAGCAGCAGTGGGCCTGGGCGGGGCGCGATCGCCGCTACAGCGGCATGGCCTACCCGGCTTTGCGTGGAGCGAACCAGTTAATCAACGCCTCGGGCGTGCTGGCCGCGCTCGACGCCTTGCGCCAGCGCATTCCCGTCACGGCCCAGGCGGTGCGCAACGGCCTGGCCATGGTGGAGCTGCCCGGGCGCTTCCAGATTGTGCCGGGCCAGCCGGTTTTGGTGATGGATGTGGCGCACAACCCGCATTCGGTGGCGGCGCTGGCGGCCAACCTGGACGCCATGGGTTATTACCCCACCACCCACGCGGTGCTGGGGGTCATGGCCGACAAGGACCTCTTGCCCATGCTGCAAAAAGTCAACCCGATGGTGGACAAGTGGTATTTCACCGATTTGCCTTTGCCCCGCGCCGCCAAAGCGGCCGATTTGCAGCAGGCCTGGCTAGCGAAAAACACCCGCACCGACGCTGCCTCGAGCGTGCACGCCGACCCCATGCAGGCCCTGCAGGCGGCCATCGAAGCGGCCGACCCGGCTGATAGAATCGTGGTCTTTGGCTCTTTCTATACCGTGGGCGGTGTTTTGAAAGACGGCATCCCGCGTCTGCAAGCCAAACACCTCAGCCCCTGAGCACCTGCCATGGCGTTTTTCAAGTTCCGTTTTCCGGGTCAAGTGGCCACGTCTCCAGCCTCGGCCGAAACGGTCGCGCCCGGATCGGGCGAGAGCATCGAGCTGGTGCGCCGGCGCGCCCGACACCGCCTGATGGGGGCCGTGGTGCTCGTGCTGCTGGCCGTGGTCGGCTTTCCTTTGCTGTTTGACACACAACCGCGCCCCGTGGCGGTGGACACCCCGATCCTCATCCCGGACCGTCCCTCCAGTGCGCCGTCCAAAGTGACGCAGGCCCTTCCTGCGGAGGCTGCGCCTGCCAAACCTTTGTTGCCCGAGGCCAAGCCTTTGCCCGTTCAAGAGGGTCTCGATGCGAAAGAAGAAGTGGTCACCGCTGCCAAGCCCGCAGCTGCGGACCAGCCTAAACCAGTGCCAGAGCTTGCCGCCAAGCCTTCAGAATCTGCGCCCAAGCCGCCCGTGGTGAAGGCTGAAATCAAACCCGCTGCGCCTGAAACCGACAAACCAGAACCCTTGGCCAAGCCCAAAGACGATGGCAACAAAGCCCGCGCCTTGCTCGAGGGCAAGCCGTCCACAGCCGCCGGGGAGCGGCATGTGGTTCAAGTCGGCGCCTTCAGTGACCCTGCCAAGGTGCGCGAGCTGCGTCGCAAATTGGAGCAGGCAGGCTTGGGCACCTTCATCCAGTCGGTGGATGGCAAGGACGGCAAAACCACCACACGGGTTCGGGTGGGGCCATTCAGCAGCCGTGAAGAGGCCGACAAAGCCGCTGCCAAGGTGCGTCAACTCGATTTGCCAGCGGCCGTGTTGAGGATCTGACGTGGCCCTTGCCCTGACCGACTGGATTTTGTTGGCGGTGTTGCTGGCCTCCATGTTGGTGGGTTTGTGGCGCGGTCTGGTTTACGAGGTCTTGTCGTTGGCGGGTTGGCTGGCCGCCTTCATCTTGGCGCAGTGGTGGGCCGCCGATGCCGTAACCTTTTTGCCTTTTCTCAAAGACGCGGCTGCACAGGTGCAATACGCGGTGGCATTTGCCCTCGTGTTTGTCATTGCCTTGTTTGTGGCTGGGTTGGTGTCTTGGTTGGTCAAAAAACTGGTGGATACCGTGGGTCTGCGCCCGGTAGATCGGGCACTCGGCGGCATGTTTGGTTTATTGCGTGGGGTGGTGCTCTTGTTGGCCTTCACGGTGGTTCTGCAGCTTCTGGGCCTATCTCAAGAGGATTGGTGGCGTCAAGCCGTGGGTCCCGCTTGGTTGGACCTCACGCTCAAGGGTCTCAAGCCGCTGTTGCCACAAGCCTTTGTCGATTATTTGCCTTGAGCATTTTTGGCCGCCTCGATTTTTTGAACGGATAAAAGTATGTGTGGAATTGTCGGCGTTGTCAGCAGCGCACCGGTCAATCAATTGATTTACGACGCCTTGCTGCTCTTGCAGCACCGGGGTCAGGACGCCGCGGGCATCGTCACCCAATTGGACCGCAAGTTTTTCATGCACAAAGCCAAGGGCATGGTGCGTGATGTGTTCCGCACCCGCAATATGCGCAGCCTGCCCGGCAATTGCGGCTTGGGCCAAGTGCGTTACCCCACGGCAGGCAATGCCTTCAGCGAAGAAGAGGCTCAACCCTTTTATGTGAATGCGCCCTTTGGTTTGGTGCTGGTGCACAACGGCAACTTGACCAATGCACACGCCCTCAAAGCCGAGTTGTTTTCCAACGACCACCGCCACATCAACACCGACAGCGACTCCGAAGTCCTGCTGAACGTGCTGGCCCATGAACTGGAAAAAACCACCCGCGGTTTGCCCCTCAAGCCACTGGACGTATTCGAGGCGGTGCGGGGTGTGAACCGCCGAGTCAAAGGCTCTTATGCGGTGATCGCCTTGATTGCTGGTCATGGCCTGGTGGCTTTTCGTGACCCGCATGGCATCCGCCCCTTGTGCGTCGGCCGCAGCGAGGACGGCACCATCATGTTGGCCAGCGAGTCGGTGGCGCTCGATGGCACAGGACACCATTTTGAGCGCGATGTGGCACCGGGTGAGGCGATTTTTGTGGACCTCGAAGGCCAGATGCACAGTCAGGCCTGCAGCGACAAGGCGCAGCTGAGCCCCTGCATTTTTGAATACGTATACCTGGCCCGCCCCGACTCCACCATGGATGGCATCTCGGTGTACCAGGCCCGCTTGAACCTGGGTGAAACATTGGCCAAACGTGTGATCTCGACCGTGCCGCCCAACGACATCGATGTGGTGATTCCCATCCCCGAGTCCAGCCGCCCCAGCGCCACGCAGTTGGCCCATTTGCTGGGCATTCCCTACCGCGAAGGTTTTGTGAAAAACCGCTATGTGGGTCGCACCTTCATCATGCCGGGTCAGGCGGTGCGAAAAAAATCGGTGCGCCAAAAACTCAACACCATCGTGAGCGAGTTCAAGGGCCGCAATGTGTTGCTGGTGGACGACTCTATCGTGCGCGGCACCACCAGCAAAGAGATCGTGCAAATGGCTCGAGACGCCGGTGCTCGCAAGGTTTATATGGCCAGCGCCGCGCCGCCCGTGCGTTATCCCAATGTGTACGGCATCGACATGCCTACCAAGCAAGAGTTGGTGGCGCACGGCCGCAGCATCGAAGAGATCCGCGAGATCATTGGCTGTGATGCGCTGATTTACCAAGATGTGGATGCCATGAAAACCGCAGTCGCTCAAGCGCGTGTCAACGCCGCAGGTGCTCTGTCCAACTTTGATGCGTCCTGCTTTGATGGGGTGTACGTGACCGGCGACATTTCCATCGATGACATCACGCGTTTGAACGAAACCCGACTCCAGGTGGAGGAGGGCGATGACGACAATTCCCGTCTGGCCTTGCCCAATGCCAGCGTCTGAAAAACAGCCATGACAGACCACACAAAATTTGACGACCTGCACATCGAAACTCTGGCGGTGCGTGCCGCAGTCGAGCGCAGCCAATTTGGCGAAAACTCCGAAGCCCTGTACCTGACCAGCGGCTATGTGCAACCCACGGCCGCCGCCGCCGCCGCCCGATTTGCGGGTGACGAAGAAGGCTACACTTACGGCCGTTACGGCAATCCCACAGTGGCCAGCATGGAGATGCGTCTGGCCGCACTCGAAGGCACCGAAGCGGCCATGGGCACAGCCTCGGGCATGTCGGCCATCTTGATGATGTGCTTGGGGCTGCTCAAGGCGGGCGACCATGTGCTGTGCTCGCGTTCCATGTTTGGCTCGACCATCAAGTTGATCGGCTCGGACTTGGCCAAATTCGGCGTGGCGTCCAGTTTCGTCTCGCAGACCGACTTGAGGGAATGGCAAGCTGCCATCCAACCCAACACCCGCCTGTTTTTTGCTGAAACGCCCACCAACCCTTTGACCGAGGTGTGCGACATTCAGGCTCTGGCCGACATGGCGCACAACGCGGGCGCATTCTTGGCCTTGGACAACTGCTTTGCAACGCCTGCTCTGCAACGCCCTATGGCCATGGGGGCCGACATCATCACCCACTCGGGCACCAAATACCTCGATGGCCAAGGCCGTGTGATGGCTGGGGCCTTGTGTGCATCTCAGCAAATGATCACCGAGAAATTCTTGCCTGTCCTCAAAAGTGGCGGCATGACATTGGCGCCCTTCAATGCTTGGGTGGTGCTCAAAGGTCTGGAAACCCTGGACCTGCGCATGCGTGCTCAAAGCGCCCGCGCCCAAATCCTGGCCGAATGGCTGGAAAAGCACCCTTCGGTGGCCAGTGTTCTCTATCCCGGCCTCGCCAGTCACCCGCAGCACGACCTGGCCATGCGCCAGATGTCTGGCCTGGGCGGCGCGGTATTGTCGTTTGAAGTGAAAGCCGATGGTCCCGAGCAATCCCGCGCACGCGCATTCCATGTGCTCGACTCAATGCAAATGCTGTCCTTGTCCACCAATTTGGGGGACACCAAAACCCTGGTGGCCCACCCCGCCAGCACCTCACACGGCCGGTTGACCGAAGCCCAGCGGCAAGCTGCTGGCATTGGCCAGGGTTTGATCCGTGTGGCCGTGGGCCTGGAATACCCACAAGACATCCAAAAGGACCTTTCCCGTGGTCTCGATACCTTCTGATATGACGACACCCTCACGCACCCGAACTCGTTTTGCCCCGTCGCCCACAGGCTTCATTCACCTGGGCAACATCCGCTCGGCTTTGTACCCTTGGGCCTTTGCCCGCGCCACGGGTGGCGACTTCATCTTGCGCATTGAAGACACCGACCTGGACCGGTCCACCCAAGCCTCTGTGGACGTGATCATCGAAGGCATGGCCTGGTTAGAACTGCGCCACGACGAAGGCCCTTTCTACCAAATGCAGCGCATGGACCGCTACAAAGCGGTGCTGGCCGATCTGATTGAAGCGGGACACGTCTACCCTTGCTACATGAGCATGGAAGAGCTTGACGCTTTGCGTGAGCGCCAAATGGCCCGCAAGGAAAAACCCCGATACGACGGCACTTGGCGTCCGGCAGAAGGTAAAACGCTGCCCGCGGTCCCCGAAGGTGTGAAGCCCGTGCTGCGCTTCAAGAACCCGATCGACGGGGTGGTGGCGTGGGACGACAAGGTCAAAGGCCGCATCGAGATCAGCAACGACGAGTTGGACGACTTGGTGATTGCTCGGCCTGACGGCACGCCCACCTACAACTTCTGTGTGGTGGTGGACGACATCGACATGCAGATCACCCATGTGATCCGGGGCGACGACCATGTGAACAACACACCGCGTCAGATCAACATCTTCAAAGCCCTGGACCAAGAGCCGCCGGTGTATGCCCACCTGCCCACGGTGCTCAACGAGCAGGGTGAGAAGATGAGCAAGCGCAACGGCGCCAAGGCCGTCACTGCGTACCGCGACGAAGGCTATTTGCCTGATGCAATGGTCAACTATTTGGCGCGTCTGGGCTGGAGCCACGGTGACGATGAAATTTTCAGCCGCGCGCAATTCCTGGAATGGTTCAACTTGGACCATTTGGGTCGCAGCGCCGCGCAGTTTGACGAAGCCAAACTCAAATGGGTCAACGCCCAGCATCTCAAGGCCTTGCCTGATGAGGAACTGGCCGAGCATGCTCTGCCTTTTTTGGCCCAACTGGGGGTGGTGGCCGACGATCGCCTCCCCAGCATTTGCGGCTTGTTCAAGGACCGCTGCGACACGCTGGTGGTTTTGGCTCAATGGATCTCGGCTTTTTATCTGGACGTGGTGCCGAATGCTGACGAAAAAGCCCAGTACGTCACGGCAGCCGTCAAGCCTGCTTTGGCGGTTTTAGCCGCAAAGTTGGCCCTATGCGAGTGGGACAAGCCATCGATCGCGGCTGCGATCAAGGAGACCTTGGTCGAAACCGGCTTCAAGATGCCGCAAATTGCCATGCCCGTGCGGGTGTTGGTGATGGGCACGTCGCAGACGCCAACTCTGGATGCAGTTCTGGCATTGAGTCTAAGAGAAAAAATTCTTCAGCGCTTGAAAAACGTCTGAATTCCTGTCTATAATCTAAGACTCGACACCGATATGGGATAACGACAAAGCAGCAGTGCTGAACGTTGCACCTTAGGGGGTATAGCTCAGCTGGGAGAGCGCTTGCATGGCATGCAAGAGGTCAGCGGTTCGATCCCGCTTACCTCCACCACACAAGGCGTCGGGAACGGATTAGTCCACAGGTTATGACCCTATCGTCTAGAGGCCTAGGACATCACCCTTTCACGGTGAGTACCGGGGTTCGAATCCCCGTAGGGTCGCCAAGTTTTGCAACACTTGGACAAAGTGCCACAAGCACTGCGTCAAACGTTGCAACCACGCGGAGTGGTAGTTCAGTTGGTTAGAATACCGGCCTGTCACGCCGGGGGTCGCGGGTTCGAGCCCCGTCCACTCCGCCATTAG
>CAMDFK010000035.1 GCA_945897465.1 Limnohabitans sp. Rim8 | reverse complement strand
GAAGGCCGTCATGCAGTAGACCCGTGGGGCAACCTCACCAAGGGCTACCGTACCCGTAACAACAAGCGCACACAGGTCATGATCGTGTCGCGTCGCAAGAAGTAAGGGTTAGACAATGACACGCTCTCTCAAAAAGGGTCCATTCGTTGACCACCACTTGTTGGCCAAGGTTGAAAAAGCCGTTGCCACCAAAGACAAAAAGCCCGTTAAGACATGGTCGCGTCGCTCCATGGTTCTGCCCGATTTCATCGGTCTGACCATCGCCGTTCACAACGGCAAGCAACACGTTCCTGTTTATGTGACTGACCAGATGGTTGGCCACAAATTGGGCGAATTCGCATTGACCCGGACATTCAAGGGTCACCCTGCGGACAAAAAAGTCCAGAAGAAATAAGGAAAGACCATGGAAACACGTGCAGTCCTCCGGGGCGTCCGTTTGTCGGTCGATAAAGGCCGCCTGGTCGCCGATTTGATTCGCGGTAAAAAAGTGGATCAAGCGCTGAACATCCTGACCTTCACGCAGAAAAAAGCTGCGGGCATCGTCAAGAAGGTTCTCGAGTCCGCCATCGCCAACGCTGAACACAACGACGGCGCCGACATCGACGAGTTGAAGGTGAAAACCATCTACGTCGAGCAAGGCGCCACGCTCAAGCGTTTCACCGCCCGCGCCAAAGGCCGTGGCAACCGCATCAGCAAACCCACATGCCATGTGTATGTGACGGTCGGCAATTAAGCCAGGGAAGAAACATGGGACAAAAAATCCATCCGACCGGCTTCCGTTTGGCCGTCAGCCGTAACTGGTCCAGCCGTTGGTATGCCAGCAACAAAGACTTCGCCGGCATGCTGGCTGAAGACATCAAGGTGCGCGAGTACCTCAAGGCCAAGCTCAAGAACGCCGCGGTTTCCCGCGTGCTGATCGAGCGTCCATCCAAGAGCGCCCGCATCACCATCTTCTCGGCTCGTCCAGGTGTGGTGATTGGCAAAAAAGGCGAAGACATCGAGTTGCTCAAGAAAGAACTCGCTGCCCGCTTGGGCGTGCCTGTTGCAGTCAACATCGAAGAAGTGCGCAAGCCCGAAATCGATGCCCAACTGATCGCTGACAGCATCACCCAGCAGCTCGAAAAGCGGATCATGTTCCGCCGCGCCATGAAGCGCGCCATGCAAAACGCCATGCGTCTGGGTGCACAAGGCATCAAGATCATGTCGGCTGGTCGTCTGAACGGCATCGAGATTGCCCGTACCGAGTGGTACCGCGAAGGCCGCGTGCCATTGCACACTCTGCGTGCGGACATCGACTACGCCACTTCCGAAGCCAAGACCACGTACGGCGTTATTGGCGTCAAGGTCTGGGTCTACAAGGGTGACACTTTGGGTCGCAACGATGCGCCAGTTCTGGCTGAGCCTCGTGCCGAAGAAGAGCGCCGTCCGCGTGGTCCACGCCGTGACGCACGTCCAGGTGAGCGCCCCGCAGGCGATCGCCGCGGCGGTCCACGTCGCCCCGCTGGCACCAACACAGCACCCACCGATGGCAGCGACAAGCCTGCCGGCGCGGGTGGTGATGCCAAACCCGCCGTTAAGCGCGTACGCACAGTCGCCGCGCCAGCTGCAGCAGCTGACGGTCAATAAGGAGTAACAACATGCTGCAACCTGCTCGCAGAAAGTTCCGTAAGGAACAGAAAGGCCGCAACACCGGCGTCGCTACCCGTGGTAACACGGTGGCGTTTGGTGACTTCGGCCTCAAGTCCACAGACCGCGGCCGTTTGACGGCCCGCCAGATCGAATCTGCACGCCGTGCGATTTCACGTCACGTCAAGCGTGGCGGCCGCATCTGGATTCGTGTGTTTCCTGACAAGCCGATTTCCACCAAGCCTGCTGAAGTGCGTATGGGTAACGGTAAAGGTAACCCCGAGTACTACGTGGCCGAAATCCAACCCGGTAAGGTGCTCTACGAAATCGTGGGCGTGCCTGAAGAGTTGGCCCGTGAAGCCTTCAAATTGGCCGCTGCCAAGCTGCCCTTGCGAACCACATTTGTGGCCCGCATGATTGGCCAATGATTCAGGAGAAATAAGAAATGAACGCTGCTGAATTGCGCCAAAAAGACGTTGCTGGTGTGAAAGACGAAATCAAAGCGCTGCAAAAAGCCCACTTTGGTCTGCGCATGCAAAAAGCCACGCAACAACTCGGCAACACCGGTACGCTGAGCCAGACTCGCCGTGCCATCGCCCGTGCCAAAACCATCCTTGCCCAAAAGCAAGCCGCCAAGTAAGGAGTGACCATGACGGAAGCTAAAACATCCCTCAAGCGCACCTTGATTGGCAAGGTGGTCAGCGACAAGCGCGCCAAGACCGTGACTGTGCTGGTCGAGCGCCGTGTGAAACACGCCCTCTACGGCAAGATCGTGGCCAAGTCGAGCAAGTACCACGCGCACGACGAAACAGGTGAGTTCCACCTGGGCGATACCATCGAAATCACGGAAAGCCGTCCGATTTCGAAGACCAAAAACTGGGTCGCTACGCGCCTGGTTGAGAAAGCGGCTGACGTTTAAGCCCTTCAGGCCAATTGCTGCAAACTTTCTGAAAACGACCCACAATGGTGGGTCGTTTTTTTTATCCCGGCAATATTGCCAAATAAAACAAGGAGTAGCACATGATCAAAGTCGGAGATACATTGCCCGCAGCCACGCTGATGGAATACGTTGAAGTGGAAGGCAACGGTTGCAACATTGGCCCCAACCCAGTGGACGTGGCCAAAGCCACAGCGGGCAAGACCATTGCTCTGTTTGCCTTGCCCGGCGCTTTCACGCCCACCTGCTCGGCCAAGCATGTGCCCGGCTATGTGGAGCACCATGATGCGCTCAAGGCGGCTGGTGTCGATGAGATCTGGTGTGTGAGCGTGAACGACGCTTTTGTGATGGGCGCCTGGGCACGTGACCAGCAAACCGGCGCCAAAGTGCGCATGCTGGGCGACGGCAGCGGCGATTTCAGCAAAGCCACAGGCTTGACGCTGGACCTGACAACCCGCGGCATGGGTTTGCGCAGCAACCGCTACTCGATGCTTGTGAAAGACGGCAAGGTGGCCACGTTGAACGTGGAAGGCCCAGGCAAATTCGAAGTCAGCGATGCGGCCACATTGTTGGCCCAAGCCAAGGGTTGAACCCTGTCAAGCTGAAAAAAAAGGGGCCTTGGGCCCCTTTTTAATGCGTGCTGGTTCAAGGTGATGTGAAACAGCAAGTCAATTAGACGATGTCCACTTTCAGGTAATGTGCCCCCGCAAAAGGGTTGTGGTAGTAGGGCGGAATCTCGACAAAGCCCAAATCTTCGTACAAGGCGCGGGCCGCCTCCATGTCGTCCAAGGTGTCGAGCAAAACACAGTGGTAGGCCGCAGCCCGAGCCGCGTCCAGAATGCTTTCGGTGAGCATGCGGCCCAGCCCCAAACCCCGATAAGCGGGGCGCACATACAGGCGCTTCATCTCGGCTGCGTTGACATGGTCGCTGGCATCCAATGGTCGCAAAGCGCAGCATCCAGCAACAACACCGTCGACCCATGCCAAAAGCAAGGATCCACGGGGCTGGGCATACTCACCGGGCAGGTTGTTGAGTTCTTGCTCAAAGTCCTGAAAAGCCAAATCAACGGCCAAGTTGGCTGCATACTCTGAAAAAATGGAGCGCGTTTCCAATAACTCAGTCGCCAGTGTGGGACTGCGAATTGTTACAACAGGTTTTGCCGAAGAGGGAATCAAGAGCTTTAACCTCCAAAGATGATCAGTGTAATGGCCAGTTCAGTTTCCCAGCGAAATCAGGCCACCAACGAACAAAGCCGCCAATCCCAAGACCAAACAAGCCAAAAGGCGATGGCGCAGATGGTCTTTCGAAGCTGGAACGGGTTCTGGCAAGCTTTTGTCACCGTGCAACATGGCTGGTAGAAGAGGTGGATGTTGCTTGAACCGGTGCCAAAGCAAAGCCAAGAGGTGTGTGACGACCAGCAACACGATGATCAGTTTGCCCCAATTTTTGTGCCATGCCGAGGCCCATGAAACCCAGCTGCCTGAGACCAGTGCCGTCAACGGACCCGCATTGGCGATTTCATCGTCACTGATCAAACCGGTCGAAACCTGAAACAATAAAAAGAACAACATGGCGAGAATGGACCAAGAACCCAATGGGTTGTGTCCCGCTTGGATCCGACTGGTGGAGCGAGACTGCACATAAGCCAAGACCTGACGCGGATGCAAGGACAAACTGGCCCAGCGGGACCAGTGCCCACCCACAAATCCCCAGATCAGCCTGAAAAGCACCAAGGTGAGCACGGCATAGCCCAAGCGGAAATGCCAAACCATGGCGTTGCCGCCCACATTGCCCGTGATGACCAAGCCGAGCACAGATAAAGCGAGGGACCAATGGAACAAGCGGGTGGGTAAATCCCAAATACGAACGGTGAACATGGACTCTTTCATGGAGGCGGGAAGGGGAAAAATATGAGAAACTGAAAGAAGGATAAAACTTTTTTAACCTTTGAACCATGACGGGAGTCAAACATGAAGTACGCAATGAGCTTCGCAAGCGCCTTGTTGATGCTGGCAACGAGCCTGCCTGCACAGGCGCAATTTGCCAAACCTGAAGATGCCATCAAATACCGCAAAGCCAGCTTCACCGTGATGGCCGCGCATTTTGGCCGACTCGGTGCGATGGCCAATGGCCGTGTACCTTACGATGCCAAAGCGGCTGCCGAGAACGCCGATGTGGTGGCCACCCTGTCCAAATTGCCATGGGCCGCATTTGGTGAAGGCACTGACAAGGGCGACACCCGTGCCAAGCCAGAAATCTGGAAAGAAGCGGCCAAGTACAAAGAGGCAGCAGACAAAATGCAAGCCGAAATCGTGAAACTGAACACCGCGGCCAAAGCAGGCAACATCGATGCCTTGAAGGCGGCATTTGGTCCAACAGCCGCCTCGTGCAAGGCCTGCCACGACAATTTCCGCAAGGATTGAGGCTGGATAAGGCCGAAAGACCAACAACCTGAGAGCAAGCGGGTCAGCGCGGCCCGCTTGTTCAACTAACCCAGGTTGGAATCAGGACTCGGCCAGCAGTTTGTCGATCAACTGGTGAAGTTCGACAAAGTCTGGTGTGCCCACAAAACGCTTGACGACCTCACCACGTTTGTTCAACAAAAAAGTGGTGGGCGTGAGCTTCACATCGCCCCAAGCACGCGCCACACTTCCGGTGTTGTCAATCGCCACTTTGAAGGGCAACTGCCGTGTCTGTGCAAAATTGACCACGTAGCTGGGTGGGTCGTAGCTCATGGCGACCGCCACAGTTTCATAGCCTCGGTCCTTGAACTTGTTGTACGTGGTCATCAACTCGGGCATTTCAGCCACACAGGATGTGCAGCTGGTCGCCCAGAAATTGACCAAAGAGACTTTGCCTTGCAATTGCTGCGTGCTGATGGTGCTGCCGTCAAGCAAAACAAAGGAAGATTCGGGTGCACGTTCTCCCGCACAACCCCACAGCGTCAACAAAAGGCCAAGTGCACAAGCCGTATTCAAGGAGCGGCGTGCTGGTGATGGCAGATTCCAATGGGAAGTCAAAGGCGTGTTCATGGATCAAAGTCTAACGTTTACGACATGCCCGTGGAAACGCAGGAAAAAGGCGAGGGACCTCACAACCCAGGGTCGACGCTAAACCAAACCCAATAAGAGTTGGATCAGGCCTTGAGGGTCACTGACCATGGGGTCGTGGCCAGTGTGCATCTCCAGCACTTGTGAGCCTGGCAACCAAGCGCCGTCCCAGAATTTGGGGTCCACCATGCGCAGGCGGCTGACATCGATGGTGCCCAAAGGCGGCGTGCTGCAGTTGATGAAGGTGCGTGGCACGCTGGCCACGCGACGGGGATCAAAGTCGAGCACCTGGGTGTATGGGCCGCCCGGGTGTGGGGTTTGACGTCTTTGCACCCAAGCATGGTCGGCATCACTCAAGCCAAAAACCGACGGGTCTGGCGCAGGAAACGCATGCAGGGGATGGTCTTGCGCCGCAGCGATACGGGCCAGACGGGTGGCGCTGGCGTGGGTGCTGCTCCAGCTTTCACCGGGTTTGGGCAGCACCGCGTCCAGATAGACCAGATGGCGCAGGCGCTCGGGCCTGCGGTCGGCCACGGCCGTGCCCAGCATGCCGGCATACGAGTGCACCACCAGCACCACGTCGTCCAGTTCTTCGGCGTCCATGGCGGCCATCACGTCGGTGATATGGGTTTCAAGATCAATACCCGCTTGCAGCAGGTGAGCGCGCTCACCCACGCCTGTCAGGGTGACGGCATGGACGCGGTGACCCGCACCGATCAGGCCCGGCATCACACGTTGCCAGCACCAAGCCCCGTGCCACGCGCCATGCACCAGCAAAAAGTTGGCCATCAGATCACCCCTTTGCCGCGCAGGGGGCCGAGTTGCTCGGCGTTCCAGCCCAGCAATTCGGCCAAGACTTCGGCGGTGTGCTGGCCCAACATGGGTGGCGGCAAGTCCTGGCGCACGGGAGTTCGGCTCATTTTGATCGGGCTGGCCACCAGCTTCAGGTCGGGTTTGACCGGGTGTTGCCAATCCTGCACCATGCCACGGGCCTGAATTTGCGGGTCCACAAAGACCTCGCTCAGGGTGTTGATGGCCCCGCAGGGCACCTTGGCCGCTTCAAGGGCCGCCATCCAGTCCGCCTTGGTGCGGGTTTTTAAAATGCCTTCCAGCAGCGGCACCAAAGTGTCGCGGTGACGCACGCGTTGGGTGTTTTGGGAGAAACGCGGGTCCAGCGCCAGCTCGGGGCAGCCGGCCACGGCGCAAAACTTCACGAACTGCCCATCGTTGCCCACCGCCAAGATCAAGTGGTCGCGGCTGCCCGGTGCAGCGCCCGTTGGGGCCATGACCTCAAACACTTGGTAGGGCACGATGTTCTGGTGCGCGTTGCCCGCGCGGCCGGGCGTTTTGCCGCTGACCAGGTAGTTCGAGCCCAAATTGGCCAGCATGGCGACCTGCGTGTCGAGCAAGGCCATGTCGACCATCTGGCCCTCGCCCGTGTGATCGGCGTGTCGCAGGGCCGCCAAAATCGCCACGGTGGCGTACATGCCGGTGAACAAGTCGGCCACGGCCACCCCCACTTTTTGCGGGCCGCCGCCCAGGTCGTCGCGCTCACCGGTCACACTCATCAGGCCGCCGATGCCTTGCACCGCATAGTCGTAGCCGGCGCGTTCGCGGTAAGGGCCGGTCTGGCCAAAGCCGGTCACGCTGCAATAGACCAGCTTGGGGTTCAGGGCGCTCAGGCTGGCGTGATCCAGGCCGTAACGGGTCATGTCGCCGACCTTGAAGTTCTCCACAAACACGTCGCAGTGCCGAACCAGTGCGCGGATAAGCGCTTGGCCTTCAGGCTGAGCGATGTCACAGGTCACCGATCGCTTGTTGCGGTTGGCGCCCAGGTAGTAGGCGGCCTCGGCGGTGTCTTGACCCTGGGCATCTTTCAAAAAAGGGGGGCCCCAAGTGCGGGTGTCGTCGCCCGTGCCGGGGCGCTCGATCTTGATCACATCGGCCCCCAGATCGGCCAAGGTCTGGGTACACCAGGGGCCCGCCAGAACGCGGGAGAGGTCGAGAACGCGGATGCCGTCGAGTGAATTCATAGTGCACATTGTCGCCAAAACCCAATGCGGCCGCTGATCAGGATAATCACCCCATGCGAAACCATTCCTCGGCCTTGCTGGCCAGCCTCTTTGGGGCACTGACTTTGAGCGCTTGCAGTCCTGCCCAGAACTGGCGGGACGTGACTTTTGAGGGCACGGCTCTCAAAGTCCAATTGCCCTGCAAACCCGACCGCACCACCCGCAGCGTGCCTTTTGGCGTCGTGCCTGTGGAACTGCAGGTTGTGGGCTGCGAAAGCGGCGCGGCCATGGTGGCGGTGATGACAGCCGCCTTGCCCACTGGGGCCGATGCCAGCGCGGTGATGGCCGCCTGGCAAAAAGCCACCCTGGACAATGCCCGCGTGAACCAGCCCTTGGCGTCTGGGCAGCAGCAGGCTTGGCAGCGCCCGGGTCAGTTGCCCTTGACCACGTCGATGCGGGTGCAAGCCCCGGGCCAGCGGGCCAATGGCGAGCCGGTGAATATGGACGCCGTGTGGGGGGCTGTGGCCGAAGGCGAGCGGGTGCGGCTGGTCCATGCCGTGGTGTACGACCGCAAAATTTCGGCAGATTTGGCCAACACCTTGTTTGATGGGATCAAGCCATGAGCGCTAAACAGTTGAGTGACCCAGCGTTGGCCAACCCAGACCACCTGTCCCGACGCATGGCCGTGGTGGTGTTTTTGGCCTTTGCGCTGGCCTACTTTTTCTCGGCCTTGGTGCGGGCCATCACCGCGACTTTGTCGCCCACTTTGACCACCGAATTCAGCCTGAGTGCGCAAGACCTGGGCTTGTTGGCGGGTGGATACTTTTTGGGCTTTTCGCTCACCCAGCTGCCCTTGGGGCGCTGGCTGGACCAACATGGCCCGAAAAAAGTCATCCTCGCTTTTTTGACTTTTGCGGTGCTTGGTTGCTTGGCCTTTTCCTTGGCCGACAGTTTTCATGGCTTGCTGGCCGCACGGGTGCTGTGCGGCATGGGCGTGAGCGCCTGCCTCATGGCGCCGCTCACTGGTTACCGCCGCTGGTTTGATGCCAACACCCAACTGCGCACCAACTCCTGGATGCTGATGACAGGCTCCTTGGGCATGGTGGCAGCCACTTTGCCGGTGCAGTGGCTCATGCCCATCTGGGGCTGGCGTGCCCTGTTTGTGATGTTGGGCGTGATGATCGCCATGGCCATGCTCTTGATTGCCCTCTTGGTGCCGGTGTGGCAAAAAGCCACACCTCCGGCCAACAGCCTAAAGACACCGCACGACGACGACGGCAGTTACCGCGAAATCTGGCGCAGCGCCTATTTTTGGCGGATGACGCCCATTGGCTTTTTCAGCTTTGGCGGCATGATGGCCATCCAGACCTTGTGGGCGGGCCCCTGGATGACCCAGGTGGCGGGCTGGACAGCAGCCGAGGCGGCGTCAGGCTTGTTCCTTGTCAACCTGGCCATGCTGGTCACTTTTTGGTTGTGGGGCCTGATCACGCCGGGTCTGGCGCGTCGGGGTATTCCAGTTGAGCGGCTGATTGCCTGGGGCTTGCCCCTGAGTTTTGGGGTCATCGGCGCACTGGTTTGGATGGGTCCCGACGTGGGTGCTGGCGCTGCCGTGGGCATGGCCTTGCTCTGTGTGACCAGCACTTTTGTGGCGCTGGCCCAACCTGCCGTGGGCATGGCTTTCCCATCGCATCTCGCTGGCCGTGCCTTGTCAGCCTATAACCTGGTGATTTTTGCGGGGATTTTTACGGTTCAGTGGGGCATCGGCCTCTTGGTTGATGCCGGGCGAGGACTGGGGCTGTCCAACACAGTGGCTTACCAAGTGGCGCTGGCCTGTTTCGGCATTTGTTCAATGATTTCGTGGGTCTTTTTCATATTCAAACAACCAGCGCAGCGTCGATAATGTGGACTCACCATGATCGGCATCCTCATCATCGCCCACGCCCCCCTGGCCACCGCTTTGCGCGAGTGCGCCCTGCATGTGTTCCCTGATTGCGCCCAGGGGGTGTTGGCGCTGGATGTGTTGCCCCAAGATTCACCAGAGGACAGCTTGGACCAAGCACGCGAAGCCATGACCGCCCTGGGCACGTCCGAGGTGTTGCTGCTCAGTGATGTATTTGGTGCCACGCCCTGCAATGTGGCTCAACAACTGGGCGATGGGCTTCAAACGCGCTTGGTGGCCGGGGTCAATTTGCCCATGCTGCTGCGCAGCGTTTGTTATCGTCATGAAAGCTTAGAGGCCTTGGCTGCACGCGCCCATGCTGGTGGCACCCAGGGCGTGATCCCCGTGGGCAGTACAGCCCCCCAAAACCAGAACGGACTCAGACATGCCCCAGGCCGCCGTGATCATCAGCAATAAATTGGGGCTGCACGCCCGCGCTTCGGCCAAATTGACCAAATTGGCGGGCAGCTTTGCGTGCGAAGTCTGGATGAGCAAAGGCGAGCGACGCATCAATGCCAAAAGCATCATGGGCGTGATGATGTTGGCCGCTGGTCTGGGCAGCGAGGTGATGGTCGAGACCGTGGGCGAGCGCGAGGAAGAGGCCTTGGCGGCGATTTTGGCCTTGATCAACGACAAGTTTGGCGAAGGCGAATAAGCCATGACCTTCAGCATCCATGGCTTGGCAGTGGCGCGTGGCATCGCCATCGGGCGTGCCGTTCTGGTGGCCTCCAGTCGCGTCGATGTGGTGCACTATTTTGTGAAACCCGATCAGGTCAATGCCGAGATCCAGCGCTTGCGCGTGGCCCGCGATGCGGTGGTCGATGAGCTGCAACGCCTGCAAAAAGACATGCCCAAGGACGCGCCGCACGAGCTGGTGGCCTTGCTGGACGTGCATCTGATGCTGCTGCAAGACGAAGAGCTGACGGCAGGCGTGGTGCACTGGATCAAAAAACGCCTGTACAACGCCGAGTGGGCTTTGACCAGTCAGCTCGACATCATCGTGCGCCAGTTCGAGGAAATGGAAGACCCTTACCTGCGCGAGCGCAAGGCCGACATGGAGCAAGTGGGTGAGCGGGTGTTGCACTGTCTCAAGGGCACAGGGCCTTTGGTCGCTCAAACCCAGCGGCCTCAGAGACCTCAGCAAGAGTTGCAGTTGGGCGATACCGATGTGCCCTTGGTGCTGGTGGCACACGACCTGTCGCCCGCCGATATGCTGCAGTTCAAACAAAGCGTGTTCACCGGCTTTGTGACCGATGTCGGCGGCAAGACCTCGCACACCGCCATCGTGGCGCGCAGTCTGGACATTCCGGCGGTGGTGGGGGCGCGCACCGCCAGCCAGCTGGTCAAGCAAGATGATTGGGTCATCATCGATGGCGATGCGGGCGTGGTCATCGTGGACCCCTCGCCCATCATCCTGGCCGATTACGGCTTCAAACAACGCCAAGGCGACCTCGAGCGCGAGCGCCTGGCCCGCTTGCGCCACACACTCTCGGTCACGCTCGATGGTCAAAAAATCGAGCTCCTGGCCAACATCGAAATGCCCGAAGACACCGCTGCTGCCCTCACGGCCGGTGCGGTCGGCGTGGGTTTGTTCCGCAGCGAATTCCTCTTCATGGGCCGCCAAGGCCATCTGCCGGACGAAGAAGCGCAGTACCAGGCCTACCGCCGTGCGGTGGATGGCATGAACGGTTTGCCCGTGACCATCCGCACGGTGGATGTGGGGGCCGATAAACCCCTTGATGAAAGCCGACATGAAGCTTCACACCTGAACCCGGCCCTTGGGTTGCGTGCCATCCGCTGGTGCTTGGCCGATCCGGCCATGTTCCTCACGCAGCTGCGCGCCATTTTGCGGGCGGCGGCGCACGGGCAAGTCCATTTGCTGATCCCCATGCTGGCGCATGGCAGCGAGATCCGTCAGACGCTGGCCCTGATCGCGCAAGCCCGCCACGAACTCGACCGCCGCGGCGCAACCCATGGCCCGGTGCGCTTAGGCGCGATGATCGAAATTCCGGCGGCCGCTTTGTCTTTGCGACTGTTCCTCAAGTACTTTGACTTCTTGTCCATCGGCACCAACGACCTGATCCAGTACACCTTGGCGATTGACCGGGCCGATGAATCGGTGGCCCACCTCTACAACCCCTTGCACCCGGCCGTGCTGCGCCTGATCGCTGACACCATTGCCGAGTGCCAGCGCCAAGGCAAGGGTGTTTCGGTCTGCGGCGAGATGGCGGGCGATGTGGCCATGACCCGCTTGCTGCTGGGGCTGGGTCTGCGAAGCTTTTCCATGCATCCCTCTCAAATCCTGGCCGTCAAACACCAGGTGCTGCGCTCGGACACCACCAAATTGGCCCCCTGGGCCGCTCAGGTACTGGACAGCGAAGACCCAGCGGGATGCATGAATCCCTGAACCGGATGAAGAGAGTCGAGCCAAGACGGCTCGGCGGTGTCACGCGGCTTTGATTTTGTCTTGCGTAAGGGTGTCGAAGTCACCCGCATCGTGGCGCTCATGCAACTGAGACTCGGGCGCTCCCACCACGCGGTTGACCATGCGCCCGCGTTTCACAGCAGGGCGTTGTGCCAGCTCTTCGGCCCAGCGCTGCACGTGGACGTATTCCTGGACCTGTAAAAATTCACCGGCTTCGTACAAAAGACCTTTGGCCAGGGCGCCATACCAAGGCCAGATGGCGATGTCGGCAATCGTGTAAGTTTCGCCTGCGATGAAGCGGGTTTCGGCCAGGCGGCGGTCCAGTACATCCATCTCACGCTTGACCTCCATGGCAAATCGGTCGATGGCGTATTCGATCTTGAAGGGCGCATAGGCATAAAAATGGCCGAAACCACCGCCCAAATAAGGCGCGCTGCCCATTTGCCAAAACAGCCACGACATGCATTCAGCGCGTTGGGCCGGGTCGGTGGGCAGCAGAGCGCCAAATTTTTCGGCCAGGTAGACCAAGATGGCGCCCGACTCGAACACCCGCACGGGCTGCTCGCGGCTGCAGTCCAAGAGGGCCGGAATTTTGGAGTTGGGGTTGACGCCCACAAAGCCGCTGCCAAACTGCTGACCTTCTTGGATGCGGATGAGCCAGGCGTCGTACTCGGCACCCGTGTGCCCCAAAGCCAACAATTCTTCGAGCATGACCGTGACCTTGACGCCATTGGGCGTGCCCATGGAGTACAACTGAAGCGGGTGTTGGCCGCGCGGCAAGTCCTGCTCGTGGGTGGGGCCTGAAATGGGCCGGTTGATGTTGGCAAAACGCCCACCGTTGGCTTTGTTCCAAATCCAAATTTTCGGTGGGGTGTAGGGGGCTGAGCCAGGGGTGGTGTCGGTCATGTGAGGGCCTTGGGTAAATTCGGTTTGGCAATGCGGTTCGTCAGGATTTTTCAGCCAAGCTCAAATGCGCCGAATGCGCTTGCTGGTCGGCGTGGTAACTGCTGCGCACCATCGCACCCACCGCTGCATGCGAAAAGCCCATTTCGTAGGCCTTGGCTTCGAACATCTTGAAGGTGTCGGGGTGCACGTAGCGGCGCACCGGCAGGTGGCTGTTGCTGGGGGCGAGGTACTGGCCAATGGTGAGCATCTCGATGTTGTGCGTACGCATGTCGCGCATAACGTCCAGGATTTCTTCGTCCGTTTCGCCCAGGCCGACCATCAGGCCGCTCTTGGTCGGCACGTTCGGGAACAGGGCTTTGAATTTTTTCAGCAGGTTCAGCGAGAACTGGTAGTCCGAGCCCGGGCGTGCTTCTTTGTACAGGCGCGGTACGGTTTCCATGTTGTGGTTCATCACATCGGGTGGGGCGGCCTTCAGGATTTCGAGGGCGCGGTCGTCACGTCCCCGGAAGTCGGGCACCAGCACTTCGATCTGGGTGGTCGGCGAGAGCTCACGGGTTTTGCGGATGCATTCCACAAAGTGCCCAGCGCCGCCGTCGCGCAAATCGTCGCGGTCCACGCTGGTGATGACCACATATTTCAGTTGGAGCTGCGCAATCGTTTTGGCCAGGTTGTCGGGTTCGTTCACATCGAGCGGGTCGGGGCGGCCGTGGCCCACGTCGCAAAACGGGCAGCGGCGCGTGCATTTGTCGCCCATGATCATGAAGGTGGCCGTCCCCTTGCCAAAGCATTCGCCGATGTTGGGGCAGCTGGCTTCTTCACACACGGTCACCAGTTTGTTGGCGCGCAGCACGTCTTTGATTTCGTAAAAACGGGTGGTGGGCGAGCCGGCCTTGACACGGATCCAATCGGGCTTTTTGAGCACCTCGGCCTGCTCGACCTTGACCGGAATGCGCGAGAGTTTGGCGGCAGCCTTTTGCTTGGCCATGGGGTCGTAGTTTTCTACGCTTTGCGCTTCGCGAACCACTTGGCGCTCGGTCGGGGTATGGCTCATCGGATTCTTTCGGTCGCCGTTTGGCGGCAGGTCGGGGGGCGTTTCAGAGTCGGGCGGCGAGTTGGCCAGCCAGCACACGGGCAGCATCGTCCCAGGTGGTTTCAACACCGATTGTAAAAAGGTCCACGGTTTTCAGGCCGGCATAGCCGCAGGGGTTGATACGCTCAAAGGGTTGAAGGTCCATGGCCACGTTCAGGGCCGCGCCGTGATAGGTGCAGTGGCGGCTGACTTTGATGCCCAAGGCGCAGATCTTGCCCAGGCCTTTGAAGGGGTCGTTAGCGGGTGCCGGACCAACCAAGGCTGTGTGGCTGAAGGGGTCATCGAGGCGCACATAAATGCCCGGTGCGCCCGCCATCCGGTGGCCTGTCACGCCGAAATGCGCCAGCGTGCGGATGACCGATTCTTCCAGCTTGAAGACGAATTCCTTGACGTAGTAACCGGCGCGTTGCAGGTTGACCAAGGGGTAAGCCATGACTTGGCCGGGGCCATGAAAAGTGACTTGCCCACCCCGATTGGTCTGCACCACCGGAATGTCGCCGGGCATCAAGAGGTGCGAGGCTTGCCCCGCCAGCCCTTGGGTGAACACAGGCGGGTGTTCGCACAGCCAAAGTTGATTGGGCGTCTCAGCCGAGCGCGCGGCCGTGAACGCCTGCATGGCTTCGTAGGTTGGCAGGTAATCTACCTGTCCAAGAAGCCGGATGTCCATGCTCACAGCACGATTTTGACCATCGGATGCGAGGTCAGGGCGCGGTAGAGGTCGTCAAGTTGTTCGCGGCTGGTTGCCGTGATGCTGAGCGTCACACCCAGGTAGTTGCCGCCTTTGCTGGGGCGCAACTCGATGGTGGTGGGGTCAAAGCCCGGATCGAACTGCAGGGCAAGCTGGCACATGGCCTCGGCAAAGCCGTCGACCATCGCACCCATGACCTTGATCGGAAAGACCGAGGGGTATTCGATCAGGGTGTCTTTGCGCGGGTCGATGCCCGCGGGGGGTGTGATGGAAGCACTCATGAAAGGGTCCGTTTTGCCCATTAGCTTAACGCCAGACGATGACCGCCAAAACCGCTAGCCAACCCAAAGCAAAATTGGTCAGCACCAAAGGGTGGATTTGTCCCAAAGCCTTGCCCGCTGCGGGCCAATCGGTGTTGGTGACGGCGGCTTTCAAGCGGCGAAATGGCGCAAACCAGATGTGGGCAAAAATCAGGCACATCACCAGTCCCAGGCCCGACATGGCATGCCAGCCCTTGGGGGCGAGCTTCATGTCGGCCATCGACAGCATCCAGAAACCGGTGGCCAAAATCAAGCCAATCGAGATCCAAACCATGGCAAAAAAACGGCTCAGGACCTCAGACATCAGAGCCAAGCGCTCGGGGGGCACCATTCGTGCAATGACCACTGGACGCAGCGCCAAAATGACCAAGGCCATGCCGCCCATCCAGATGATGGCAGCCGCCAAGTGAAGAAAATTAAGCCATTCGTACATAAAAAAACCAATCTTCAAGTTGAAAAGCAGGGGTGAAAAAACCTTTTAGATTGATTGTCGCTGTTGGAATTGGCCATGTGGAACGAGGGACAATTGAGATTGGATCAAAAAAAATAGGAGCGCACGGGTTTCTACGTATAATCTAAGGCTTTGCAGTGTTTGTTGCGTTTGTAACTCCTGTGTAATTTGAGATGACCAAAATCGCCTCAACCCTGAAAAAGGGTATGCCCAGTGACACGCCAGATGCTGCAGATGAAGGTCTCGAATCCGAATTCAAGCCCCTGAGTCCCCAAGAGGCGCAGGCCTGGCGACAACACAACCCTCAGGCTTCGCCTTGGCGCGTGCTGTTTTTGCAGGTGGGGGTGGGCGCTTTGATGGCGCTCTTGACGGGCCTGTTCACGGGTGAGTGGACGCACGCTGCGTCTTCGGCCTGGGGTTCGGTGGCGGTGGTGGTTCCTGCCGTGGTGTTTGTGCGGGCCTTGAGCCGACAAATGCGGCGCACTCAGCCAGGCTCAGCTTTGATGGGCCTGATGGTGTGGGAGTTGGTCAAAATTGTTTTGACCGTGGCGTTGCTTCTGGCAGCGCCCAAAGTGATTTCTGATCTGAGCTGGCTTGCCTTGGTGGCCGGTTTTGTGGTGACGATGAAGGTGTATTGGCTGGCCATGGCGCTGGGCTGGATGCAACGCAAATCGAAACCAACCCTATTTTGAACTGATTGGTGATTTATGGCTGCTGAAAACGCTGGCGCGAACGCCCCAACGGCTGGAGAGTACATCCAGCATCACTTGCAACATCTGCAAATGAATTTCTCATTTGAAAGCGTCAAGCAAACGAGCATCGTGGACTTCAGCCTGTTCAACTTGGACTCGGTCTTTTACTCGATCGTCTTGGGTGTGATTGGCTGCTTCGTTTTGTGGTCGGGTGCGCGCAAAGCCACTTCCGGCGTGCCCGGTCGTTTTCAGGCGGCTGTCGAGATTTTGTCCGAAATGGTCGAAAACCAGGCCAAGGGCGTGATCCATAACGCCAAAAGCCGCAAACTCATTTCTCCTTTGGCCCTCACGGTGTTTGTCTGGATTTTCTTGATGAACTTCATGGACATGATTCCTGTAGACCTCATTCCTCAGATCTGGCATACCGCTGGTCCAGAGTTGGGCTTCAAAGATTACATGCGCGTTGTGGCCACAGCAGATTTGTCGACCACTTTGGGTTTGTCTTGCTCGGTGCTGGTCATCTGCCTTTACTACAACATCAAAATCAAGGGTTTGGGCGGCTGGGCGCATGAGCTCATCGCCGCGCCTTTCGGTAACCACTGGGCCTTGTGGCCAGTGAACTTCCTGATGCAGATGATTGAATATTTGGCCAAGACGGTCTCGCACGGCATGCGACTGTTTGGCAACATGTTTGCAGGTGAGTTGGTGTTCATGTTGATTGCCCTCATGGGTGGTGGCTGGGCATTGTCGGCAACCGGTGTTGGCTTGGCCATTGGTCATGTCATCGCCGGAACCGTGTGGACCCTGTTCCACATCATGGTCATCACCTTGCAAGCCTTCATCTTTATGATGTTGACATTGATCTACACCGGTCAAGCGCACGACGCACATTGATGACTCTTTTTCCCTTGTTTCTTGTTTCTTTTTCCACTCATTTTTAGGAGCTTCTCATGGAAAACATTCTCGGCCTGGTGGCATTGGCTTGTGGTTTGATTGTTGGTTTGGGTGCTATCGGCGCTTCCATCGGTATCGCTTTGATGGGCGGCAAATTCCTCGAGTCTTCGGCTCGCCAACCTGAGTTGATGAACGAACTCCAAACCAAGATGTTCATCTTGGCCGGTCTGATCGATGCTGCGTTCCTGATCGGTGTGGCCATCGCTTTGCTGTTCGCCTTCGCCAACCCCTTCGTTCTGTAATCCGCGGACCTCTTCCAACAGAAGAAGGACACAACCGTGAACATTAACGCTACGCTGTTCATTCAGATGGTCGTTTTTGCGATTCTGGTGTGGTTCACGATGAAATTCGTGTGGCCCCCAATCACAAAAGCACTCGACGAACGGGCACAAAAAATCGCTGACGGCCTCGCTGCTGCCGACAAAGCCAAAGCTGAACTCTCCAACGCCAATGCGCGTGTCGAGTCCGAGTTGGCCAAGTCTCGCAACGAGACGGCTACGCGCTTGGCTGACGCCGAGCGACGTGCAAATGGCATCGTTGACGAAGCCAAAGCACGTGCCATCGAAGAAGGCAACAAGATCATCGCAGCTGCCAAGGCCGAAGCCGAGCAGCAAGCAGTCAAGGCCCGCGAAGCTCTGCGTGAGCAAGTCGCTGCCCTGGCTGTTAAAGGCGCCGAGCAGATTCTCCGCAAGGAAGTCAACGCCGGTGTCCATGCTGATCTGCTGAACCGCCTCAAGACCGAGCTGTAAGAAGCTCCAGCCAGAGAAGACCATGGCAGAACTTGCTACCATCGCCCGCCCTTATGCCGAAGCGCTTTTCAAAGCGCAGGCATCCGACCACGCTGGCACGGCCGCTTGGCTGGAAGAACTCGCTGCTGTTGCCGACAACGCGCAACTGCAGCAGTTCATTGACAGCCCCAAAGTGTCCGACGAGCAGGCATTCGAGCTGATCTCTGGCGTGGTGCGCACAGCACTGCCCGAGGCTGGCAAGAACTTCCTGCGCCTGGTGATCGAAAACCGCCGTCTCACTGCGCTGCCTGTGGTTGCACAGCAGTACCGGGCCCTCATGAATGCACAAGGTGGCACCGCTGACGCGGTGGTCTACAGCGCATTCCCCATCGACGCCTCGGCTTTGGCCGATTTGTCGTCCACGCTCGAAAAATGCTTTGCGCGTAAGCTCAATGTGAGCGTCGAGCTCGATGCCGCCTTGATCGGTGGCATCCGTGTGGTGGTGGGCGACGAGGTGCTCGATACCTCTGTCAAGGCCCGACTGGAACAAATGAAATCGGCCCTCACCGCATAAGCGGTTGAGACCGGACATATTTAAAGAAAGAAGGAAAGAGTCATGCAACTCAATCCCGCAGAAATTTCTGAACTGATCAAGAGCCGCATTGAAGGGCTGTCCGCCAGCGCCGATATCCGCAACCAGGGCACCGTGGTGTCTGTTACCGACGGTATCGTTCGCGTGCACGGCCTGTCCGATGTGATGCAGGGCGAAATGCTCGAATTCCCATCCACTGCCGAAGGTGCTGCCACCTTTGGTCTGGCCCTGAACCTCGAGCGTGACTCGGTCGGCGCCGTGATCTTGGGTGAATACGAGCACATCTCCGAAGGCGACACGGTCAAGTGCACCGGCCGCATTCTGGAAGTGCCCGTTGGCCCCGAACTGATTGGCCGCGTGGTGAACGCACTGGGTCAGCCGATTGACGGCAAAGGCCCGATCAACGCCAAGATGACCGACGTGATCGAAAAAGTCGCCCCTGGCGTGATCGCACGTAAATCGGTTGACCAGCCTATGCAAACCGGCCTGAAGTCAATCGACTCCATGGTGCCCGTGGGCCGTGGCCAGCGCGAATTGATCATTGGCGACCGCCAGACCGGCAAGACCGCCGTCGCGATCGACGCCATCATCAACCAAAAAGGTCAGAACATGACCTGCGTTTACGTCGCGATTGGCCAAAAAGCCTCGTCGATCAAGAACGTGGTGCGTGCTCTGGAACAAGCTGGCGCGATGGAATACACCATCGTTGTGGCCGCTTCCGCCTCCGAATCTGCAGCGATGCAGTACGTGTCGGCCTATTCGGGCTGCACCATGGGCGAATACTTCCGTGACCGCGGCGAAGACGCTTTGATCGTTTATGACGACCTGTCCAAGCAAGCTGTGGCTTACCGTCAAGTGTCGCTGCTCTTGCGCCGCCCACCAGGCCGCGAAGCCTACCCTGGCGACGTGTTCTATTTGCACAGCCGTTTGCTCGAGCGTGCAGCCCGTGTGAATGCCGACTACGTCGAAGCCTTCACCAAAGGTGCTGTGACAGGCAAGACAGGTTCTTTGACGGCTCTGCCCATCATTGAAACCCAAGCTGGTGACGTGTCCGCTTTTGTGCCCACCAACGTGATTTCGATCACCGACGGTCAGATCTTCTTGGAAACCAGCTTGTTCAACGCCGGTATCCGCCCTGCGATCAACGCCGGTATTTCGGTGTCCCGCGTCGGTAGCTCCGCTCAGACCAAGGTCATCAAAGGCCAGTCCGGCGGTATCCGTACCGACTTGGCCCAATACCGTGAATTGGCTGCATTCGCGCAGTTCGCTTCCGATCTGGACGAGTCCACACGCAAGCAGCTCGACCGTGGTGCCCGCGTGACCGAATTGCTCAAGCAAGCCCAGTACAGCCCGCTGTCCATCAGCCTGATGGGTGCCAGCTTGTTTGCGGTGAACAAGGGTTACATGGACGACATCGATGTCAAGAAAGTCTTGGCTTTTGAGCATGGCTTGCACGCTTACCTGAAGGATTCGTGCGCTGCTTTGCTGGCCAAGATCGAAAGCTCCAAAGCACTGGACAAAGAGGCTGAGGCCGAATTGAACACCGCTGTGGCCGCTTTTAAGAAAAGCTTTGCTTAATTTCTACCTGATCAAAAGGAGCCACTGATGGCATCGGGCAAGGAACTACGCACCAAGATCAAATCGGTGGAAAACACCAAGAAGATCACCAAGGCCATGGAGATGATTTCCGTCTCCAAAATGCGCAAAGCGCAGGAGCGTATGCGCACGGCCCGGCCTTACAGCGAGAAGAT
>CAMDFK010000034.1 GCA_945897465.1 Limnohabitans sp. Rim8 | reverse complement strand
GCTGAATTGAACTTGGGCACGCAGCCCCTGCTGCCCAGCGACGACGACATCCACTCGGTGCTGGACTACCGCAAGGTGCGCAAAATCATCATCGATGAATGCACCGCCGAGCACATCAACCTGTTGGAGACTTTGATCGGCAAAGTCTCCAACCGCCTGATGCAACTGCCCGGCGTGCTGGGCGTGCGCGTCAAGATTGCCAAACTTGAGATTTTTGAAGACTGCGAAGTGGCCATTCGCATGGAAACCGGACAGTGGTGAACCTCATGAACACAGACATAGACACAGACAAAGAAGCAGACAACGCCTGGGTACAAGCACAAGCCGAATATGAGGCTGCCAAAGCCATCAAGGTCGAGCGCGAGACCCACAAGCTCGAAAAACGCCTGTGCCGCCAAATGGGCCAAGCCATCAGCGACTTCAACCTGATCGAGGCGGGCGACCGCATCATGGTCTGCATGTCGGGCGGCAAAGACAGCTACGGCATGCTCGACATCTTGCTCAAGATGAAGGCCCGAGCACCGGTGGACTTCGAGTTGGTAGCAGTCAACCTGGACCAAAAGCAGCCAGGGTTCCCTGACCACATCCTGCCCGCCTACCTCAAAGAGCTGGGTGTGGAGTTCCACATCGAGACGCAAGACACGTACTCGATCGTGAAGGACAAGATCCCCGAAGGCAAGACCATGTGCAGCCTGTGCTCGCGTCTGCGCCGGGGCATTTTGTACCGCGTGGCGCGTGAGCTCAAATGCAACAAACTGGCCCTGGGCCACCACCGCGACGACATGCTGCAGACCTTCTTTTTGAACATGTTTTTTGGCGGCAAGCTCAAAGGCATGCCCCCCAAGCTGGTGAGCGACAACGGCGAGTTCATGGTGATCCGTCCACTGGCCTATGTGGCCGAAACCGACCTCATCCGTTGGGCAGCGCACCGACAGTTCCCCATCATCCCCTGCACACTCTGTGGCAGCCAGGAAAACCTGCAACGCTTGCAGGTGGGCAACATGCTGCGCGAGTGGCAAAAGAAGCACCCTGGCCGGATTGAAAACATGTTTGCGGCTTTGCAAAATGTGGTGCCCTCGCATTTGATGGACGCCCAGCTGCACGGCTTCAAGGACCTGAAAATCACAGGCATCGAATCAGACGATGGCGACAAGGCTTTTGACGAGGAAGAGTTCAAGGAAGCTTCCTTGCCGGGCATTCAGGTCATCTCGATGTGAACCTTAAGGGGACAGCGCATGCGCACAGCAACTCGTCAGCTCACGCGGTGGTTTTCGATGGCCTTGGCTGCACTGGCCTTGAGCTGGCTGACAGGCTGCGCCTCGATGCGCCTGATCGACAGCGATGTGGTCTCGGTGGCGGCCGCGCCGCCCGGCATGAGTTTGCAAGGGGCCAAGTACCGCTTTGAGCGCCTGCCCTCTCAGGTGCACAACCCCGAAGCTGGCCTGGCCGAGCAGCAAGCCCAGGCCGCGATGACGGCGGTGGGTCTGGTGCGCGACGATGCCGCAGCCAGCCTGAGTGTGATGGTGGGCTTCAGCGGCACGCAATACCTGGCCGACCCTTGGGGCCGACCCTTGGGGACAGGATGGACGCCTTACGGCAACATCGCCATCGGTTCGGGTTTTGGTCGCAACTTCGGCTCGCACATCGGTCTGGGCGTGGGCATGCGCTTTCCACCTCCCACACATTACCGCCGCGAAGTCAGCGTGGTCATGCGCGACTTGAAATCAGGCCAGGTGGTCTATGAAACCCGCGCCAGCCACGCAGGCCCCTGGAGCGACAGCGTGCCGATTTTTGCCACCCTGTTCCAGGCCGCGCTGGCCAACTTCCCCAACCCGCCTGCTGGCCCGCGCCGGGTCAACATCGAACTGCCGCGCTGAGACCCAAGAAATTTATGGAACCGACCCGAATTTTGGCGATCCGCCACGGTGAGACCGCATGGAATGTGGACACCCGACTACAAGGCCATCTCGACATCCCACTCAACGAGGTGGGACTGCGCCAAGCGCAGCACCTGGCCCAAGCACTGCTGCAGAGCGAAACCATCGATGCCATTTATGCGAGCGATCTGTCGCGTGCTCACACCACAGCACAAGCCATTGCGCAAGCCCTGGGGCTAACCGTAAAAATGCATCCTGGACTGAGAGAGCGGCACTTTGGCGCATTTCAGGGCCGCACGTACGCCGAAATCGAAGCTGAGCTGCCCGAACACGCTTGGCACTGGCGCAAACGTACGCCGGATTGGACGCCGCCGGAGGGTGGTGAGTCTTTGATCACCTTGCGTGAACGGATTGTGGCCACCGTAGACGAACTGGCCGCTCAACATCCTGGCCAACAAGTGGTGATGGTGGCTCATGGCGGCGTACTGGACATTTTGTACCGCGCCGCCACCCACCTTGAACTCCAAGCACCTCGAACCTGGCAGTTGACCAACACCTCGGTCAATCGCCTGCTGTGGACGCCGCAAGGCCTGTCACTGGTGGGTTGGGGTGACACCACCCACCTGGATGCCTTGGCCAAAGACGAATCGTCTTTATAAAGCGCTGTTTTGCAGAGCGGCGATGCGCTGCTCAATGGGAGGGTGGGTGCTGAACAGCTGACCGATGCCACCGGCAATGCCCATGGCAGCCATGCTCTTGGGCAACTCGGCGGTGTGAACACCGCCCAGACGGGCCAAGGCATTGATCATGGGCTGCTTGCGGCCCATGAGTTGCGCTGCGCTGGCATCGGCACGGAACTCGCGCTGACGGCTGAACCAGGCCACGATGATCGCAGCGAGAACGCCCAACAAAATGTCCATCACGATGGTGGTCACGTAGTAGCCAATGCCGGGGCCAGAGTTTTCACTGTCACCCTTGCGCAAGAAGCTGTCCACCGCGTAACCGACCACGCGGGAGATGAACACCACAAAGGTGTTCATCACGCCCTGGATCAAAGTCATGGTGACCATGTCGCCGTTGGCAATGTGCGCCACCTCGTGAGCGAGCACCGCCTCGATTTCTTCGTGGGTCATGTTGTGCAGCAAACCCGTGGACACGGCCACCAAGGCCGAATCACGGAAAGCGCCGGTGGCAAAGGCGTTGGGGTCGCCTTCAAAGATGCCCACCTCAGGCATGCCGATGCCGGCTTTGTCAGCCAGTTTGCGCACCGTGTCCACAATCCAGGCTTCGTCGGCATTGGCGGGTTGGGCAATCACCCTGACCCCTGAGGACATTTTGGCGATCCACTTGCTCATGAGCAAAGAAATGATGGCGCCACCAAAGCCCATGATCAGCGCAAAACCCAGCAAAGCGCCCAGGTTCAGGCCGTTGGACGTGAGGAAGCGGTTCACGCCCAGCAAGTTGGCGACGATGCCCAACACCAGCACCACGGCCAGGTTGGTCACCACAAAAAGAAAAATGCGTTTCATGTTGAGTTTCACTTTCACCCGAAAGACGCGGGCACGTTGGGACGGATATTAGGGTGTCGGCCTGCAAAATCAAGCCGTGGGCGTGATTTCCGCATTGGCGTACGGTTTTTCAGACAGGCGTGGACTTCTGCGTGGCCGAAAAACGCTGGCATCGGCGTAAAACGCCGGGTCTTCGTTGGCCGGCCACCAGCCGGGCACCCCCAGCAGGGGCAAGGGGCTGAAGGGTTTGCGGGCCAATTTGTCAGGCGTGAGGTCTTGCGCCAGCCAGGCGTCCAGGTCGTTCTGCGCCACGTTTTGCGGCACACGACACAGGTGCACGGTGATCGATTTGTAGGGCTGCACCGCTTTTTCGAGCGCGGCATGGCCAAAAGTCCACAGCCGTGTGTGCGCCCACTCACTGCGCAAACCCCCAAAGGCGTCAATCCATCGGTGCTCGTTCAAGGCGGTCCACACCGCATCAGAAGTCTGTATCAGCAAGGCGTTTTCATCGAACACGGTGGCGGCATCGCGCACCGGACCACGCACCTGCCCCACCCCGGCACGGGCAATTTCGCGGGCCTGCAAGTGGTTCAATCGTTGTTTGGTCAGCGGGAAATGCATCCAGCACAGGGCGTTGAAGAAGTCGTGCAAGCCCTCGCGGGTGGGCACCTGGCCCGTGGCAAAAATGAAGTCTTCGTAGGCTTGGCCTTCGGGCAAGTCGGCTTGTGGCACAAAACGCAAGGGGGCTCGGCCCGCCGCGTTCAAGGCCTCGGGCTGGGGCACGCCTGCCGCCACTTGCCGTGCGATGGGCTCCCCCACGGCCCGCCAGTCGGCCAGCCAAGGCGCGTGCCAATCGATGTCGGTGACGCCCAAGCTGGAGGCGGACGCGCAGCGGTGGCCCGCACGGTTGGGGCTCAGCCCGCCAACAGACGCCACGGCAGGCTTTCTCCCGAACGCAGGGGCTTGAGTTCCGCCTCACCGAACGGAAAGCTCTCGGCAGGCGTCCAGCTTTCGCGGCGAAGCGTGATGGTGCCGGTGTTGCGCGGCAGACCGTAAAAGTCGGCCCCAAAGAAGCTGGCAAAGCCTTCGAGCTTGTCCAGTGCACCGGCCTGCTCAAAAGCTTCGGCATACATCTCGATGGCGGCGTGTGCGGTGTAGCAACCGGCGCAACCCGTGGCGTGCTCTTTGAGGTGCGCCGGGTGCGGGGCGCTGTCGGTGCCCAAAAAGAAACGGGCGTTGCCACAGGTGGCCGCTTGCACCAGCGCCTGGCGGTGGGTTTCGCGCTTGAGTACAGGCAGGCAGTAGTAATGCGGGCGAATGCCCCCAGTGAAGATGGCGTTGCGGTTGTACAGCAGGTGGTGCGCGGTGATGGTCGCGCCCAAATTGGCGTCGCCAGCGGCCACATACTGAGCGGCTTCTTGGGTGGTGATGTGTTCCATCACGATTTTCAGGCCCGGGAAATCACGGCGCAGCGGGATCAGATGCTGCTCAATGAACACGGCTTCGCGGTCGAACAGGTCGATGTCGGACGAGGTGACTTCACCGTGCACCAGCAGCAAAACGCCTTCGCGCTGCATGGCTTCGAGCACGGGGTAGATCTTGCGCAGGTCGGTCACGCCCGCGTCGCTGTTGGTGGTGGCGCCTGCTGGGTACAGCTTGCAAGCCACCACGCCTGCAGCCTTGGCACGGACAATCTCGGCCGGGGCGAGGTTGTCGGTCAGATACAGCGTCATGAGCGGCTCAAACGCCATGCCCACGGGCACGGCGGCCAGAATGCGCTGCTTGTAGGCCAGCGCCTGCTCAGCGGTGGTCACGGGCGGCTTGAGGTTGGGCATGATGATGGCACGGCCGAATTGGGCGGCGGTGTGGGGCACCACCACATTCAGGGCAGCACCATCGCGCACATGCAGGTGCCAGTCATCGGGGCGGGTGAGGGTGAGTTCTTGGGTCATGGGGCGTATTGTCTCAAACCTGTCGGCCGGGGCGCTGGGTGAAGGTTGCTTGAACCTGTGGTGGGGGCATGCAGGAGCCAGGGCTTATGGAAGAACGGCTTGTGGAACCAGAGGTGGGGCTGCGGGCCGGGGCTCATACTCGCAAGCTCGCCAAATCGCCCCAACCCGCAGCCCCACCTCTGGTGAGAGCGTTGGTGGTGAACGGATAGAAAGAAAGAGGCAAACCCTACTGATAAAGCTCGAAAAACATCGGGCTTTGAATTTGCGGGGCGAGCGAAGCAATGCCCCGAATGGGCTCCATGCCGTTCTGGCAGGGCTGAGCAGCGCAGCAGCGGGCGGATCAGGGCGGGTGCTTGTTTGAGCGAAGCGAGTTTGCACCCGACCCCGCCCGATGCGAGCAGCGCAAGGCACCCGAAGGGCCCTGGCTGCGGCTCGCCTTTCTTTGCTTACTTTCTTTGGCGAAGCAAAGAAAGTGAGTGCGCCGCCGGGCGCAATCCCGGCCAAGCGCGGTCAAAAAGAACTCAGCATTTCATCGGGATCTGACCACATTGAGATCAATGCCCCAGAATTTTGGACAAAAAGTCCTGCGCCCGATCCGTCTGCGGCGCGTCAAAGAACTGCTGCGGCGGGGCTTGCTCTACCACCTGGCCCTGGTCCATGAAGATGACGCGGTCGGCCACCGCCTTGGCAAAGCCCATCTCGTGCGTCACGCACAGCATGGTCATGCCCTGGCTGGTCAGCTCGATCATCACGTCGAGCACTTCCTTGATCATCTCGGGGTCGAGCGCCGATGTGGGCTCATCGAACAGCATGATTTTGGGGGTCAAGCACAGCGCACGGGCAATCGCCACGCGTTGCTGCTGGCCGCCGGACAACTGCAAGGGGTACTTGTGGGCGTGCTCGGCAATGCGCACACGCTCCAATTGCACCATGGCTTTGTCGATGGCTTCCTTGCGCGGCATCTTGGCCACCCAGGTGGGCGACAAGATCAGGTTTTCCATCACCGTCAGGTGCGGGAACAGGTTGAACTGCTGGAACACCATGCCGACTTCGCGGCGCACTTTGTCAATGCCTTTGAGGTCGTCGCCCAGCACAGTGCCGTCCACCGTGAGTGTGCCTTCCTGGTATTCCTCCAGGGCGTTGATGCAGCGGATCAAGGTGGACTTGCCCGAGCCCGAGGGGCCGCAGATGACGACTTTTTCGCCTTTGGCAAATTGCAGGTTCACATCACGCAACACATGGTAGCCATTGCTGGCGTACCACTTGTTCACGCTTTTGAATTCAATGATGGGGGTCGCATGGGAGGTCATGGAGGGTCTTTCGTTCAGCGGACTTTGCTCACGGCCGTGCGTTCTTCAATCCACAGGCTGTAGCGCGACATGGCAAAGCAGAACGCGAAATAAATGAAGGTAATGAAGAGGTAAGCTTCGATCTTGAAAGGGCGCCAGTCGGCGTCCGAGTTGAGCGCCAGGCCCAAAGCACCCGTGAGCTCGTAGAGCGACACAATGGTCACCAAAGAGGTGTCCTTGAACAGACCGATGAAGGTGTTCATGATGGACGGCACCACGGTGGCCAAGGCTTGGGGCAACACGATCATGCGCTGGGTCTGCCAGTAGCTCAGGCCCAAGGTGGCCGCTGCTTCAGTTTGACCTTTGGGCAAAGCCTGCAAGCCGCCACGAATCACCTCGGCCATGTACGCCCCTGAGAACAACGTGATGCCCACCACCACACGCACTAGCACGTCGATCTTCACACCCTCGGGCATGAACAAAGGCAGCATGAACGAGGCCATGAACAATACGGTGATCAGCGGCACACCGCGCACCAACTCCACATACAGAGTACAAAGGGTTCTGATGGCGGGCATGTTGGAGCGACGGCCCAGCGCCACAAAAATGGCCAGCGGAAAGGCCAGTGTCATGGAGATCACGGTGAGCATGACCGTGAGCGGCAAACCGCCCCATTGGTCGGTGTCGACCTCGGTCAGGCCGAAAAAACCGCCCTTCATCAGCACGAAATACACGGCCAACATCACGGCCCAAATCAGGGGCAGTGTCTTGTTCCAAAAACGCGGCATGCAGCTGATCACCACCACACCCAACATCAAGGCGGTGGCGATCACCGGTCGCCAGTGCTCGACTTCCGGGTAACGGCCCATCACGATCAGACGGCCTTTTTCGGAGATCACCCCCCAGCAGGCCCCCACGCCACGCGCATCGTTACAGGCTTGCAAGTTACTGCCAAAGACAGCTTGCAACACGGCCCAGTCGAGTGAGGAGAACAGGGCCCACAGGCACACGGCCAGCAGGGCCAGCGACATCAGGCTATTACCCAGGCTGGAAAACAAATTGTTTCGCAACCAGGCCACAGGCCCCGCGCTGCGACCCGGCATGGGCCGGGCATCGATGGATTTGAAAACATTCATGTCAGCGCTCCTGGATGGCGGCACTGGCGTTGAACCAGTTCATGAGGGCCGAAGTGAGAAGGGACAGCGTCAGGTACACCAACATCACGATCGAGAGCGCCTCAATCGCACGGCCCGTTTGGTTGAGCGTGGTGTTGGCGATCGACACCAGTTCGGGGTAGCCAATGGCCACGGCCAAAGATGAGTTCTTGGTCAGGTTCAGGTACTGGCTGGTCAGCGGCGGGATGATCACACGCAAAGCCTGCGGCAACACCACCAAACGCATGGACTGGCTTTTGCTCAGGCCCAAAGAAGCCGAGGCCTCGTGCTGGCCCAGCGACACCGAGGCGATGCCCGAGCGCACGACTTCGGCGATGAAAGCCGCAGTGTAGAACACCAGGCCAAACAGCAGGGCCATGAATTCGGGGCTGAACGCGCCGCCGTCTTCGATTTGGAAGTCGCCCTTTTTGGGCAAGTCCCATTCGTTGGGGGCGCCACCGACCAACCAGCCGAGCACAGCCAGCGCCAGCGTCACCGCCAAGGACACCGCCCACACCGGGCGGGTGTGTCCAGTGCGGTCAAAATGCGCCCGCGCCAAGCGGCGATAGACCATGGCAAAGACCAAGCCCAAACCCACACCAACCAAAGCCAGGGTCTGACCCAACTGCCATACGGGCCAGGGGAATGAGACCCCGTTTTTGCTCAAAAAGAAATGACCCGCATTCCAGGCGCGGTCCAGATCAGGCAGCATCTCGGTAAAGACGAGATACCAAATGAGCAACTGCAAATAAACCGGTACATTGCGGAAAAATTCCACGTAGACATAACAAATTTTACGTAGCAAAAAATTAGCCGAAAACCGCCCCACCCCCAGCAGCACACCCAGCACGGTGGCCAACACAATGCCGATCACCGCCACCTTGAGCGTGTTGAGCATGCCGATGGCAAAGGCCACAAAGTAGGAACTGTTGGTCGCATACTCGATCACCGTTTCGCTGATGTCAAAGCCAAACGGTTGAAACAAAAAGTCATACCCACTTTGGATGCCGCGCAGGCGCATGTTGGTGAGCGTGTTGCGCACCAGCAAAACCACCAGAGCCAGTGCCGACAGGATGGCAATGACCTGATAAATGACCGATCGGCCTTCGCGGCTGCGCCACGAAATCGATCGGTTCTTCTTACCGGGCACGGGCCGGGCCTCGATCATGGAAAAATGGGACATGAGACTGCCTTGAAAAAGTCGGAGGGGTAAAAAATACGCCCCAAAAAGGGGCGTATCCGGTACCTTCAATCAAAGCAATGGATCAGCGCAGCGGTGCGGCGTACATCAGGCCGCCTTTGTTCCACTGGTTGTTCAGGCCGCGGGGCAGGTTGATGGCGGTTTTGGGGCCGACATTGCGCTCGAACATTTCGCCGTAGTTGCCGGTCGTCTTGATGGCACGGGCCAACCACTCTTTGTCCAGACCCAAGTGCTTACCCAAGTCCTCGGTGGCACCCAACAAACGACCGATTTGGGGGTTTTCGCTGCTCTTCATCTGGTCCACGTTGGCTTGGGTGATGCCGTACTCTTCGGCTTCGATCAGGCCAGCCAGCACCCATTTGTTGATGGCAAACCACTCGTCATCACCACGGCGCACCATCGGGCCCAAGGGTTCTTTGGAGACCAGGTCAGGCAAAATGACATGCTCGGCTGGGTTTTTGGCTTCTTTGGCACGCACCGAGGCCAAGCCCGATGCGTCGGTGGTGTAAGCCTGGCAACGGCCAGCGAAATAAGCGCCGGTAGCGGCTTCAACTTTTTCGAACACCACAGGCTTCAAGTTGAGCTTGTTGGCGCGGGAAAAATCGGTCAGGTTCTTCTCGGTGGTGGTGCCCGATTGCACGCACACGGTGGCCCCCTTGAGCTGCTTGGCGCTGGTGATTTTGCCTTTTTTGACCATGAAGCCTTGGCCGTCATAGTAGTTGGCACCGATGAAGTGCAGGCCCAAGGAGCCATCTCGGTTCAAGGTGTTGGTGGTATTGCGAGCCAGAACGTCGACTTCACCAGACTGCAGGGCGGTGAAGCGCTGCTGTGCGGTCAAGGGCACATATTTGACTTTGGTCGCATCGCTGAGCACAGCTGCGGCCACAGCACGGCAATGGTCCACATCCAGACCCGACCAGTTGCCGCTGGAATCAGCCGCCGAAAAACCAGCCAGACCGGTGTTGACACCGCAGACGATTTGGCCGCGCTGCTTGATCTGGTCCAAGGTTTTGCCCGCCATGGCGGATGTGGCCGCCAGCAAGCCAGCCGAGGCCAGCACGGCGCCGATCAAGGTTTGTGTCATTTTCTTCATGGTTTGAGTCCTCTTGTGAAATGGTGAGTAGCAAATTGCCACCCACAGATTAAATGCCAAATCCAACCGTCCAACGCCTAGGAGCTTCCCTAGGACTGGGATCGAACAACTGAAAATAGTCAAATCACCCGCTTGGTGCATGCCAACAACAGCGTGCAAGCAATTAGCACAAATTGTGCCTACTCAACTGTGAATCACGAATATAGTCAGTTTAAGGTCAGCGGCCATCAGGGGGTATCCCCAAAATCCATGCAAAATCGGCATAAGACATGGCCTGCACGGACAAATCCACCGGAGCCATGCATCAACGAGAAGAATGCACCGCAGAAGTGCTCTGGGTCAAATGCAGCCACAGCTGGTGCGCTGAGCTGTTGAAACCAGGTTTGGCCCCAGCCTTTTCGCGGTAAGCCCGTATTTCCATGCTCAGCGCCAGGGTCTGGCCATCGGGCAAGCCCAATTCGACCAAGGTCCCGGCTTGGATTTCTTTTTTGACCGCACTGCGCGGCAAGAATGCGATGCCATGGCCTTCCAAGGCCATCACTTTCAAACCCTCGGCCATGTCGGTCTCATAGACCCGGTCCAAATGCACCGGCACACCCGCCTGCTTCAAGATCCAATCGGTCACACCACCCAAATACGCCCCAGGAGCGTAGCCCAGATAAGGCAATGGCCGTGAGGCGTGACCGGGCAAGCTGAACAGCGCCCGTCCATCGGGCGTGCTTTGAACACAGGGCGCAATCACCTCATGCCCCAACACCACCATGTCGTAACGCTCGGGGTCAATTTGCAGGGGCTGCGAAGGGTGGTGGTAAGCGATCAACACGTCGCAGCCCCCCTCCACCAGGCGCATGGCTGCATCGTGCACATTCAACGCCATGAATCGACTTTTTACCGCCCCAAAGGTCTCACGCAAGCTGGCAATCCATTGGGGGAAAAACGTGAAAGCCAAGGTGTGCGGCACAGCAAACTGAATGATGTCCTGACCGGCCGCATTGTGGCCCCGCAGCATGGCCCGGGTGTTTTGCAGCGACTGCAGCATCTCCAACGCCTGGGCGTACAAAGTCTCGCCCGCAGGGGTGAGCCGGGTCGGGTAGGAACTGCGATCGACCAAGTCGGCACCAGCCCAGGCCTCCAACGACTGGATGCGCCGGGAAAACGCCGGTTGCGTGACGTGCCGCAGTTGCGCGGAGCGGCTGAAACTGCGCGTTTCGGCCAAACTCACAAAATCTTCAAGCCATTTGGTTTCCATCCGCGCATTATCCGTTCAGCCCCCAGCCCTCAGGCCAGTTCAATGACGCCTGTGAAACGTAAGCGAAAACCGCGTCAGAACCTGTCCCCAAAAGATTTGGGTGGTGTCACACCCAGGTGCCTGAACGCCGCCAGCGTGGCCATGCGCCCGCGCGGCGTGCGCTGCAAAAACCCTTGTTGAATCAGATACGGCTCGATCACGTCTTCGATGGTGTCGCGCTCTTCTCCAATGCTGGCCGCGATGTTGTCCAAACCAACCGGGCCACCGTCAAAGCGGTGGATCACCGCTTCTAGCAGTTTGCGGTCCATCAAATCAAAGCCTTCGGGGTCGACATCGAGCATGGTCAGGGCTTGCTGGGCGATGCCTTTGTGGATGCTGCCATCGCCCTTGACGTCGGCAAAGTCCCGCACCCGACGCAGCAAACGGTTGGCAATGCGGGGTGTGCCGCGCGAGCGGCGGGCGATCTCAAACGAGCCTTCGGGGTCAATCGGTGCCTTGAGCAAACCGCTGCTGCGGGTGACGATGCGGGTGAGCTCTTCGGGGGTGTAAAACTCCAGACGCGACACGATGCCAAAGCGGTCGCGCAGCGGGTTGGTGAGCATGCCCGCACGGGTGGTCGCGCCCACCAGTGTGAAAGGCTGCAGGTCGAGCTTGATGCTGCGAGCCGCCGGACCCTCGCCGATCATGATGTCGATCTGGTAGTCCTCGAGCGCGGGGTACAGAATTTCTTCGACCACGGGCGAGAGGCGATGGATCTCGTCAATGAAGAGCACATCGTTGCGCTCCAAGTTGGTCAAGAGCGCGGCCAGGTCCTTGGGCTTTTCGAGCACCGGGCCGCTGGTCTGGCGCAGGTTCACGCCCAACTCGGCGGCAATGATGTGGCTCAGCGTGGTTTTGCCCAAACCAGGCGGGCCAAACAGCAGCACATGGTCCAGCGGCTCCTCACGCATCTTGGCGGCGCTGATGAAAATCTCCAGTTGCTCGCGCACCTTGACCTGGCCGACGTATTCATCGAGCAGCTTGGGCCGCAGGGCGCGTTCAATGGCCTCTTCCTGATGGGACACGGGCGCCGCCGAAATCACCCGGGGTTCGGGCTGCGGTGCAAAGTCGTCGGTGCGGATGCTCATGGGGAAACCAACTCGATGATGTCGTTGAGCTCTAGACGAGCGGTTTGAAAAATAGCGTCGCTGACCCGCTTCCAGGGGTGCGGTGTCGCACCGCGCTGGCGCCAGTCAAAGCTCTTGGGCTGGTTGCAAATGATGTAACTGGGTTGTTTGGTCGTTTTGGAGTTGTCAATCGCAAACGGGTTGGTGGCGTTGTAGCTTGCCGTGGACATGGGAAAGCCAATCACGATGGAGGTCTTGTCGTTGAAGGCTTTGGGCGACAACACCAACATCGGGTGCATGTCGCGCATCTCACGGCCCACCTGCGGGTTGAAGTTGATCCAGATGATGTCTTGCCGGTCGGGCACCCAAACGGCCCGACTCACTTGACGCCCTCGGCATCACCACCGAACTCCACACCTTGCGGCCCATCGGGCATGACTTCACCGCCATGCACTTGGGAGTCAAAGGCGGCGAGCTTGTCTTGCAGGCTCGGGCGCTGGGGCACGGCGCGCAACTCCAGACAACCTTTGGCCACCACCGTGGCCAGCAAGGGCGTGCCAGGCGTGATGCCAAGCGACTGCATCAATTCCCGGCTGAGCCGAATGCCATGGCTGTTGCCCCAGGTGGAAATGGTCAATGCGGTGGTTTTCATGTCTTCAGTATATCCAATGGATATCCAAATGCAAAGCTACCCCAAAGCTTACTTGTTCAAGGTCTTGAGCGCCAGCTTGATGCCCTCGCTCACACCCACGCCCACGGGCAGGCTCTTGAGGGCGGCAGCGGCTTCTTTGTCGCTGTAACCCAGCGCCAGCAAGGCTTGCTGGATGTCGCTTTGCGCATCGCTGGTGTGTACGGCAAACAAGCCGCCCAAGTCTCCGCCCAGTTTGCCTTTGAGTTCCAACAGCAATCGCTCGGCGGTTTTTTTGCCAATGCCGGGCACCTTGACCAGACGGCCGACTTCTTGCGTGGTGATGGCCTGCGCCAGGTCGGTCACGCTCATGCCCGACAGCACGCTCAGGGCCGTGCGGGGGCCAACCCCTGAGATTTTGATCAATTGACGAAAAGCCTCGCGCTCGCTCAAAGTGGCAAAGCCGTACAAGATTTGTGCGTCTTCGCGCACCACAAAGTGCGTGACCAGACAGACCATTTCGCCTGTGGCGGGCAAGTTGTAAAAGGTGCTCATCGGCACATTGACTTCGTAGCCCACGCCGTGGCAGTCCACCACCACCTCGGGTGGGTTTTTGTCGCTCAGGATGCCGGTGAGTTTGCCAATCATGGAGAGAAGCCCTTGGTTTGCACGGTATAGAGGAAAATCAAGTCTTTACGGCCAGCCACAACCGGTCGAAACCACACGAACAGGATTATCCACTTGATCGTCAGACACACCTTCACGCCGCACAACAACACCCGCCTGTCGCACCTTTGCGGCCCCATGGATGCGCACCTGCGCACCATCGAAGTCGGTCTGCAGGTGAGCATCGCGCACCGCCATGAGCAGTTCAAGGTGGACGGCCCCAAGGCCGTGGCGCTGCGGGCGATGGAGATCTTGCAGGCGATCTACGAACGCGCCGACCGCCCGATTGCGCCCGACATGGTACAACTCATGCTGGTGGGCGACAGTGGGGGAGAAGAAGCCGAGCTGCCCGCCTTGCAAACCCGCCGCGCCGACCTGAAGGCCCGCACCCCGGTGCAGGCCGCGTACTTGGAAAGCATCGCCACACACGACATCACCTTCGGCATCGGCCCGGCCGGCACGGGCAAGACCTACCTGGCCGTGGCTTGCGCGGTGGATGCGCTCGAGCGCGCCAGCGTGCAGCGCATCGTGCTCACGCGCCCAGCGGTGGAAGCGGGTGAGCGCTTGGGCTTCTTGCCCGGCGACTTGTCGCAAAAGGTGGACCCGTATTTGCGCCCGCTCTACGACGCGCTGTATGACCTAATGGGTTATGACAAGGTACAAAAAGCTTTTGAGCGCAACGCGATCGAGATTGCGCCACTGGCCTTCATGCGCGGTCGCACGCTGAACAACGCCTTTGTGATTCTGGACGAGGCGCAAAACACCAGCACCGAGCAGATGAAGATGTTTTTGACCCGCATCGGCTTTGGCGCCAAAGCCGTGGTCACGGGCGATGTGAGCCAGATCGATTTGCCAAAAGGCCAGCTCTCCGGCCTGATCGATGCCGAGCGGGTCTTGAAGCGTGTCAAGGGAATTGCCTTCACACGTTTTTCAAGTGCCGATGTGGTGCGCCACCCGCTGGTGGCCCGCATTGTGGACGCTTACGACGCACAAGGCAGCGCCGCCATGCGGGCGGGTGTCACGACCCGTCGCAAGCCTTTGCCCACCGACGATTGAGTTCCCAACAGAACCCCATGGCCCTGAAACAACTCCAGCTGTCCCTGCAATTTGGCGACATTCCCTATGCAGCCCGCCACCGCGCCGCCCTGCCCCGCCACGCGGTCACCCGCGCCATTCGCCACGCATTGGCGGACGACGCCGAAATCACGGTGCGCATCGTGGGCGAAGAAGAAGGCCGTGCTTTGAACCACAGTTACCGCAAAAAAGACTACGCCACCAATGTGCTGACTTTTGATTACGAACAGGAACCGGTGGTGATGGCCGACCTGGTGTTGTGCGCTCCGGTGGTGGCGCGAGAGGCCAAGGAGCAAGGCAAAACCCTGGCAGCGCATTACGCGCATTTGCTGGTGCACGGCACTTTGCATGCACAGGGCTGGGACCACGAGACCAGTACTGCCGATGCCGAGGAGATGGAGGCTTATGAGGTGGCCATTTTGGCGGGTTTGGGGTTGAAGAGCCCTTACCGGTAATTTTGTCGGGCTCTTGGGTTTGACGTCATGGGTGGTGAGGCCTTGAATGGGGTGGGGCCGGGTTCCTCATAACGGGGTACCGTAAATCGTCACCCGGCCCCACCCCATTCGAGGCCATGGTGTGGTTTAAACGCCCACTAATCTCTGAGTCGCGTCAAACCCAAAGCGAAATTTCAAAAGGAAGGCCACTCGCTCATTGGCATTTTTTGGCTAAACAGACCACTCAGGTGTGTGAGGGGATGCGGCGGGTGACGATTTTCGGTACCCCGTTATGAGGAACCCGCCGCATCCCCTCACACACCGCCCAAGAGATAAGGGCACACAGCCCAAACGAAAGGCACACACCGCCTAAGCAACAATCAAAAGGCAAGAACGTCAGAGCAAACGAACCTTCACACTCTTGCCCTTGATCTTGCCGTGAGACAACTGTGCCTCCACCTTTTTGGCCGATTCCGCCTGCACCGCCACATAGGTCGAGAACTCGTTCACATTGATCTTGCCCACCTGCTCACGGGTCAACCCACACTCCCCCGCCAGCGCACCCATCACGTCGCCCGCGCGAATCTTTTCTTTACGCCCGCCCACGATTTGCAGCGTGCGCATGGGCGGCTTCAAGAGGCCACCCGCTGAGGGCACCACATCGGCCAAAGGTGCCCAATGGGATTCGCGGCCCTGCATCACCTCGATCTTGCCGACTGCGCCCATCTCGTCCATGCTCGCCAGCGTGAGCGCCAGGCCTTCGGCATCGCCACGGCCCGTGCGGCCAATGCGGTGGATGTGGATTTCGGGGTCGGGCGTCACGTCCACGTTGATCACAGCTTCCAGCCCCTCCACATCCAGCCCACGCGAGGCCACATCGGTGGCCACCAGCACCGAGCAGCTGCGGTTGGCGAACTGCACCAGCACCTGATCTCGCTCGCGCTGCTCCAATTCACCAAACAGCGCCAGCGCGCTGTAGCCCTGGGCCTGCAGCACCGCCACCAGATCGCGGCACTGCTGCTTGGTGTTGCAAAACGCGAGCGTGCGCTCGGGACGGAAATGCGCCAGCAGTTTGGGCACGGCATCCAAGCGCTGGTTCTCATTCACTTCATAAAACACCTGACGAATTTTGTGCGCACTGTGCTGCGCCTGCACTTTCACAATCTGCGCCGAACGCATGAACTGCGCGGCCAACTTGGCGATGCCCTCGGGGTAAGTGGCCGAAAACAGCAGCGTTTGGCGGTCTTTGGCGCACTGGCGCACCACCTTGGCGATGTCGTCAAAAAAGCCCATGTCCAGCATGCGATCGGCTTCGTCCAGCACCAGCATGTTCACACCCGCCAAGCTCAGAGAGCCGCGCTCCAGGTGGTCAAGGATACGGCCGGGTGTGCCCACCACCACATCGGCGCCATGCTCCAAACTCACGGTTTGGCCACGCAGGGCCACACCACCGCACAAAGTGACGACCTTCACGTTCTGTCGGGCACGGGCCAGGCGCCTGATTTCTTGCGTGACCTGGTCGGCCAGCTCGCGGGTGGGGCACAAAACCACGGCCTGAATGGCGGCGCTGGGCGAGCCCGCCGTTTGGAGGCGCTCGATCAAGGGCAGGCCAAAGGCCGCCGTTTTGCCACTGCCCGTGCTGGCTTGGGCAATCAGGTCTTGCCCGGCCAATGTCAATGGCAAGCTGGCCGCCTGGATGGGCGTCATCTGGGTGTAACCCAGTTGTTCGAGGTTTTGAAGGGTGGCGGGGGCCAGCGCAAGCTGGTCAAAGCGGGTCGATGTCGCGTCTTGGTTTTGGGCAGTCATGCACCGATTATCGGTGGCAGGGGTCGGAAATGACCGTTGCGCTGCAGACCACCGTCATGTTGGTGGCACCAACACCGCCGTCCAAAGACTCAAGCACTCATGCGCATCGGAATGGTGATGGGTCCATCGTTGACCAGCGACACCTTCATGTCGGCCGCAAACTGGCCCGTCTGCACGACCGGATGCGCGGCTCGGGCCTGCGCCACAAAGTGCGCATACAAGCGCCGACCGTCTTCGGGCGCCGCTGCCTGCGTGAAGCTCGGGCGGTTGCCCCCAGCGACATCGGCGGCCAAGGTGAACTGGCTGACCACCAGCAAACCACCCGCCACGTCTTGCACGCTCCGGTTCATCTTGCCCGCCTCATCGCTGAAGATGCGCAGCTTGAGCATCTTGGCCAGCATTTTGTCGGCCACCACTTCGGTGTCGCCTTTTTCGGCGCACAGCAGCACCAGCAAGCCCGCGTCAATCTGGCCGATCACCGCCCCATCCACGCGCACGCTGGCTTCACTCACCCTTTGCAACACCGCGATCATTTCAGGTCCCTCGCATCATCAAAATGCGCTTCCACATCACTGGGCAATAGCTGGATGGTGGCGCGCAAGCCGGGCACCTCGCTCATCAGCGCCTGCTCCACACTGGCACGCAAGGCAGCGGCCCGGCCCAGCGTCCAGCTGGCAGGCATGTGCATGTGCACGTCTACAAAACGGCGTTGCCCAGCTTTGCGGGTGTTCAGGTGGTCAAAGCGGATGATCTCGGTCTCGCCGCGTTGGTGGGCAAAGCCATCGAGCACGCGCTGCACATCGGCCAGCACCTCGGGCTCGAGCGCCTCGTCCATCAGGCCCTGCGACGAGCGCCAAACCAAGCTCCAGCCTTCTTTGAGAATGTTCAGGGCCACGCCGATGGCCACCACGGCATCCAGCCACAGCCAGCCCGTGACACTGACCAAGGCAATGCCCACCACCACGCCTGCCGATGTCCAAACGTCGGTCAACAAGTGCCGAGCATCGGCTTCGAGCGCCAGCGAGCGGTGCTGACGGGCGGCGCGAAACATGAGCCAGGCCAAAAAACCGTTCAGCGCCGAGCTGCCCACCGACAAGGCCAAGCCCCAACCAACCTGCTCGATGGGCTGAGGATCAAACAAGCGATGACTCGCCACCCAAATGATGCCCAAAGCGGCCACCAGAATCAGGATGCCTTCAAAACCAGAGGAAAAATACTCGGCCTTGTGGTGGCCGTAGGGGTGGTCGTCGTCGGCAGGGCGTGCCGCAATCGTCACCATCATCAAACTGAACACCGCGCTGGCCAGGTTGACCAGCGACTCCATCGCGTCTGACAACAAACCGACCGAATCGGTCAACCACCAGGCCCCAGTCTTGAGGGCAATAGTGACCAGCGCCACCACCACCGAAGCCCACAGCATGCGGGTCGGCGTCATCCAGGCATCGAATCTTTTCATGGACTCAGCATACCCCCGCTGGATGATCTGTCCTTGCGCCAGCCCCCTGTCAAGACAGGGTGACCTTGGCAAATTTGCGCTTGCCCACCTGCACCACGTAAGTGCCTGCTTCGAGTTTCAGGCCCTTGTCGCTGACCATGCTGGAGTCCACACGCACGCCGCCCCCATCAACAAGGCGTCCGGCCTCGGTGGTCGATGGGGCCAAGCCCGCCGATTTGAGCAAAGCCCCAATGCCCATGGGCGCACCCGACAAGGACACTTCAGGGATGTCGTCAGGCACACCGCCCTTGCTGCGGTTGATGAAATCCTGCTCGGCCGCATCGGCGGCCGCTGCGCTGTGGAAACGGGCGGTGATTTCCTTGGCCAGCATGACCTTGGCGTCTTTGGGGTTGCGACCGCCATCGACTTCCTTTTTCAGCGCCTCGATCTCGGCCATCGACTTGAAGGACAGCAGCGTGTACCAGCGCCACATCAAGGTGTCCGAAATGCTCAGCACCTTGGCGAACATGGTGTTGGGCTCTTCGCTGATGCCGATGTAGTTGTTTTTGGACTTGGACATCTTGTCCACCCCGTCCAGGCCTTCGAGCAGCGGCATGGTCAAGATGCACTGGGGCTCCTGGCCGAACTCGGCCTGCAGGTGGCGGCCCATCAGCAAATTGAATTTTTGATCGGTGCCGCCCAGCTCCAAATCGCTCTTGAGCGCGACCGAGTCGTAACCCTGCATCAGCGGGTACAGGAACTCGTGCACCGAAATGGGGGTGCCCGCCTTGAAGCGGTCATGGAAGTCGTTGCGCTCCATCATGCGGGCCACGGTGTACTTGGCCGCCAGCTGGATCATGCCCATGGACCCCAAGGGTAGCGACCACTCACTGTTGTAGCGGATCTCTGTTTTTCTGGGGTCCAGCACCAGACTGGCTTGCTTGTAATAGGTTTCGGCGTTCGCCTTGATCTGCTCGGGCGTGAGGGGTGGTCGGGTGCTGTTGCGACCAGACGGATCGCCAATCAGGCTGGTGAAATCGCCGATCAGAAAGATGACCTGATGGCCCAAGTCCTGAAGCTGGCGCATTTTGTTGAGCACCACGGTGTGGCCGATGTGGATGTCGGGCGCCGTGGGATCCAGCCCCAATTTGATGCGCAGGGGCACGCCTGTGGCCTCGGATTTGGCCAGCTTTTGCAGCCAATCTTCTTGAGGAATCAGTTCCTCACACCCTCGTAAAGTCACTTCCAAAGCATTCAAGACACGGTCATTGACCGGATATTTTGTAACAAGGGATTGATTCATAAGGGTTTTTTCTGTGGTGAAAGCGCTGTAGCCCTGTACAATCAGAGATGCGTTTGACGGTACATTTTATGTGCGTCTCTGAGTTGCTTCTTGATGCACAGCTTGCTCTTTTGCACTGAATTTCGCTCACCTCCTTTTTCCATGCCCATCCTGACGCTCATTCAATCTCGCTTGACGGCCCTGCTGTTGAACATTTTGTTCATCGGCACAGCCGTGTTGGGCGCGGTTTTGATCGCGACACAAAAGTTGTTGGCATGGCTCGATGGCTACCACCCTCAACTCCACCAAGCCAGCTTGGTTTTCCAAGGATGGTTCAAGTGTTATCCCAGAACCATTGTGGTCAGCTTGACCAGCGCCTTGTTGGTGGGTGGTGGTGGTGCATTTGCAGTGGCCAATTTGGGGCCGGACATCGCCGACCAACCCGTGGTCAACATCACGGTCCCTGTCGAGATTGCACAGCTCGAATCCCAAGCCGAACAGCTGGACGAATTTCAATTCAACCTGACCCGGTCTGACCACACCCGTCCGGCAGACACACCTGAGACTTTGCTGCGACGATTGGGGTCAGTTGACGTTGAAGCAGCAGCCTTCTTGCGCAAACATCCTTTGGCTCGCCAAGCTCTTCAGCAGGGTGGTCGCTCGGTTTCCGCCGAAGTGTCTGGTCAGCAATTGCTTCTTTCACTCAACGTGCGCTGGCTTAAAAACGAAAGCGACACGTTTTTCCAACGCCTTCGCATCGACCGCTCTGCACATGGCTTTCAAGCCACCCTTGAAACCTCGCCCATGAACACGAGCATACGCATGACCGGAGGCACAGTCACTCGCTCGCTTTACGATGCAGCGGATGAAGCTCGCTTACCCGATCCCGTTATCCACCAGCTGACCCAGATTTTCTCCAACCAAATTGACTTTCACCGCACATTAAGAAAAGGCGCAAGCTTTTCAGTGGTTTATGAAGTGCTCGAAGCCGATGGTGAACCCTTGCGAACCGGTCGGGTGCTCAGCGCCGAATTCCACAATGACAACCAACAGTACGATGCGGTCTGGTTTCAGGAGCCTGGCAAAAAAGGCAACTACTACGACATGGACGGAAAGAGTCTGAGCCGTTCCTACCTCGCCTCTCCACTGGCGTTCTCCCGTCAAACCAGCGGCTTTTCGATGCGATTGCATCCCATTTTTAAAACCCAGCAAGTTCACCGCGGTGTGGACTATGCCGCTCCAACCGGTACACCCGCCATGACGGTGGGTGACGGCGTGGTCACTTTTGCAGGTCGACAGGGTGGTTATGGCAATGTGGTCGAAATTCGGCACGGCAATGGCCACTCCACCTTGTATGCGCACTTGAGCCGGATCCAAGTTCGCAGCGGCCAAACCGTTCAAAAAGGTCAGGTCATTGGCGCTGTGGGTTCCACCGGGTGGTCCACAGGACCCCACCTGCACTTTGAATTCCTCGTGAATGACGTGCACGTTGACCCACAAAGAATCATCCAGCAAGCTCAGAGCGGCCCCATTGCGCCCAGCTCCATGGCACGATTCGTCGCACTGGTGGGCCAAGCCCAATCTCAGTTGCAAGCCGCGGCCCAAATGCGAGAAGTCAGCAGCCAATAAACGGCTGATCAACAGGGTCGCTTCTAGGCCCCCAGAGACATACCCCCGATCCTGCGGGCCCAACCGCTCATCAGCTCTGAATGACCCCCTCTTTCTTCATCGGACTCATGTCCGGCACCTCTTTGGATGGGGTGGATGGAATCATCGCAAGCATTGACACAGCTGGTCGATTGGAGGTGCTGGCCCATGATTTTGTGTCTTTTGAGTCAGCTTTTCGCAACGAATTGCTCGCGCTCAACCAAAGTGGGCCCGACGAACTGCACCGAAGCGCCCTGGTTGGTAATGCCATCTCACGCCATTACGCCGAGGTGGTTGAACGCTTGTTACGCCAAACAAGCATCCATTGCGAAAAGGTCAGCGCCATCGGAGCCCACGGCCAAACCGTGCGCCATCGCCCTCTCGAGTTTGATGCGGATGTGTCACGCCACCAGCCTGCAGTGGGCTACACCCTGCAACTGATCAACCCCGCCTTGCTGGCCGAATTGACGGGCATTGACGTCGTGGCCGATTTCAGAAGCCGGGATCTGGCAGCCGGAGGACAAGGGGCGCCGCTGGTGCCTGCTTTCCACCAAGGCGTGTTTGCACAGCCGGGGCGTTGCGTGGCTGTGCTCAACATCGGGGGCATCTCCAACCTCAGCGTACTTCAGCCGCAGGGCGATGTTTTGGGTTGGGACTGCGGCCCAGGCAACGCACTCATGGACCACTGGTGTGCCACGCACACTGGAGCCCCATTTGACCGCCATGGCGCCTGGGCGGCTGGGGGCCGTGTTTTGCCCGAATTGCTGGACCCATTGATGGCCGAAGACTACTTGCGCCGCGCTCCGCCAAAAAGCACGGGGCGTGACCTTTTCAATCCGTCCTGGCTGCAATCACGTTTGCCCAGAGCCACGTTGGCGACACAGGATGTGCAAGCCACTTTGACAGAGTTCACAGCGCTGGCATGTGCCCAAGATGTTTTACAACACGCCGCCGATACGCAGACGCTGATCGTGTGTGGTGGCGGCGCCTTGAACAGCCATTTGATGCGCCGATTGGCCCACCACCTACCCCAAATTCAGGTGGTCAGGAGCGATCAACAAGGCCTGCCACCACTGCAAGTGGAAGCTGCCGCCTTTGCCTGGCTGGCGTTCAAAACCGTACGACGCGAAACATCCAGCCTACCAAGCGTCACGGGCGCCCGAGGCGCCCGTGTCTTGGGGGCCATATACCCCCGTTGATATTGGGCCAGCCCAGCTGACCCCAGTCTGAAAATCAGGTCGAGAAAGAAGAACCACAACCACAGGTCGATGTGGCATTCGGGTTCTTGATGACAAACTGAGCGCCCTGCAAATCTTCTTTGTAGTCAATCTCAGCACCAATCAGGTACTGGTAACTCATGGCGTCGATCAACAAAGATACGCCATTTTTGCTCATGGTGGTGTCGTCTTCGTTGGTGATCTCGTCGAAGGTGAAGCCGTACTGGAAGCCTGAGCAACCGCCACCCTGCACAAACACGCGCAGCTTCAAATCAGGGTTGCCCTCTTCGGCGATCAGGTCGGCCACCTTGGCGGCCGCGCTGTCGGTGAAGACAATCGGTTCAGGCATTACGGTCTGGATATTTTCTGCAAGAGCGCTCATGGTGTTTCTCCGGTTCAATGCCAAATAGTATAGCTCGCTGGTCGGGAATTACCGACTGTGCCAAGCAGTAACGCTACTGTCCTCATGGGCTTTTCAAACCCCAAGCGCCCAAACAAAAAGCCGCCACGGCGAACCAGTGCGGCTTTTTGACGAAGCAGAAAAAGCGGATTAACGCTTGGAGAACTGCTTGCGGCGACGAGCAGAGTGCAAGCCCACCTTTTTACGTTCGACTTCACGGGCGTCGCGGGTGACAAAACCAGCTTGGCTCAGCATAGGCTTGAGCGATGCGTCGTAGTCAATCAGGGCGCGGGTGATGCCGTGGCGCGATGCACCGGCTTGACCGGATTCGCCGCCACCGTGCACGTTGATCATGATGTCGAAAGTTTCGGCATGGTTGGTCAACATGAGGGGTTGCTTGGCGATCATGATCGAAGTCTCGCGGCCGAAATAGGCTTGGATGTCCTTGCCGTTGACCGTGATCTTGCCAGTGCCTTTTTTCAGAAACACGCGGGCGACGCTGGATTTGCGACGGCCTGTGCCATTGTTCCATTCACCAATCATCTCAAGGCTCCTTAGATGTCCAGCACTTTAGGCTGTTGGGCGGTGTGTGGGTGCTCAGCGCCACCATACACCTTGAGTTTCTTGATCATGGCGTAGCCGAGAGGGCCCTTGGGCAACATGCCCTTGACAGCCTTCTCGAGTGCGCGGCCAGGGTGTTTGGCTTGCATGTCGCGGAAGTTGGTTGCAGTGATACCGCCGGGATAGCCCGAGTGACGGTAATACACTTTGTCGATGGTCTTGGTGCCCGTCAC
>CAMDFK010000033.1 GCA_945897465.1 Limnohabitans sp. Rim8 | reverse complement strand
CTACGCACCAAGATCAAATCGGTGGAAAACACCAAGAAGATCACCAAGGCCATGGAGATGATTTCCGTCTCCAAAATGCGCAAAGCGCAGGAGCGTATGCGCACGGCCCGGCCTTACAGCGAGAAGATTCGCACCATTGCGAGCCATCTCGGCCAGGCCAACCCTGAGTACGTGCACCCCTTCATGCAGCGCAACGACGGCAAGTCGGTGGGCTTCATTGTGGTCACCACGGACAAGGGTTTGTGTGGCGGTTTGAACACCAACCTTTTGCGGGCTGTGACCGTTCAATTGCGCGAAACGCAGGCTCAGGGCAAAACGCCTCTGTCTGTGGCCATCGGCGGCAAGGGCCTCGGTTTTCTGAACCGTGTCAATGCCAAAGTGGTGGCGCATGTGACGCAGTTGGGCGACAAGCCGCACCTCGACAAGCTGATTGGCCCCGTCAAGGTGCTGCTCGACGCTTATGCTGCTGGTGAAGTGAGCGCGGTGTACCTGTGCTACAACAAGTTTGTCAGCACCATGGCACAAGTGCCCACCATCGACATGCTGCTGCCCTTGTCTTCATCCGACATGCAAGCCGAAACCAAAGCAGCGGGTCACACACACGCCTGGGATTACATCTACGAACCCGATGCCCAGACGGTCATTGATGAGCTGTTGGTCCGTTATGCAGAAGCCTTGGCCTATCAGGCTGTGGCTGAAAACATGGCTTCCGAGCACGCTGCCCGTATGGTGGCCATGAAGGCTGCGACCGACAACGCCGGCAATGTGATCGGCGAGCTCAAGCTCGTCTACAACAAGACCCGTCAAGCCGCCATCACCAAAGAACTGTCGGAAATCGTCTCTGGCGCAGCCGCAATCAGCGGTTGATTCCCAGTTCTGCAAATTCAAATTATTTGGAGCGAAAAATGCAAGCCCAAGGAAAAATTGTTCAGTGTATTGGTGCGGTGGTCGACGTGGAATTTCCACGCAACCAGATGCCCAAGGTATATGACGCACTCAAAATGGAAGGCTCCGCGCTGACCCTGGAAGTGCAGCAGCAACTCGGCGACGGCATCGTGCGCACCATTGCGCTCGGTTCTTCCGACGGCTTGCGCCGTGGTTTGATGGTGTCCAACACCGGCAACCCCATCACCGTCCCCGTGGGCAAAGCCACACTGGGCCGCATCATGGACGTGTTGGGTTCACCCATCGACGAACGCGGTCCTGTCAGCCAGGAGCTGACTGCCTCGATCCACCGCAAGGCCCCTGCTTATGACGAGCTGAGCCCATCACAAGAATTGCTGGAAACCGGCATCAAGGTGATTGACTTGGTCTGCCCTTTCGCCAAAGGCGGCAAGGTCGGTCTGTTCGGTGGCGCCGGTGTGGGCAAGACCGTGAACATGATGGAACTCATCAACAACATCGCCAAAGCGCACAGCGGTTTGTCCGTGTTCGCCGGTGTGGGTGAGCGTACCCGTGAAGGTAACGACTTCTACCACGAGATGGCCGATTCCGGCGTGGTGAACCTCGAGAACCTGCCTGATTCCAAAGTGGCCATGGTGTACGGTCAGATGAACGAGCCACCAGGCAACCGTTTGCGCGTCGCCTTGACCGGTCTGACCATCGCCGAATCCTTCCGTGACGAAGGCAAAGACGTGTTGTTCTTCGTGGACAACATCTACCGCTACACATTGGCCGGTACCGAAGTGTCCGCCTTGTTGGGTCGTATGCCTTCTGCTGTGGGTTACCAGCCAACATTGGCCGAAGAAATGGGCCGTTTGCAAGAGCGTATTACCTCCACCAAAGTGGGCTCCATCACATCGATCCAGGCCGTTTACGTGCCAGCGGACGACTTGACCGACCCATCGCCAGCGACCACCTTCGCGCACTTGGACTCCACCGTCGTGTTGTCCCGTGACATCGCATCGCTCGGTATCTACCCCGCTGTGGATCCTCTGGACTCCACCAGCCGTCAGCTGGACCCTCTGGTGGTCGGTCAAGACCACTACGAAACAGCCCGCGCTGTGCAAGGCACATTGCAGCGTTACCGCGAACTGCGCGACATCATCGCCATCATGGGCATGGACGACTTGGCGCCTGAAGACAAGTTGGCCGTGGCCCGTGCCCGCAAGATCCAGCGTTTCCTGTCGCAGCCCTTCCACGTTGCGGAAGTGTTCACCGGCTCGCCCGGCAAGTACGTCACCTTGGCCGAAACCATCCGTGGTTTCAAGATGATTGTGGCTGGCGAGTGCGATCACCTGCCAGAGCAAGCTTTCTACATGGTCGGCACCATCGACGAAGCTTTCGAAAAGGCCAAAAAGGCAGCCTAAAGCAGAGCCTCGGGGTGGCTGAACCAGTCTCCCCGATCTCCGCTTGAACGCACCTTTTTAAGGAGTAAACATGAACACCATCCACGTTGATGTGGTCAGTGCCGAAGAGTCCATCTGGTCGGGTGAAGCCCGCTTTGTGGCCTTGCCCGGTGAGTCTGGCGAACTGGGCATTTACCCACGCCACACGCCGCTGATCACCCGCATCAAGGCCGGGTCGGTTCGCATCGAGAAGGCTGACGGCGGCGAAGAATTCGTTTTCGTGGCCGGTGGCATTCTGGAAGTGCAGCCCGACTGCGTGACCGTGATGTCCGACACCGCGATTCGCGGCAAAGACCTCGACGAAGAAAAAGCCAACGCTGCCAAGCAATTGGCCGAAGAAGCGCTGCGCAACGCCAAAAGCGAAATCGACTTGGCCGTGGCCCAGTCCGAATTGGCTGTGCTGGCTGCCCAGATGTCGGCATTGCGCAAGTACCGCAAAAAATAAAAATTTGCGCATCACCAATGGCCTGACCTTGGTGACAGGTCGCAGACTCATACCCGGCACAGAGCTCTGTGGCCGGGTTTTTTATGGTCCCAAAGATCAGCAGCAAGAAGGTTTGACAAGCCGCAGGCCATGGCAATTCAAACAGTGCAGAATGTTGTGATGAACCCATGTGAGAAGACACACCCATGAAACGCGCCAAATTGCAGGCCGCCGTGGTTGGCGGAACGCCAGACGATATCGAGCAAGCCTTTTACGAGGCGCTGCACAACGCCGATATCGAGCAACTCATGGCATGTTGGGCCGAGGAAGATGACATCGTGTGTGTTCACCCAGGTGGCGCCCGCATGATCGGTGCAGGCGCCATTCGAACAACCTTCGAGGCCATGTTCAACAATGGCTCAGTTCAGGCATTTCCAGAGCGCGTACACAAGGTGCAGTCATTGGCCAGTTCAGTACACCATTTGGTTGAAAGGGTGGAGGTCACCACGCTACAAGGTGCTCGCCAAGCTTATGTGATTGCTACCAATGTGTACCACAAGACCCCGCAAGGCTGGCGCATGGTGGCCCACCATGCCAGTCCAGGAACATCCAAGGATGCAGTGGATGTGGGCGCAAAACCGACGGTCTTGCACTGAACACTGCATGGATGACCAAGCCTCCACCTGGCTGCCGGGTGGTCACGCCCAAACCATCTGGTCTGCGCTTTATGCGCGAAGACGCTGGATCACTGCAAAAGCCTTGATTCGAGAGCGTTGGAAGACACCAGACAGTGACTTCATTGACGTTGACCACCAACGCGCGAGTCGCCAGGACAGGCCGTTGTTGGTCTTGTTTCATGGTTTGGAGGGATCGTCTGCAAGCCATTACGCTCAATCTTTTGCAGACTGGTCAGCCGAGCACGATGTCAATTTCTCTCTGCCACATTTTCGGGGCTGCAGCGGAGAATTAAACCATGCACCACGGGCCTACCACTCCGGTGACCATGAGGAAATAGCGTGGTTACTCCAGAGGCTTCGCCGTGAACATCAAGCGCTTGGGGGACAAACCATGGTGGCTGTGGGTATTTCGTTGGGCGGCAATGCCCTGATGAGATGGGCCGCAGAGCTGGGCAGTTTGGCATTCAAACAGGTCGATGCGGTGGCCTCGATCTGCTCGCCCTTGGATTTGATGCAAAGTGGATTGGCGATTGGAAGAGGGCTGAACCGATACATCTACACCCCCATGTTCTTGAGGAGCATGAAACCCAAAGCCATGGCCAAATGGGCGCAATATCCTGGATTGTTTGACAAAACAGCCCTTCTGGCGGCCAAAGATCTCTATACCTTTGACAATATTTTCACAGCGCCTTTGCATGGTTTCAAAGACACGGCGGATTACTGGACACGCGCATCGGCCAAACCCTTGATGCGCGAGATCCGTGTGCCAGCGTTGGCGCTCAATGCGCTGAATGACCCCTTCATACCCGCTCGCAGTTTGCCCAGAAAGGATGATGTGTCCTCTAGTGTCACTTTGTGGCAACCTGAGCAGGGTGGGCATGTCGGTTTTGTGCAAGGGCGCTGGCCTGGTCATCTGCGGGCCATGCCCGATGCGGTGGGTGCTTGGTTGATGAAATCTGCAGGACTGCACAAATAATCAGGAAATTCAAAACATGGATGACATCGTTCGACAGGCCATGGCCAAGTGGCCCAATGTTCCTGACTGTTATGGTTGGTTGGGATTGGACAGTCGCGGGCAATGGTGGATGCGCGACGACAGGGCACAGGCACTTGGGACGTTTCAGAGCGGCATACACGGTGCCAAAGGCTCCGTATTAAGACATGACAAACTGATCGAATTCATCCAGCGCAACTGCGAGGCGGATGCGCTGGGATGCTGGTACTTTCAAAATGGACCGCAAAGGGTCTACATTGAGCTGGAAGCGACACCGCATATCTGGCGAATTGAAGACGATTTTGTGGTGTGTTCTCACACCGGTACAGAGGCACATGTTCACAAGTGTTTGATGGATGAAAAGGGCAAGGTCTATCTTTGCACCCACTTGGGTTTAGGTTTGGTGCATTCATTGGATGTGCCCAAGGCAGCTGATGCGCTGGCATTGGCAATATGGACACTGGAGGAGGTTGTCGAGACCGATATGCCTGCCCAATATGGCTACGTGATGAGTCCACAAGAAAGACACAAAGCCAGCCAGCAGGCATAAAAAAACCGACCTAGGCGGTCGGTTTTTTGAAGAGAGGCTGGATGCTTATTTGGCTGCTTCAGGGGCTTGAGGCTCGTCAAACTTGCTCCCAGCTGAATTGGTCAAATACACCACGGCGCGTGCAATTTCTGTGTCGTTGTAATCACCACCGCCTTGTGCACCCATGGCGCCCTTGCCTTTGAGGGCGGAGTTCACCAAACCTTCAAGACCTTGACCCAGACGACCACCCCAGGCGCCTGCATCGGCAAACTTGGGCGCACCGGCAGCACCCGCATCGTGGCAAGCGGCACATTGGGCTTTGTAAACTTCAGCGCCTGCTTTGAGCGGGCGATTGGCATCACGAATTTCCACAGTGCCCACCTTCTGGATGCGCAGGGCCGTGGCTTTTTCAGTGTCGACCGCACCCGCGGCAGGCTTGTTGGACGATGTCACATAAAAAACCAGGCCAATGATGATGAAAACTGGAATGACGAATGAGGCCAAACTCAGCAAAAGCATTTGCTTGGGTGTTTTCACGGGGCCGGTGTGGTCTTCGTGCTGATCGTGGCTGTTGTCGCTCATGAGGTCCTCTTTTAGGGCGTGGCCCCAGGGGCCAATGTGTTGATCAAAATCAACAGTCGATTATAGCGTTCCACCCTTCGCGGATCTTGCATAAACGAGCATGCACACACGCTGCCGTGAGATAATCCAATCACCAAAAGCGGCTGTAGCTCAGTGGATAGAGTATTGGCCTCCGAAGCCAAGGGTCGTGGGTTCGATCCCCGCCAGCCGCACCATTGGACAGCCGAGCGCCGGGCCCGAAGCGCCGAAGCCGTGTTCCGTGAAATTCATGCCGAGCCATCCAGCCAGAACATTGAACTCAGGCTTGCAGACGTGGATACAGCGTTTCAACATTGATTGGAAGCAATCACACCGGTCAGGTAGGCATGCAGCCAAACATCCGACATGGGACCTGAAACAACTTGAATCGATGAGTGGGTGCCTGTTTGCATGCTGGCTCTCAAATCATGTTCTGCGGTGATCAAGACAACCGACAGAGGCGCATGACCGCGCTGGTTGAAGTTCTCAAGTGCTTGGAATGTTTTGATCTGCTGGGCTCTGGGCATGGACATCTCTACCACAATCATGTCAGGTTTATGACTGGAGAGTTCGAGCAATGCTTCGGTCACAGATTCAAAAAACTGTACATCAATTGGTAAATGCCACCGTGTGCATGCATTTTTGAGATCCAAAAACAAGATGGGTGATTCAATCACAACAGTGACTTTGGGCTTCACATGGGATTTCTGGTGAGAGCCCACCAAATGCCTCGAAAAGTTTTGGTACTCGAGGACCGAATCGAGCGAAATGCGGCGGTGTCCTCCGCGAGTTTTCCAACCTTTTAAATCGCCTTGATCGACCAAGGTCTGGACCAGAGTGGTGGACAAGCCCAACATCCGTGCGACCTCAGCGGTACTCAAAAACTGAGTTGTTTGCGAAGCCATTTTGCTCGTGATCGAGGCTTTTGGAGAAGGTTGTGTACGAGTGGTGTCGATCAAGGTGTAAGCTGCATCGGGCATGTTATAGTTCCTGCTTTGGTTGATGGGTTTAACGCTCACGTAAAGCTTGGGTAACGTTTTGAAGGGGGCGGAAAATGTATTCAAGAACGGTTTTGGATCCCGTTCGAATTTCAACGGAGGCAGTCATGCCTGGGGATGGCGTCAAAAGCAATCCATTGCGCAAGTCAGAGGGCTCTTTCACTCGAACCATGATCCGGTAAAAGCCTTCTTCAAGCTCAACGGGATTGCCAGGTTTTTTTTGTTTTTCATCTCGCAAAGTATCTGGACTCAAATGTTCCACGACCCCTTCTAGACCACCGTATTTGTTGAAGTCATAGGCGGTCAGCTTCACCACAGCGGCTTGTCCGACTTTCAGGAAAGCAACCTCGGAAGGTTTCACATAGGCCTCCACCAGCATTTCATCTTCAGTGGGCACGATTTCCAGAATGGGTTGACCTGCTTGGACCACTCCACCCACGGTGGTGATTTGCACATTCTTGACAATCCCTTTCATGGGCGAGCGAATCGTGGTTCGACGAAAGGCGTCTTCGCGCGCTGAGGCGTTTTCTTTGGTTTGAGACAGTTCCGAAGCCACCCGGGTCAGCTCGTTGTTGGCATCGGTCAAGTAACGGTTTTGGCGTTCAGCCCTTTGACCCATCAAGTCCGATTGCTGGCGTTTCAGCCGCAGCAACTCCACCTCTGACATCACGCCTTGACGTACCATGGGCTCGGTGATGGTCAATTCACGGTTGACGGCCGACAATGAAGTGTCCAGTGCGTTCAATGACTGCGTCAAAGAACGTTTGCGTGCATTGAAGGCTTGCAATTCCTGCTGCATCAAATCGGGGTGATCATTGAGCTCGGGTGGAAAAACAAGAGTCGTGCCGTAAGCCTCTGCCTTCAGTCGGGCTGCCAAGGCCGTCAAGGACAAGAGCTTTTCTTGAGCCTCGCGAAAAACGGCACCAGAGCGGGCATCGTCAATGCGCAAGAGGACTTGATCCTTTTCAACAACACTGCCTTCGCGAACAAAAAGTTCATTCAAGACGCCAGAGTCGAGACTTTGGATGACTTGCTCTCGGCTGGAGGGGATCACTTTGCCTTGGCCGCGGGTGATTTCATCGAGCTCAAACAGGGCGGCCCAAACCAATGCCAACACCAGCGTCAGGCCGGTTGCCCAAACCAAGGTTTGGCTGGCACGCCGCTCGTCATCCTCAACGGTTCTCACCCCAAAACCTGAACGGTTGGCTTTGTAGTTGATCATGTGGATGGTTCCTGTTTTTTCACGCCATTGAGGACAATCCCACGGGACAGTTTGTCAATCATTTCCTGTTTAGGGCCCAGCGCCACGCATTGACCGCTCTCAATCACAGCGATCAAATCGACCCATTCCAAGAGTTGTGGTCGGTGGGTTGCCAAGAGGAGAGTCCTTGCGTGCAACCACTCGTTGAGAACAGCTATAACCCGCGCCTCTGTGTTTTGGTCCATGTTCGAGGTGGGCTCATCCATGAAAACCAATTGCGGGTTGCGCAGCATCATGCGGGCGATGGACAGCAGCTGGCGTTGACCGCCCGACAAGCCACCACCCGCCTCAGTGACCGGCATGTCGAGCCCCAATGGGTGGGAAGCGACGATGTCATAGATATTCAAGGTTTTGAGAACTTCGATGATCTTGCCATCGGTGATCCAGCTGTCTGCAAGGACCAGGTTATCGCGCACCGTGCCCATGAACAACTGCGGGTCTTGTCCCACATAGCCAATTCGGCTTCGCACTTCGCTGGGTTCGATCTGCTGGATGTCCACCCCATCCAGCCGAACACTGCCCGCGCCCGGTGCATAGAGGCCCGCCATGAGACGAAGCAGGGTGCTTTTGCCGCTGCCCACCCGGCCGAGCATCGCGACTTTCTGACTCGGAGCGATTTGCATCGACAGTTTCTTGATGACTGGAATCTTGTGCTCGCCGGGGTAGGCGAATTCGAGCGCCTCTGCTTGCAGCCCACCCTGGATGTTGTCTGGGACGAGGTAATTGCGTCCGTGGTTGCGGTCTCGAGGGCGTTTCATCAAACCATCAAGAGCCTCCAAGGATGTGACGGCTTGTTGGTAACGAGAGGCCAGGGACATCACGCTGGCCAAGGGTGCAATGGCGCGACCTGCCAAAATCACCGAGGCAATCAGTCCACCCAGTGTCAGCTGGTTGGCATGGATCAGGTAGACACCGCCGACGACCATGGCCACAGTGATCAGTTGCTGGATAGAAGTGGTGAAACCCATGATCCAATTGGTCAGGCTTCGGATGCGCTTGTAGGCATCGGCCCCAGCCATGTTGGACATTTCCCAGCGGCGCTGCAGATAGCTTTCGGCGTTGTGCGCTTTGAGCAATTCGAGGTTGAGGACGGACTCAACCAACACACTTTGCTTGTCACCTGACTCTTTCATGTTTTCTCGCATGGCGGTCATCAAAGGTCTTTGCGCGATCAAACCGACGATGATCAACAAAGGGACAGCCAAAGCGGGAATCCAGACGAGTGGGCCACCCACCATGGCGATCAAGGCCAAGAACATCAAGACAAAAGGCATGTCAGCCAGCAACACCAATGACGCAGACGAAAAGAAGTCGCGCAAAGATTCAAAGTCACGCATGGAGCTGGCAAAAATGCCAACGGATTGCGGACGGTGCTCCAGACGGATGGCCATGATTTCTCGCAACAAAGTAGCATTGATGGCCAAATCGGCTTTTTTGCCACCCAGATCCACCAAGCGTGCTTTCAGCCAGCGCATGATGAATTCCAGAAAAATCGCCACCGTCGTGCCAATCGCCAAGGTCCACAAAGACGTGTAAGCACCCGTAGGGACTACGCGGTCATAGACGTTCATTGTGAAAAAGATGGTGGCCAATGTCAGGATATTGGCCACCACTGTGGCCACCATGGACTCGACGTAGAAGGCACGGAAGCGCCACAAGGTGCCCCAAAACCAGTTGAACGCTGAGCCTTGCATGGGTGCCAAGGTTTGGTCATGGCGTTTGGGGGCCAATTTCAGAGCCAAAACCTCGGGTCGAGCCAAGGCTTGTAATTCAGCCAGTGGGATGCGTTGATCCTCCATGCCTTTGTCGGCCCACAGGACAATGGCGTCCTTGTCTTGGATGCTTCGAAGTACGCATGCGCGCCCATCGATCAAAGGCATCAGGACGGGCAAAACATAATGCGGGATATCCGACAGTCGTACCCGTGACCAGGCGGCCATCAAGCCATTTTTATGGGCCATATCCGGGTAAGCTGCCAAAGGCACTCGCCCACAGTCGTCCAGCGCAAAACCAGCTCGCATCACCTGATGGTGAACAGGGCAACCCAACAATTTGGCAGCCATGGCCATGCACATCAGCAAGGGATCGGACATGGCGTCGGACTTGGGCGCTTGAGGTGTGGTGGCTTGAGCGCTGACGGGTGATGGCATGTCACCCGAAGTCGTCAATGGAAGCCATGGAGCCACGTGGGACCGGTGGTGATTCGGGGAGGAGTTCATCGGGTGGTTGGCAGAACCAGACCGGGCTCTGCTGAAAAACGTCTGGCCAAATCACCAGTTGCAGCCAACAAGCGCACTCGGGCTAGGCGCTCATCATGAAATGCAGTACGGGCAGCGCTTCGGTAGTTGAAGGTGTCGGCCTGAATGTTCAAAAGGTCCAGCAGTGAGCGGCGGGCAACGCGAAATTGCTGCCGGTATGCGTCAACCAGTTTGTCCCCTACTTGCGACTGGGCGTTACCGGTATCGGAGCGGGCTTTGGCCGAGGCCCACTCTTGCCAAGCCAAAGCGGCATTTTCTCGTGCCAAAAGCCGCGCTTCTTCCAAATCAAACTCGGCAGACTTGACTTGGTTGACAGCGCTTTCGACCAGCGCAGAGGTGCCGCCGCCGTTGTAGAAGGGGGCGTTCACCTGCAGTTGTGTCAAGACATCTTGTTTGCCGGTGATCGTGTTGAGTTGACGTGATACAGCCAGATCAACGGTGGGCCAGTATTGTCCTTTGGCCTGGCGCACACTTGCCTGGGCTGCTTGCAGTTGTGCGCGAGCTTGTGCGATGGTTGGCAAGTCCTCTGACACCAAACCGACAGCTTGGGCCAGAGAAGAGGGTATTCGTCCCAGTTCGCCGGAGTCCGATAACACCGCGTCCAGATCCACAGGTCGTGCATCCATGTCTCCTGGCCAAAAGCGACGAACCCGCTGAATGGCTTGGGTGAAATCAGCTTTGCGTTGCTGTAATGCCAAGGTGGCGTTCTCCATGCGAACAACAGCTTGATCGAAATCCACCCTGCGCCCCGTGTCGGCCTGAGCGATTTTCTGAATGTCGCTCAAGGTTTCGCGGTGGGCGTTGACGTTGCGAACAGCCAAGCTGTATAAATCGGCGGTTTTGGCCCAATTGAGATAGGCTTCCGCTGCCAATTGCGCCACTTCATCCAGCGTATTGGCTTGTAGGTAATCAGATGCCAGTGCCAATGCCTCTGCGCGCTGTGCTTCGGCTTCGATCCTGCCGCCGGACCACAGGTTGAGCCGAGCTGTGGGTGAAATGCTGGTTCGCTCAGCACCCAAAGGCAGCGAACCAGAAGACGTGGCACTGGCAGTCGCGCTCAGTCCAATCTGAGGGTAATGGGCACTTCTTGCACGGGTGATGTCGTTGCGGGCGGCAGCGCTGCGGGCAGACGCGGACAACACGGTAGGATAGGTCTGCAAGGCTTGATTGACCACTTGCGTCAAGGTTTGCGCATGCAACAGCACAGGTGCCAAGCTGGCCGCCAAGACAAGGCAAGCGGTTCTGGAAGTGACAAAAAATCCAAAAGATGGTCTCTCCTTAAAAGGAGACCGATGAATGTATTTTTGACATTCGGACTGAATCATGTGGGGTGAATTGCCAACTACGTTAAAAATAAAATTCTCGCTACAAAAAGTTGTTCGCGAATCCACCAATTGGCGTACCCCAATCAAAAAAAAACTCAACAAAAATGGGGGGTGACATGCCAAAATTGTTCGCACGCCAACGAGAGTGACCAAGAGTGATTTGGGGTCGGCTGTTCGGTCAATTGCGCATCCGGGGACTGCTCGATGTGCCCACTCGATGCTTAAACTGCCAAAATGTAGAGAAATAAAAAATAACTTAATATTTAAAATATTGAAAAAATTTATTCAATAATGCCGTATAAGTACAAACAAGACCGCATCTCATGAAAAGCCCATGCCATGCACAAGCGCATCTTGGGCTTCAAACCCCGTAACGGTCCCGGTAAGCCTGCACATGGACCAAATGGCCCAGCAGCTCTGGCTGGCTCTGTAAGGCAAGATAGTCCAGCAGGTCCGAAAGCTGGGCGATGGTACACACCTGCATGCCCAAGGTAAGCCGCACATATTGAACCGCGCTGTGCGGCACATCTTGGAGCGAGCCGTCGTCTTGTTTTTCGGTGGCCATTTCCTGACGGTCCAGCGCAATCGCGATGGCGCTGGGCGTGGCCCCGGCGGCCTGGATCAAGGCAATCGACTCACGCGCAGCGGTACCCGCGCTCATCACGTCGTCCACAATCAGCACGCGGCCCTTGAGGGGCGCACCCACCAAAGCACCGCCTTCGCCGTGGTCCTTGGCTTCTTTGCGGTTGTAGGCAAAGGGCACGTTGCGCCCCAAGCGGGCCAGCTCAATGGCCACCGCTGCGCCCAGCGGAATGCCCTTGTAGGCGGGGCCAAAGATCATGTCGAACTCGATACCGCTGGCCAGCAAGGCTTTTGCATAAAATTGCGCCAGTCGGCTCAGCTTGGCGCCATCGTCAAACAGGCCGGCGTTGAAAAAGTAAGGGCTCATGCGCCCGGCTTTGGTCTTGAATTGCCCAAAGCGCAACACGCCCGAATCCACTGCAAACTGCACAAATTCCTGAGCGAGCGCCTGCATCTCGGCGCTGCTTGCCTGTCCTGTCACCATGGGGAAATCCTTGTTCAAACTCACCAGCCTCAACCTCAACGGCATCCGTTCGGCCACAACCAAAGGGGTCGAAGCCTGGCTGGCGCAAGAGAGACTCGATTGTATTTGTGTGCAAGAGGTCAAAGCCCAGGCCCCCGATGTAGCGGGCAAGTTTGAAGAATTGGCCGGCTTACAGGGGCACTTTCACTTTGCCGAGAAAAAAGGCTATTCGGGCGTGGGCATCTACACCCGCCACGAGCCCAGCGACGTGGTGGTCGGTTTTGATGGTGGCGAGTTTGACGCCGAAGGCCGCTATGTGGAGCTGCGCTTTGACACGCCCGGCCGCAAGCTGTCCATCATCAGTGTGTACTTTCCCAGCGGCTCGTCGGGCCCTGAGCGGCAAGAAGCCAAGTTCCGCTTTCTGGGCAAGATGTACCCGCACCTGATGGCCCTCAAGGCTGAGCGTGAATTCATTGTGTGCAGCGACGTGAACATCGCGCACAAGGAAGCCGACCTGAAAAACTGGAAGGGCAACCTCAAGAACAGCGGCTTTCTGCCCGAAGAGCGCCAGTGGATGACGCAGCTGACCACCGAAGGCGGCGTGGTGGATGTGTACCGCCGCTTGAAACCCGAAACAACCGACGAGTGCTACACCTGGTGGAGCAACCGCGGCCAGGCCTATGCCAAAAACGTGGGCTGGCGCTTGGACTACCACTTGGCCACGCCCGCCGTGGCCGAAAAGGCCCGCACCGAACACATCTACAAAGACGAAAAGTTCTCGGACCACGCGCCGATCACCATCGGCTACGACTTCAGCATCTGATCTACGCCATCTGACTGGCTGATGAAAGAAGCCCTTGGCGTTTGTAGGTCAGCATCCGCCCCTTGTAAGCACCAATACCGTCGTGTTCGGCATGGTCCAGCACCTGTTCGTGCATCACAAAACCCAGCAGCGCCATGTGTTTGTGAAAGGCGGCGCGGTTGCCCCGGTTCGGGTCGATCACCCAGATTTCGGATTGGGGCGCGGCATGCTCGCCGATGAAATGGGCCAGCGTGCCTGCTTCGTCGCGTTCGTACAGGATGTCGCTGCCCACAATCAGGTCAAACACACCGGTCAAGGGGCTGTCGTGCGCCTGCGTGAGTACGGGCAGGCCGTCTTCGCGCAGCGCGGCCGTGCCCCACAGCCCATGGCAATAGGGCATGGGCTCCAAGCCATTGATGCGGGCGTTCTCGTCCAAAAAAGAATGGGCCAGCGGATGGCAGTCGCTGGCTGTGACCTGCGCTCCCCGTCGGTGGGCCACCAAACTGGCCAAGCCCAAACCGCACCCAATTTCCAGAATCCGCTCATCGGTGACGGGGCGGCGTGCCATGCGCTCGGCCAGGTGCATGCCAGAGGGCCAAAGCAGGCCAAACAAGGGCCAAGCCGCCGATGAGATACCCAGATTCAGGGCTTCGTCCAAGGGGTCGTGGAATTGATTTTTGTCGAGCAAGGAGCGGATGAGCAAGTCGTCCACACCCAAGACCGCAATGCTTTCCTGTTTGGTCAGGTAGCCGGGTGGTGAGGGGTTCAAAAAGGCAATCGGTGCAGCGCGTGTGCAAAAGACCAAAAGGCGCTGGCTGGCAAGACTTTACACCCTGGCATGTGTTGCCCCGTCCAATGAAGAGCAGGAACACATCCTCGATAATTCGGGAATGCTGCAATACCAAACCATTCCCGTCACGCCCTTTCAGCAAAACTGTTCTCTTGTTTGGGACGACCAAAGCCGCCAAGCTGCGGTGATCGATCCTGGTGGCGATCTCGATTTGATTTTGGACGCCATCGCCCAACACGGCCTCGAGCTCGAACAAATCTGGATCACCCACGGCCACCTGGACCACGCCTCGGGCACGGCAGATCTGGCCGAGCAACTCGGTGGTCTGCCGATCATCGGGCCTCACCCTGCCGACCAGTTCTGGATTGACGGCTTGCCGCAGGCGGCTGCGGCCTATGGTTTTCCGCCAGCCCGGGTGTTCAAGCCCACGCGCTGGCTGGCCGATGGCGACACGGTCACCTTGGGGGCGCACACTTTGCAGGTGCGCCACTGCCCAGGCCACACACCTGGCCATGTGGTGTTTTATTCATCCGAAATCAAACGCGCTTTTGTGGGCGATGTGCTGTTTGCCGGCAGCATTGGCCGCACCGATTTTCCGCAGGGCAACCACGACGATTTGATCGCCAGCATCACCGAGCGTTTGTGGCCCATGGGCAATGACACGGTGTTCATCCCTGGGCACGGGCCAGAGAGCACCTTTGGGCGTGAGCGCCAGTCCAACCCCTACGTCAGGGACAGGTGAGGTCTTACTGGAGCTCATAGCAGATCGCTGCCTAACACGCTCCCGTCACTGCGAGGAGCGAAGCAATGCGGCAGACCATAGATTGCTTCGTTCCTCGCAATGACAAAATGGGATGCAAGCTTGTTTTGCACTGTGTTCTGGCGAACATTGCAGCTGCCTGACACGCGCTCCCGTCACTGCGAGGAGCGAAGCGACGCGGCAGACCATAGATTGCTTCGTTCCTCGCAATGACAAAATGGGATGCAAGCTTGTTTTGCGCTGTGTTCTGGCGAACGTTGCAGTTGCCTGACACGCGCTCCCGTCACTGCGAGGAGCGAAGCGACGCGGCAGTCTATGGTGCGATGACAGATGTTCAGCCTCTGCGGGCTTGTTCGTAGAGGTGCTGCACCTTGGGCAAGTTGGCTTGCAACTCCTCGATGCGGTTGCTGCCACTGGGGTGGGTGGACAAAAACGAGGGCCCGCCATTGCCGCTGGCCGCTTGCATCTTTTGCCACAAGGTCACACTCGCTTCGGGCCGGTAGCCCCCGCGTGCGGCGATCTCCAGGCCCACCAGGTCGGATTCGGTTTCGTCGTCGCGGCTGTACTTCAAGGTGAGCAATTGCGTGCCCAGGTTGGCCGCGGCATCGCCCAAAGAGCCCAGGCCCAACAGTTGCGAAGCGATCGAGAGGCCAATGCCGGTGGCCTGGGTTTTGGCCAGGCGCTCACGGGCATGTTCGCGCAGGGCATGCGCCATCTCATGCCCCATGATCATGGCCACCTCGTCGTCGTTCAGGCGCAGCTGCTCTAGGATGCCGGTGTAAAACGCAATTTTGCCGCCGGGCATGCACCAGGCATTGATCTGCTTGCTGCCGATCAGGTTGACCTGCCACTTCCAGTCGCGTGCGCGTTTGTTCCAGGGCAGGGTGTGGGGGATGAGTTTTTGGGCGATGGTGTGCAGGCGCTGCAGCTGTGGGTGGCCATCGGGTGCCAAAGCGTTTTGGGCTCGGGCTTCGGCCAGCACCTTTGCGTATTGCTGGCGGGCCGAATTTTCCAGCGTCTCGGCCGGGACCAGTTTGCGCAAATTCGAGGCCGAGCCCACATCGACTTGGGCCAGCGCCGAACCTGCGGCACCGGCACCCGCCGCCAAGATGAAGGCCCGCCGTGCGTTCCAGCGCGGTGAGGAAGACTCCACTGCGTCGGAATGGGCGTGGAGGGAGGGGGTTTTGAGGTTGCAAATCAAGCACATGGTTTGCAAATCATAACGAAAACAGCAGATTTTGAACACGTGAAGTGGCGTAATGCGTGAGCAAATGTCAACGGCTGCAGGAGCGAACCGCTGTGTTAAGTGGGGTCTTGTGCAGCCGATAATCCGCAAATGACTGATTCAGCCCCATCTGCCAACCCCAACAACATACCGCCCGCCACGGTGCGCACCTGGCGCGAGGCGCTGCGCCTGTACTTGCAGCCGGCCAGCTTGCGCATGCTGGCGCTGGGCTTTGCGGCGGGCTTGCCGCTCTTGTTGGTGCTGGGCACGCTCAGTTTTCGGCTGCGTGAGGCGGGCATTGACCGCAGCACCATTGGCTACCTCAGTTGGGTGGGCCTGGCCTATGGTGTGAAGTGGATGTGGGCCCCGCTGGTGGACCGTTTGCCCATTCCCTGGCTCACTCGGCAGCTGGGGCGCAGGCGCAGTTGGTTGTTGGTGTCGCAGTTGGTGATCGCGCTCGGGCTGGTGGGCATGGCCCTGAATGACCCTTCGCAATGGTTGGGCCCTTTGGTGGCCTGTGCATTGGCCGTGGCCATTGCTTCGGCCACCCAAGACATTGCGCTGGACGCCTACCGCATCGAGTCGGCCGAGGTGAACGCCCAAGCCGCCTTGGCGGCCATTTACCAGACGGGTTACCGCTTGGCCATGATCTGGGCCGGAGCTGGCGTCTTGTGGGTGGCGGCCTGGGCCCAAGGCAATCAAGCCACGGGCTACTCACAAGCGGCCTGGCAAGCGGCGTATTTGGTCATGGCGCTGAGCATGCTGCCGGGTATGTGGGTGGTGCTGGCCTCGCCCGAGCCGGTGCCTGCGCCCTTTGCACCAGCGCGTAACTTGGCCGAGTGGCTCAAGGGCGCGGTGGTGGAGCCTTTCGCCGATTTTTGGCTGCGTTACCGCTGGCAAGCGGTGCTGCTGCTGGCGCTGATCGCGGTCTACCGCATATCCGATGTGGTCATGGGCATCATGGCCAACCCGTTTTATGTGGACATGGGCTTCACCAAAAGCGAAGTGGCCAGCGTGACCAAGGTGTACGGCGTCATCATGACTTTGGTGGGCGCGTTTGTGGGTGGCCTGTTGGCCGCGCGGATGGGCGTGATGCGTGTGCTCATGTTGGGGGCGCTCTTGAGTGCGCTCACCAATCTGCTGTTTGTCTGGCTCAGCGGTGTGGGCCACGATGTTCAGGCCTTGGTGTGTGTCATCTCGGCCGACAACCTGGCCAGCGGCATCGCGTCTGCGGCCTTCATCGCCTATTTGTCCTCGCTCACCAACATCAGTTATTCGGCCACGCAATACGCGCTGCTGAGCTCCATGATGCTGCTGCTGCCCAAGTTCATCGCCGGGTTTTCGGGGGAGTTTGTCGATGCCCATGGCTACGCCAACTTCTTCACGGCCACCGCCTGGCTGGGCTTGCCGGTGCTGCTGCTGGTGGCGCTGGCGTCTAGGGTGCACGCGCGTGCGCCGGAACATGGATCGCTTCGTTCCTTGCGATGACGGCTCTCCCGTCAACGCCTGCAAAGTGCGCCAGTCCATGGATTGCTTCGTTCCTCGCCATGACGGCTCTCCCGTCAACGCCTGCAAAGTGCGCCAGTCCATGGATTGCTTCGTTCCTCGCAATGACCGCTGTTTTGTCATGGCGAGGAGCGAAGCGACGCGGCCATCCATATTGCGTTTACCAAACTTTACCGTTTGGATGTCCCGAGACCCAAAACCAGCGTGGATGATCCAGCCATGAATCAACTCTTGATGATCGAAGACGATGTACGCCTCGCGGGCATGGTGGCGGACTATCTGGGGCAAAACGGTTTTGCCGTGGCCCACGCGGCCGATGCCCGCAGTGGCCTGGAACGCTTGCAAACACCGGGCGTTGAACTGGTGATCCTGGACCTGATGCTGCCCGACATGGACGGTCTGCAGGTGTGTCAGCGCATCCGTGCCCTGCCCGGCAGCATGGGCCAAGTGCCGGTGCTGATGCTCACGGCCAAAGGCGACCCGATGGACCGCATCATTGGTCTGGAGATGGGCGCCGACGATTATTTGCCCAAGCCCTTTGAGCCGCGCGAGTTGTTGGCCCGCATCAAGGCCATTTTGCGGCGCAAACACCATGTGAGCGACAACCCCTCACAGCTCATGCAATTTGGCTCGCTGGAGATTGACCGCGATGCCCGCCGCGTGAGTGTTAAGGGACAGGACTGCGAGCTGACCTCGTACCAATACGACCTGCTGGTGGCGCTGGCCGAACGCGCCGGGCGTGTGCTGACACGCGACCAGATCATGGAGGCGGTGCGGGGACGTGAACTCGAAGCCTTTGACCGCTCGATTGACGTGCACATGGGCCGCATCCGCGCCGCCATCGAGGCCGACCCCAAAGTGCCTCAGCGCATCCTCACCGTGCGTGGCGTGGGCTATGTGTTTGCCCGCCAGCAAGACTGAGCGCCCACATGCCCATTCGCAGCCTGTCACGCCACTGGTCACGCCACCTGTACCTGCGCATCTGGCTGGCCGTGGTGGCGGGTGTGGCGCTGCTCATGTTGGTGGTGGGTTGGGCTTGGCGGGCTTCGGTGGAGCACCACGCCGCGCCACCCGCGCCCCGCGAATGGGTGGTGCTCAATGCCCAAGGCGATGTACTGGCCAGGGCCACACGGGCCCGGCCGGGCGCCCCTTTGGTTTTTGAGGTGCCTTTGCCCGATGGCCAAACCCTGCCGCTGCAAGTGCAGCGCAGCGGCGAGCGCCCCCGCGCCTCCGCGATGCAAGGCATGCCGGGCATGCCGGGCATGCCCGGTGTGGGGCCTGGCCCTGAAGGCCGCTTGCCTCCCCATTTGCGCAAGGACATGCCTTGGTGGGCCAAGCCCTTCGGTTTTTTCTGGATGTTGGGCCTGATCGGCTTGGCTGCGGCGTTGGGCCTGTACCCGGTGGTGCGCAGGCTGACGCAACGCCTCGAGGGCCTGCAGCGCGGGGTGCAGCGCTGGGGCGAGGGCGACTTGTCGGTGCGTGTGCCGGTGCAAGGCGATGACGAAGTGGCCGACCTGTCCGAGCGCTTCAACGCGGCGGCTGAGCGCATTGAAGGCCTGATGGCCTCGCAAAAGTCATTGCTGGCCAATGCCTCGCACGAGTTGCGCTCGCCGCTCGCACGCATACGCATGGGCCTGGAGCTGATGAACGCCCCCACGGTGGACCCGGCCGCCACGGCCCGCAGCCGCGCCGAGATCTTGCGCAACATGGCCGAGTTGGACCAACTGATCGACGAGATCTTGTTGGCCAGCCGCCTGGATGCCAAGGAGGCCGACATCGGCACCGTGGAGGTGGTGGACCTGGTCGGACTGTGCGCCGAAGAATGTGCACGGGTGGGGGCGAGTTTTGATGTGCCCGAGGGACTGACCCAACTCGACGTGCCTGGTGTGGCCAAACTGCTGCGCCGCATGGTGCGCAACCTGCTGGAAAACGCTCGGCGGTATGGCGCCGCAACAGACCAAGCCGACGCGGTGGTCTTGTCGCTGCATACCGAGTCCGCACAGGTGGTGTTGCGTGTGCAAGACCGCGGCCCTGGCGTACCGCCCGCTTATTTGGACCGAATTTTTGAACCCTTTTTTCGTTTGCCAGGTGCCAGCGAGCGTGTTGGGGGCGTTGGCTTGGGCCTGGCCTTGGTCAAATCCATCGCCGAGCGACATGGCGGTCAAGTGAAATGCACAGCGCGTCTAGGTGGAGGGGCCTGTTTTGTGGTGACCTTGCCCAGCAATGACTAGTTTTTTTGATGGATGGTGTTGAAGCGGGATGGGGCTTATTGTGGCTGAGACGGCAAGCCCATGGCCGTAACAAAGCGTTGCATGTCGGCCAGCTCTTGTGCGGGGCTGTAGGGGGCTGACAAAGCGCGAATGTTTTCGGTGAGGACTGGAAACTCGGCCAGATTGTCCAGTGCTTGTATTTTGTCGAGCACGGCTTGCGCAAATTGGATCACGTCACCGGATTCAATTTCGGTGAACACTTGTGGGTCCCAGTATTCTTTGGCGCCTTGTCCGGTGTAGCCAATGACTTGGTTGCCACAAAGCGCTGCTTCGAGCGGGGGCAGGCCGAGGCCTTCGAAGTGGCTGAAGGACATGAAAATTTTGGACCGCTGAAGCAAGTCGGCTACGCCATGTTCGTTTAAGCCATCGATGGCTTGGATGCGCCAGTGGGCGGGCAGGTGGTTGCGCAAGAAGAACAGCACCTTGGATGAGTGATCGGCCAGCTTGCGCGGCATGTAGGTGATCAGGTTTTCTTTGGGCTGGTGGGCGTTGAAGCGCTGTCCGTTGACCGAACAGTGGACACGCAAGATGCGTGATTCCGTGCCAGGAAACGCCATGGCCACGCACCGACTGCCGTCGTCAGAGATTGTCAAAATGCAGCGTGCACCTGCATAAGCGGCATTGAGTGTGTCCGCATCGCCTTTGGTGATGTAGTAGCCGTTTTGCACATAAATCGCATAGGGCACACCCATGCGAGCCAGCTGTTCACCGTATTTACGCGCCCACAGCTCTGGCAAAACCACCATGTCCTGTTGTGGGTCGAAGCACCCGTCAATGCGTGACATCGATGGTTTACCCATCCAGCGCCACTTGAACCAACGCCGTTCAACCGTGACGCTCGATTCAAACCATTTGACCTTGAACCGCCAGGTGTTGGGATGCAACACCACGGCGCTGTGCCCCAAAGGCTGCAGCAGTTGGTTGACCAATTCGGCTTGGCGGTAGATGACCTTCACGCCCCCCACGGCTTTCTTGATAGGGTGGCACATGAAGATCAGTTTTTGGGGTGGGGTTTTCATAGGCGCAACCAGCGTTTCCAAAAAGGTTTTTTCGGCACAACAGGGTAAGAGACACTGTCGTTGGCGCCTAAATGGGTGCAACCGCCATCGGCCCAATAAGGCATGGTGAGCCCCATCTTTCGAATGGTTCGAGAAATGTGCCGCTCTTTTTTGAACTTTGAAAAGGGACCAACCGAGCGCCACAGGTCCAACGATGCCAAGTGGGGGTTGAAGGAGTAGCCGTGCCATTGGTCATGCACCGGGTCGAGGCGGAAAAAATTCAGCCCGCCATGGCTTTCGAACCGCACTTTGCGATCGTCTTCGGGCTTGAGATAAAAGTCGGACCGCTGGCGCAAGCAAATGGCCGACAGGGACGGGTCTGATTTCAAGACCCCGATGAGCTTTTGCAGGTCAATGGGTTTCTCAAAAAGCCAATCGTCTTCACAGTGAAAAACCCAAGGGGTTGAAACCAGTCCGTACATGTGGTCAACCGCGCCATGGTGGCCCAGATGGCGGTCTAGGCTGATCAGGTGGCCATCAGGGCACATGTTTTTGAACGCTTGATTGGTCTCGTCGTCCCGGAAGTCGTTGATGGCGATGATGGCGTCAAATTGGGCGTGTTGCAGCAAAGCTGACAGGGTTTGCCGCAGCAAGTCGGGCCTGCGGCCTATGGTGATGCACAGGGTCACGCCGTTCATGGGGCTTTCTTCAAGGCATTAAAACGCACAGCCATCAAGGCCAGGAGGCTCACAGAGAGCATCACAAAAACCGATCGAAAGACATTGGTGCCAAAGACGGAGACGGTCAAACCGAACTCCAAATACATGGGGGGCAACAACAAACCGATGGTGGCCAATGTCTTGATTTGGAGGTCTGCGTGCGAGCGCCAGCGCCAAAAAGCCAACCACACACCCAAGTACGCGGTCAGCACGGCCAGCGCACCCACCACGCCGCCGCCTGCCAAGGTGCCCAGCCACTCGTTGTCAAAACTGACGAATTTGGTGTCTGGTTCATACAGCTGCGAGAGCATGGGGCTCGAAGTGGGCTCTTTGCGCAGCTCTTCCCAGCGACCGTGCGCACCAACAGAGCCATGGCCGAACCAGGGTTTTTCTGAAATGACTTGAAAGGTCAAGCGCCAAATTTCCATGCGCATGCCCACCGAACCATCGGACACCTCGCCTGTCTGCAGCCATTGAATGCCGCCTTTGAGGCCGGTCACCAGCCGATCTTTGACTACGTGGGATGGGGCCAGCAAACCGGCCAGCACCAAACTCGCCATCACTGCAGCGGCGCAAAGGTGGCGTCGCCATGCGGGCCAATGGCGGGTGGCCAGGTAGGCGACAGTGAAACCCACAATGAACAAGGACAACCAACCGCCTCTGGAGCCACTGAGCAGCGAGGCACCAGCCCCGGCCACACCCGCAACCCAAACAAAGAGCCGCTTCTTCTGGGCGTGTGGCCCTTCAAAAGGGAACATCGCGCCCGAGACCAGTGCCACGGCCGACAACACAATGGCGGTGTTGCCAAACGGTATGGGGTGGTTGGTGGCGCCGTAGGCCCTGGCGATGTTCAGCGCAAACACTTGGTAAGCGGCGTAAAAGAAGGCCAGCAAAGCACCCGCAGACAGGCACAGAAGCCAAGGCTCTGCTCGCCAACGGCCAGCGCGTATGAGCCACGCCACCGCCGGGAACAAGACAAAGGGGACATACATTTCGTAATGGCCAGCGTGGGTCGGGTGCCATAAAGACAGCCCAATTCCCAAAACAACCATAACCCCAAAGCCAGCAAGCAGCCATGTCCAGGAGGCTTGGAGGACCGAATCGGTCAGCGGCACGCGCTGCTGGGCTTGCTGCCGATAAAACAAGCCAGCCAAAGCCATGAAAAATGGGCCAGCGAAATGCCCACCGGGTACGACCAAGGTGATGACCGCACTGACGCAGAAAATGAGTTGCCAAAAAAAGATCATGCGAATCGGCATTTCTGTTTATCGGTGCTCGTGGTTTATGAACGGAACGTGTGTGCGTTTGCAAATCAACACAGTCGACAGTTGCCGCCACGCTTTGTCGAGCTCACCCAAAAGCCGACGTTCTTTCATGTGCCAACGAACCGCCAACGAGGGCGCGATGGCCGAGGCGTGTTGCTCGCGGGCAATCATGGACTCGCTGTGGTCCATGGGGGGCAAACCAAAGTCGGGGGCCACGCTCATTTGAACGACGTTGGCAGGCACCAGTTGCCAAATGCGCCAGCCTTGGGTTTGGTTGATGAAGGCATCGGCGAGAGCCACCCCGCAGCGCTCGTAACGTGCTAGCAAGTGCCGTGCACCCGAGGGCCACAAAACATAAGCCGCAGCCCCAGCGCTGTTGAGCACAAGCCGCCTCAAGGTCAGGTGGCCAAGGGTGTCGGCGTTTCCCAGAGTTTTTTTGCCCCATGTTTCGAGGCAAATGAAGTCAGCTTGTGGGTGCGTGGCCAGCAGCTGCACATCGGCCAGCCAGTTTCCGCCCAAGACAACGTCGTCTTCTAAAACAACGGCTGGACCATCGCTTTGGGCAATGTTTTGCCAAAGTTGTAGATGGCTCATGAAGCACGCGACTTCGGTTCTTTTCAGGGCCCGTTGCCACTGAAAAGCGTGCTGATGAAAAAAGGCGTCGCTGATGTCGTGAAGACTCACGGCATCTGACCATTGGGGCTCAAAGCCCAAGCGTTGTGCTTGGGCTGTTTGGTAAGCACGCCTGTGGGTGGCCGAAGCCAGGCTGATGATGTGGACGGGGAGGGTCACTGCAGGCCTTGCTGGGACCACCGCGACACACCCAGGTAACGGCCCCACATGCGTGCGATCAGTTTGGGTGAAAAAAGCACCACCCTGAGTGGCAAAGCCAGTAGGGTTTGCCAGATCAGACGGGTCCGCAACCGACGGGCAGTTGCAGCGTTGACGTGCTTGGCGGTGTAAATGAGTTTGGACTGGGCATGGTGGTAGCCGCGGATGTATTCACTGCGCAGCGGATGCTTGCCGCGCACGCTGCCGCGTGAGCGGTGGGTGGCCGTGGCGGCTGGGTCGATGACCATGGCTTGCCGCTGGTTGAACAGGCGGGTGCACAAGTCGTCGTCTTCGTAGTACAGGAAGAACCGCTCGTCAAAAAACTGGCCACCAAAGGCGCTCATGCGCAGCAGCATGGCGGCGCCGCAGACAAACCCTACGCAGGCGGGGCCGTCAGTGACGGCGGGGCCACGGCTGTGCCACAGCAGATGGGGCCAGCGGTAGTTGATTTCAGGCGCGCCGTTGGCTTGCAACAGTTGCGGTGCCACCATGGCGGCTTGTGGCCATTGGTGGGCGGTCTGCAAAAGCTGCACGATGGTTTGCGGGGTGATTTCGCAATCGGGGTTGAGCAGCAGGGCAAAAGGCGTTTGCAGCTGAGCCAATGCCCGGTTGTTCGCGGCACCAAAGCCCAGGTTGTTGGGCAGTGCAATGACTTGGGCGTTCGGCAAGTGTTGCCCCACGGCCTGCACGCAGCCATCGTCGCTGCCGTTGTCCACAACGGTGATGTGTGGATAGCCCGCCAACAATCGACCCAACTCGGGCAAGCAATGGGCGCTGTTGAAAGTGACGATCACGATCGTCACGTCCTGCAGCATGGCCTGATCGGCAACGGTGGCCGTGCCGTCTGTCATGGCGTTCAGTGGTGGTGCCCCACCACCTCCCCGGCTTTCAGCTTGTACGCAGTGCCGCAATAAGGGCACTTGGCTTGGCCGGTTTTGGCCACATCCAAATAGACCTTGGGGTGGCTGTTCCAGAGCTTCATGTCGGCTTTGGGGCTGGGGCAAAACACACCGCCTTGGGGGTTCAGGTCGGTGGCCAGCAGTTCAACAGCTTGGGTGCTCATCCGCTGCGCCTCAAACCAAAGTCAGCCAGTGGGCATACTTGGGGTTGCGGCCGTTGACGATGTCAAAGAAGGCGCTCTGGATTTTCTCGGTGATCGGGCCGCGGCTGCCCACGTAGTCGTCTTTGCCCAGGGCAATTCGGTCGAGTTCGCGAATGGGCGTGACTTCAGCGGCGGTGCCGGTGAAGAAGGCTTCGTCAGAGATGTACACCTCGTCGCGGGTGATGCGTTTTTGCACGATCTCCAGACCCAGGTCTTTGGCGATGTGGAACACCGTGTTGCGGGTGATGCCGTTCAAGGCGCCGGCTGACAAGTCGGGCGTGTAGATCACGCCGTTTTTCACCACAAAAATGTTCTCGCCTGCGCCTTCGGACACGAAGCCGGAGGTGTCCAGCAGCAGGGCTTCGTCGTAACCTTCGTCGGTCACTTCCATATTGGCCAAGATGGAGTTGGTGTAGTTGCTCACCGCTTTGGCTTGCGTCATGGTGATGTTGACGTGGTGGCGCGTGAAGCTGGATGTTTTGACGCGAATGCCGCGCTTCAAGCCTTCTTCGCCCAAGTACGCACCCCAGGTCCAAGCAGCCACCATGAGGTGGATGGTGTTGCCTTTGGGGCTGACGCCCAATTTCTCTGAACCGATCCAGGTAAGGGGGCGGATGTAGCCGCTTTCCAAATGGTTCTCGCGCACCACGGCTTTTTGAGCCTCGCACACTTCTTCTTTGGTGAAGGGCAACTTCATGCGCAAAATTTTGGCACTATTGAACAGGCGGTCGGTGTGTTCTTGCAAACGGAAGATGGCTGTGCCGTTGACTGTTTTGTAGGCCCGAACGCCTTCAAAGGCGCCGCAACCGTAATGCAGCGTGTGGGTCAAGACGTGGATTTTGGCGTCGCGCCATTCGACCATCTTGCCGTCCATCCAAATTTTGCCGTCGCGGTCTTCCATCGAGGGTGTTGCGGTGCTCATTGTTTTGTCCTTTGTTGCCAGTTTCGCAAAGTGTTCATTTTACGAGCCTTATGGGCTTGTTTTGCCCGACTTTCAGCAGGTCTTAAGAAGAAGGCTGGGATTCTTCGGTGTCTTCTGGCGCGGGCCGCGTCATGTCCCAGCTCTGAAGCTTGCCATCTTTGAAAGTACAGATGACAAATGAGTCGCCGGAATCGGTCCATTTGAAGATTTCGGGCTGCTTGTTTTTTTCAGACAATCGCTGGCCCAAAGACTTGGTCATGGCAATCACGTGCATCAGGTTGACGCCTTTCCTCAACTTGACATTGAGCATGACCGCACTGTCGACATGTCCAACAGGCCGGTTGGCGGCTCGGCTCAAGACGGTCACCATGCGGGTGAA
>CAMDFK010000032.1 GCA_945897465.1 Limnohabitans sp. Rim8 | reverse complement strand
GCACTGGCGCAAATGGGTTTCAAGCCCATCGTGCTCGAGCGCGGCAAGCCCGTGCGCGAACGCACCAAAGACACCTGGGGCCTGTGGCGCAAAAAGGTGCTCAACCCCGAGAGCAATGTGCAGTTTGGCGAAGGCGGCGCAGGCACCTTCTCTGACGGCAAACTCTACAGCCAGATCAAGGACCCGCGGCATCTGGGTCGCAAGGTGATGGACGAATTCGTCAAGGCCGGTGCGCCTGCCGACATCCTGTACGCCGCGCACCCGCACATCGGCACCTTCAAGCTGGTCAAGGTGGTCGAGCACATCCGCGAACAAATCATCGCGCTGGGCGGCGAGATCCGTTTCGAGCAACGCGTGAGCGATGTGCTGCTCGCGCCCACCGATGGCGGGCAGCAACTCACCGGCTTGCATGTACAGGACCTGCGCACGGGCGAACACCACACCCTGCACACGCACCACGCCGTCATGGCCCTGGGCCACAGTTCGCGCGACACCTTTGTCATGCTGCACCGCCGGGGCGTGGCCATGCAGGCCAAAGCGTTTTCGATTGGCGTGCGCATCGAACACCCGCAAAGCGTGATCGACCAGGCCCGTTGGGGTCGCCATGCGGGCCACCCGCTGCTGGGCGCGGCCGACTACAAACTCGTGCACCACGCACAAAACGGCCGCGCGGTTTACAGCTTTTGCATGTGCCCCGGCGGCACGGTGGTAGCTGCCACCAGCGAGCCGGGCCGAGTGGTCACCAACGGCATGAGCCAGTACTCGCGCAACGAACGCAATGCCAACGCGGGCATGGTGGTGGCCATCGACCCGCCCGATTACCCGCTGGACACCGCCGCTTGGCAAGCCGCCTTTGGCGAGCAAGACGGCGCGCAGCTGGCGCAAGAAGGCCAGGCCTTGGCAGCACAACAGCCCCCCCAAGCCCACCCGCTGGCCGGCATCGTTCTGCAGCGCCAACTTGAAACCCGTGCCTTTGAAGTGGGTGGCAGCAACTACGAAGCGCCCGGCCAACTGGTGGGCGACTTTTTGGCGCAGCGCCCCTCCACCACCTGGGGCAGCGTGCTGCCGTCTTACAAGCCCGGCGTGAAGCTGGTCGATCTGGCCGATGTGTTGCCGGGCTACGCAATCGAAGCCATGCGCGAAGCGCTGCCGATATTTGGCCGCAAGATCAAAGGCTACGACATGGCGGACGCGGTGATGACCGGGGTGGAAACACGCACCTCTTCGCCCCTGCGCATCCCGCGCGGCGACGACCACCAAAGCACCAACACCCACGGCCTGTACCCGGCGGGCGAAGGCGCCAGTTACGCGGGCGGCATTTTGTCGGCGGGCGTGGACGGCATCAAGGTGGCCGAGTCTTTGGCGCGATCTTTGTGTTCTTTCACACAAAATCCTTGCTCTGAACACCCAAAGAATCTTGGAGGCCAGATTACATGACTTCACTGCTGCCACCTCAAGCACGCAACCCGCTGCACGGCCTGACCTTAGAGACCATCGTCACCCGATTGGCCGACTTTTATGGCTGGGACGATCTGGGCCAACGAATCCCGATTCGCTGCTTCACACACGATCCCAGCGTGGGTTCCAGCCTCAAGTTTTTGCGCAAAACCCCCTGGGCGCGAGAGAAAGTGGAAAGCCTTTACCTGTTCATGCTGCGCGACCAAAAGCGTCGGGGCTTTTGATGATTCCACGCCAAGGCTTTTGATCGGTCCGCGCCCAGCGCCTCAAGTCGCCAACAAGGTGCCCCGGCATTTTTTGACCCCGCAGTGGCAGGCATAACGCGCCTTCAAGGCCTCGCTCATGGGCTCGTCGCTCACCAGGCCATAGTCAAACGTCAGCTCCTCGCCCTTGAACACGGGCCTGCGCGTCAAGATGAAGATGCGGCCCCGGTCCGCGTCTGGCACACAATTGGGGCGACACGAGTGGTTGATCCACTTGGAATCGTTGCCGCCATGCAATGCATCGATCACCCGACCATCGTCCAGATGAAAGTAAAACGTGTGGTCGGGGTTGGCCGCGTCGTGCGGATGGCGAGCAATCGCCTCGGCCATGGTGATGACCTCGCCCACATATTCAATGACCCGCTCGCCTGCGGCCAGGTGGCGCGTGGCAAACACACCATGGCCATGCACACCTGACCGCTCCACGCGGATCGGGCTGTCAAGGCAAGCGGCCCGCAGCGGCTTCATGCCCGATCAAGCCCCATCATGCCCGCCTGCGCACCACCGAAACCACCAGTGTGATGACGGTGAGCGGCACCACAAAACTCAGCATCACGTTGCTGAATGCGCCCAAAGCATCGTGCTCTTGCGCCGCCAATATCAAATAAGACACATAGGCCACGTAATAGCCTGCGAAGACGCCACCCTCCCAACGGGCAATTTCGCCGCCGGTGATGAACATGGGCAGGCAAGCCAACGCCACGGCCAGCATGACCCAAATGTCGAAAGCCAGCAATGAAGGTGACACCACCAAGCCCGCACCTCCCGCCACCACGCCGCTGATGCCCAAACAACCCAATATGTTGAAGATGTTGCTGCCCACCACATTGCCCACGGCAATGTCACGCTCTCCCTTGAGTGCCGCTGCAATCGACGTGGCCACCTCGGGCATGGAGGTGCCTGCCGCCACAATGGTCAGCGCAATCACCACATCGCTCACTCCCAGCGCCTTGGCAAAAACCACCGCCGCGCCCACCAGCCAGTCCGAGCCCAGCACCAGCAAAGTCAAACCGATCGCCATAAGGGCCAACTGCGCGGGCAACTTGGCATCCCATGCGCCCGGGGGCGAGGCCTGCAACTCGGCCTCGAACTCGTCCAGCACTGGCGCAGAAGTTGGGGCCGCGGCCTTGTCTGCAGCGGTTTCGTGCCGCGACTGCACCACCAAAAAGCTGGTGTAGACCACCAGCAAGGCCACCAACAAACCCCCCTCCCACGGCGTCAGCTGACCATCCATCGCCATCAAGGCCATGAGCAAGGTCACGCCAAACATGATAGGCACCTCTTGGCGGATCAGCTGGCGGTGCACCACCAGCGGCACGATCAAAGCGCTCAGGCCCAAGATGAACAAGACGTTGAAGATGTTGCTGCCCACCACGTTACCAATGGCCATATCGGTCTTGCCCTCCAGCACAGAAGCCACCGACACCGCAATCTCAGGCGCACTGGTGCCCAGGGCCACAATGGTCAGCCCCACCACCAAAGGCGAAATGCCAAAAGACAACGCCAACTTGCTCGCCCCACGCACCAGCAAATTGGCACCGACCACCAGACACACCAACCCGGCAACAAACAAAAACAAGTGGATCATGGGAACTGCACCCTGAAAGAAATAAGGGGGAGAGCATAACCAGCCTCAAGATCACGTGTGGCTGATGGGACTTGATGCTGCTCGTTTTTTATTCGACAGTGACGGACTTCGCCAAATTTCTCGGCTTATCCACATCCGTGCCCCTTGCACAAGCCGTGTGATAACTCAGCAGCTGCAGCGGCACCACATGCAAGATGGGTGACAACACACCGTAGTGCTCAGGCATGCGGATGACGTTCACGCCTTCGCTGCTCTCGATCTTCGTGTCGCCATCGGCCAGGACATAAAGCACGCCACCGCGAGCGCGGACTTCTTGCATATTGCTTTTGAGTTTTTCCAGCAACACGTCGTTGGGCGCCACCGTCACGACGGGCATGGCGCTGGTCACCAAGGCCAAGGGGCCGTGTTTCAACTCACCCGCCGCGTAGGCTTCGGCATGGATGTAGGTGATTTCTTTGAGCTTGAGTGCGCCTTCGAGGGCGATGGGGTAGTGCGTGCCACGGCCCAAGAACAAGGCGTTTTCTTTGCTGGCGAATTCTTCGGCCCAGGCGATGATTTGGGGCTCCAGCGCCAACACGGCTTGCAGCGCGGCAGGCAGGTGGCGCATATCTTTGATGTGCCCGGCTTCCTCTTCGTCAGACAAGCGGCCTTTGGTTTGTGCCAAAGCCAGCGTCAGCAAAAACAAACCGGCCAGCTGCGTGGTAAAGGCCTTGGTCGACGCCACACCGATCTCAGCCCCGGCGCGGGTCACATAGGCGTGTTTGCACTCGCGCACCATGGCGCTGGTGGACACGTTGCAGATGGTCAGCGTGTGCAGTTGCCCCAAGCTCTGCGCGTGGCGCAGCGCGGCCAGGGTGTCGGCGGTTTCGCCGCTTTGGGTAATGGTGACGATCAGCGTGTTGGGGTTGGACACCGATTCGCGGTAGCGGTATTCGCTGGCGATCTCCACTTGGCAAGGCACTTTGGCGATCGCCTCGATCCAGTACTTGGCCACGCAACCGCTGAAGTAGCTGGTGCCACAGGCCAGGATCAACACATTGTCAATCGCCTTGAAAGTGCTGTAAGCGCCGTCGCCGAACAGCTCGGGCGTGATGCCTTCCACGCCTTCGAGCGTATCGGCAATGGCGCGCGGCTGCTCGAAGATTTCTTTTTGCATGTAGTGGCGGTAGGGGCCGAGTTCGGCCGCTCCGCTGTGGGCGTGCACGGTCTTTACGGCGCGGGTCACGGCCTTGTGGTCGCGGTCCACCACCCAGTATTTGCCAAGCTGGATGTCGACCACATCGCCCTCTTCCAGGTACACGATTTGGTCGGTCACACCCGCCAATGCCATCGCGTCGCTGGCCAAAAAGGTTTCGCCTGGGCCCACACCCAAAATGAGCGGCGAGCCTGCGCGAGCGCCGATGACGCGCTGCGGCTCGTCTTTGTGGAACACGGCAATCGCGTAGGCGCCGTGCAGTTGGCGGATGGCGGTTTTGACGGCTTCAAAAATGTCGCCGTCGTACACGCTGTCCACCAGGTGCGAAATGACCTCGGTGTCGGTCTGGCTCAAAAACACATAGCCCTTGGCTTGCAAGGCAGCACGCAGCTCGTCGTGGTTTTCGATGATGCCGTTGTGCACCAAAGCGACCTTGCCCGGCTTGCCGTCGGCAGCGCCCGTGCCGTGGCTGAAGTGCGGGTGCGCGTTGTGCACGGCGGGGGCGCCGTGTGTGGCCCAGCGCGTGTGGGCGATGCCAGTGCCGCCTTCGATGTGGTCGGCGCTCACCTGGTCCATCAGCTCGGCCACGCGGGCGGTGCTGCGCGCGCGCTGCAAGCCGCCCTTGCCACCCAGACTGGCCGCATGCACGGCCACGCCACAAGAGTCATACCCCCGGTATTCGAGCCGCTGCAGGCCTTGCACCAGGATGGGAACGATGTTGCGGGAAGAAACGGCGCCGACGATGCCACACATGAGGATGCTCCTGAACAGGGGGGATGGCGGCTATCTTAGGATCATCCCCAAAAAATATCCGATCATTTAATCAACTTAAACGATGTTTTATTTCAACAATTTTGAATATTGAATTTTTATTTCATTAAAATTAAAAATATGGAATCCATAGTACTTGACACCATCGACCTGCAACTGCTCGACAGCCTGCAGCGTGACGCCAGTCTGAGCAATGTGGCCTTGGCCGAAAAGGTCAATGTCTCGCCACCCACCTGCCTGCGCCGGGTGAAGCGCCTGGTGGAAGGCGGCTGGATAGAGCGGCAAGTGGCCGTGCTCAGCACCGACCGGCTCGCCGCCACGCTGGGCCACGGCCTGACGGCTTTGGTCGAAGTGTCTTTGGACAAACAAGGCAGCGAGCACCTGGACGCCTTTGAAGCCCGCGCCGTGGCACAAGATGCAGTGCAACAGTGCTGGCGTGTGTCTCCCGGCCCGGACTTCATGCTGGTGGTGCAAGCCCGCGACATGCCGCACTACCTGGCCATCAGCCAGGCGCTGTTCACGCAAGACGCGAATGTGCGCAACGTCAAAGCGTTTTTTGCGACCAAACGGGCCAAGTTCACGCCGACTTGGCCTTTGCCGATCGCTCAGTGACTCAAAGCGTCCAGCGCTTGATGAGCCGACACGACTCTCAGCCCTTCAATCAAGGGGGCCTCCAGCAAGTCCTTGTCACCACTGACCAGGTAATGCGCCTGGGCTTTCAAAGCAAGCTCGATGAAATGGTCATCATCGCGGTCCCGACAATACACAGCGGGTTCACTCACATCCACCCAAAGCGCGCAGGCGCTGAAGTCATGTAACAAGCGTTCGCGGTTTTCCAAGCTGATGTAGCGGTCAAACTTGGGGTGGTAAATGCGGGTGCGCAGCTCGGAAAGGGTGGCTTGTGAAAACACCAGCCGGTGATGCGCTAGAGCCAACCGCATCAGTTTGGCGGGAGCGCCTTGCGCAGACAATGCAGCGCTGATCAGGATGTTGGTGTCAATGACCAGCTTAAGACTCGTCACGCAAAAGGGCTTCCAGCAACTCAGGGGTCATGTCAGCCTGCTCTGCATGCGAGGCAGTTTCGGCCAGCGTGTGCTGCAGGCGGTTGGCATAAAAAGCCCGCATGGCCTCATAGTCTTGGGCAGACACCATGACGCCGACCACCCGTTCACGGCGCATCACTCGCACGGGCTCACGCTGAGCGACGTCGATGAAATGCCCAAATTGGGTTTTGGCTTCGTTGGCTGTGAAGGTTTGCATGGCTTCAATATAGCACCAAACGAATGAATCGTTCGATTGGTTCGCTGATTTGACCCAATCACGCTTTCGACTTTTTCTCCGGCCGCTTCCAATTCGCAATGCTCACCTGCTTGCCCCGCGCCACGCTCAAGCTGCCCGGTTCGGTGCTTTTGGTGATGGTCGAGCCACCGCCCACCGTGCCACCCGCGCCAATGGTCACCGGGGCCACCAGCACGCAATTGCTGCCGATGTGCACATCGGCCTCGATCATGGTGCGGTGTTTGTTGGCGCCGTCGTAGTTGGCGGTGATGCTGCCCGCGCCGTAGTTCACGCGCTCGCCCACCGTCGCGTCGCCCAAATAGGCCAGGTGGTTGGCTTTGGCGCCTTGGGCTAGGGTGGAATTTTTGACTTCTACAAAGTTGCCGATGTGCACTTCGGCGCCCAGTTGCGCACCGGGGCGCAGGCGGGCAAAGGGGCCAATCAGTGCACCCTCGCCCACCGACACGCCGAGTTTTTCGCCATCGATGTGGGTAAAGGGGTGGATCACCGCGCCCGCCGCGATGGTGCAGTTGGCAATGACACAATTGGCGCCGATCTTCACGCCTTCGCCTAAAGATACCTGGCCTTCAAACACACAGTTCACGTCGATCTCGACGTCTTGTGCGCAGTCGAGTTGGCCGCGCAGGTCAAAGCGAGCGGGGTCTTTCAGGCGCACGCCTTGTTCCATGAGTTGGTGGGCTTGGCGCAGTTGGTGGGCGCGTTCGAGCTCGGCCAGTTGCACCGGGCTGTTCACGCCCGCCACCTGCACCGAGTCGTTGATCTTGTGCGCCACCACCGGCACACTGTCGGCCACAGCGAGCTTGACCACGTCGGTCAGGTAGTACTCGCCTTGCACGTTTTGGTTGTCGATGCGGCCCAGCCAGCCTTTGAGCAGCCTTGCAGGCACGGCCATGATGCCGCTGTACACCTCTTGGATTAGACGCTGGGCCTCGGTGGCGTCTTTGTGCTCGACGATGGCTTGCACCGCTTCACCCTGACGGACGATGCGGCCATAGCCAGTGGGGTCGGCCATGTCGATGGTGAGCAGCGCCAGATGCTGGCCGCCGCATTGGGCAATTAGGGCTTGCAAAGTGTCGGCTTGGGTCAAGGGCACATCGCCCGACAACACCACCACCACGCCGTCGTCAGCCAATGCAGGCACGGCCTGCTGCACGGCGTGGCCTGTGCCCAGCTGGGGCTCTTGGCGCGCACACTGCACCGCCAGCGTCTGGCCCGGGGCCAGCACCACCGGCTCCACCTGGTCGGCACCGTGCCCGGTGATGACCACGGCCGAGCGGGCGTTCAATTGGGCCGCCGTGCCCAGCACATGCAGCACCAGTGGCACACCCGCCAGGCGCTGCAGCACTTTGGGCAGACGGCTTTTCATGCGGGTGCCTTTGCCGGCAGCCATCACAACCACATCGACAGAAAATGAGGTAATCGAACTCATGGATCTCTTTCATCAGCGGTGCCCGTCTCGGGAATTGGCGCTCCAAAGCATTATCGCCAGACTTTAGCCACATCCCAGTCACTTCAGCCCACTCAAGTTGCGGGTTTGGCCTTGGGTAGACAATGTCACCAGTTGTGAGCCGATGAAACCCTCACATCTCCACATCCTTCGGAGTTTTGCATGCGATCACCTTTTTGGCTGACGACATTGTTCGCAGCGACCTTTTTTTTGGCGGCTTGCGGGGGGGGCGATGGTGCGACGGTCAACGACGATCAAGGCAAAACACCCAGCTTTGGCAGCACCACATGCGCCTTGAGTCTGTCAGTTTACGCAAGCGGCAGCACTCAGGGCTCTGGTTACTCCATTCAGCAAGGCGGCGCCTCAACACCTGCAGTTTCGCGCCAACTTGATGGCTGCGCCATCACCTCTTTGGAGTCTGCGCGTCTGGGCATGTGCATACGTCACGACAACATCAGCGAGTTAAATGCCCAGTTAACATTGCCTCTGATGGCTCCTTTACAGTCGACATGGACGCCTAATCTCACGCCTTTGAGGGAAGAAAAGCAGTTCTGTGATCTCAACCAGGGCACTGTCTATGTGTTGGACATTCCTATCAAGGCATTGACCTCTTTGCCCTCCATGAATGCCATGTGGAACGTCGCCGTCACCGATACTGTGCAAAACAACAAGACCGGATTCTTCGTCAGCTGGTCATTGTTTTTGAGCGGTCAAAAATAATGAAACGCTGGCTGATCTGCACGCTGATATGGCTGTTGCAAGGCTGCAGCGCCATCAAGCTGGGGTACCAACAGCTGCCCACGCTGTCTTATTGGTGGCTCGACAACACGGTCTCGTTCAGTGGCCCCCAAACACCGGCGGCCAAGGAAGCGATTGACAAGCTCTACCAATGGCACAGGCGCGATGAGTTGCCCGGTTATGCCGCGCTGCTTCAACGCACCGCCGAGCTCAGTGCTGGGCCGGTGCAGTCGGCCCAGCTGTGCCGCGTGCTCGATGAGGTGCAAGCCCGGCTCGACACCCTGATGCGCCAAGCGGTAGCGCAGGCTGCGCCGGTGGCCGTGGCGCTGGGGCCACGCCAGCTCAGCCACATGGCACGCCACTGGGAACAGCAAAACGAAGAATGGGAAAAGGAGTGGCTGCAGGGCGATGCCGATGCCCGCATGGAGCGCCGTTTGGAGAGAGCCATCAGCCGTTACAACTCGTTTTATGGCGAACTGAATGCGACCCAAATCGCCTTGGTCAAGACACAACTGGCGCAGTCCCCCTGGACGGCCGAATGGGGTCGGCGCGACCGCCAGCGCCGCCAGCAAGATTTGCTCTCAAGCCTGCAGCGCATCACACAAAACAACATGACACCAGCACAGGCCGAAACGCAGTTGTGGGGCGTGTGGCAGCGCTGGCTGCAGCCACCCGATGCGGGACAACGTGCGGTGGTGCAGACCCTGTCGCAACGCGCTTGCGAAAACTTAGCGCAGCTGCACAACACCACCACGCCTGAGCAACGCCAGCGGGTGGCGAGGCGCTTGCGCTCTTACGAGCGAGACCTGCTGGACTTGAATCAGCCCTGAAGGCCTGCGCTCAAAGCCCAAACTTTGCACGGCGTCTGAAAGTCTGACGAGCTGGCAGCATCCACAAAAAAACCCGCCAAGATCTGGCGGGTTTTTCTATGGGGCTCCAGCGGGGTTCAGCTTTGCAGGGCTTTCCACATCTCCATGTCGCGCTCAGCCGTCCAGATGCGCGGGTTCTTGATGCCGCTGGCCTCGTCATAGGCACGGGTCACGTCAAAGGGCAGGCAGTGCTCGTAAATGAACACATGGCCAAACACAGGGTCCATGCTCTTGCGGGTGTGGGCCATGGCGGCTTTCAAGTCCATCTTGGCGGCCACGGCTTCTTTGCCCGCTTGGAACAGGGTGGTGACCCAGCGCTGGGTGTAGTCCAGCGCCTTGTTCACGTTGGCATTGCCCTTCATGGCTTCGCCGCGGCCCGGCACGATGAACTCGGCGTTCAGGGCACGCAGTGCTTCCAGCGTGGCAGGCCACTCTTGCAGTTGCGCGTCGCCCGTGTACACACCAGCTTCGTACTCGACCAAGTCGCCCGAGAACAGCACTTTTTCTTCTTCCACCCAAGCAATGGTGTCGCCGCGTGTGTGGCCTGGGCCTGGGTGCCAGATTTGCACCACCACGCCGCCCAGGTTGATGCTGAGCTTGCCGGGCACTTCGCCTTGGGTGGGGTTGCCGCCGCCGACCACCATGGTGGGCCAGGTCAGGCCCGGGATGCTGTCTGCACCACGGAACAGGCGGGGGAAGCGCTCCATCTCGCTCTTCATGTCTTGTGCGCCGCGCTCTTTGATCAGGTCCAAAGTGCCTTCGCTGGCGATGATCTCTGTTGCGCCTTCGGCCGCGTAGGCGTAAGCGCCCAAAACGCGCACCGCGTGGTAATGGGTCAGCAGCACGTATTTGATGGGCAGATCGCTGACGGTGCGGATCTTCTTGATCAGGTCTTGTGCCATGGCCGGGGTGGCGGTGGCGTCGCTGACCATGATGAAGCGGTCACCTATGATCACGCCGGAGTTGGGGTCGCCCTCGGCGGTGTAGGCCCAGCAGTGCTGGCTGAGTTGCTCGAAAGTGATCTTCTTTTCAGTCAGGTCGGCCTGGCTGGCAAAGGCTTTGACAGGGGCCTTGGTGGATGCTTTGGACATGGACATTTCTCCGGTCTGTGAAGTATTGAGATTTTACCTAAACGAAATGCGTTACGGATTGTTGAATTTCCAGGCCCGTGCGACGGGCACATTTTTATGAAGCAAGCAGCATCCGGATGGGTGCGGGCAAGCCCAAATCTGGCCAGGCCTGGGCGTCGACCCATTGCCCTTCGCAACTCGGGTCGGACGGCGCTGCGCCGGTCATGCGCACCGGGTGCAAATGCAGGTCGCGGTGCGTGAGCACATGCTTCCAAGGCGCAATAAATTGAGGTTGCGTCCCTTGTGGCCAAGCTGCAAGCAGCTGCGCTTCCGTCTCAAACACCGGCAAACTGAACAAGCCCGCCCAAATGCCCGTGTCCGGCCGCTTTTGCAACCACACCTGGCCCTGCGCGTTGACAGCCCAGAGCAACCACAGCGTGGCACTGCTGCGTTTGAGCTTGCGGGTTTTGACGGGATAGGCCAGCGGCTCGCCTTGTGCTTGGGCCCGGCACACGGTGCTGACGGGGCAGGCCTCGCACTGGGCCTTGCGCGGCAAACATACAGTGGCGCCCAGGTCCATCAGGGCCTGGGTGTAGGGCGGCATGTCGGCCGCTTGGTCGGGCAAGAGCTCTTGCGCCATCGCCCACAGGGCTTTTTCGTTTTTGGCGACGGCCAGGTCCTCGCCATAACCCAACACGCGGGTCAGCACACGCTTGACGTTGCCGTCCAAAATGGCGGCCCGCTCGTCAAAACAAAAGGCCGCAATCGCCGCCGCTGTCGACCTGCCAATGCCGGGCAGGGTTTGCAAGTCCTCGGCTCGGCGCGGAAAGGCGCCGCCAAAACGCCCCATCACTTCTTGGGCGCATTTGTGCAGGTTGCGGGCGCGGCTGTAATAGCCCAAGCCGCTCCACAGCGCCAGCACATCGTCTTGTGGCGCAACGGCCAAAGCGGCCACATCCGGAAAGCGGCCCAAGAACCGGGGAAAGTAGTCCAGCACCGTGCTCACCTGCGTTTGCTGCAGCATGATTTCTGACAGCCAAACGCGGTAAGGGTCACGGGTGTTTTGCCAAGGCAGGCTTTGGCGGCCGTGCAGGCGCTGCCAGTCCACCATGCGGCGGGCAAACCCTTCGGGCAGGGTCGTTATGGCTTTTGGCATGTGGGGCAGTAAAAAGTGGTGCGCTGGCCTTGCAGCATCGATTGGATGGGGGAGGTGCACACCCGGCAAGGCTCGCCCGCGCGGCCATAAACCGCCGTTTCCAATTGAAAGTAACCGGTGCGGCCCTCGGCGCTGACAAAATCCCTGAGCGAGCTGCCGCCCTGCTCCACCGCACGGGTCAGCACCTGCACGATGGCCGCGTGCAGCCGTGCCACCCGGGGTTTGGACAAACGGGAGGCCTTGGTGGTGGGTCGGATGCCCGCCATGAACAAGGCTTCGGAGGCGTAAATATTGCCCACGCCCACCACCTCGTCACCCGCCAACAGCACCTGTTTGATGGGCGACTGGCGTTTTTTGAGGGTCTGGGCAAAGGCGCTCACTTCAAACTGGGCACTCAAAGGCTCCACACCCAAACGCCCCAGCAGCTTTTGCGCTTGGGGCGAATCTTCACTTGGCGCCCAAACCACCGCCCCAAAACGGCGCGGATCGTGCAAGCGCAGCACACCCCGGTCGGTCACCAAGTCCATGTGGTCGTGCGGGCCAGATTCGGGCTGGGTGGGGGCAAAGTTCAGACTGCCCGACATGCCCAGGTGGACAAGCAAAAGTCCCTGGTCCAGATCGAGCAACAGGTATTTGCCGCGCCTGCGCACACCCCAAATTTGCCGTCCCACCAAGCTTGGGGCAGGCACGCCCAAAGGCCAGCGCAGGGGCTTGCCCATGTGCAGGGCCAGGATCTGGGCCGAGGCAATGCGGGCGGCAAAGCTGCGACGGGTGACTTCAACTTCGGGGAGTTCGGGCATGGGCTCTGGGGCAAAAAGGGACTTGGGCTGCATGACACATGCCAGCGGGTGGCTGGATTATGATGAAGCCATGAAATTCTGGTTCCGACTCGCCCTCATCTCCTCTTGCGTCTGGAGCGCTTGGGCGCAACCGGCCACGCCAGCCCAAGCGTCCCCGGCCCCCACAACAGACCAAGCCCCACCGCCTCAATCGGCGCTCGATGCGGCGCTGTTTTACCAGCTGTTGATGGGCGAGTTGAATGTGCGCAGCGGCTCGCCGGGCAGTGGTTTCTCGATCATTTTGGACGCGGCTCGTAAAACCCGTGATCCGGCGCTGTTTCAGCGTGCCGTTGATCTGGCTTTGCAATCGCGCTCGGGCGAGTCGGCTTTGCAAGCGGCGCAAGCTTGGAAGAGCGCACTGCCCGGGTCAACAGAGGCCAACCGGTACATCCTTCAAATTTTGCTGGCCTTGAATCGGGTGGACGAAGCGGGCAAAGCCCTGAGCGTATCGATACGCGATCTCCCAGAGGCCGAACAAAATGCGGCCATTGCATCGGTGCCCCGCATATTTGTCCGGGTGCAAGACAAAAAAACCGCCGCCGACACGGTCGAAAAAGCCCTGGCTAAGGCCCTGAAACAAAGCAGCACTGCGGCCGCCGCCTGGACCACCGTGGGCCGCATGCGGCGCGAAGCCGGACAACTCGCGCTGGCGGTAGAAGCCACGCGCCAGGGCCGCGCGGCCGACGCCTCTGCCCCTGGCCCCCTGATCCTGGCGCTCAGCTTGGCCAGCGCGGCACCGACCGAGATCACGCCCTTGTTGGCCCAAGCCATGCAAGACGCTGTACAGCCTGAGTTGCGGCTGGGCTATGCCCGGCACCTGATCGGCCAGTCACAACAGGCGCAAGCCTTGCAACAACTCGCTCGCCTCAATGCAGAGCACCCCAGCTTTGCCGATGGCTGGTTGGTGCATGGTTTGCTGCTGCAGGAAACCGGGCAACTGGCCGAGGCCGAACAGAAACTGCGCCAACATGTGACCTTGGCCCAAACCAGTCAAGACAATGAAGTGCAAAGCCGACTCTCTGAGGCTTTGTTGGCGCTGGCCCAGATGGCGCAACGCCAAGGCCAACTGAACCAAGCCGAACAATGGCTGGCTCAGGTACCACTCGACACCGACCCCATCAAGCTGGCCAGCCGCCGAGCCGATCTGCTCACCCAGCAAGGTCGCCAAGATGAGGCACGACAGGTGCTGGCACAAATCAAAACCAACAACGCTGAACAGGCCACACGCAAAACCCTGGTGCAGTCCATGTGGCTGCGCGAGAACAAACTGGCAGATCAGGCTTACAACTTGCTCAAACAGGCCATGGCGGAGCAGCCACAAAACACCGACTTGATGTCGGAGATGGCCATGGTGAGCGAAAAGCTCAAACGCTTTGACGAGATGGAAAGCGTGCTGCGCGAGCTGATGAAGCGCAAACCTGAAGACCCCCACGCTTTCAACGCTTTGGGTTATTCGCTGGCCGATCGCAACGTCCGTCTCGACGAAGCCCGCCAACTCATCACGCAGGCCCTGAGGTTGGCCCCAGAAGATGCCTACATTCAAGACAGCCTGGGCTGGGTTGCCTACCGTCAAGGCCAACATGCCGAAGCCTTGAAAATTTTGCAAGCCGCCTTCAAAGCCCGCCCCGACGCGGAAATTGCAGCCCATCTGGGTGAAGTTCTGTGGATCATTGGCCAGCGCCAAGAGGCGGGTACAGTCTGGCGCGAAGGTTTGTTGCTCAAGGCCGACAACGACACCTTGGTCGAAACCATGAAGCGCTTTCAATTCAAGCCATGAAACCCAGCGCGAACGACAAAGCGCCCCTCCAAAAAGTCAGGAGACGGGTTTTGGCGCTGGCCTTGACCAGCGCCTTGCTGGTTGCAGGCTGCGCCACACCCCGTTTGAGCCCCGTGGACGCCAACGCCTATTGGTCAGGTCGCATGGCCATCCGGGTCCTCAAAGACCCGCCGGAATCGCTCAGTGCCGGTTTCGAGCTGCAGGGCTCGGCGAAAGCCGGGGAAATGGTTTTGCTCAGCCCCATCGGCACCACTCTGGCTCGCCTGGATTGGACGCCCCAAGGCGCTCACCTGGCCCAAGGCCAGCAACAGGTGAGCAGCCCAAGCCTGCAAAAACTGGGCGCTCGCCTCACAGGCACTGAACTGCCTATTGCCGCTTTGTTCGAGTGGTTGGCAGGCCGACCCGCCGAGGCACCCGGCTGGCAAGTCGATTTGTCGGCGCACGCCCAAGGCCGCATCAGCGCCGAGCGGCGTGAACCCAGCCCCGGCGCGGTACTGCGCATCGCACTGGACCGCTGAGCATGTGCTTTTCGGCACTGCCAGCTTGGTGATAATCCAGCCATGAAATCGCTGCACGATGTGCCCGCCCCGGCCAAACTGAACTTGTTTTTGCACATCACGGGCCGTCGCACTGATGGGTACCACGAACTGCAATCGGTCTTCATGCTGATCGACTGGTGTGACACGCTGCATTTTGAGAAGCGCTCCGGTGGCGCCATCAGCCGCGAAGACCTCACGCTCGCCTTGCCCGCCCAAGACCTGATCACCCGTGCAGCGCACTTGCTGCAGCGCCACACTGGCTGCACCGAGGGCGTGCACATCGCGGTTGAAAAACACATCCCTGCGCAAGCGGGCATGGGCGGCGGCTCCTCCGATGCGGCCACCTGTTTGTTGGCACTCAACCGCTTGTGGGGCCTCAACCTGAGTTTGCCCAACCTGGAAAAGCTGGGCCTGCAATTGGGCGCAGATGTGCCGTTTTTTCTGCGCGGGCACAACGCTTGGGTTGAGGGCGTGGGTGAGAAAATCACCCCCATTGCACTGCCCGCCGCCCAGTTTTGGGTGCTCAAGCCGCCTCAAGGCATCGACACATCGCAAATTTTTGCCCACCCGGACCTCAAACGTGACACAAACCCTGCTACAATATCGGTCTTCGCTGCAGATGCCTATGACTTTGGTCGCAATGATCTGCAACCTGTTGCACAAGCCCTGTGTCCCGGTGTTGACCAAGCCATTGAGGCCCTCAAACAAGCCGGTTTGCAAGCCAAAATGACGGGTTCAGGCAGTGCCGTTTTTGCCCAATGCGTGGACAGCAGCATGAAAGTTTCGGTCCCAGACTTCTTTTTGGCCCGACTTTGCAGCAATTTGGAAGTCCATCCTTTGCAAGCTTGGACATTCAGAGATAGTTGATCGGTAGACTGCTGTTTCAGCGGTCTACCCGTGTAGGGGAGTCGCCAAGTTGGTTAAGGCACCGGATTTTGATTCCGGCATTCGAAGGTTCGAGTCCTTCTTCCCCTGCCAAATACGTTCGCTCGTACAGGCCCATTTTTTCTGACCGCTGGAATGCTCATGCAGCCTGCTCCAAACACCCCCGACTTCATGCTGTTTACCGGCAATGCCAATCCTGTCTTGGCCGCCGAAATCGCCAAAAACCTGGGCACGCAGCTTGGCGCAGTCGATGTGGGCCGGTTCTCCGACGGTGAAGTGACCGTAGAGCTCAAACAAAACGTGCGTGCCCGCGAAGTGTTCGTGGTTCAACCGACCTGCGCCCCCACCAACGAAAACCTGATGGAACTGCTGATCATGGTCGACGCGCTCAAACGCGCATCGGCTGAGCGCATCAGCGCCGTCATTCCTTATTTCGGCTACGCCCGCCAAGATCGTCGCCCCCGTTCCACCCGTGTGCCCATCTCAGCCAAAGTGGTCGCCAACATGCTCCAAGCTGTGGGCGTGGACCGTGTGCTGACCATGGACTTGCACGCCGACCAGATCCAGGGGTTTTTCGACATACCGGTTGACAATATTTATGCATCCCCCGTTTTGTTGGGTGATCTGCGCCAGCAAAACTACGACGACCTGATCGTGGTGTCGCCCGATGTCGGCGGCGTGGTGCGCGCCCGCGCCTTGGCCAAACAACTTGGCTGCGACCTGGCCATCATCGACAAGCGCCGCCCCAAAGCCAACGTCAGCGAAGTGATGCACGTCATCGGTGAGATCGATGGCCGCAACTGCGTGATCATGGACGACATGATCGACACCGCAGGCACCTTGGTCAAAGCTGCTGAAGTGCTCAAGGAGCGCGGCGCGAAAAAAGTCTATGCTTATTGCACCCACCCGATTTTTTCGGGTCCGGCCATCGACCGCATTGCCAGAGGCGAAGCCCTCGACGAAGTGGTCGTCACCAACACCATCCCGCTGTCGCTAGATGCCTCAGCGTGTACCAAGATTCGCCAACTCTCCGTGGCACCGCTGATCGCCGAAACGATCAACCGGATTGCTCACGGTGAGTCGGTGATGAGCCTTTTCTCCGATCAAACCTGATCGGGAAGAGGCCAACCGTGGCCAGCCATGCTTGCGGACTGGCTGGCTTTTTTGAGTCAGGGTCGCACTGGTCGCGGTGGACCCTAGAAGGAGAAATGTATGAAATTTGTCGCTTTTGAGCGCGCCAAGCAGGGCACGGGTGCGAGCCGCCGTCTCCGCAATTCCGGTCGTACACCAGGCATCGTTTACGGTTCCACATCGGCCCCCCAGCTGATCGAGCTGGACCACAATGCTTTGTGGCACGCCCTCAAAAAGGAAGCCTTCCACGCTTCGATCCTGGACATGGAACTCAATGGTGAGTCCAGCAAAGTTTTGCTGCGCGATTACCAGATGCACCCCTACAAGCAATTGGTGCAACACATCGACTTCCAGCGTGTCGATGCCAACACCACTTTGCACATGAAAGTGCCATTGCACTACAGTGGCCAAGACGAGTCTGAAGCCGTTAAGACCGACAAGTGCACGATCACCCATGTGGCGACCGAAATCGAAGTCGCTTGCCTGCCTGCCAACCTGCCCGAATTCATCGCCGTGGATTTGAAAGGCCTGACCATGGGCAAATCCCTTCACCTGAACGACATCACCTTGCCTGCTGGCTGCAAAGCCGTCACCCACGGCAAGAAAAACCCGGTCCTCGTGTCCGTGGTGGCACCTGTCGAAGAAGTGGTGGCCGCTCCTGTGGCCGCTGCACCAGCAGACGCCAAAAAGGGAAAAGGCAAGAAGTAATCTTCTGGCCTGGGGCTTCGGCCCTGCCCCATCAAGGCCCGCGCAAGCGGGCCTTTTGTTTTGGGCAAACCCACTCACGCTCGCAAGACAGCTTGCAAGGATAATCACCCCCCATGATCAAACTGCTAGTCGGCCTGGGCAACCCGGGCAACGAATACGAAGACACCCGACACAACGCTGGGTTCTGGTGGATCGATGCGGTGGCCCGCGAGCTCAAAGTGTCGCTGGTGCCCGAGCGCAGCTACCACGGCCTGGTGGCCCGCACCACCGTGAACGGTCAAAACGTGTGGTTGCTCGAGCCGCAGACCTACATGAACCTGTCGGGCAAGTCGGTGAGCGCACTGGCCCGGTTTTTTAAAATCCAGCCGCAAGAAATTTTGGTGGCCCACGACGAACTCGACATCGTCCCCGGCGAAGCCAAGCTGAAATTGGGCGGTAGCCATGCCGGGCACAACGGTCTGCGGGACATCCATGCCCAGCTGGGCACGGCCGATTACTGGCGCTTGCGCATTGGTGTGGGCCACCCGGGCGACAAGGCCGAAGTGGTCAGCTGGGTTTTGAAAAAACCGATGCTCGAACACCGCAAAGCCATTGACGACAGCATTTTTCGGGCACTGACTGCATTGCCGTTGCTGCTGGCGGGTGACATGGAAAAAGCCATGGTGCGCATCCACACCAGCAAGCCGCCCAGGCCCAAACCTCCGCGTCCGCCCAAAGCACCGAATGCCGAAGCACCTGAATTGGGTGCCTCCAAACTCGAGTGAAGGGGCCTTGGTCTGATCACTGCGCCTGCAGGCGTCGGTACTTGGCCCAGAGCGATTCTTGGTTTTCGACGTGCTGGGGGTTGACGGGAATGCACGCCACCGGGCAGACCTGCACACACTGGGGTTCGTCAAAATGGCCCACGCACTCGGTGCACTTGGACGGGTTGATTTCGTAAATCTCTTCGCCCAAATAAATCGCTTCGTTGGGGCACTCGGGCTCACACACATCGCAGTTGATGCATTCGTCGGTGATCATCAGTGCCATGGCTGGGGCTCCGCAAAAGTCTGCATCGTGGTCATCATTGGATTATCGGCCACAGGCATGAGCCTGAAATTTTGCAGGGCTGTTGTGCGCTCAGGCCAAGCCTGCCCGGTGGCTTTGACACCTTGGACCTGGCCCAATGACCCCACAAATCAATCCAGGCTCGTGACGTGCGCCTAAAATGGACCGCATGATGAACGCCGACTTGCACTGCCACTCCGTCATCTCCGACGGCACCCTCACCCCCGAAGCCTTGGCCGAACGCGCCAAAGCCAACGGCGTGGAACTGTGGGCGCTGACCGACCACGACGAGGTGGGCGGGCAAGTCCGCGCTCTGGCTGCGGCCCGTGCACAAGGCCTGCCCTACCTCACCGGAACCGAAATTTCGGTCACCTTTGCCCACCAAACCGTGCACATCGTGGGCCTGGGTTTTGACCCGCACAACACCGCCCTGGTGTCCGGCTTGCGCCGCACCCGTGGCGGGCGCGGCGAACGCGCCCAGGAAATGTCGGACGGCTTGGCCAAGGTCGGCATTCAAAATGCTTACGAAGGCGCCCTGCAATACGTGGGCAACCCCGAGCTGATATCGCGCACCCACTTTGCCAGGTACCTGGTCGAGACGGGGGTGTGCAGTGACACCTCAGAAGTCTTTCGCAAATACCTGACCGAAGGTAAACCGGGCTACGTGCCGCACCGCTGGGCGCGGCTGCAAGAAGCGGTGCAATGGATCACAGATGCCGGTGGCGTCGCTGTGATTGCCCACCCGGCCCGCTACGGTTTCACGCCCAACGAAGAATACGCATTGTTCAGCGAATTCAAGGCCCACGGAGGCCGTGCAGTAGAGGTCATCACCGGCAGCCACTCCTCACAAGAAGCGGTGCGCTACGCCGACACCGCTCTTGAGTTTGAGCTGGCAGCCTCACGCGGGAGTGACTTTCACAGCCCCGACGAAAGCCGCATTGATCTGGGCGCTTTGCCCTGGTTACCCGGCCAACTCACCCCTGTTTGGGAACTGCTGGCTGACCGCATTCAGTGAACCCGACCCACCGACACGCTGGCCTTCAGGGCATCGGCTTTGTGGTCTTGGCCACCGCCTGCTTTGCCACCTTAGACACCACCACACGGCATGTCAGTGCAGGCTTGTCGGTGTTGGTGGCGCTGTGGTTCCGTTACGCCCTTCAGGCGCTCATCACCACGGTGGTGGTCTGGCCAGGGCGTGGCCGCCGTGTGTTAAGGACCGAACACCCCCGCTTTCAATTGGCCCGTGGCCTGCTGCTGTTTGCCTGCAGCATCTTGGCTTTTTTGAGCCTCAAATACATGCCGGTGGGCGAATTCACCGCCATCTCGCTGCTGTCCCCCCTGATCATCACCTTGCTCGCAGCCAAGATGCTGAAGGAAAAAATTCGCCCCCTGCGCTGGCTGCTGGTGTTGGGCGGCTTCATTGGCACGATGGTCATCATTCGCCCTGGCAGCCAGCACTTTGACTGGACGGTGATCCTGCCGCTGATGCTGGTGGGCACCAACTCTGGCTTTCAGCTTTTGACCAGCAAGATGGCCAAGACCGAAGACCCCATCACCACCCACTTCTACACGGGCTGGATCGGCACGGGCATGGCCACGCTGCTGCTGCCCTTTGTGTGGGAAATGCCCGCAGACTGGACCGTCTGGTTGCAGTTGCTGCTCATGGGCGTGCTGGCCTCGATCGGGCATTTCTTGCTCATCTTGGCTTATGGCAGAACCCCGGCTGCCACCCTCACGCCTTATATGTACGCGCAGATCGGCTTTGCGGTGTTGGGCGGATGGCTTGTATTCAACCACCTGCCCGACCAGTGGACCTTTGTGGGCATGGCTCTGGTGGCTTTGTGCGGGGCTATGGGGGCTTGGCTCACCGTGCGAGAGAACCGCATCGCCATCCAAGCTCCGGAATCCTGAGGCAACGTTCTTTCTCTGCGGGATTTCGCCCCCACATCTAGCCATACGACCACCGCCGGCAGCCCTAGCACATACACATGGCCCAGTTTTTCACCGTTCACCCCAACAACCCCCAAGCCCGCCTGCTCAAGCAAGCGGTGGAGTTACTCAACCAAGGCAAGGTACTGGCCGTACCCACCGACTCCAGCTACGCCCTGGTCTGCCATCTGGACGACAAAAACGCCGCCGACCAACTGCGCCGCATCCGGGGCGTGGACGTCAAGCACCACCTGACGCTGCTGTGCCGCGACCTGAGCGAGTTGGCCAACTATGCGCGGGTGGACAACCGGCAGTTTCGCGCCATCAAGCAAGCCACGCCTGGGCCCTTCACCTTCATTTTGGAAGCCACCAAGGAAGTGCCACGCCGCCTGAGCCACCCCCAACGCAAAACCATTGGCCTGCGCGTGCCCGAACACAAAGTGCTGCAAGAGCTGCTGACCTTGCATGGTGCACCATTGCTCGCGGCCACTTTGATCATGCCCACAGAGGGTAACCCTTTGAATGACCCGCAGGAGATCCGCGAACGGCTTGAACACCAGCTGGGTGCGGTCATTGATGCTGGGGCTTGCACTTTGCAAGCCACCACCGTGATCGACATGACGGATGAGCCTGCGCAAGTCATACGCCTGGGCCAGGGTGACCCGGCGTTGATGGGGCTCTGAAGCCGAGACTTATTTCAAGTCGCCAGCGAGGCTGGCCAATGTGTCTGCGGCCATGTCGATGTGTGAAGGATAGTGGGTGTGATCGCACCCCAGCTTGACACCGGCACCGGCCTTGACAGCAGCGCACATGACTGGCTTCAACTCAAAGCGGAGAAAGTGAACCGCTGAGGTCTTTTCATCGGTTTCGCGGTCCAGGTCTTCGTCGGCAATCGCATACACGCGGCCGTGGCCTTCCACCTCTACAAACATGCGGTCTTCCACGCCGATCAACTTGGCCAGCTCGCGGCGGCGTTCGTTGATGTCGGTGTACTCGATCATCATGGTGGCTTTCCAGTTGCTGCCGTCCGGCACCAACGGGGCATAGGCCTCGATCTCTTGCAGGATGCCTTCTTCTTCGAAGACTTTTTCGATGCGCAGCATCTCCTGAATTTGGTAGCGGATGGTGGTTTCGCTCTCGAACTGCACGTTGATGTGCTCACCCAGCTGCACACTGCGCAGCTTGCGGTGGGCGATGACTTCGGGCTTGTGAACCTTGCGCCACTTGGTGTAGGCCTCCAAAGTCATCAGGGTCTCGGGTGTGATTTTTCCGGTCAGTTGCATGGCAGTGTTCCTTATTTGAGACCGTAGGCTTTGCGCACCAGGGTCAAGGGGTGGTTCAGTTCGGGGGCACCGAGGCCATTGACTTCAAAGCCTTGGGCAATGTGGTGGCCGCCCAGCGGGCAGTCGGAGCTGATGAAGTCGGGCTTGGAGCCGTCCTTCATGGTAGCCATGGCCTTGAACACGGGTTTGCCGATCTTCATCGCCATCTCGTGTGAGCCTTTTTTGACGCCGTAGGTGCCCGCGTGGCCCGAGCAGCGCTCGATGGTGTTGATCTCGGTGTCCGGGATCATCTTGAGCATTTCTTCGGTCTTCTTGCCGATGTTTTGCACCCGGCCATGGCAAGGGATCTGGTAGCTCACATTGCCCAGCTTTTGCGGGAATTCGGTCTTGAGCAAGCCATCACGCTTGCGGGCCATGAAGTATTCAAACGGGTCCCACATGGCTTCTTTGACCAGCTGGGTGTCGGCGCAGTCCGGGAACATCAGCGGGATTTCCTGCTTGAACATCAAGGCGCAGCTGGGCACCGCCGCCATGATGGCAAATCCGTCTTTGGCGTACTTGGCCAGCACCGGGATGTTGGCTTCTTTGGACTGCTTGACCGAGTCCAGGTCGCCCAATTCCAGCTTGGGCATGCCGCAGCACTTTTCTTTTTCGACCAGCACGTAAGGGATGTCGTTGTGGTCCAGGATTTTGAGCAAATCATGGCCGATTCCGGGTTCGTTGTAGTTGATGTAGCAGGTGGAATAGATCGCGACTTTGCCGGGCGTTTTATCGCCGTCCACCACTTTGGAGGCCTTGGCATCGGGGGCACCGGAGCGGAATTTTTTCGTGGCCAAAGAAGGCAACCATGCGTTTTTGTCCACGCCCGCCACATTTTCCAAAATGCTTCGCGCCGCTTCGGTCTTGTTGAGGGCATTGACCGCCTGCACCACGATCGGGATGCCTGCAAACGAGCCGTGGGTGTCGGTGGAGGCCAAGAACTTTTCGGCCGCGCCCACTTCGCCCTTTTTAAATTTGATGGCCTTGGCCCGCAGCATGGTGTGCGGGAAGTCCAGGTTCCACTCGTGCGGCGGGGTGTAAGGGCACTTGGTCATGTAGCACAGGTCGCACATGAAACACTGGTCCACCACTTTCCAGTAGTCCTTCTTGTCCACACCATCCACTTCCATGGTGCTGCTCTCGTCCACCAGGTCAAACAAGGTAGGGAAAGAGCCACACAAACTCACGCAGCGGCGGCAACCGTGGCAAATGTCAAAAATGCGCTCCAACTCATCAAAACACTTTTCTTCGTTGTAGAAGTCGGGGCTCTCCCAGCCGAGGGCATGTCGTGTGGGGGCTTGAAGGTTGCCTTCTTTGGCCATGTTGTGCTCCTTGGGGATTTTTATCGGGTTTTTCTGAAAACTCTGTGGCCAGAGACCTGAGAAAAACCCGCTGCGCCTTGCGGTGCAGCGGGCTCACGGACAGGGGGAATCAATCCACCATTTCGTTCAAAGCTTTCTGGAAGCGGTTGGCGTGTGAGCGCTCAGCCTTGGCCAGGGTCTCGAACCAGTCGGCGACTTCGTCGAAACCTTCTTCGCGGGCGGTTTTGGCCATACCGGGGTACATGTCGGTGTACTCGTGGGTTTCGCCAGCCACAGCCGAAGCCAGGTTGTCGCGTGTCGAGCCAATGGGCATGCCGGTTGCTGGATCGCCGGATTGCTCCAGGAATTCCAGGTGGCCGTGGGCGTGGCCTGTTTCACCTTCAGCGGTGGAACGGAACAGGGCTGCCACGTCGTTCTGACCTTCAACGTCAGCTTTGTTCGCGAAGTACAAATAGCGACGGTTGGCCTGGGATTCGCCTGCGAAGGCGTCCTTCAGGCATTGTTCCGTGCGCGAGCCTTTGAGTGCTGCCATGGATATCTCCTTGCGGGTTATGAGTTGATTGCCCTGGCAGGATCGCCAGAGAACTATCAGGTTAGACCGAAACCCGTCGGTCTTCAAATAGATTGATGCAATGGGATGGATTTAGAAAGGCTATCAAGACTGAAAGTTGATCGCCATCAACAACTACCCCCGGGTTTATCCTGACCTGGACAACACCAGCAGGAGCGCAAACCCTTGCACCCGACGAGTAAGAGCAGGACGGCTGGGTAAAATCAGCTCAACCCTGTAGACCACGATGGTCTTGCGCGGCACTCGAAAAGCCGCTTTCTTTCTCAAAAAGACCCCGCCATGAGCAACGCATCCGCTACCCCGGTCACACAGCCCGGCCTAGAAAGCCTGTCCAAATCGTTTGAACCCGCTGCTCTGGAAGCCCATTGGGGCCCTGAGTGGGAAAAACGCGGCTACGGCGTGGCCGGTTTCCGGGGCACCCAAGCGCCCAAAGCCGGTGCACCGGCCTTTGCCATCCAGTTACCCCCGCCAAATGTGACCGGCACACTGCACATGGGCCACGCCTTCAACCAGACCATCATGGACTCGTTGACCCGCTACCACCGCATGCTGGGCCACAACACTGCTTGGATTCCGGGCACCGACCACGCGGGCATCGCCACACAAATTGTGGTGGAGCGCCAGCTGCAGGCCAAAGGCATCAGCCGCCACGACATGGGCCCCACGCCCTTTGAGGCCCGGAAGAACTTTCTGAGCAAGGTCTGGGAATGGAAAGAAGAGTCTGGCAGCACCATCACCAGCCAGATGCGCCGCATGGGCGACAGCGTGGACTGGAGCCGCGAATACTTCACGATGGACCCCAAGCTGTCCAAGACCGTGACCGAAACCTTTGTGCAACTGTACGAGCAAGGCCTGATCTACCGCGGCAAACGCTTGGTGAACTGGGACCCGGTTTTACAAAGCGCGGTGTCGGACCTGGAAGTGGAAAGCGCCGAAGAAGACGGCTCGATGTGGCACATCCGTTACGACTTCATCGATGGCTCTGGCGGCCTCACGGTGGCCACCACCCGCCCCGAAACCCTGCTGGGTGACGTGGCCGTAATGGTGCACCCCGAAGACGAGCGCTACAAACACCTGATTGGCCAACAGGTCAATCTGCCGCTTTGCGGCCGCACCATCCCCGTGATCGCCGACGATTACGTGGACAAAGACTTCGGCACCGGCGTGGTCAAGGTCACGCCCGCGCACGACACCAACGACTACCAAGTCGGCCAGCGCCACAAGCTGGAGATGATTTGCGTGCTGAACTTGGACGCGACCATCAACAGCAACGCGCCCGAGAAATACCAAGGCATGGACCGCTTTGTGGCCCGCAAGGCTGTTGTGGCCGACCTCGAAGCTGCAGGCGCTTTGGTCGAGGTGAAAAAACACAAACTCATGGTGCCACGCTGCGCCCGCACCGGCCAAGTGATCGAGCCCATGCTGACCGACCAGTGGTTCGTGGCCATGAACCAAGTGGGCCAAGGCGATGCCACCGGCAAGAGCATTGCCCAAAAAGCCATCGACGCGGTGGAGTCGGGCGAAGTGAGCTTTGTGCCCGAGAACTGGGTCAACACCTACAACCAGTGGATGAACAACATCCAAGACTGGTGCATCAGCCGCCAGCTGTGGTGGGGTCACCAGATTCCCGCTTGGTACGACGAAGACGGCAAGGTGTACGTGGCCCGCAACGAAGCCGAAGCACAGGCCCAAGCCCCCGGCAAAACGCTCAAGCGCGACGAAGACGTGCTGGACACTTGGTACTCCAGTGCACTGGTGCCTTTCAGCACCATGGGCTGGGGCAATGACGACAAAGTAGCCGACAACGCAGCTCGCGCCAGTGGCGGAGCCGGATCGGGCGATTTGGCGAGCGAAGCGAGTATGAGCACGACCGGCTCCGCCACTGGCGCGAGCGGCACCAAGGGAGAAACAAGCGACTACGACCTCTACCTTCCCAGCAGCGTATTGGTCACCGGCTACGACATCATCTTCTTCTGGGTCGCCCGGATGATCATGATGACCACCCACTTCACCGGCAAAGTGCCGTTCAAACACGTCTACATCCACGGCCTGGTGCTCGACGCACAAGGCAAAAAAATGAGCAAGTCCGAAGGCAACGTGCTTGACCCGGTCGATTTGATCGACGGCATCACCTTGGAGCCATTGCTCGACAA
>CAMDFK010000031.1 GCA_945897465.1 Limnohabitans sp. Rim8 | reverse complement strand
AACAGCAACAGCACCCCTACGGCCGCCTTTGTGAAAAACGGCAATTGGCAAAACCCGGCGGAGCAATGTGTGGCTGAAATCACCGCGCAAGTGGGTGTGGAAGGCGTGGGCGCATTTGACGCCGATACCTTGGCCAAACAGCTCATGGGTGACACGATTTATGTGAACCCCATGATCCTAGGCTACGCTTGGCAGAAAGGCTGGGTGCCTCTGCACCGTGAATCTTTGGTCCGGGCCATCGAACTCAACGACGTTCAGGTCAAAAACAACCTGGCCGCTTTTGAGTGGGGTCGCCATGCGGCTCACCAGCCCGATGTGCTGATGAAATCCATTCAGCCATCACAAGTGATCCAGTTCAAAAAACGCGAATCGCTGGAAGACCTGATTGCCGACCGCATGACGCGTCTGACCGACTACCAAGACCAAGCGTATGCCCTGCTCTACCAAGGCATCGTCGAAAAAGTTCGGGCCACAGAAGCGCCGTTGGGCAAAACACTGTTGAGCGAAACCGTGGCCAGACAACTGTACCGGCTGATGGCGTACAAGGACGAATACGAAGTGGCCCGTTTGCACACCCAAACGGGCTTCATGGAGCGCATTCAAAACAGCTTTGAAGGCGACTTCAAAGTCCATTACCACTTGGCCCCGCCGATTTGGTCCAAACGCAACAGCCAAGGCGAATTGGTCAAGAAAAAGTTTGGCCCCATCATGCTGACGGGCTTCAAAGTCTTGGCCAAACTCAAAGGCTTGCGCGGCACCAAACTGGATGTATTCGGCCAAACCGAAGAGCGCCAAACTGAACGCGCATTGATTCGTGAATACATGCAGCACATTGACCATGTGTTAGGCGCACTGAGTTCAGAAACCCACGCAAATGCCGTGGCAGTGGCTCAGGTGCCAGAAAACATCAAGGGCTACGGTCACGTCAAAGAGCGCAACATCCGTGCTGCACGTTCTTTGTGGGCCTCACTGAACGCTGCATAAAAAAACAAAACCCATTGCTTGGTGATGAGGCAATGGGTTTGTGAGTCAATCGTTGAATGGCAGCGAGAGCAAACGGCCAACACCGCCTAGCCAGCGCTCAACGCGATTCAGGCAATTCGATTTTGACTTCGAGCACTTCCAGGTTGTCTTGGCGCTCCAAGTTGACTTTGATGTCTTGGACATTGATCTTGATGTACTTGCTGATCACAGCCAACAGTTCGCGTTGCAGTTCGGGCAAATAATCAGGCTCGGCGGCGTTGCGGCCACTGCGCTCGTGTGCCAGGATGATTTGCAGACGCTCTTTGGCAACACTCGCCGTCTGCTTCTTTTCACCCAAGAGGAAGGAAAGAAAGGACATGGTTTATTTGCCTCCAAACAGGCGCTTGAAGAAACCTGCTTTTTCCGCTTCAATGAAACGCATAGGCTTGTCTTCACCCAAAAAGCGTGCAATCACGTCTTTGTAGGCTTCTGATACATCGCTGGTATTCATGTGAATCGCTGGTGTACCTTGGTTAGAAGCCTGCAACACGGTTTCGCTTTCAGGAATAACACCCAACAGTTTGATGCGCAAGATGTCCTGAATGTCCTGCAGGGACAACATTTGACCTTCTTCCACCCGTGCTGGGTTGTAGCGGGTGATCAGCAAATGCTCCTTGATCGGTTCCAAGCCTTCAATCGCACGTTTGGTCTTGCTGCCCAGCATGCCCAAGATGCGGTCAGAGTCACGCACCGAAGACACCTCGGGGTTGGTCACCACCAAAGCCTCATCGGCATAGTGCATGGCCATCAGAGCACCGGTTTCGATGCCTGCAGGAGAATCGCACACGATGTAGTCAAAACCCATGGCTCTCAAGTCATCCAAGACTTTTTCCACACCTTCTTGCGACAAAGCATCTTTGTCGCGGGTTTGCGATGCGGCCAATACAAACAGGTTGTCGCACTGCTTATCCTTGATCAAGGCCTGGTTCAGATTGGCTTCGCCCTGGATCACATTGATCAGGTCATACACCACACGGCGCTCACAGCCCATGATCAGGTCCAGATTGCGCAAGCCCACATCAAAGTCAATGACAGCGGTTTTGAAGCCTTTGAGGGCCAAACCAGTGGCGAAACTGGCGCTGGTCGTGGTTTTGCCCACGCCACCTTTGCCAGATGTCACAACAACGATTTTTGTCATGGATGCACTTTCTTGAACAAAATAAACAAATGAAACTCAGTTTTTCAGAGGGGTGATCAGCAATTTGTCACCGTCTGGACCTGATTGCAAAGAAACCTGAGCCGGTTGGCCCAAAACATCTTTGGGCAATGGATTTTCGCTAGTTCGGTACACCCCGGCGATAGAAATCAACTCCGGCTCCATCACCTGGGCAAAAATTTGAGCTTGTGTGTTACCACGGGCGCCTGCAATGGCCTTGCCCCGCAATGTGCCATAAACATGGATATGGCCATCAGCAATCACCTCAGCGCCTGCATTGACCATGCCCATGACGATCAGGTCACGCCCTTTGGCATAAATCTGCTGACCCGAGCGCAAAGGCTTGTCAATGCGCATGGCACTTGAGTACGTGGGTGCTGGTGCAACGGGTTCAACGACCGGCGCTTGGGTCGATGCAGCCTCAGCCATAGGCATAGAACGACGAATGCGGGCGTCTGATGCATCCACCAAGCCATGACCCTTGGCCAAGTCCAAAAGTCGTCCAGAAGCACCTTTGATGGCTAAAGGCACAAGGGCGTGTTCATGCAGAGCAGCAATCAACCCTTTGAAGTCGATGGTTTCGTCTTCCAACAAAGTCAAAGCACTGATGTCGATCACCAAAGGATCTTGGTCAAAAAAACCAGGACTTTCAGCCAATTGATCCGCCAAAGCCCGTGTTACCTCAGTCACATCGGTGGTTTTGAGCAACAAAGCCACCAAGGACAAATCGGCACTTTTGATTTCAATACAAGGGCTGTGGGGGTCTTCTGAAACGATTGACATGTTGTCATCAAAGGGTAAGAAAGCTAAATCTTAACAGTGCACTTGTTTTTTGTTATCTCTCTATGGTTTTATATCTTTAAATAGTCATAGTAGTAAAGGAGCGGCACCATTGTGGACAAGGTGTTTTTTTTCAGCACAGACAAGTACTTAACTGTTTTTCTAGCATGTGTGTGACCCTGCTTTTCAGTTGTCGCGCAAACTTGAACAACTTCTAAAATCAGGATTAAGTTGTGGATAACTCATGGTTTTCGCTAATTTTATCCACAGCCTTATCCTGTTCTGCTTCTTAGGAGTCAATCATCCACTGAATGACTCCTTTGGCCACAAAACCCAGCATACCAAAAGCCAGACCCAAAAAAATCACGAAGGTGCCAAATTTGCCAGCTTTGGACTCCCAGGCCAGCTGCATCACGATGAACAGCATGTAAAGCATGAAAGCGGCCACGCCAACGGTCAGGCCGAAGCAAGCAAACTGTTCTTCGGTGAAATTCCACATCACACAGCCTCCTGACGGGGCATGCGCTCAGGTACATCACTTGTATCGACCAAATCGCGGTAAGCATGCCAAGAGGCGTGGCCCAACATGGGCACGATCACGATCAAGCCAATGAACAAGCTCAAAATGCCCATCATGCTCAAACCCATGATCAAAAAAGCCCAAACCACCATGGGTATAGGATGGTTCAAGACCACTTTCCAGCTGGTCAGCACAGCCTGCAAAGTGTTCAGTTTTCTGTCTAGCAGCAAAGGCATGGCCACCACACTCGAGGCAAAAACCGGGGCAGCCATGAGGCCGCCCAACATGAGCCACAGCTCAAACAAATAACTGTCTCGGCTCAGCACCACATGGCGAATGAAATCCATGGGGGTGTGGATGGGCACTGGGGCCAGCAAAGTAATCAGAGCCGAAGAGGTCAAAACCCAGCCCGTGCCCGCCAAAGCCAACAACAAGCCAAAACGCACCAAACACCAATAACTCACAGCAGTAGTGTCCGGTTAAAAAGTGAATAAATTCAATTGCTTAGCGCAGTCAGGTGGTTCGGTTGTGTAAGCATCGGTCTGCAAGGCGCATGAAATCGACGTTTTCTCGAAAACAGACACCGACAAAATCTGTAGGCAAGTGTAGAGCGAGGCCTTCAATTGCAACTCCTTCTTGACAACGGCAATCAGCACGTAAGTGGCCACGGCACACCAAATTTGCGTCTTGACTGCGTTCTCGCTGGTCCCCAAAAACTTCTTGATGCGCAGATGCTGCTTGATCCATTTGAAAAACAACTCCACCTGCCAACGGTTCTTGTACAGGGCTGTGATGGTCAACGCGGGCAGTGTCATGTTGTTGGTCAGAAAGACCAGCACCTTTCCCGTCTGCGGGTCCTTGAACTTGATGCGCCGCAAGTGCTCGGGGTAGTCCTTGCTGGCGTATTGCCCATTGAGCGCAATGGTCTGATCGCAGACAAGGCCCGTGGTTCTGTCAACAGGGGCCGAGTACACACGCCGTGCGTTCATATTGCTCTTGGCACGGGTCACGAAGAAGGCGGCGCACTGGTGCACGGTGTACAGGCGAGAGAAGTCCAGATAGCCCCTGTCCATGATGTAGAAAGCGCCCGCCTCGATGGGCAGCATGTCCAGCACATGCACATCGTGCATCTTGCCGTCGCTGATGTGGATGAAGGCAGGAATTGCACCGCGCAAGTCCAGCAAGGTGTGCATCTTCACAGCGGCCTTGGTGGAGCGAAACGGTGCCCAGTCGAACAAACCCAGACACAGGTCGATGGTGGTGGAGTCCAAGGCGTAGACGGTGGCGTCCAAATCCACGCCCATGGGTTCTTGGGCGTAAAGCCTGCGTGCTCGGTCGATCAATCGCATCGCCAGAGCATGGTAGATGCGCCAGTCGCGAGAGTTCATGGCATCGGCCAGCGTCGAGCGTGCAGGGATGTGGCGCATACCCATGTGAAAAAGTTTGGACTGATTGGCCGTCAAACACGCTTCGATGTCGCGCAAAGACTCGCGCCAAGTCAGTTGGGCAAACGCCATGATGCGAAACAACTCGGTACAGCTGAGCGTGCGCACCCCGGCATCGCCGCGATGGCGATCGACGATGCGACCAAACGTCTTCCAGGGCACAAAGTCCATGACCTGAGCGAACAAGGTTTTGCCTGCGTTCATGGCCATCTCCAGGTGATTGAACCCCTGGAGCATGCCTCGTGCGCAAAATCAAATTCAAATCGTGGACACCCATGAAACCTCTGAAACCCTTGCCGTTACTCGCTTGCAGCGGGTTGGCCATCAAATAAACCGGACACTACTGTTAAAATATATAACCAATACCAAACTTCTTCACAAAGTTATCCACAGCCCAAGCAAGGCCTTGTTTCTGTGTTGTCCTCCCGCCAAAAGCATTCCTGCGGTTCATGTCATCGTCCATAATGACGTGCTTTTGTCACTTTGTATCGTGAAGAAGGAACTGTTTTGTTATCCATCATTCAAGCCGCTGGATGGCCCATCTGGCCGCTCATTTTGTGTTCTATTTTGGCTTTGGCCTTGATCATCGAACGCTTGGTTCAGTTGCGCATGCACAAAGTGGTGCCCCCTAAGACCCTGGAGCAGGCGGTTGAAATCTCCCGGCGCGGTGTACCTTCCGAAGAAATGGTGCTCAAACTCGAGAACAAAGGCGTTCTGGGCCCCGTCTTGGCCAGTGGCCTGCGCTGCCTGCAAAAAAATCCCGCTGCGGCAGACGAGGACATCCGGGCCCACATGGAAATGGCAGGCCGACTGGCAGGGCGGCAACTGGAGCGCTATCTGACGGCCTTGGGCACCATCGCCTCTGCGGCCCCCTTATTGGGCTTGCTTGGCACCGTGATTGGCATGATCGAGATTTTTGCAGCCCAGACAGCAGGCACCAGCCAACCTGCCCAGCTGGCCTACGGCATCTCGATTGCGCTGTACAACACGGCATTTGGTTTGATCGTGGCCATCCCGGCCCTAATGTTCTGGCGCTACTTCAGATCCTTGGTGGACAATATGCTGCTGTCGATGGAAGTGGCCAGCGAACAATTTGCCCGCCACCTGAGCCATTTGCGCAACTGATCGGGTCCGATGTGAACTTTAGAAAACGCACCCCCTCGGCCGAACCCGAAATCAACCTCATCCCCTTCATCGATGTGTTGTTGGTGGTGCTCATATTTTTGATGCTCACCACCACTTGGTCTCGCCTGACCGAAATCAACATGACCTTGCCATTGGCAGACACCCAAAAGCAAAAAGATCGCCCCCAACAGATTGTTTTGTCGGTCAACGCCCAAGGCCAATACGCCGTGAACAAAACGCGCATTGAAGGCACTTCGGTCGCCGCTTTGGCTGCCGCTTTGGGCCCCTTGGCCTCCAAGGAAGTGACCTTGGTGATCAGTGCCGATGCGCAGGCCACGCACCAATCTGTGGTCAACGCCATGGAAGCCGCCCGCAGAACCGGGTTGTCGCAAATCACCTTTGCCACCCAATCACCCGAGCCCTCGGGCTCCTGAGGCCCCATGAACCTGTCCACCTGGCTGCACCAGCATTTGCCGCAGGTCTGGACTTCCCGGGGGCTGTTCGCATGGCTGCTGCTTCCCCTGGCTGGCTTGCATGCGGCCCTGCTCATGGTACGTAGGCTGGTCTGGCACTTGGGTTGGCGACAAGCCCAACGCCTGCCGGTGCCGGTGATCGTTGTGGGCAATGTGGTGGCCGGTGGTGCCGGCAAAACCCCCTTGACCATGGCCTTGGTGCAGCACTTACAGCAACGGGGCTGGCACGTGGGCGTGGTCTCACGCGGTCATGGCCGCAAGACACGTGACACGCGCGCCGTGATGCCCGACAGCATGCCCGCCGATGTGGGCGACGAGCCCTTGCTGATCCGTCAAAAAACAGGCGCTCCAGTCTGGGTGGGCGCCGACCGCGCCGAGGCCGGTCGTGCCTTGTTGCAAGCCAACCCCGGTGTCAACATGTTGGTGTGTGACGACGGGCTGCAACACTGGGGGTTGGCGCGAGACTTGGAAATCTGCGTCATGGATGAACGCGGCGTGGGCAACGGCTGGCTGCTCCCAGCTGGGCCTTTGCGCGAACCCTGGCCCCGGGCGGTGGACCTGCTGCTGCACACCGGAGACAACGACTTGCCGGACGGCTATGTGGCACAACGCCAATTGGCCCCTGTGGCACACGATGCACACGGCCGCAGCCAGAGTTTGTCCAGCTTGATCGGTCAGCCTGTCGATGCGGTGGCTGGCCTGGCAAGGCCAGAAGCGTTTTTTGCCATGCTGCGGGCAACCGGTCTGCAACTGCACCACACCACCGCCTTGCCCGACCATTTTGACTATGCGAATGGCGTGCCATCGGCCAGAGACCGCCCCTTGCTGTGCACCGAAAAAGACGCCGCCAAACTCTGGCAGCACCAGCCCCAGGCTTTGGCCGTGCCCTTGGTGCTGACACCCGAAGCCGCGTTTTGGCAAGCCCTGAACCAGCGGCTGGCCGAAAAACCCTTTCGCTGAAAGCCCCATCCGCAACGCTTTCAGGCACTGACAGTGCCTGATCGCCGGGCCCTGCGCCGTTATCATTGCGCCATGGACACCAAACTGCTTGAACTGCTGGTCTGCCCGGTCACCAAAGGACCACTGGATTTTGACCGCGAGACCCAGGAGCTGCGCTCGCGCAGCGCCCGGCTGGCCTACCCTGTGCGCAAGGGCATTCCCATCTTGCTCGAAAACGAAGCGCGCATTTTGAGCGACGAAGAAATCGACAAACTTGCCGCCTTGCGTCCGCCGCTCTGAAAGCCGATGCATGCGCCAGGCCCCCTTGCCCAACGACTTCAGCGTTTTGATTCCTGCGCGCATGGCGTCCAGCCGCCTGCCGAACAAACCTTTGGCCGATATCGCTGGGCTGCCCATGGTCGTGCGGGTGGCTCAGCGGGCCATGTTGAGCCATGCCCGCCAAGTGGTGGTGGCCGCCGACGACGACCGCATCGTGGCCGCCTGCGCGGCCCATGGTGTGCAAGCCCTTTTGACACGGCAGGACCATGTCAGCGGCAGCGACCGTTTGGCCGAGGCTTGCCAGCTGCTGGGGTTGAGCGATGAGGCGGTGGTGGTCAATGTGCAAGGCGATGAGCCCTTGATGGAGCCCAGTCTCATCGACCAGGTGGCCCAGTTGCTCAGCGATCGGCCCGAGGCCAGCATGAGCACCGCCGCCCACCCCATCAGCCAGCTGGCCGACTTCAACAACCCGAACGTGGTCAAAGTGGTCACAGACGCCCGGCAGATGGCGCTGTACTTCAGCCGTGCGCCCATCCCCTGGTGGCGCGATGGGCAAAGTGCAACGGATCCGGGCGGCGCGCCATTCACCGAAGTGCCCAGCCCGGCCCCTCTGAGGCATGTGGGCATTTACGCTTACCGTGCGGGTTTTCTGGCGCAATTTCCCCAACTGCCACCGGCCCCCATCGAACAGATGGAGTCGCTGGAGCAGCTGCGCGCCCTGTGGCACGGGCACCGCATTGCCGTGCATACCACCGAGCATGCCCCAGGTCCTGGGGTTGACACCCCCGAAGACCTGCAACGCGTTCGCGCTTTGCTGGGGGCGTAAGCCTGGCAAGAGACTTGCGTGATATTCTCAATGCAGTCGTCTGTCTCACCGTGGTCCCCCGCGAGGCCCGGCAGACCCACTTCATGACAAGCGATAAGGAACTTCCATGAGACTGATTTTGTTGGGCGCACCCGGCGCAGGTAAAGGTACCCAAGCCACCTTCATTTGCCAGAAATACAACATCCCCCAAATTTCGACGGGCGACATGCTGCGCGCTGCCGTCAAAGCTGGCACCCCGCTGGGCCTGCAAGCCAAAGCCGTCATGGAATCGGGCGGGCTGGTCAGCGACGATCTGATCATCAACCTGGTCAAGGAGCGCATCGCCCAAGCCGACTGCGCCAACGGTTTCCTGTTTGACGGCTTCCCCCGCACGATCCCCCAAGCGGACGCCATGAAGGCGGCAGGCGTCAAACTCGACCATGTGCTCGAAATCGATGTGCCTTTTGACGCCATCATCGAACGCATGAGCGGCCGTCGCTCGCACCCGGCATCGGGCCGCACTTACCACGTCAAGTTCAACCCACCCAAAGTATCCGGTGTGGATGATGTGACCGGCGAGCCCCTGGTGCAACGTGCCGATGACCAGGAGGAAACCGTCAAGAAGCGCCTCCAGGTTTACAGTGACCAGACCCGCCCTTTGGTGGACTACTATGCCAATTGGGCTCAAGCCGACCCAGCCACTGCACCCAAGTACCGCGCCATCTGCGGCACCGGCAGCGTAGAAGAAATCACCGCTCGCGCCTTCGCTGCATTGGCCCTGTAAACCACCCCTTGCAGCAACAGGCTGCTTGACCCCAAAAGCCCCTTTTCAGGGGTTTTGTTGTTGACGGGCGACACTTCCTTACCGCCAAGCACGCGTTTAAAGGGTGAGTTCTGTTTGAATTTCTGGTTTTTTCACGGCAGGCTTGCACAATCCGAAAAACTGTTTAAAAATACAGTCACTGGATGAAATAACAGCCCCAGTCCCCAACAGGAGACCGCCTTGACCGACAGCCCGAAACTCACCGCACGCCAACAAGAAATTCTGGAACTGATCCAAAACACCATCGCCAACACCGGCGCGCCGCCGACACGCGCCGAAATTGCCAGCGTTCTAGGATTCAAATCGGCCAACGCCGCCGAGGAACACCTCAAGGCCCTGGCCCGCAAAGGCGCCATCGAGTTGGTCAGCGGCACCTCGCGCGGCATTCGCCTCAAGAGCAGCTCGCGCAGCAAAACACGCGTGCCTTCTGATTTGTTCAGCCTGAGTCTGCCCGGGTTGGGTCTGCTGTGTTTGCCTTTGGTGGGTCGTGTGGCTGCCGGCTCGCCCATCTTGGCGCAAGAACACGTCGACAAAACCTACCAAGTCGAAAGCAGCCTGTTTGCCCAGCAACCCGATTACCTGCTGAAGGTCCGCGGCATGTCCATGCGGGATGCGGGCATCATGGATGGCGACTTGTTGGCCGTCAAATCCACCAAAGATGTGCGCAACGGGCAAATTGTGGTGGCCCGCTTGGGCGACGAAGTCACGGTCAAGCGCCTGCACAAAACCGCCTCCGGCATCGAATTGCTGCCCGAAAACCCCGATTACCCGACCATCGTGGTTCACCCCGGCGAGCCCTTTGACATCGAAGGCCTGGCCGTGGGCCTGATCCGCAACACCTTCGTCATGTGACGTTTTCAGTCGTGGCCTCAGGTGGCGGGCGCTGTTCATCAGCCCTGAAGCCAACGACTTCTTTCATCAATCCTGCCTGTGTCCAACCTCCATGCTTTTGAAAGGTTTCACATGGGAATCGCTCTGCTTGCCCTTTCAGGTCTGTTCAAGAACCTGCCCTCCTTCACCACCCGCACCTCTTCGCTGGCTTTGCCCACAAGGCAATCTGTGCGTCCGCACCCTGAGTGGGCTGTTCGGCCAGCGCCATGCGCCTTGCCATCTCAGAGCAAGGCTCAGCCGACAAAACGCCCACCCAGCCTGCGCGTGGTGCATGTCCATGAAAGTGGCCAGAGCGCAACGGAAGCCGGTCGCATGGTGATCTCCGGGCGCATGGCCGATGTCTGCGCTGAACTCGATCGCCTGGTCGCCATGGAAGCGCGCTACCGACCACACTGAAACACCGGGGGCGCACAGCCATCCGCCACAGCGCGCGCCCCAAAAACCGCCAAGATGTGCACTTGCCGGTGCCCAGTCAGGGACTTGACAAGGCACAATGGCGAACATGAACATTGTGATCCTTGACGACTACCAGGATGTCGTCCGCAAACTCGACTGCGCAGCCAAACTCGAGCACTATCCAGCCAAGGTCTACACCAACACCGTCAAAGGCATTGGGCAGTTGTCGGTGCGACTCAAAGACGCCGATGTGATCGTCTTGATCCGCGAGCGCACAGGCCTGAACCGCGCCCTGATCGAAAAACTTCCCCGACTCAAAATGATCGCCCAGACCGGCCGTGTGGGCAGCCACATCGACCTGGCCGCCTGCACCGAACGCGGGGTGGCCGTGGCCGAAGGCGTGGGCTCACCCATTGCACCTGCAGAACTCACCTGGGCCTTGGTCATGGCGGCCACCCGACGGTTACCGCAATACATCAGCCTCCTCAAGCACGGCGCTTGGCAGCAATCGGGCCTCAAATCCAGCTCGATGCCTGCCAACTTTGGACTGGGCACGGTGCTCAAGGGCAAGACCTTGGGCATCTGGGGCTACGGCAAAATCGGCCAACTGGTGGCCGGTTATGGCCAAGCTTTTGGCATGCATGTTCAGATCTGGGGCAGCGACGAATCGCGCGTGCGAGCGGTCAAAGACGGCCATGTCGCGGCCAACAGCCGTGAGGCTTTTTTTCAAAGCTCAGACGTATTGTCTTTGCACCTTCGGCTGAACGAAGCCACCACGGGCATCGTCACCAGCGATGAACTGGGGCTCATGAAACCCACGGCCTTGCTGGTCAACACCTCACGCGCTGAACTGGTCGAAACCAATGCCCTGATTGGCGCCCTCAACCGGGGTCGTCCGGGCATGGCGGCCGTTGACGTCTTCGAGTCCGAACCGATCTTGCAAGGCTCTGCCCTGCTGCGGCTGGAAAACTGCATTTGCACCCCCCACATTGGCTATGTCGAAAAAGACAGCTACGAGCTGTATTTCGGCGCGGCATTTGACAACGTCATCAACTTCATCAAAGGCACGCCCACGAACATCGTCAACCCAGGGGCCCTGCAAGTGCGGCGTTGATGACCGGCCATCCCCTTGCACCCACCTGACTGAAGCCATAATCAACGCTTGGGTGTCCGGCCAGCCAAGGCCACGGCCAACACGACCGGACTGTCCTGCCACCAGGCCTTGTGCCTCGTTTTTCTCAATCAACATGACCCTTGCATTTCAACAAGTCGCCATCATTGGCGCGGGCGCCATGGGACGCGGTATTGCCCAAATCGCCGCACAAGCGGGCAGCCAAGTCTGGCTGTACGACACCCAAGCCGAAGCGATTGCCAAAGCGCGTGATGCCGTGTTCCAGCAATGGGAGAAGCTCCAGGAAAAAGGCCGCCTGACGGCTGAAGCTGTGGCAGGCCACAAAAGCCGTCTGCTGGCTGCCACCCAACTGCAAGACTTGGCTGGGTGCGATTTGGTGGTCGAAGCCATCGTTGAAAAGCTCGACATCAAAAAAAGCCTGTTCGCCGATCTGGAAAAAGTGCTGCCCACCACCGCCGTGCTGGTGACCAACACCTCGTCGCTGTCCGTGACCGCCATTGCCGCTGCCTTGCAGCGCCCCGCTCAGTTTGCGGGTTACCACTTCTTCAACCCCGTGCCCCTCATGAAAGTGGTCGAGGTGATCGCGGGCCTCAAAACCGACCCCGCCGTTTGCGAGCGCCTGACCAACTATGCCCGCCAGATGGGCCACACGCCTGTTCAAGCCCAAGACACGCCCGGCTTCATCGTCAACCACGCCGGTCGCGGCTATGGCACCGAAGCGCTGCGCATCGTGAGCGAGGGCGTGGCCGATTTCACGACGATTGACCGCATCCTGCGCGATCAAGTCGGCTTCAAACTCGGCCCCTTCGAGCTGTTTGACCTGACGGCCCTGGACGTATCGCACCACGTCATTGAGGCCATTTACCACCAATACTACGAAGAGCCGCGCTACCGCCCGAACGTCATCACCGCCCAGCGGCTGGCCGGTGGCGTGGTCGGCAAAAAAGTCGGCGAAGGCTTTTACAAGTACGTGGATGGCGCCGCGCAAGTCCCCGCCGAGCCATCCGTGCCGGCGGTCGAACACATCCCACCCGTCTGGGTCTCGCCTCGCGCCACCCGTCGCATGGAGCTGCTGCAGCTGCTCAAGGATCTGGGCGCCAAAATCGAAACCGGTGCCTCACCCTCGCCCGAGGCACTGACCCTCGTGGCACCGCTGGGTTTTGACATCACCACCGTGGCCGTGGTCGAGCGCCTCGATCCAGCCCGCACCGTGGGCATCGACATGCTGTTTGCGGATGCGTCCACCCAACGCCGCGTGTTGGCCACCAACCCGGCCACGCGTGCCGACATGCGCGACGCAGCGCACGCCTTGTTTGCCCGCGACGGCAAAGCCGTCTCGGTGATTCGTGACAGCGGCGGCTTTGTCACACAGCGCGTGGTGGCGACCATCGTCAACATCGCCTCCGACATGTGCCAGCAGCGCATCTGCAGCCCGCAAGACCTGGAAACCGCCGTCACCCTGGGCCTGGCCTACCCCATGGGCCCACTGGCCATGGGCAACCGCTTGGGGCCTGACAGTATTTTGGAAGTGCTGTTCAATCTTCAAACGGTCTATGGCGATCCACGCTATCGCCCTAGCCCCTGGTTGCGTCGCCGCGGCGCGATTGGCCTGTCCTTGATGCACACCGAGGAATAATGACTTTGCGGGACTGATCTTTAGCTCTGTCCCCAACTGCTTAAGAAATATGACTGCCCAACTGCTCAGCACCAGCGAAGGCCAGACTTTGGTCCTGACCCTCAGCAACCCGGAGTTCCGCAACGCCCTCGGGCCCGAGATGTACGCCGCAGGCGTTGAAGCCCTCAACGTGGCCGAATCCAGCGCCGATGTCCGCAGCGTGGTGATCACCGGAGCGAACGGCATCTTCAGTGCAGGCGGCAATTTGCAGCGCCTGCAAAACAACCGCCAGTTGCCGCCCGAACACCAAGCGCAGAGCATCGAAGGCCTGCACAACTGGATCGAAGCAATTCGCACATTTCCCAAGCCGGTGATCGCGGCCGTGGAAGGACCTGCTGCTGGTGCCGGTTTTTCTTTGGCACTGGCTTGCGACATGATCGTGGCCGCGCGCAACAGCGTGTTCGTGATGGCCTACAGCTCCATCGCTTTGTCGCCCGATGGTGGCGGCAGCTGGAGCCTGTCGCGTACCGTACCGCGCCAGCTGGCCACCGAGCTGCTGATGTGTGGTGAGCGCATCGGTGCTGAGCGGCTGCAGCAATTGGGTGTGGTCAATCGCCTTGCGGATGCAGGTCTGGCCCTGCAGCAAGCTTTGAATTTGTGCGAACAGCTCAACGCCCGCGCACCCAACGCACTGGCCAGCATCAAAGAGCTGCTCAGCGATGCGGATGGCAGCAACCTGAATGCCCAACTGGCACGCGAGCGCAATGCATTTGTCAAAAATCTGCACCACCCCAATGCCGGTGTCGGCATCGGTGCGTTTTTGAACAAGCAAAAACCCGAATACGAATAAAACGGCTGGTCCCCCAGGCGACAAATAACCAATCACCAGTCACTCAAAGGACAGAACATGGACGAGCCTATTCTGACAATGGAGGAACGAGAGGCGATCAACAACGGACGCTGGTTCTCAAGTCTTTCACCTTCACTCCGACACGACATACTTCGATGCGCTTACGTCAAACGTCACAAGGACGGCGATATGCTCGCTGCGCGGGGAGATCCGCCCGAGCAATGGATCGCCTGCGCCAAGGGCGCCGTGCGCGTGAGTTCGACTTCGGTGTCGGGCAAGCAGATCACTCTGACCTATGTGGAGCCGGGCATCTGGTTCGGCGATGTGTCGATCTTCGATGGGGACCGCCGCACTCACGACTGTTACGCGCATGGCGACACGACCACGCTCAACGTGGCCAAGGCCGATTTCAAGAAAATCCTGACGCAGCACGTCGAGTTTTACGATGCCATGCTGCGCCTGCATGCCCGGCGCATTCGGCAGCTCTACGGCTTGGTGGAAGACCTCAACACCCTGCCCTTGCGGGCTCGCTTGGCCAAACAGCTGAACCACTTGCTACGCAGCTATGGCGTGCCCAGTTTGTCGGATGCCAAGGCGATTCGCATCAGCTTGCAGTTGGCCCAGGAAGAACTGGCCCAGTTGCTGGGTGCATCGCGCCAGCGGGTCAACCAAGAACTCAAGCAAATGGAGCGCGAGCAAATCATCCGAATCGAGCCCGGTGGCTTGGTGGTGTTGGACCGCGACGCATTGCTGCACATCGTGAACGCGGTCCACTGACTGCCCACTGCGCCCTTTTCTCGCCTCTGCCCGCAACGGCACATTCTTTTCGGCGGATCCACCCATGAGTGCTTTTGACCATTTTGTGGGGACCCGGCCTGTCACTGGCACCCACGCCTTCGACATTTCGGCCCTGGAGGCCTGGCTAAGCGCCCGCCTGCCCGGTTTTGTAGGCCCCCTGAGCGTAGAAATGTTCAAGGGCGGCCAGTCCAACCCCACCTACAAGCTCATTACCCCCTCACGCCAATACGTGATGCGGGCCAAGCCTGGCCCGGTGGCCAAGCTGCTGCCCTCGGCGCATGCCATTGAGCGCGAGTTTGCTGTCATGCAAGGTCTGCACGGCACGGGCGTCCCCGTGGCCCAGATGCATGTGCTGTGTGACGACGAGTCGGTGATTGGCCGCGCCTTCTATGTGATGGAGTTCGTGCAAGGCCGCGTGCTCTGGGACCAGTCCCTGCCGGGCATGACGCCTGTTGAGCGCGGCGCGATTTACGACGAGATGAACCGGGTGCTGGCGGCGCTGCACAAGGTCGATGTGGCCCAACAAGGCCTGGCCAGCTACGGCAAACCGGGCAACTACATCGAGCGCCAAATCGGCCGCTGGAGCAAGCAGTACGCGGCGTCCGTCACCCAGCCCATCCCCGAGATGGACCAGCTGATCGCATGGCTGCCCCAAAACATCCCGGACAGCGCCAAAGATGAGTCGCTGGTGGGCGTCGTGCACGGCGACTACCGCCTGGACAACCTGATGTTCCACCCCTCCGAGGCCCGCGTCCTGGCCGTGCTCGACTGGGAGCTGTCCACGCTGGGGCATCCGTTGGCCGACTTCAGCTACCACTGCATGGCCTGGCACATCAGCCCCGGAACCTTCCGGGGCATTGGCGGGCTGGACTTGGCCGCATTGGGCATCCCGTCAGAGGCCGAGTACATCCGCCGCTATTGTGAGCGCACCGGTTTCACCACCCCTGATGCGCTGGCGAAAGATTGGAACTTTTACCTCGCCTACAACATGTTCCGCATCGCGGCCATTTTGCAAGGCATTGCCAAGCGCGTCGAAGACGGCACCGCGTCCAGCGAACAAGCCAAAACCTCAGGCGCGGGAGCACGCCCCATGGCCGAACTGGCTTGGCGTTTTGCGTGCCAAGCCTGAAACTTTTTACAAACCGAACCACAACCCCAGGAGAGAGACCATGGATTTTGAATACACCCCCAAGGTCAAGGACATGCAGGCCCGTTTGTTGGCCTTCATGGACGAACACATTTACCCCAATGAGGCGCGGTTCTTTGAAGAAATCGCCGAAAACCGCGCCAAAGGCAATGCTTGGGTGCCAACCCAAATCGTCGAGGAACTCAAACCCAAAGCCCACGCGACTGGTTTGTGGAACCTGTTTTTGCCCAAATCGACCCGCGCACCGCAAGGCTTGTCCAACCTCGAGTACGCGCCGCTGTGCGAAATCATGGGCCGTGTGCCCTTTGCAGCCGAAGTTTTCAACTGCTCCGCACCCGATACAGGCAACATGGAAACGCTGGAGCGTTACGCCAGCGAGAGCCTCAAAGACACCTGGCTCGAGCCCCTGCTGCGCGGCGAAATCCGCTCGGCCTTCTTGATGACCGAGCCCGATGTGGCCTCCTCGGATGCCACCAACATCGAATGCGAGATCCGCCGCGAAGGCAACGAGTACGTGATCAATGGCCGCAAATGGTGGTCGTCTGGCGCGGGTGACCCACGGTGCGCGGTCTACATCGTCATGGGCAAAACCAATCCCGACGCAGGCCGCCACGAACAGCAGTCCATGATCGTGGTACCTGCCAACACACCCGGCATCACTGTGGTGCGCGCCCTGTCGGTATTTGGCTACGACGACGCCCCTCACGGCCATATGGAAGTCGTGCTCAAGAACGTGCGCGTGCCCGCCGAGAACATTTTGCTGGGCGAAGGCCGTGGCTTTGAAATCGCCCAAGGCCGCTTGGGCCCAGGCCGTATCCACCACTGCATGCGCACCATCGGCATCGCCGAGCGCGCTCTGGAGTTGATGTGCAAGCGCCTGAACGCGCGGGTGGCCTTTGGCCGCGAAGTGGCCCGCCAGACGGTGTGGCAAGAGCGCATTGCCGAGTCGCGTTGCATGATCGAGCAGGCCCGTCTGCTCACCCTCAAAGCCGCGCACATGATGGACACCGTGGGCAACAAGGTCGCCAAGGCCGAGATCGCCATGATCAAAATCGTGGCCCCCAACATGGCCTGCCAGATCATCGACTGGGCCATTCAAGCCCACGGCGGCGGCGGTGTGTCGCAAGACTTCCCGCTGGCCTATGCCTACGCCCACCAGCGCACCCTGCGCCTGGCCGATGGTCCGGACGAGGTGCACCGCAACTCGCTGGCCAAGCTCGAGTTGGCCAAGCAGTTGGCTTTGCCCGGTGATTTGGGCATGCCCATCACCCGCGGCAGCTGACCGCTCTGGTGGCATCCCCGGCAGCGGCTTCAGGGCCGCTGCTGGGTGCTCAGGCCACATGACTTGGCCTGCCTTGCACTGGCTTCAGTGCACCGAGCCCGCAGGCAAATCGGGCGGCAAACCGGTAAACAGCCCCGCTGCGTCCACCGGGTCAAAACGGTACTGCGCACCACAAAATTCGCAGCCCACTTCCACCTGCCCTTGTTCGGCGATGACGCCCTCCACCTCTTCGGCGCCCAGGCTGCGGATCATGTGGCCCACACGTTCGCGGTTGCAGCGGCAGGCAAAGCGGGGACCGGTCTCACCGATGAAGGGCTCAAACCGGGCCAAGGGCTCTTCCCAATACAAACGGTGCAAGATGGTTTCGGCGTCCAAGCCCAGCAACTCCTCGCGTTTGAGGCTCTTGGTTAAGATCGAGATGCGGCTGAAGTCTTCACTTTGGCCCAACACCGACTCGCGAAGCAGAGAATCTGCTCGGCCAGCCAAATTGTTCTCCCCTTCGATGGGCAGGCGCTGGATCAACAAGCCTGCGGCCACCTTGTCGTCGGCCGCCAGCACCAGCGTTGTGTCGAGCTGCTCAGACTGCAGCATGTAGTGCTCCAGCACCTCGCTGATGTTTTCCAGCTTTTCCCCCCGGTCGCCAAACAGCGGCACCACACCCTGGTAGGGCTGCTGTCCGGGCAATCGGTCTTGGGGGTCCAGGGTGATGGCGCATCGGCCTTCGTTGTTCACATTCACCATCTGGCTCAGGGTGGCGCTGTTCGCCACCTCGCCCAACTGGGTGCAGGTGGCCCGCAAGCTCAAATCGGGCTGGACTTCGACCACGCCGAGCTTGACCGGGCCGTCGCCAAAAATCTGCAGCACCAAAGCGCCGTTGAACTTGATGTTGCCCTGCATCAAGACGCCCGCAGCGGCCATCTCGCCCAGCAACTGGCGCACAGGCGCGGGGTAAGCGCCGGTCTCGGAATTGGCAGCGCGACGCGCCAGAATGTCTTGCCAAGCATCGGTCAAGCGCACCAGCATGCCGCGCACCGGCAGGCCTTCGAAAATGAATTTATGGAGTTCGGACAAAGTGCAATCTACAGCCCCGTGGGGCCGATCCTCAAAAGTTAAAACGCGTTGGGTGCAAATGAAAAATCAGTTGATTTTTTTCAGGCCCGCCTTGAAGCGGCGGGCGTTCTCGACGTAATGTTTGGCGCTTTGGCGCAGGCCTTCAATCTGCTCGGGGCTGAGTTCACGCACCACCTTGGCAGGCGTGCCCATGATCATGGAGCCATCGGGGAATTCCTTGCCCTCGGTCACCAAGGACCCAGCACCCACCAAGCAATTCTTGCCAATCTTCGCACCGTTGAGCACCACCGCGCCAATGCCGATCAGCGATTCGTCACCAATCGTGCAGCCGTGCAGCATGACCATGTGGCCCACCGTGACATGCTTGCCGACCTTGATCGGTTTGCCGTGGTCGGCGTGCATGACGCTGCCGTCCTGGATGTTGCTGCCCTCGCCGATCTCAATCGTCTCGGTGTCCCCGCGCACCGTCACGCCAAACCAAACACTGGCGTCCGCCGCGATCTTGACCGCGCCCATGACCTGCGCGTTGTCGGCCACCCAGGCGGTCTCGGCGAGTTCGGGGGTTTGATCATCCAGTTGGTAAAGGGCCACGGCGGTCTCCTGAAGGTCGGGTTTTCTTGAAAACCTACAATTGTAGGGAAGCCCACTGCCTGCTGTGGGCGTTGCCAGCGATCACCATGCAAACCCTGCGCTCCGCCGCCCTGCTCCCATGGGCACAAACCGACCCGAACCTCAAGGCCCAAGCCGCTTTGGCCCTGGACCTGAGCCTGCCCGTTGGCGCACTCGACAGCCTGAGTGCCCCCACTGCAGGCCCCGGCCGCGCCGCCCGCCCGCTGCTGGTGCCACACACCCAGCTCAAAGCCAAGTCCATGGCCACGCCCGAGGGTCGGGCCATGTTGGTGCACTCGATCGCGCACATCGAACTCAACGCCATCGACTTGGCCTTGGATGTGGTCTGGCGCTTTGCGGGCATGCCCGAATCCTTTTACACCGACTGGGTGCGCATCGCCCAAGAAGAGGCCAAGCACTTCAGCCTGCTGCGCCAGCATTTGCTGGACTTGGGTTTTGATTACGGCGACTTTCCCGCCCACAACACCTTGTGGAACATGGCTGAGCGCACCCAGGGCGACATTTTGGCCCGCATCGGCATCGTGCCACGCACCATGGAAGCGCGGGGCCTGGACGCCTCACCGGGCGTCAAAAACAAACTGCTCAGTGTGGGCGACCACCGTGCGGGCGAGATCCTGGACATCATTTTGGAAGACGAAATCGGTCATGTGGCTGCGGGTAACCGCTGGTACCGTTATGTGTGCACACAACGCGGCTTGGACCCTGTGCGCACCTATGCCGAATTGATCGCGCAATACGACGCCCCCAAACTGCGCCCGCCTTTCAACATGACGGCTCGGCGGCTGGCAGGGTTTGAAGACGCTGAGTTAGCTGCGCTGATCTAACCCCGAGGGTGGTGCTGCGCATGCAGCGTCTTGAGCCGTTCACGCGCCACATGGGTGTAAATGGTCGTGGTGGAGATGTCGGCATGCCCCAGCAGCATTTGCACCGCCCGCAAATCAGCCCCGTGGTTGAGCAAATGTGTGGCAAAGGCGTGTCGCAGGGTGTGTGGTGACAAGGGCGCCGTGATGCCTGCATCGATGGCGTAACGCTTGACCAAGCTCCAGAACATGACGCGCGACATGGCGGTCCCGGGGGTGCTGCCACTGGTCGTGACAAACAGGTCCTCGGTCTGCTTTCGACCCAGCATGACCGGCCGGGCTTGGCCCATGTAGCGCTGCAGCCATTCACGCGCCTCTTCTCCAAAAGGCACCAAGCGCTCTTTGCTGCCTTTGCCCATGATGCGAAGCACGCCTTCGTTGAGCGAGACATGCAGGGTTTTGAGGGTGACCAACTCGCTCACCCGCAGCCCGCTGGCGTACATCAGCTCCAGCATCGCGCGGTCACGCAAACCCAGATGCGTGGCCACGTCGGGTGCAGACAATAGCGCATCGACCTGCGCCTCGCCCAAGGTTTTGGGCACACGCAGGGCCTGTTTGGCGGCCAGCATGCGCAACGTCGGATCAGACTGGATGAGGCGCTCGCGCAGCGCCCACCGGAAAAACCGCTTGAACACGGTGAGCCTGCGGTTGGCCGACGTGGCCTTGGTCTGGCCATGGCGCTCGGCGAAGTAAGACTGCAGGTGGTGTTCTTGAGTCGCCTCCAGCGCCAGCTTGTACGTCAAAAAAAGCCAGGTGGCGTAGAGCGACAAATCTTGGCGGTAGGCCGCCAAAGTGTTGGCGGCCAGTCCGTCTTCCAGCCAGAGGGCCTCGGCAAATCGGTCGATGGCGCTCTGGCTGGCCTCGTGCATGGACTAAAGATCAGTCCAGCTTGAGTTTTTGCTGGTCCACCACCTTTTTGTAGACCTCGAACTCGGCCTTCATCTGTGCGGCGAACTCCTGGGGCGAATTGCCCACCACCAAAGAGCCTGTGTCGTTGATGCGCTTGCTCACAGCCGGTTCTTGCAGGGCTTTTTTCACGCCCGCGCTGATCTTATCGACCACCTCTTTGGGCAGGTTCTTGGGGCCCAAGATGCCGTAGTAAGCCATGCGGTTGACGGGCTCCAGACCCACTTCCTTGAAAGTCGGCACATTGGGCAGTTGCGCCAGGCGCTGAGGCGCGGCCACGACGATGGGCACCAAACGGCCCGACTGAATGAAGGGCAAAGCCGAGGGCAGGTTGTCAAAAATGATGGGCACCTGGCCAGCCACGGTGTCGTTCAGGGCCGGGCCTGCACCACGGTAAGGGATGTGGGCAATGAACACACCCGTCAAGCTCTTCCACAATTCGGTTTGCAGGTGGCCAATGCCGCCCGTGCCCGATGAGGCGTAAGAATATTTGCCGGGGTTTTTCTTCAACTCGGCCAGAAAACCCGCGTAATCCTTGGCCGGGAAACTGGGGTGCACCGCGATCACGTTGGGCGTGGCCGCGATGTTGATGATGGGCGTGAAATCGGTCAGGACGTTGTACGGAATTTTGGGGTTGATGGCCGGGTTGGCGGCCGTGGTCGATACCGTGGCCATGCCCAAGTTGTAACCATCGGGAGCCACTTTGGCCGTCTCGTTGGCACCCACCACACCGCCGCCACCAGCCTTGTTCTCCACGATCACGCTTTGGCCAAGGACTTTGCCCAGAGGCTCGGCAATGACGCGGGCCACGATGTCGGTGGTGCCGCCAGGTGCAAACGGTACTTGCAATTTGATGGTCTTGTTGGGATAGGCCTGCGCCCAAACCGATCCGCTGGCCAAAACGGTGACAGCCAAACCGGCTGCAGAAACCAAACGACGACGCTTCATGGGTAAAACTCCTTAAAAAGATCGAACATGATAGGCAAAAAATGGAACCCTGCGTGAGGGGGGAAACCCACATAGCCCAAACCTGACTAAACTGGGCAGCACTGGTGACAGACAAGGCCCAAATACATTTGTGCACTGGGTTATCCTTACCGCGTGAATTTTGCACAACTCCTTTTCCCTGATTTTTCCCTGATTCTGTGCGGCTATCTGATTTGCCGATTCACAGCCCTGAACCGCGATGTGTGGCAACAGGTGGAGCGCCTGGTGTATTTCTTCCTGTTCCCGGTGCTCCTGTTTCATGCCATCGTCAAGAGCCCGTTGGACCTCACTTCCGCCTCCAGCCTGATTGGAGCTGGCTTGAGCTTGGCGCTGGGGGGCATTGCCCTGTCTTACAGCCTGCCACATTGGCCCATTTTGGGACCTTGCCTGGACCGGCGCGACCACGCAGCGTCAGCACAAGTTGGATTTCGTTTTAACTCGTTCATCGGTTTGGCTTTGGCCGAACGACTGGCGGGCCCCGATGGCTTGCTCATGATCGCGTTGTTGATCGGTTTGTGCGTGCCATTGTTCAACATTGCCGCAATCTGGCCCATGGCCCATCAATCACAGTCAGGTTTTTTGCGCGAACTGGTACGCAACCCTTTGATCCTTGCCACCGCTTCGGGGCTGGCGGCCAATTTAATGGGATTTCGCGTGCCTGAAGTGCTGGAGCCCAGCGTCAGCCGCATTGGCACCGGCGCTTTGGTGCTGGGCTTGATGACGGCTGGCGCAGGCATGCAGTTGGGCAGTTTGCGCCAGGGCCAACTGCTCAGCGCCAGCGTGCTGGTGATCAAGCACCTGTTGATGCCCCTGATGGCGTTGGGCATGTCGCTGCTGTTTGGACTCAGCCCCACCCAGACCACGGTGCTGCTGGCTTTTTCCGCCCTGCCCACCGCGTCCACTTGCTATGTGCTGGCCGCCCGCATGGGCTACAACGGGCCCTATGTGGCGGGGCTGGTCACGCTGTCCACCTTGGCCGGAATGCTCAGTTTGCCATTGGCACTGGGCGTGCTGCGCAGTTGATGGCCGCCCGTTGAAAGCGCTCTCGCTGTCGCAGACCAGCCACCAACGGGTCAGGCCCTCGCCAAGGACCAAGCCACCTGCTCTTGCACCACGACATCGGGGTAGGCCGCATTCGCGTGTAAGGCCTTCAGCAGAACCGCTCGCTCTTCCGATTCGAGACCCTTGGATGCCAGCGCATTGCCCGCCGCCAAGGCCAGATTGCGCAACCAGCGGGCGTGGCCGATGCGGCGGATGGCGCTGCCCTCGGTGCGGCGTAAAAACACGGATTCGGTCCACGCCATCAGCTCAGAGATCCGGCCCGCGCTCAAGCCCTCGCGGGCTTGCCAGTCGGGCAAGGAGCTGAGCTGCGCGAACTTGTTCCAGGGGCAGGCCAGCTGGCAGTCGTCGCAACCGTAGATGCGGTTGCCAATCAGCGGGCGCAGTGCCTCATCAATCGGGCCGGCGTGCTCGATCGTCAAATAAGAAATACAGCGCCGCGCATCGATCTGGTAAGGCCCGACGATGGCCTGCGTGGGACACAGGTCCATGCAGGCGGTGCACTGGCCGCAATGCGCCGATGTGGCGGGCGTTTCGGGCAGGGCCAAGTCCACAAACAACTCACCCAAAAAAAACATCGATCCGGCCTCACGGCTCAGTACCAGGGTGTGCTTGCCGCGCCAACCCAGGCCGCTGCGGGTGGCGAGTTCGGCCTCCATGACCGGGGCCGAGTCGGTGAACACACGGTGGCCAAAGGGGCCAATCGCCTCGGCGAGGCGGTTCTGCAGTTTTTGCAGGCGCGAGCGCAAAACCTTGTGGTAATCGCGCCCCCGGGCATACAGCGAAACCACCGCCTCGCCCGGCTGCAGTACGCGGGCAGTTTCGCGCGCCAGCCAATCGGGTGGTGTGTCTTGGGGCAAATAATCCATGCGGGCGGTGATCACACTCACCGTGCCCGGCACCAGCTCGGCTGGGCGTGCCCGCTTCATGCCATGGCTTTCCATGTAAGCCATGCTGCCGTGAAAGCCCGCAGCCAACCAAGCCTGTAAACCGGGCTCTGCCGAGGACAAATCGATGCCTGCCACGCCAATTTGGGACAATCCCAATTCACGCGCCCAGATCTGGATCTGGGGCCACAGTTCAAGAAGGTCGATTTGAGCACGTTGAGCAGTCACACGCCGATTGTAGAAAGCCCCGCCGCCCCAACCCATTGGGAGGGCTTGTGGCCGAACGAGTCCGCCACGCAGGCCTTTGCCGCGCAACTGGCGCAGGGCCTGGCCCAATGGCCTGGCGGGCGCGATGCGCGCATTGAATTGCGCGGCAACTTGGGCGTGGGCAAAACCACCTTCGTGCGCCACCTGCTGCGAGCCGCCGGGGTGACGGGCCGCATCAAAAGTCCGACCTATGCCGTGGTCGAGCCGCACCAAGCGGGTTCGGGCGACAACGCGTGGCCCATTTGGCATTTTGACTTTTACCGATTCAACGACCCGCAAGAATGGGAAGACGCGGGCTTTCGCGATATTTTTGCCGGGCCGGGCCTCAAGCTCATGGAGTGGCCCGACAAGGTCGCCGGGCAGCTGCCTCCGCCCGACTGGATGATTGCGCTCGAAGCCATCGACGAAGACCAGCGCCGGGTTCACATCAGCGCAGGCACGCAACGCGGCCAGCAATGGCTCAAAGCCTGGACCTTGGCAGGAGCGGCAGACCATGCGCCCTGACCGCCGCCGCCTGATCAAAGCGGGTTTTCTGCTGCTGAGCTTGGGTGCAGCCCAGTTGGCACGCGGGGCCAACATGCTGGCCGTGCGGGTTTGGCCCGCACCTGACTACAGCCGCGTCACACTCGAATCGGACGCGCCCATCCAAAGCACACAGACCTTCATCGCCTCGCCACCGCGACTGGCGGTGGACATCGAAGACATGCAACTGAACGCGGCTTTGCGAGAGCTGGTGGGCAAGGTGCAGGCTTCAGACCCGAACATCGCAGGCATCCGCGTGGGCCAGTACAGCGCGAATGTAGTGCGCTTGGTCATTGACCTCAAACACCCCATTTCGCCACAGGTCTTCAGCCTGCAACCGGTAGCCCCGTATGCGCACCGTCTGGTGCTCGACCTTTACCCCAGCCAGGCCATTGACCCGCTCGAGCAACTGATCCAGGAACGCACTGCGGCCAAACCCCCGTCTGCCGTGGACAAGCTGCCCGGGGCATCGGCCACGGTGAACGACCCCTTGGGTGATTTGATCGCCCGGCAAACCCAGCCCAGCGCAGGCTTGCCCCAAGCCGTGCCGCTGCCTGCCCCAAGGACCCGCAGCCCCGACATCGCTCACGCCGATGGCCCCTTCATGGACAAGCCCAGTCGCCCGGGCAGCTCACCCGCACAGACCCGCACCGACCGATTGATCGTGGTCGCGCTCGACCCGGGCCACGGCGGAGAGGACCCTGGCGCCATTGGCCCCGGTGGCACCCGAGAAAAAGACGTGGTGCTCAAGATCGCCAAAATGCTGCGCGATCGCATCAACGCCAGCAGTGTGGGCGGCCACCCCATGCGGGCTTTTTTGACACGCGACGCCGACTTTTTTGTGCCCCTGCATATGCGTGTGCAAAAAGCCCGGCGTGTGCAAGCAGACCTCTTGGTCAGCATCCACGCCGATGCTTTTTATACCCCCAGGCCGCAAGGCGCGAGCGTGTTTGCGCTCAGCCAAGGTGGCGCCACCAGCGCCGCCGCCCGCTGGATGGCACAAAAAGAAAACAAGGCCGATGTGATCGGCGGCGTGAACCTGGGGGTGCAAGACAGCCAGGTGCAACACGCCTTGCTCGACATGAGCACCGCCGCACAAATCAAGGACAGCCTGTCCTTGGGCAACAGCTTGCTGCGCGAGATCGGCAGCGTGGGCAAGTTGCACAAACCCCGCGTCGAGCAAGCCGGCTTTGCCGTGCTCAAAGCCCCCGACATCCCCAGTGTGCTGGTCGAGACCGCCTTCATCAGCAACCCAGAAGAAGAGGAAAAACTGCGCAGCGAGGCTTATCAAAAGCAACTCACCGATGCTCTGATGCGCGGCATCTTGCAGTACTTTTCGCAAAACCCACCGCTGGCGCGCAACCGTGACATCTGACACCGCGGCACAAAAAATCTTGTCGCCGCGAGGCACGAAGCGATCCATGGACTGCCGCGTCGCTGCGCTACTCACAATGAAGAAAATTTAGTCGTCGCGAGGCACGAGCGATCCATGCACCCCGAAAGGCCACAAAAAAGGCTCAATTTTTGGTCGACGGGTTTTGGCGCAACCAAGTCTTGAGACGCTCCACGCCTTGCGCCAGCCGCGCCAGATCTTTGGAGGCAAAACACCAGCGCAACCAGCCTGCGGCCTCGGGTGCAAAGGCCTCGCCGGGGGCCAGGCCCAGCCCGGCTTCGGCCACCAAACGTTTGGCCGTCTGCACCGCATCCGGGTGACCATCGAGTTTGAAAAACGCGTACATGCCGCCCCGAGCTGGAGCCAGTTGCACCCCCGGCACAGCCTGCAACAGCGGCACCAAGGTGTCGCGGCAGGCTTTGAGGTGGGCCACCACACGGGGTGTGATGTCGGCGGTATTTTGCAAGGCCACCACCCCTGCCTTTTGGGTGAAGACAGAGGCGCACGAGGTGTTGAACTCGATCAGTTTGCCCATTTGGGGCGTCATGGCGGCGGGCATGACCAACCAGCCCAGTCGCCAGCCGGTCATCAAAAAGCTCTTGGAAAAGCTGTGCACCACGACCAGGCGGTCGTTGGGCTCGGCCACATCCAGAAAAGACGGGGCGCAGCCATTGGCCGTGTCGGTTTCGTAATAGAGGCGCTCGTACACCTCGTCGGCCAACACCCAGGTGCCGGTGCTGCGGCAGTGCGCCAAGATTTCGGCCTGCTCGGCTCGGCTGAGGGTCCAGCCTGTGGGGTTGTTGGGCGAGTTAACGATCAACATGCGGGTGGCAGGGGTGATGGCGGCTTTGAGCGCGGCCATGTTGAGCTGCCACTGGCCACCCACTGGGCGCAGCGACACACATTTCAAACTCGCGTCCATCACCAACGCTTGCGCCGTGAGGTTGGGCCAAACGGGCGTGACGGCAACCACCTCGTCACCCGCGTCGATCAGGGCTTGCGCCGCCAGCATCAGTGCGTTCACGCCGCCCGAGGTGATGGCGAGACGCTCAATGCCAATGGGTCCGTGCAAGGCCGACATGTAGTCGGACACGGCCTGGCGCAACTCGGGCAGACCCAGATTGTGCGAATAAAAGGTCTCGCCTTTTTGCAGCGAATCGATGGCGGCTTGGCGCACGATGTCGGGAGTGACCTCGTCGGATTCACCAAACCAGAAGGCCAGCACATCGGGGCGGCCCATGCCCGCGTTGGCCACTTCACGGATGCGGGACTCTTCCAGGTCTATCACGGCCTGGCGCATGAAAGGAGCGGTGTTTTTGTTCATGCACCCATCGTAACGGCTGGTCAGCCCTGCCGCTGTCACCCCTTGCACAAGCGCTGCACTGGCCTATGATGAACGGCACAACAACAGACAGGGAGACCGCCATGAACACAGGGCATTGGATGCGCACGCTCGCCAGCGTGGGCCTGGGGATTTGCTGGCTGGCCATGCCAGCCGCCAGCCAAGCCGCAGACAACTTCACCGCCGTCACGGCCACTGACAAACCGGCCAAGACCCAAAAACCCAAACAAAGCAAAGCGCCCAAAGCGACCGGCAACACGGGATCGGGCGAGAGCAAAGCCGAGCGCGACAAGCGCCTGTTGCGTGAATGCCGCGGCAAAGCCAATGCTGGGGCTTGTGAGGGTTACGCGAGTTGATGCCCTGGGCCGTTTATGGTTCATCGGCACATTTCGAGCGGCGGCTGCCTCTTAGTCGCTTGACCCGTCTCGTGACCAGCCCTGCGTCAAGCCACTGGCCCGCACGTTGGGGCGGGCCATCGCCGCTTCGAGCAAACCCGCCTCGGCTTCCAGCAAGGTGAATTGCTCACGCGCTCGGGTGATGCCGGTGTAGACCAGCTCGCGGGACAACACTTCGGCACCACCCGGCGGCAGCACCAGCGCGGTGTGCTCGAACTCCGAGCCTTGGCTTTTGTGCACCGTCATCACAAAGGCGGTTTCGACCTGCGCCAAGCGCATAACACTCACCGAGCGCAGCGCCTCGCCGTCGAGGAACCAAACCTTGAGCTTGCCTTCGTTATTGGGCAAGACCACACCCACGTCGCCGTTGAACACGCCCAGCTGCGCATCGTTGCGCGTGACCATGACAGGCCGCCCGGCAAACCATTCGCCTGTGACTTTGAGAAGGTCATCATCGGCCAAGGCTTTTTGCACGGCGGCATTGAGCCCTTGGGTGCCCCAATCACCCTGATGCACCGCGCACAAAATCCGAAAGCGCTCGAACGCTTGGAGCACGCTGCGCACCCAAGCGCTGTGCATGTCGGTGCCCTGCCCTTCTGGCTGCCGTTGCATGAGGCGCAGGTAGTCGGCGTAAGACGGCTGGCCATGTGCCCCCAAGGCCAAATCGCAGACCGCTTGGGGGGTCGTGGGTTGCAGGGCCCGCAGCGCCGAAACAGACCCGGGTAATGGCACTGCGCCCACGGCAAAGTTGAATGCGGCGCGGGCGGCAGCGGCATCGCCCCGGTTCACTGCCAAGGCCAATTGGCCGATGGCGCCTTTGAAGCGTCGACTGTGACGCAGCATCACGGTTTGTTGCGCAAGCACAGGAGATACGCCCGCAGACCGGTACTCAACAGGCAAGGTCTGCCCGGCCACGGTCTGCACAAACTGCGCAGTGTCTGCGCTGTAGTGGCCTGCGGCGGCGTTGCGGCACAGGTCGCCCAGCACCGCGCCCGCTTCTACCGAGGCGAGTTGGTCCTTGTCGCCCAGCAGCACCAGCCGCGCCGTAGGCGGCAAGGCTTGCAAGAGCGCGTCCATCATTTCCAAGTGCACCATCGAGGCTTCGTCCACGATCAGCACATCCACATCGAGCGGATTGGCCGCGTGGTGCCTGAACTGGCGCGTGTCGGGCCGCGCACCCAGCAGCGAATGCAAGGTGCGGGCCGGGCCCATGCGGGCGATCAGCATGTTCAAGTCCAAACCGCTGCCCTCTGGCACCTGATCTTGCAGACTGGTCAGTGCGTTGTCGATGGATTGCTTGAGCCGCGCCGCCGCCTTGCCCGTGGGCGCGGCCAGCGCCACACGCAGCGGGCTGTCGCCCTCGTGCAGCGCCAACAGCAAGGCCAGCAGGCGGGCTGCGGTGTAAGTCTTGCCTGTACCCGGCCCGCCCGTGATGACCGACAGACGCGCACGCAGCGCCACGGCGCAGGCCACCTTTTGCCAATCGTTATCGGCAGATGCTTCGGCTCTGGACACAAAGAAACGGTCCAGCCATTGGCGGGCCGCCGCCTCGGGCACAGGCAAGAGTTCGCTGGACCGTTGCAACAGGCCTTGGCCAACACGCTGTTCGTAGCCTGCGTAGCGGCGCAGGTACAAGAGCGGTGCATGGGCCGTGCCACCCAGCACCAGCGGCTGGCCTTGGTCGGGTGCATCGGTGCGGCGCATGCAGGCCTTGGAGGATGTCGCCCCATAAAAAGCAGCTTGCCAGTCGGCCAGCGTGGCGGGCAGGTGCGCCCAAAGCGCACGCAAGCCTTGCGGCCCGTCTACCGCCACAGCGGGCCAGCCCAACATCGCCACAGGCGGTGCGCACAGCTCAGCCAAGGGCAAACAGGTGTGGCCACGTCCTTCCATTTGCGCGAGCAAGACCGCCGCCACCAGCAGCGCGGGGCTGGCTTGGCCCGCTGTGGCGGTGGACGGGCCGCAAGGCTTGCGAGCGCTTTGGGCGCATTTGCCCGCCACGCTGGCCAGCTGGCAAGATGCTTTGCAAAGCAGCACATCCCGAGCCTGTTCGCGTCTGAGCGATGCACCAGACCAAGGCCAGCCGCTGGTGCTGGGCGGCACGGCCCATGCACCGCTCTTGTACCTGCGCCGCTATGCAGGCTACGAGCAGCGCGTGGGCCAAGGCCTGTTGCAACGGGCCAGCGAGCCGCTGCCTGTGCCCGAGGTGGCGGCACGCCGCTGGCTGGACCGTTTCTTTGTGCCCAGTGCCGAAGCACCGGCCGAAACCGATTGGCAAAAGGTGGCCTGCGCCGTGTCGCTGCGTGCCCGACTTTCGGTCATCACGGGTGGGCCGGGCACGGGCAAGACCTACACCGCCGCACGCCTGTTGGCCTTGTTGCTGGCACTGCACGAGGAGGGCAGCCCCTTGCGCGTGGCCTTGGCCGCGCCCACGGGCAAAGCGGCGGCGCGGCTCAAGGAATCCATCGACAACGCGCTGACCAGTCTGCAAGATCAGGTGCCAGAGGGCAGCGGTCTGAACTTGAACACACTGATTGCCCGCATGGGCCCGGCCCGCACCTTGCATTCGCTGCTGGGGGCGCGGCCCGACACGCGCCAGTTCAGGCACCACGCGGCCAATCCGCTTGATGTGGACGTGCTGATCGTGGACGAAGCCTCGATGGTGCACTTGGAGATGATGGACGCGCTCTTGCAAGCCTTGCCGCCTACGGCGCGGCTGGTGCTGCTGGGCGACAAGGACCAGATGGCCTCGGTGGAAGCGGGTGCTTTGCTGGGCGACCTGTGCCGCGACGCCGCCGCAGGCCGATACAGCGCTGACACTGCGCACTTTGTGCAGACCGTGGCCGGGCAGACCTTGCTTGCCGAGTATCGGACTGCGGGCGCTGCGCCCTTGCTCGCCCAACAAACCGTGATGCTGCGCCAAAGCCGCCGCTTCAAAGGCGCCATCGGCCAATTGGCCCTGGCCGTGAATCGGGGCGATGTCGCTGCCGCCCGCGCCACTCTCCAGTCCACTGTTGGAGCGAGCCCCCGCTCGCGAATCCCCGTCGAAGGCACCCACCTCCACGAATCCAGCGCTCTGCTAGCGCTGCAGCCCTCAAGCCCTCAGGCCGTTTGCGATCTGGCCCTTGGCGCATCAGGCAAGCCGTCCTACGCCGACTACCTGCGCCTCTTGCAAACCGGCACGGCAGGGCAGGGCGCCGAAATCCATGCCAATTGGGTGCGCAGCGTGCTCAAAGCTTTTGAGTGTTTCCGAATCCTGTGCGCCGTGCATCAGGGCGAGTGGGGCGCTCAAGGACTCAACGCTGCCGTGCAAAAAGCCTTGGCCGATGAAGGTCTGCTCAAAGTCACGGGCGAATGGTTCGCCGGGCGGCCTGTCATGGTCACGCGCAA
>CAMDFK010000030.1 GCA_945897465.1 Limnohabitans sp. Rim8 | reverse complement strand
AGACAAGAGGGGTGTGGTCATGTCGGGTGGGATGGAATATCTGAATAAGTCTCCTGCAAAGTCCGTGCCGAAAGCCTTGACTCGAGCCTTGCAAGCCATGAGATTGCCGCACAATGTACCACTGCCAACATCCCCTTTTCCCGGGTGTTTATCCCCGTATTCACCCCCGACTGACCCATGCGCCACGCCCCCCATCTGACCGAACACCATGGTTGGCGAGCCAGCCTGTTGTGGTTTCCTGACCCCCAAAATCCCAAGGCCTGCCACGAAAGCGATGGCCTGCTGGTGACCGCCCGCGAAGCCGACGGCGTCGAGCGCATCCAATCCATCGGCGACTACCGCGAACTGGCCCCGCAGTACCCCGACCTGCCCGTGACCCACTGGCCCGGCCTGTGCATCGCACCGGGTTTTGTCGATTTGCACATCCACTACCCGCAGACCGACGTGATCGGCTCGCCCGCCGAAGGCCTGCTGCCTTGGCTTGAGCGCTACACCTTTCCACACGAAAAACAGTTTGCCAACCCGGTCTGCGCGCATGAAGTCAGCGCTTTTTTTCTGGACGAGTTGATGCGCCACGGCGTGACCACCGCCCTGTGTTTTGCCACCGCACACCCGGAGTCGGTCGATGCCTTCATGGCCGAGTCGCAAAAGCGCCGTCTGCGCATGATCACTGGCAAGGTGCTGCAAGACCGCCACAGCCCCGACGGCCTGCGCGACACCGACACGGCTTTGAGCCTGCGCCAAACCGAAGACCTGATCCGCCGCTGGCACGGCGTGGACCGCCTGGGCTACGCCATCACGCCGCGCTTCGCGCCCACCAGCACGCCCGAACAGCTGAACGGCGCGGGCGAGATCGCGCAGCAGTTTCCCGATGTCTGGGTCCAATCGCATGTGGCCGAAAACCTCGACGAGATCCGCTGGGTGCAAGAACTCTTTCCGGAAGCGCGCAGTTATCTGGACGTGTACGACCGCGCAGGCCTGGTGCGCCAACGCTCGGTGTACGCGCATTGCATTTACCTGGACGAAGCCGACCGCCGCCGAATGGCCGAGGTCGGCGCGACCGCCGCCGTCAGCCCCACCAGCAACCTGTTTTTGGGCAGTGGCTTTTTTGACTACAGCGCCTCGGATGCGGCCGATTTGCGTTACGGCCTGGCCAGCGATGTGGGCGGCGGCACCAGCTTCAGCCCGTTTCACACCATACACGCGGCCTACACCGTGGCCAGACAAAACGTCGGCCGGCCCGGCATCAGCTTGGCCCCCGAACACTTGTGGTGGCAACACACGGCGGGCGCAGCCGCAGCACTGGACCTGAGCGGCAAAGTGGGCAACTTGCTGCCCGGCTGCGAAGCCGATTTTGTGGTGCTCAACCCCCAAGCCACGCCCTTGCTGGCGAGGCGCACCGCACAAACCGAGACCCTGGCCGAATGGCTGTTCGCCATGATCGTGCTGGGCGATGAGCGCTTGATCGCGCACACCGTGATCCAAGGCCAGCGTGTGAAGCCCACCCCCTGATTGAGCGCCTTCACCCCAACAAAAGCGGGCTCGACTTGTCAGACAATACCGCATGAGCGCCGACAACGAACACCCCATCATCGACCCCTACGCCTCCCAGCGTGCGTCCGTGCGCCGGGGCATTGAGCAATTTCAAGAACGCCTGCAAGCGGCGGGCCATGACTTCAGGGAACCACCACCTGAGCCCACCTCCTGCTGCGGGCGCGGTTGCAATGGTTGCGTTTGGGAAAGCTACGACGCAGCGCTGATGTTTTGGTACGAAGATGCGGGGGCATTGCTGGCCGGATAAGCCGCCCAAGCAAAATCAGACGGACAAGGCAGCCAGTACATCCTGAACGGCTGCAGGCCGCACCAGCCGCCCCACCTCCTGCCCATCGCGCAAAACGACCAGCGTGGGCCAGAGCTTGACGCGGTAATGGCGTCCGAGCGCACGGCCCGGGCCGTCTTCGATTTTGAGGTGCTGACAAGCCATTTCTGTGTCGCTGTGCGAGGCCAAAGCCTGTGCGATCAAGGGCTGCGCGGCACGGCAGTGTCCGCACCATTCGGTGCCAAACTCCAGCAGCACAAGGCCGGGCAGTGCCTGCACCTCGGCCAGGCTGGGCGCTTCGATGGCGCTCAAGTAGGGTTTGAAAGTGCTCATGGCTTGACCTCCAGGGTGTTGGGGATGGTGCCGAACAGTCCGGACACGGTGCCCCGCAACCACTGCAAGCAGGGGTCTTTGTCGAAGCGGGTGCTCCAGTGCATGGACACGGTGAAATCGCGCAGGGGCAGATCGGGTTCGATCAGGGCCAGTGCGCCCGCCTCGGCAAAGCCTTGCGCGAAATTGCGTGGCATCAAGACCGCCAAATCGCTGCCCCGCACGATACCGGGCAGTGACAAAAAGTGACTCACCGTCAAGCGCAGGCGGTGCTGCCAATGCATCAATTCCAAAATGCGCAAGGTGTCGGAATGGGTGCGCACGGCGGCGAATTCCAGCTCGGCCAGCAAAGCCTGCGCGGCGTCGGGTGCGGTGCGTGCTTTTTGGAGTTGTGCCCAGCGCTGCGCCACCGGATGCCCCTGACGCATCAGCACCACATAACGGTCATTGAGCAATGGCTGTTGCAAGGTCTCGCCCACCCTGGGCAAAAAGCCAATCGCCAGATCCAACTGGCCGCTGTCCAAGGCCGGGCCGATTTTGTCGTGCGCCAGCGGCATGGCTTCGAGGCGCATGCCCGGCGCTAGCCGCTGCAAGGCCAGCACCAAATCGGGCAAAAACCGGGCTTCGCCAATGTCACTCAAATGCACACGCATGACGCGTTCCGAGCGCATGGGGTCAAACACCTGAGACACATTGAGCGCCTCTTCGATGGTGCCCAAAGCCAATTGCACCGCCTGCGCCAGCCGGTCCGCTCGCGGCGTGGACCGCACGCCCGAACCGCTGCGCTCAAACAAGGCGTCGCCCAACACACTTCGCAAGCGGGCCAAGCCTTGGCTGGCCGCAGGTTGGGACATGCCCAGTTGCTGCGCGGCCAGGCTCACGCTGCGCGTGCGCCAGACCGCGTCAAACAAACGCAAGAGGTTCAGGTCCAGGTCTTTAATATTCATTCAGTGCATACCATTTATTCTGAATATTTTAAGCACTTATACGTAAGATGTTCTTTGGCCTGCCCCATGCGGGCGCAACAACGCAAGGAGCGTGCTTTGGAAGTTTCATTTCACGAAGAGATCAAGGCCCTGCGCATGGGCGATGGCGAGGTGTTTCACGGCGAGGGCATCCTGGCAATCACCAAGGGCCTCTTGCAGTCGGGTGTGAGCTATGTCGGCGGCTACCAAGGTGCCCCCGTCTCGCACTTGCTCGATGTGATGGTGCAGGCCAAGCCCTATATGGACGAGCTGGGCGTACACGTCGAGGCCTGCTCGAATGAAGCCTCGGCCGCGGCCATGCTGGGCGCGTCTATCCACTACCCGATTCGCGGCGCAGTCACCTGGAAATCGATTGTGGGCACCAATGTGGCGGCCGATGCGCTGTCCAATTTGTCCTCGCCCGGTGTGACGGGCGGTGTGCTGATCGTGGTGGGTGAAGACTACGGCGAAGGCGCCAGCGTCATCCAAGAGCGAACACATGCCTATGCCCTCAAGTCGGGCATGTGCCTGCTCGACCCGCGCCCCGAGCTGGGCCAGATGGTGAACATGGTGGAACACGGCTTCCGGTTGTCCGAAGCGTCCAACATGCCGGTGATGATGGAGCTGCGCATACGTGCCTGCCATGTGCGCGGTCAGTTTGTGGCCAAGGACAACCAAGCCCCCAAACTCTCTAAAAAACACCTGATCAACGAACCCGCAGGCTTCAACTACATGAAGCTGGCGCACCCGCCCGTGACCTTTGCGCAAGAAAAACGCAAAGTCGAGCACCGCTTGCCCGCCGCACGCCAGTACATTGCCGAACAAGGCTTGAACGAGCACTTTGAAGGCACGACCCACCGCCACCTCGGCCTGATCGTGCAAGGCGGTCTGTACAACACGCTGATCCGCGCCCTGCAGCAGTTCGACCTGGCCGATGCCTTTGGTGTGACCAGCCTGTCGGTGCTGGTGCTCAACGTGACCTACCCGCTGGTGCCCGGTGAACTGGTGGATTTCTGCAAAGACAAATCGGCCGTGCTGTTGCTCGAAGAAGGCCAGCCGGAATACATCGAACAAGAACTGGCGCTGATGTTGCGCCGCCTCGATTTGCAAACCCCGCTGCATGGCAAAGACATGTTGCCATCAGGTGGCGAGTACACCGCCGAGGTCATGGCCCAAGGTCTGCTGAAATTCATGGACCGGCACCAAGCCGACGCCGTGCCCGAGGCCACACGCCATTGGCTGGGCACCAACAGCGAGCGCCGCCAGCAAGTGCAAGCCCTTTTGGGCAGCCCACTGCCTGCGCGGCCACCGAGCATGTGCATTGGCTGCCCCGAGCGGCCCGTTTTCTCGGCCCTGAAGCTGGCCCAACAAGATGTCGGTCCGGTGCACATCTCGGGCGACATCGGCTGCCATGCGCTGGCCACTTTCGAGCCGTTTTCGGTGGGTCACTCCATCTTGGGCTATGGCATGAGCTTGGCCAGCCGAGCAGGCGTGTCGCCTCTCATGAAGCGGCGTGTGTTGTCGGTCATGGGCGACGGCGGCTTTTGGCATAACGGTTTGCTCACGGGTGTGCAAAGCGCACTGTTCAACGGCGACGACGCGGTGCTGCTGATCTTCAAGAACGGCTACACCTCGGCCACCGGCACACAAGACATCATCAACACGCCCACCGACATCGCCAAAGAACTGGCGGGCGACAAACGCCAAAGCATGGTGCACACCAACCAAACCATCGAGTCCACACTCAAAGGCCTGGGCGTGCAGTGGCTGCGAACGGTTCACACTTATGAAGTGAGCCACATGCAGGCCACCCTGACCGAGGCCTTCACCACCGAGTTTCAAGGCCTGAAAGTCATCGTGGCCGAAGGCGAATGCCAGCTGGAGCGCCAGCGCCGCATCAGGCCCTGGCTGGCCTCGCTGCTGTCCAAAGGCAAGCGGGTGGAACGCGTGAAGTACGGCGTGGACGAAGACGTGTGCAACGGCGACCACGCCTGCATCCGCCTGTCGGGCTGCCCCACCTTGACACTCAAAGACAACCCCGACCCGCTCAAAGTCGACCCAGTGGCCACCGTGATCGACGGCTGTGTGGGCTGCGGCCTGTGCGGCGAAAACGCGCACGCGGCCACGCTGTGCCCATCGTTTTACCGCGCCGAAGTGGTGCAAAACCCCAAGTGGCACGAACGCCTGTGGGCCCGCTGGCAAGGCCTGGCCACACGTTGGTTGCAACCGGCTTGAAACGCCCCAATCAGAGACACACCATGACCCAACCGATTTCCATCTTGCTGTGCGCCCTGGGTGGCGAAGGTGGCGGCGTGTTGGCCGACTGGCTGGTCGACGTGGCCCGCCACGCAGGCCACCCGGCGCAAGCCACCTCCATTCCCGGCGTGGCGCAGCGCACTGGCGCGACCACCTATTACCTGGAAATTTATCCCCTGCCCCACAGCCAACTGCAAGGCCGCTTGCCCGTGCTGGGCCTGAACCCGCTGCCGGGCCGCCTCGACGCGCTGGTGTCGTCCGAGTTGCTGGAAACCGCCCGTCAGATCGGCAACGGCCTGGCTTCAGCCGACCGAACGCTGGTCATCAGCGCCTCATCTCGGGCGCTGACCACCGCCGAGAAGATGACTATGGGCGATGGCCGTCGCCCCGAAGGCCCGCTGCTCGACGTGGTGGCTGCGCACAGCCTGCGCCACCATGTGATGGACATGGCCCGCCTGTGCCAGCAAAGCGGCACCATGGTCAGCGCCGTCATGCTGGGGGCCATTGCGGGCAGTGGCTTGCTGCCGTTTACGCGGTCGCATTACGAAGCCGTGCTGAAAGGCCCCAGCAACTCGGCCAAGGCCAGCCTGCGCGGCTTTGCATTGGCTTTTGACCTGGTCACGCGCCAGCGCGAACAGGCGCAGTATGTTGAGCATGTGATGAAGCCTGCCGTGGCTGTACCCTCTGCTGCCCTGCCTGCCGATGTGGCCGCCAAGTTTCCAGCTGCACTGCACCCGCTCATGGGCTTGGCGCACCAGCGCTTGGTGGAGTACCAAGGCCCCGCTTATGCCCTTTTGTATGTGCAGCGGCTAGAACGCTTGCTGGATGCTGAATCAGCGTCAGCCGACACCACCCACCCAGTCACGGCCGAAGCCACGCGCTGGCTGGCCCTGTGGATGGCGTTTGACGACATCATCCGCGTGGCCGACCTGAAAAGCCGAGCCAGCCGCTGGGACCGCGTGACGCAAGAAGTCAAGGCCAAAGACGGTGATGTTCTCAAGGTGTACGACCACTTCAAACCCGGCGTGCCCGAGCTGGCCGCCTTGTTGCCACAAGGCCTGGCCAACCGGCTTCTTCGCTGGGACCGGGCCCGCGTAGCCAATGGCAAAGCGCCTTGGTCCATGCCGCTCAAGGTCGCGCGCCATGCGCTGTGGGGCATGGCCAGCTTGCGCCTTCTAGCAAGCCTGCGTGTGCTGCGCCCCCTGGGCAGCCGCTATCAGGCCGAACAAGCCCTGATCGAAGAGTGGCTGGACGGCATCGAAGCGGCCACACGCCAGTCGCCCGCACTGGGTTTGGAGCTGGCGCGTTGCGGGCAACTCATCAAAGGCTACGGCAGCACCAACGAGCGCGGCAAGGACAACCTGCTGCACATCCTGCGCCATGTGTGTGGCCCAGCCTCCCAAGTGCCTGTGGCCGAGCAGGCTGAGGCCGTGTCCCGCATCCGCAACGCAGCTTTGCAAGACGAAGCCGGTCAAGCGCTCGACCAGGCCTTGCTGCAGCACGGTGCGCCCGTCCGCCCAGTCAAGGAACAACCTGTGCTGTGGATGAAAAATCCGCGACTGCAAAAATCCTGATCTGGTTTCATCATCGATACCGGCCCCCTCAAAACCCAAGGAGACAAGCATGCCAAAAACAAAACTCTTCTCACGCCGCGCCATCAGCACAGCCCTGCTCGCCATCGCGGCAGGCCCTGCCCTGTGCCTGAGCGCCGCCGCGCAAAGCTGGCCCACCAAGCCCGTCAAGATCGTGGTCAACTTTCCACCGGGCGGCGCAGCCGACCAGATTGCCCGCGCCATTGGCGTGCCGCTGGGCGAGGCACTGGGCCAGCCTGTGGTGGTGGAGAACCGGGGCGGTGCCAACGGCAACCTCGGCGGCGACATGGTCGCCAAATCACCCGCCGACGGCTACACCCTGCTCATGAGCTCAGGCGGCATGGTCTCGGTCAACCCGCACATTTATGCCCGCATGCCCTTTGACCCGGCCAAAGACCTGGTGCCTGTGGCCTCGGCTGCACGCGTGTTGGTGTTTTTGGTGGCCAAGCCTAACTTTCCGGCCAACAACATCCAGGAATTCCTGGCGCATGTCAAAGCCAACCCCGGGCGCTTTTCTTATGGGTCTGCAGGCAACGGCAGCTCGCCCCACCTGGCCGGTGAAATGATGAAAAGCCAAGCCGGTTTGTTTGCGGTGCATGTGCCCTACCGCGGTGCAGCGCCTGCGCTGCAAGACGTGTTAGCGGGCCAGCTGGACTATTACTTTGACCCGGGCATTGGCCTGGGCCAAGTGCGTGCGGGCAAGCTCAAGCTACTGGCCGTGGGCAGCATGAAGCGCTCGCCCCTGTTCCCCAATGTCCCCACACTCGACGAAGCGGGCCTGAAAGGCTTTGATGCCGATTCGGTGTTCGGCTTTTACGCGCCTGCAGGCACACCCGCCGAAGTGGTGAACCGCTTGAACCGTGAAATCAACCGCATCCTGGGCACCCACGCGTTAAAAGACCGCATCCAGAACCTGGGCGGTGAAGCCCTGCCTTTGACACCCGCCGAGTTTGGCGCACGCGCTACGGACGACTCCAAACGCTTTGGCGCCATCATCCGCGAGCGCAAGATCAGCGGGGATTGAAACGCGTCACACCCCAGCCAACTCGCGCAGGGCCTGCGGGTTGGGCAGGCCCAAAACGCGGCCGCCGCCACTGATGAGTTGGCGCTCGCGCAGGTGGCGCAGCACGCGAGAAAAAGTTTCGGGGGCAATGCCCAACTGGGCGGCAATATTGCGTTTTCGCTCGGTCAATTTGACCGCCAAACCACCCACCACTTCGTCGGGTTGCGCGTGTCGCAACAGCCATTCGGCGCAACGCGCATCGGCGTCTTTGGCCAAACGGCTAACGGCCATTTCGGTTTGTTGGCGTTGTGAGCGGGCCATGTCCAAGAGCAGGTTTTTCGAGGCTTGGGGCAGACGCTTCACCTCGGCCACAAAATCAGACACGCTCACAAACTGCAAATCCACATCGGTCTCAGCCACGGCATCCACCACATGCGGCAAGCCGAGCAAACCCGAGGCCGCTTCGAGCCAAAACGGCCCTTCGACAACACCCAGCAAGTGGGCCATCTGGCCATCGGCCATCACCCCCAACACCACACGCCCCTGCAGGATGTGCACGACTCGGTCCACCGCATCGCCTCGGTTGAGCAACAGGGTGCCTGCCGCCACGGAGGCTGCAGGTTCGGTCAAAGGGGGCAAAGAAGTATCCAACATGGTGGACCTGAATGTGCCAGAGCCTCAACCCTTGGGCTTTGACACAAATCAATAACGCCTTATCACCGAACCAAAATGGCCCTGAAGTCGTTCACATTGGTGTGTGTCGGCCCCGTGATGACCAGATCGCCCAAGGGCTCAAAAAACCCGTACGCATCGTTGCGCTGCAGGTGCGCGTCCACTTTGAGGCCCAGTGCCAGGGCGCGGGCCAGCGTATCGGGACTCAACTGGGCACCTGCGTTGTCCTCGATGCCGTCGATGCCATCGGTGTCGGCAGCCAAGGCCCACACGCCCGGCTGGCCTTGCAACGCTTGCGCCAGCCCCATGCAAAACTCACCCGCACGCCCGCCTCGTCCTCGGGCAGATCTCGCAGGCTGCGGCTTGATCGTCACGGTGGTCTCGCCACCACTCAAAATCACACAGGGCTTGATGAAGGGCCCCAAGCCCTTGGCCGCAGCCCGGGCCAGAGCCGCGTGCACCTTGCCGACCTCCCGCGATTCACCTTCGATTTCGTCGCTCAGGATGTAGGCATTCAGACCCATCGTGCGGGCAGCATCTGCTGCGGCCTCCAGCGATTGCTGGGGCGTGGCGATCATGTGCACGCTGTGCCCCACAAACACGGGCGAGCCAGGTTTGGGCGTTTCCCAAGTCCCGGCCTGCAAGGCCTGCACGACCGCATCGGGCACCGTGATCGCATAGCGCTGCAAAATCGCCAACGCATCCGCGCAGGTGCTGGCATCGGGCACGGTGGGGCCGCTGGCGATGATGGACGGGTCGTCCCCCGGCACATCGCTGATGGTGAGTGTGACCACCCGCGCAGGGCTGCATGCCGCTGCCAAGCGCCCGCCTTTGATGCGCGAGAGGTGTTTGCGCAGGCAGTTCATTTCAGAAATATTGGCGCCGCTCGCCAGCAGCTGGCGGTTGATGTCTTGCTTGACGTGCAGGTCCATGCCATCGGCGGGCAAGGTCAGCAGGGAAGAGCCACCGCCCGAGATCAGGCACAGCACCAAATCATCGGCCGTCAGGCCCTGGGTCAATTGCAAAATCCGCTCGGCCGCTTGCAAGCCCGCCGCATCGGGCACGGGGTGAGCGGCCTCGACCACCTCGATGCGCGAAGGCAAACCGGCCGGTCGCGGCGGCGTGTGGCCGTAACGCGTGACCACCAAACCCGACAGGGGCGCGTCCTGGGGCCACAGGGCTTCCACCGCCTGCGCCATCGCCCCACCGGCTTTGCCTGCACCAAGGACCAGGGTGCGCCCTTTGGGTGGCGCAGGCAAATGGGCGGCTGTGTTGTGCAGGGGCAAGGCGCGTTGCACGGCCACATCGTAGAGCGCCTTCAAAAAAGCCAGTGGTTCTTGACTGGTTGAAAAATCGGGGAGCGTGGGTTTTTGCATGGGGCAAATTGTGCCCCAAGGCAGTTAAAGTTCAGTCCATGACCACTTTGCTGATCCACCGCGCCCGCTGCATCGCCACCATGGACGATGCCAACACCGAACTGAATGGCGCCTCGCTCCTGATCCGCGACGGGCGCATCGAGCGCATCATCCCCGCGAATGAAAACATCGACGAACTGCTCACACAAGTGGATGAAGTCATCGACGCCCGCCGCCATGTGGTGGTGCCGGGCCTGATCAACACCCACCACCACATGGTCCAGTCTCTCACGCGGGCGATTCCGTCGGTGCAAAACGCCGAGCTGTTTTCTTGGCTCAAAGGCCTCTACCCCATCTGGGTGGGCCTGACGCCCGAGATGGTGCGGGTGTCGGGCCGGGTGGCCATGGCCGAATTGCTGCTGAGCGGCTGCACCACCAGCAGTGACCACCTCTACATTTACCCCAATGGCGTGCGCCTGGACGACAGCATCGAAGCGGCGCACACCATCGGCATGCGCTTCACGGCCTCACGCGGCAGCATGAGTGTGGGCGAGAGCCAAGGCGGTTTGCCACCCGACCGTGTGGTCGAGCAAGAACCGGCCATCTTGAAGGAAACCCAGCGCCTGATCGAGCGCTGGCATGACGCAAGCTTCGGCTCGATGACGCATGTGGCCGTGGCCCCCTGCTCGCCCTTCAGCGTGAGCCAGGACCTGATGCGCGAATCGGCAAAGCTCGCCCGCGCCCACGGCGTGCGCTTGCACACCCACCTGGCCGAAAACGACCACGACATTGCTTACACGAAAGAAAAGTTCAACTGCACCCCGGCGCAATACGCCGAGGACTTGGGCTGGGTGGGCCACGATGTGTGGCACGCCCACGGCGTGAAACTCGACGAAGCAGGCACGTATTTGTTTGCACGCACGCGCACTGGCATTGCCCACTGCCCGTGCAGCAACATGCGCTTGGCCAGCGGCATCTTGCCGCTGCGCAAAATGCTCGATGCAGGCGTGCCCATTGGCCTGGGTGTGGACGGCAGCGCCAGCAACGACGCGGCGCACCTGCTCAACGAAGCCCGTCAGGCCATGCTGCTGGCGCGTGTGGGCAGAGCCCTGGAACCCTTTGGTTGCGACCACGGCCCCGCCGAGATGACGCCCCGCGACGCCCTGCGCTTGGCCACACGCGGCGGCGCCGAGGTGCTGGGCCGCGCCCACGAGCTGGGGCAAATCAAAGAAGGTTTTTGCGCCGACATCGCGATGTTCCGCACCGACACGCTGAGCATGGCGGGCGGTGCAGTGCACGACCCGGTGGGGGCGCTCTTGCTGTGCGCCAGCGACAACGCCGACTACACCATCGTGAATGGCCGCTTGGTGGTCCGCCAAGGGCAGATCACTACGTTGGACATGGGGCCGTTGATCGAGCGGCACAACCAGTTGGCGATGCAGCTGGCATCAGGTTCGAGGTGATTGCGCCCATGAGAACCCATGAGCATGGGACAGTCATAATCGGCTTGCGCTTTGTTGGACAATGGTTACAGGCATCTGTCACAAAACGAATTTTCCCATTCACAGATCAGCCTGCCATGCACCGCACCATTTTTGACACCCCGATCGTGAACACGGTCTTGAGAACAGGCTCTTTGGCGTTTCTCAAAGCCGCTGGCTGGAAGATCGAAGGCAGCTTGCCCCAGGGGGTGACCAAATGCGTGCTGATTGCTGCGCCCCACACCAGCAACTGGGATCTGCCCTACACCTTGATGGTGGCGTTTGCCTTGCGTCTGCAGATTTACTGGATGGGCAAGAGCAGCATCTTCTCGTTTCCGTTTGGCCCGATCATGCGCTGGCTCGGTGGCATTGCGGTCAACCGCTCGCAAGCCTCCAACCTGGTGGACTCTTGCGCACAAGAATTGGTCAAAGCCGATGGCGCGGTGCACTTGGTGGTCCCGCCCGAAGGCACACGCAGCAAAACCCGCTATTGGAAAACCGGCTTTTATTACATCGCCTTGCAGGCACAAGTGCCCATTGTGATGGCCTATATGGACTATTCGCGCAAGGTCAGCGGCCTGGGCCCTTTGTTTGTCCCGTCTGGCGACATCGACAAGGACATGATCGCCATCAAGGCGTTTTATGCGCCTTTTAAAGGTAAAAACGCCGACCAGTTTGAAACGCCACCAGAAACCTGACTGGGGTTTTGCGCATTGTCTCTGCTGGCCTGCGTAAGGCTTCACAACCCGATGGGGATGCTGTCGAGTCCAAGTGGCGACAGCACGCAGGCCGCTTGTTTTTATGATGAAGCCCATGAACTACGCTGCCGCTGACCTTTTGGCTTTTGCCGACCAACTTTTGCAAATCGCAGGCTTGTCGCCTGACAAAGCTCAGGCCGTGGCCGAAGTGTTGCTGGAGGGCGACCTGCTGGGCCACACCACGCATGGCTTGGCCTTGCTGGCCCCCTATCTGGCTGAGCTGGAAGCGGGAAAAATGCGCAAAGAAGGTCAGCCCTTGGTGGTGTCTGACAACCCAGCCGCTGTGACTTGGGATGGCCAGCGCTTGCCCGGCCCTTGGCTTGTGCGGCAAGCCATAGACTTGGCCACTCACCGCGCCAGCACACAGGGCACCTGCACCGTGGTCATCCGGCGCACCCACCACATTGCTTGTCTGGCGGCCTACCACCAGCGCGTGACCGATCAAGGTCTCATGATGCTGCTGCATTGCTCGGATCCGAACACCGCGAGCATCGCACCCTTTGGCGGGCTGGACCCGGTGTTCACGCCCAACCCCATGTCGGTGGGCATACCCACCTCAGGTCTACCCGTTCTGATCGATGTGTCCACCTCGTCCACCACCAATGGCTTGACCAACCGCTTGCACAAGGAAGGTGGCTTGCTGCCTGCCGATTGGGTGATGGACGGGCACGGCCAGCCCAGCCGCGACCCAGCCGTTTTGTTCAACGAGCCCAAAGGGACCATCTTGCCACTGGGGGGCATGGATTCTGGCCACAAAGGCTATGGCCTGAGTTGGATGGTCGAAGCGTTGACGGGTGGCCTGGCTGGCCATGGCCGCGCAGACCCGCCAGAAGGCTGGGGAGCCACGGTGTTTTTGCAAATCATCGACCCCCGCGCTTTTTCAGGCCAAAGCGCCTTCAACACGCAGATGGACGAAGTGTCACGCCAGTGCCACGCCTCGCGGCCCGCCCAAGCCGACCGTTGGGTGCGCACGCCCGGCGAGCGTGGCCTGAAACTCAAGGCGGGCAGTGCCAGCGAAGGCGTCGCGCTTTACCCAAACATCATGCCCATGCTTTTACCTTGGGCCGACAAACTCAAAGTCGCAGCACCACAGCCCTTGTGAGGTATGACCAACGACATCGCCAACAAGTGACCCTGCCGACCGTTGCCGACCCAACGACGGCCCCCTGAACCCTGAACCCTGAACCCTGAACCCTGAACCCTGAACCCTGAACCCTGAACGCTCAACGCCCAACGCTCAACGCTCAACGCTCAACGCTCAACGCCTTGGCGCTGGTTTACGCAAGGCCCGCAGCAGCAAGGGGGCAAACCAGACCAGCACCGTGAGGATGGCCAAAGCCAACGCGATCGGCCGCGATACAAAGGCACTCAAATCACCATTGGACTTGATCATCGAGGTGATGAAGTTTTCTTCCAGCATCCCGCCCAACACCACGCCCAAAATGGCCGGTGCCACCGGGAATTTATTGGCCTCCAACAAATAGGCCGCTAAACCAGCTGCCAGCATCACACCCACCTGAAACACCGAGTTGTTGATGGCAAATGTACCCACCACGCAGAACAACAAAATCATGGGCATCAGAAGGTCACGGGGCACACGCAAGATGCGTTTGGCCACCTTGATGCAAAGAATTCCCAATGGGATCATGATGAGGTTGGCCAATATGAACAGTAGGAAAACGGCATAAATGTTTTGCGGATTGGTGGTGAACAAGGTCGGTCCAGGATTCATGTTTTTCATGTACAGCACCCCGATCACGATCGCCGTGATGGAATCACCCGGAATGCCAAACACCAGAGCCGGAATCCAGGAGCCAGCCAGAGCGCTGTTGTTCGCCGAGCCCGACTCCACAATGCCTTCAACATGGCCGGTGCCAAATTTATCAGGTTCTTTCGAAAATTTCTTGCTCACGGCGTAAGACATCCAGGCCGCGATGTCGGCCCCCGCACCGGGCAAAGCGCCCACCGCCGTACCCAATACGCTGCCACGCAAAATTTGCTTGGGGTATTTTTTGGCCAAAGCCCATTGCCCTTTGAGCACGCCACCCAACTCCTCCACCACCAGTTGAGGCGGTGGGCTGGTGTTCACCACGTAACGGATGATTTCTGAGATGGCGAACATGCCGATCATCATGGCGATCAAACCGATGCCGCCGCTCATCTCGGCATTGCCAAATGTGAAACGGGGAAAACCTGCGGGATTGCCCAGCCCAACGCAAGCCACCAGCAAACCCAACATCAAGGTCACCAGACCCTTCACAGGGGAGCCGGTAGAGATGAAAACCGCGCAGGTCAGGCCCAGCAGCACCAACCAGAAATACTCAAATGAGCTGAAATTAAGTGCAAATTCAGCCAAGGCCGGTGCCGCCAAAATCAGCACCATGGTGCCGAATAAGCCGCCTACAGCTGAAAACACCAAGCCTGCGCCCAGCGCTTTTTCGGCCTGACCTTTGCGGGTCATGGCATAGGCCTCATCGGTGTAAGCCGCAGATGCCGGAGTGCCCGGTATGCGCAATAAGCAGCCCGGTATGTCTCCGGAAAAAATGGCCATGGCCGTGGCCGTGACCATGGCAGCCACCGCAGGTATGGGCGGCATGAAAAAGGTGACCGGCACCAACAAGGCCGTGGCCATGGTGGCCGTCAAGCCCGGCACCGAACCCACAAACAGGCCATAAAAAGCAGCAAGGACCATCACCATCAAGGTGTAGGGCTCGAAGACCATTGAAAACGCCTGGCCAACCGCTGTCCACATAGGAAAAACTCCTCAGACTGACAAAGTCAACAGGCTGATGAAAATGGACCTCATCACCAGGCGATGGGAGTCAACACGCCCCAGGGTAAATTCACGCGCAGCAATTTGTAAAAAGCAAAATGCACCACCACCGTGGCCACCACCGCCCAGAACAAGGACTTGCGCCAAGGCACTTGCAATGCACGAAAAAGGGCAACCATCATGCACACCGAAGTGATTAAAAAGCCCAGTGCATCGGATACAAGAATGTAGAAAAGCACCGAGCCCAGCAGCACCGCCAAAGCGCTGCGATGGCGGGGAGAACGGACCCAGTCATCCCATTCCACCCAAGGGGCTTCGGTGCGCTTGCGCCAACCTTGAAAGATCAAAACAGCCCCGGCCAGGCACAAGCCCCCCGCAATCAAGCCAGGAAACAGGGCCGGGCCCACCGGTTGGCCCGGGATATTGGGGTAGTCGCGCACAGCCCAGAGCACCGCAGCACCCAAGGCCATGAACAACACGCCCCAAAAGGCATCGTTGACTTTCATGAGGTCAGCTTACTTGACCAGACCAACGGCCTTCATGGTCACACCCATTTCGGCGTCTGACTTGGCCATGAACTTCGCCGTTTCTTCGGGTCCAGCAGATAAGACACCCAAGCCTCGGCTGGTCATGAAATCGTTGTAATCTTTGCTGGCCACCACCTTGCGCACCGCCTCGGCCAGTTTGGCCTGAATGGGTGCGGGCAACCCCTTGGGAGCCAACACAGCACGCCAAGCCGCCATGGTCCAGTTGCTGCCGGTGGCTGATTTCAGGGTAGGCACATTGGGGTACAGCGATGAAGGTTTGGCATCCATGATGGCCAGACTCTTGACCTTGCCTGCATCGATCAGCGAACGCGCCTCGGGCAATGAGACGGGAGCCACCTCAACGCCCCCCGCCACCATGTCCTGCAGGCCCGGGGCAGCGCCATTACTGGGAACCCAAGGCAATGCTGAAGGATCAATTTTCTGGTCCAGCAACAAGCCCGCAATGGCCAGGTGCCAAATGCCGCCCTGACCTGTGCCTGAGGCTTTGAACTTGCCAGGGTTGGCCTTGATGGCGGCCAGCAAGTCGTTCACATTTTTGTAGGGCGAATCGGCCCGCACTTGGATGCCTGCCGGGTCGGCATTGACCAAACCAATGGGCGTGTAAGAAGCACCCGTCAACTGGGTCAAGCCCTGCCAGTGCATCATCCCGATTTCGACAGTGGCCAGACCAATGGTGTAGCCGTCGGCAGGCGCCGAAGCAATGGCCGCATGCCCCACCACGCCGCTGCCGCCTGTGCGGTTGACCACGTTAACGGGTTGCCCCAGGTCTTTTTCGAGCAGGCTGGCGATGATCCTTGCCACGGCGTCGGTGCCGCCACCCGCACCCCAGGGCACTATCATGGTGATGGGACGAACAGGGTAATTTTGGGCTGCAGCAGGCAGGGCAGCAGCCAAACAAGCCAAACCAGCAATTGCACTGGTCACCAAAGTACGGCGTGAGCGAACAAACATGGGGGTCTCCTTTTGATTGAGCAGCCGGGCCCGAAAGGACCCGCTGCGACAAAATTTATACCCATTCGAACGTCATACCAATAGGGTCAGCCACTATCCAAGTAACACAGGCGACTGTCTCCCCTAGCGTCGGCCCTCAGTCCACCTTGGCCCCCGCCACAAACCAGCGTCCGATCATCGCACGGTCTTCTTTGGTCAGACCTGAAGCATTACCCATCGGCATTTGCTGGGTAACCACCACCTGCTGGTAGATATTTTGGGCGTGTTGTTTGACCAGCTCGGGGTTGTCCAGGCGCACGTTTTTCATCTGCACCTGTGCACCGTGGCAACTGATGCAGTGCTGACTCAGAATACTCTGCACTTGGGTAAATCGCACAGGCGAAGCAGGCGCTGAAGAAGCAGGAGCAGGCCCAACAGGGTCTGGCCTCAAGGCGATGATCACGCCCAAAATCATGACCACGCCCACGGCCGCAAAGGGCCAAGGGTTGGCCGCGCGGCCCAGGTGGTAGCCGTGGCGCTGCACAAAGAACTGGCGGATCAGGGCACCTGCCAACATCATCACAAACAGCAACACCCAACGCTGATCATGCGTGTACAAAAAGCTGTAGTGGTTACTCAGCATCGCAAAGATGACGGGCAGCGTGAAATAGGTGTTGTGCACGCTGCGCTGCTTGCCGCGCTTGCCGTGGATGGCCAGGGCGTTGGCGTCATAGGTTTCGCCGCTGGTCATGGCCGCCACCACTTTGCGCTGGCCGGGGATGATCCAGAAGAACACATTGGCGCTCATAGCGGTCGCGATCATCGCGCCCAGCAGCAAGAAAGCGGCGCGGCCAGCAAACAGCTCATTGGCCAGCCAAGAGCAAAACGCGACCACCATCATCATCAGGCCCGCCACGATCAACTCACCGTTTTTGCGGAAACCAAACACGCGGCAAATGATGTCGTACACCAGCCAAAAAGCCACCAGCATGCCCACTGCGGCCGATCCGGCCATCACAGGCGTCCAGTCCATCAGCGATTTGTCGATCAAGAAGGTTCCCGCGTTGTAGAGGTACAGCACCGTGAACAGCGCAAAACCACTCAGCCAAGTGGAGTAGCTTTCCCAATAGAACCAATGCAGCTTGGTGTGGATCTTCTGAGGGGCCACCATGTACTTTTGGGGGTTGTAAAAACCGCCGCCGTGCACCGCCCACATGGCGCCGCCCACGCCTTTTTCGAGCAGGTCGGGCGAGTTGGGTTTTTGCAGGTTGTTGTCCAGAAAGACAAAGTAGAACGATGAACCAATCCAGGCGATGGCGGTGATGACATGCACCCATCGCAGCAACAAATTGGCCCATTCCAGAAAATACGATTCCATGAAGGATTCTCCAACCTGCTCACCACCGCGGGCCCTGTGAGCGGGTATTCGGTCGCGAACATGAACCCGGGAGTTCCTGCGCCGCTGCGACCAGTGCACCGAAGTGTATACAGTTTATGCCCAGGATTCCAGTGCTCCCTGCCGTGGTGTCCTAGGAGAAACCTGCATCACGCCCTCAAAGCGTTTGCAAGAGTTGTGCCGCCACCGCCACCGCAATGACTTCGGGCTCTTTACCGGTGATGCCCGGCACCCCGATCGGGCAGGAAATACGGGCGATCTCCTGGGCAGTGAAACCCCGGTCCTCCAAGCGGTGCCTGAAGGTGGCCCATTTGGTCTGGCTGCCAATCAGGCCCACAAAAGGCAAATCGTCCTGCGCACGCAAGCGCTTGAGGCAAGCCACCACAATATCCAAGTCTTCGGCATGGCTGAAGCTCATGATCAGCACCCGGCTACCCGGGGCCAGATCGGCCACCGCCGCCTGCACCGGATTGGAATGCTCGCAATCCACCTCGACTGGCACATCCTCCGGAAAAATCTCGTCGCGGCTGTCGATCCAGCGCACCGCAAAAGGCAAAGGCGCCAGCGTGTTCACAATCGCCCGGCCCACATGGCCACCGCCAAACAGCGCCAGCGGGGTGCGTGGCGGCATCAACAAGGTGCGCAAACGCGCCACGTCGCCAGAGTCCACAAGCTCCAGCGCCAACTCCACCACCCCACCACAGCATTGCCCCAGGCTGGGGCCCAGCACCTGACGCAAATGAGTGGTGACCAACTCTCCGGCCAGCAACCGCCGTGCATGGGCCAGGGCCTGAAACTCCAGATGCCCGCCACCAATCGTGCCCACCTCGCCACGGGCAAACACCAACATGTGGGTACCCGGTCCACGCGGCACCGAGCCTTGGGTGGCTTGCACACTCACCCGCACCGCAGCCTCATGGGTCAACCGCTCCAACGCCGACATCGTCCAGTTCACACACGCACCCCTTTGTCAATTTGTGGCTCGCCAAGGCCCGTGTCCAATGCCACAATCACGCCCGATCACCGAGTATGCCAAGCAGAGGACCCGACCCATGCCAGAGGCACCCCAGCAAAATCGCCCAAACCACCCGTTTTTGCCACGCGCCCTGCTGGCCCTGAGCGCCGCCTTGGGCTTGGGCTGGCTGAGCGGCTGCAGCACCCCGCCCAGCAGCCAACCCAGCACCGGCCCCGCCACCAGCCAAGTGCCCAGCAGCCCCAGCCAACCAGCAGCAACTCGGCCCGAAACCTTGCCACAAGCGGTCATTCCGGCAACGACACCCCCCTCACCCGCCCTGGGGCCCATCAAATCCACCGCACGCAACGCCCGGGACTACCGCAAGGACGCGGCCAGCCACCTGTACGCCCGGCACAGCCAACACATCTACAAAGGCCGCCTACCGCCCATGCTGGAAGCGGTGGGCGTGCTCAATGTGGACATCGACCACCAAGGCTCGGTCAAAACAGTGCAATGGATGCGAGCCCCCCGGCATGTGCCACAGGTCATGCAACAAATCGAGCGCATGGTCAAATCCGCAGCGCCATTCCCCCTGCCCCAGCACATAGGCCAAGTCACCTACACCGATGTCTGGCTGTGGCACCAAAGCGGCAAATTTCAGCTCGACACCTTGACCGAGGGGCAAGACTGAGCCAACGGCAGAGCAAAACGCCATCCGAACCATGGACTGCCACGTCGCTGCGCGCCTCGCAGTGACGGAATCAGACGTCACCATGAACCACCACGCCGCTGTACTCCTCACAGTGAAGGAACTGAGATGTCATTGCGCGACACCATTTTGCCGGGCATTCTTGTGGCCATCAGGCCGAGACCATCTGCCCCGCCTTGGCCTTGTCGCGGGCCAAGGCCTCGCGGTCACTTCGGCGGCGAAAGACCAGCGTCACCAAGCTGCTGCTGATCACGATGAACAGCGAGTACAACACCGGGATCAGCAAGATGTCTTGCTGCATGGCCCCTGCAAAGCTCAGCGTCACGATCAGCACCGCCAAGGGCCCGTTCTGGATACCGGTTTCCAGCGCGATCGTGCGGCTGCGATTGGCGTCCTGGCGCAGCAGGCGAGAGAGGCCGTAACCCAAAAGCATGCCAATGAGGCCAAGGCCAATGGCCGCGAAATACACCGTCAAGGGTGTGGTGGCCAGCAGCTGGTGGTTACGCGGAATCCAGGTCACCACCAAGAACAAAATCACCAAGATGCCCAAAAAGCCCCCGAGCAACTCGATGGTGGCGCCGATGTTGGGGCTCATCCTGCGCAGCGCCATGCCAATCAAGGTGGGCACCAAGAGCACCACCAAGACCTGCGCCACGTTGCTGGCTGGAATTTTGAAGTCACCACTGATGCCCGCCGCTTGCGAATAAAACTCCAGCAAGGCAGGCACCATGACCAGCGCCACCAAGGTGGACACGCTGGTCATCATGATGGACAGCGCCAGCACACCTTTGCTGAAGTAAGCAAAGATGTTGGAGGTGGTACCGCCGGGCATACAAGCCATCAAGATCAGGCCCACCGCCAAAGCGGGCGGCAAGTCCAGCAGCACGGCCATGGCGTAACCCAAGAAGGGCATGATGCCGTACTGGCACAACACGCCCACCAGCACGCCCTTGGGCTTGCGAAAGGCGATCAAAAAGTCGCGCCAGGTGAGCGATGCGCCCATGCCCATCATGATGACCATCATCATCACGCCCAGCAGTTTGGTTTCAAATTCGGTGACCATATACAACTCCGCTGTGCCGCTCAGGCGCGTTTGAATTCAATTTTGACTTCGGCTTTCAGGTCCTTGCGCAGCACCTTGCCAATCGGGGACTTGGGCAACTCGTCGCGCAGAACGACCGAGCTGGGCCGCTTGTAAGCCGCCAGGTGTTGCTTGCAGTGCGCGAGCACGTCTTCGGTGCGCAACTGCCCCGCATGATCGGGGTTGGGCACCACATAGGCACGAACCGCCTCACCCGTGCGCTCGTCGGGCGTGCCGACCACGGCCACCTCCAGCACAGCGTCCATCTGCGCGATCACGTCTTCCACTTCGTTGGGGTAAACGTTGAAGCCTGAGACCAGCACCATGTCTTTCTTGCGGTCCACGATGCGGAAAAAGCCAGCCGCGTCCATCACACCGATGTCGCCCGTCGCAAACCATCCGTCATGCATCACATTGGCGGTTTCGGCCTCGTTTTGCCAATAGCCTTGCATGACCTGCGGGCCGCGCACCCAGATCTCGCCGGGCTCGCCCGCGGGTACATCTTGCCCCGCTTCTGAGACCAAGCGCACATCGGTGCCCGGCGCCGGGATGCCGATGCTGCCCACATGCGGTTCGCCGCTGAGTGGGTTAAAGCTCACCACCGGCGAGGTTTCGGTCAGGCCATAACCTTCTGCGATAGGGGTGCCGGTGACATCGCGCCAGCGCTGCGCCACGGCACTGTGCAAGGCCGTGCCACCTGCGATCGAGGCCTTCAGGTGCTTGGGCGGGTAAGCCAAAAACCACTCCTCATTGAGCAGGCCATTGAACAAGGTGTTCACGCCCGTCATCCAGGTGATGGGGTAGTTCTCGACAGCGCGTTGCAGGTTTTGCACCGGGCGCGGGCTGGGCACCAAAATGTTCTGCGCACCGATGGCCAAGAAGCCCAGCAAATTGGCCGTGAACGCGAAGATGTGGTAGAGCGGCAGCGCCGTCAGCACGCACTCTTGGCCGGGGTTCATGTGGGTCGAGCCCATGGCCAGCATCTGCTGCACGTTGTGCAGCAAATTGCCGTGGCTGATCATGGCGCCCTTGCTCACGCCCGTGGTGCCCCCGGTGTATTGCAGCAAGGCCAAATCGTGTGGCTGCAAATCTTGCCAATAGCCTTTGGCAGGCTGCTGGGCCAAAGTGGCGCGGCCTTGGGCCAACGCCGCTTGCAGGCGCACATGCGGCACCGTCACGGGCGGCAGCACCTTGCTCCAGACCTTTTGCACGCCCCGGATGATGCCGCGTGGAATCGGCGGGAAAAACTCGGGCACCCCCGCCAGAACCATGTGTTTCACACCCGTTTGCGCCAGGACCTCGGGCAGCTTGTCGGCAAACATGTCCACCACCACCAAGGCCTTGGCCTGGCAGTTGTTGAACTGGTGGACCATTTCGCTCACGGTGTAGAGCGGGTTGGTGTTGACGAGCACACACCCGGCTTTGAGCACACCAAAAGCCACGACCGGGTAAGACAAACTGTTAGGCAACTGCACCGCCACACGGTCGCCATGGGCCAAGCCCAAAGTGCTGCGCAGGTAACCGGCAAAGGCGTCCGACAAGGCATCGACCTGCGCAAAACTCAAACTGCCGTTCATGCCGTTGGGCACCACGCAGGTGAAGGCTGCCTTGGCCTGGCTGTCACGCGCCCAGCGGGTGCAGTGGTCATGGATCAAGTGCGCCAGGCTCTGGTGCTCAGGCACAGGCAAATTGGGCGCAATGCCCACTTGGGGGTAAACCGCTTGCCACGGGCGCACCGCGCTCGTGGGGTCTGAAATGAAACTCATGAGGGTCCTTGGAGGCAGAATTCGACAGGAAAACAGACAAACGCAGGTCAGGCCGCACGAGGCCCAAAAGGCTCCCTGCAATGTGCGGCCATTATTGACGCGATCGGCCTCAAAATGACTTGAAACACCGCTGCGAATCAGGGTGTTTTCCCTGATCTAAAACCCACTGTCAAGCAGGTGTTTGCTGCTCGTGGGCCGCGCCGGGCAGCATGGTCAAGATCAGCGTGGTGACCACTGAGAACCCCGCCAGCAGCATGAGCGAGATGCCAAAGCCCATGGCCTTGACCACCGGACCCAAGGCCCAGACCGACAAGGAGCTGACCGCGAACGACACGCCCAAGCGCATGCCCGACACGCGCGAGCGCAAGCGGTCGTCGACATAACGGGCGATCATGAAATCGGTGAAGGGAATGGCCCCAAAGATGAACACCATGACCCCAATGAGCGCTGCAAACAACCACCAGCCCTGCGCCTGCGAGGCCAGCAACAACATGGGGATCTGCGCCATCACCATGAACATGAAAAAGCGCTTGAGTGGGAAACGGTTGATCAGATGCCCCACCACCACTTGGGCCACCGAAGCCACAGCGTAGACCAAGGCCAGCAACAGGCCCAAGGCGGCCGGGTCTTCCATCACACCCTTGAAGCGCTCGGTGATCAATGGCCCATTGCCGTTGGTGGTGAAGTTGAACAACACGCTGCTGGTGATGGCCGCTGCCGTCATGACCACCATGGCCCGCATCAGCAGGGGCGCGGGCAGGTTCACCTTGGCGCCGCCCTTGCGCTTGGCAGGCGAGGACACCTCTTGTGGGCAGGCGCGTGCAAACAGCCAACCGCACGCCAGTGCCATCAAGCCCGGCACCACAAAGGCCGCCCGCCAGCCTTGCCACTGGATCAAAAAACCCGTGAGCAAGGCCGCCACAGCCACGCCCAAATTACCGGCCAGGCCATTAAAACCAATGGTGGCGCCGGGGTTGGACGAACGCTCGAGCAGCATGGGAATACCCACCGGGTGGTAGATCGAGGCAAACACGCCAATCAGCGTCAAACACCCAGCCAACTGCCAAGGCGTTTGCGCAAAGGCCGTGAGGATGGAGACCGCGCCGATGCCAAAGAAGAAAATCAACATCATGCTACGGCGACCCCACAAATCGCCCAAGCGCCCGGCGGGCAAAGAACCCAAACCGAACATGAAAAACGCGCCCGCACCATATGGCATGAGGTCTTGCCACTGGGCCAGACCCATGTCGAAGGCGATGGTGCTGACCGCTGCTGCAAAAATCAGCAAGAACAAATGGTCCAGCGCGTGTGCAATGTTGAGCAGTCCCCGCACCATGCGGGGGTGGTCGGCGGCTACTTCAAGCGACATCACGAACCCGACTGATAACAAAGAAAGTCAGTTTCAAGCGTGGGAACCCGTGTTGGGTGTAGAGGGAACCTCAACCGATGCGCTGGTGGGCCTGGCTTGCAAAGTGGGCTCGGGCATGAAGCACATCTTCTCGCCATCCCAGCGCTGGCCGCACCAGCACAGGCCTTCAGCATTGATGATGCAAGTGCCGGTGCCGCAGCACCGTGGATCGTCTGACATGGGCGGGCTCCTGTGGGCTGGATGGATAAATTGACAGGATGCCAGAAACCGCTTCAGGCATCCGGTTCAGGCCGTCACAGCCCTGCAGTGGCCTTGGCTTTTTCGCAAGCCATCAAGATGCGCTCGGGCGTGGCCGGGGCGTCCATGTACACCACGGCTTTGTGGTCGGCACTGGCGGCCACCGCATCGCGCAAGGCGAAGAAGGCCGACAAGCCCAGCATCAAAGGTGGCTCGCCAGTGGCCTTGCTGTTGAACGGGGTGGGCTTCAAGTTGGCGTTGTCGAACAGCGTGACATTGAAGTGCTCGGGAATGTCGCCCGCCACCGGAATCTTGTAAGTGCTGGGGCCGTGTGTGAGCAGCTTGCCCCGTCCTTTGCCATTCGCGTCACCACGAAGGTCCCAAATGCACTCTTCCATAGTGAGCCAACCCATGCCTTGCACATAAGCGCCTTCGATCTGGCCTTTGTCCAATGCGGGGTTGATGCTGCGGCCCACGTCGTGCACGATGTCCACGGCTTTCAGCCACCACTCGCCCGTGCGGGTGTCGATTTCCACTTCGCTCACGGCGGCGCCATAGCAGTAATAATAGAAAGCGCGGCCATTCAGGGTGGCGAAGTCGTATTTGATTTCAGGCGTCATGTAGAAACCCGTGACCGACAAACCCACACGTTCCATGTAGGCTTGCTTGGTCAGGTCGGCCCACTTCACAGCTTTACCGCCGCCGTGCACTTCGTTGTTCGCGAAAGTCACATCGCCTTCAGCGCAACCCAGCATGCGGGCCGCCACAGGCTTCAAGCGCTCACGCATTTGCGCGGTGGCGTTCATGATGGCCGCGCCGTTGATGTCGGCACCGCTCGAAGCCGAAGTGGCCGACGCGTTGGGCACTTTTTGTGAATCGGTCGCGGTGATGCGCACATGGTCCACGCTGATGCCCAGACCATCGGCACACACCTGTGCCATCTTGGTGTTCAGGCCCTGGCCCATTTCGGTGCCGCCATGGTTGCAGCTGACTGAGCCGTCCATGTAGACCACCAGCAATGCACCGCCCTGGTTCAAGTGTGTGGCGGTGAAGCTGATGCCGAACTTCAAAGGCACAAGCGCCAAACCGCGCTTGCGGGTTTTGCTCTTGGCGTTGAAGGCATGCACGGCGGCGCGGCGCTCGGCGTAGTTGGATTCCTGCTCCACCTGATCGATCACCTTGTCACCCACCCAGTCTTCAATGAGCTGGTTGTACTGGGTGGTCATGGTGTCGGACGATCCGCTGATGGCGGGGTCTTTGTAGAGGTTGAGCTTGCGCACTTGCAGTGGGTCTTTGCCCAAAGTCATCGCGATCTCGTCCATCACCGTCTCAATGCCGAACATGCCTTGTGGGCCACCAAAGCCACGGAATGCGGTGGCGCTTTGGGTGTTGGTTTTGCAGCGGTGACTGACCAGCTTCAAAGCGGGGATGTGGTAGCTGTTGTCGATGTGCAAGCAAGCGCGGTCGTTCACCGGGCCGGAGTAATCGGTGCTGTAACCGCAGCGCGACATGAGCGTGATGTTGGCGCCCAAGACGCGGCCGTTGTCGTCAAAACCCACTTCGTAGTCGATGCGGAAATCGTGGCGCTTGCCGGTGATGGTCATGTCGTCGTCGCGGTTCACGCGCAGCTTGACGGGCTTTTGCAGCTTGTGCGCAGCCAGCGCGGCGCTTTGGCTGAAGATGCTGGCATTGCCTTCTTTGCCGCCAAAGCCGCCACCCATGCGGCGGCAAATCACCTCCACGTCGTTGGTGTGCAGGTTCAGGGCATGCGCGGCTTCGCGCTGGTTGCCATCGGGGTGTTGGGTCGACACATACAGCGTGAGTTGGCCGTCTTCCTTGGGCACAGCGTAAGTGATCTGGCCTTCCAAATAAAACTGTTCTTGCTGACCGGTGTTGGTGCTGCCTTTGATTTTGTGCGGCGCGTTGGCAATCGCCGCTGCAGCGTCACCACGCGTGATGCCTTTGGGCGGCATGATGAAGCTGCTCGCGGCCATCGCTTCTTCGATGGTCAAGATGGGCGTGAGTTCTTTCACCAGCACCTTGGCTTTTTTGGCGGCTTCGCGGGCGTAGAGCATTTCACGCGCCACGACCACGGCCACAGCCTGTCCGACAAACTCGACCTTGCCAGCAGCCAAAAACGGATCGTCGTGGATGATGGGGCCGCAGTTGTTTTCGCCGGGGATGTCTTTGGCGGTGTAGACCGCCACGACGCCGTGCTCCTTGAGGATGGCTGCGCGGTCAATGCCGTCACCAATCAACTCGCCATGCGCCACGGGCGACAAGATGAGCGCGGCATACAAAGTGCCTGCGTGCTCAGGGATGTCGTCGATGTAGGTGGCAGATCCGGTCACATGCAAGTGCGCAGACTCATGCACCAGCTCTTTGCCCTGCTGAACGTCAGAAGCGGGCAACAGGTTTTTGATGGGGGTAGGAGCGTTCATTCTTGCCTCTGGAGTGAGGGGACAGCGCAAGTTTGCTGCGCAAACATTGGTCTATCCCCTGGTTTTAAGATTGTTCTTCTATGAATTCGAGCACCAGGTTGCGGGACACCAAGGCGCGGTAAGCCCAAGTGGCACGCAGACCGTCGCGGGCGGTGAAGCTGGCGGCAATGGCGGCATCCAGATCGGCCGATTTCACGTCGGCAGGCGCACGGCCTTCAAGCACGGCTTCGAGCTTGGGCGCACGGCAAGGCGATGGGGCCAGGCCGTTGTAAGCCAGCTTCACGCCAGAGAGCTTGCCGCCTTGCAGCGTGTAGCTGATGGCCGCGCAAGTGGCCGAGATGTCTTGCTCAAAACGCTTGCTGACCTTGTGGGCGCGGAACACTAGGCCTGCCACGGGCTTGGGCAGTTCGATGGCTTCGATGAACTCACCGGGCTCCATCACGTTTTTCTTCATGCCCGTGTAGAAGTTGTCCAGCAGCACCTTACGGGTCTTGTCACCACGGCGCAGCACCAAGCTGGCACCGAGTGCCATCAGGCAAGGCATGGTGTCACCAATCGGCGAGCCGTTGGCGATGTTGCCCGCCAGCGTGGCCGTCGAGCGGATGGGGGGCGAGCCAAAGCGGCGCAGCACTTCGGTGAAGTCGGGGTAAGCCTGGGCCACCAGCGCTTCGACCTGCGTGAGCGACACGGCCGCGCCAATGCGCCAGGCGCTGGCGGTCTCGGTCACTTGGCGCAGTTCTTTGACGTTGCCCAAATACATGATGTGATCGGGACGTGAGAACTGCTTGTTGACCTGCAGACCGATTTCGGTGCTGCCTGCCAACAGCGTGGTGGTGGGGTTCTTGACCAGGTAGTCGGCCACTTCAGCCAAGGTGGCGGGCGAGACAAACTCATTGCCTTTGCGGGTGCGAACGACCGGCTGCACGATGATGTCGCCGTCCAGGCTCAGGGTAGGCACGCTGGCGCGTTGGATTTCTTTGAGCAGCGGCACATCGGCGCTGTCGTCCAGCTTCAAGGCCTCGGGCTTGGCGCAGGCCTTGGTGGCCGAATCGATGATCGGCTTGTAGCCCGTGCAGCGGCACAGGTTGCCGCTCAGCGAATCGGTGATCTGCTGGCGGTTGGGCATGGGCAGCACCTGCACCAAGTTCACCAGGCTCATCACGATGCCGGGGGTGCAAAAGCCGCACTGCGAGCCGTGGCACTTGATCATTTCTTCCTGCACCGGGTGCAACGTGCCGTCGGCTTTTTTCAGGCTCTCGACGGTTTTGACCGATTTGCCGTCCAGCGAAGGCAGCAACTGGATGCAGGCGTTGGTGGCCACGTAGTCCACACCCGTGCCTGCGGCATTGAGCTCACCCACCATGACCACACAAGCGCCGCAATCGCCTTCAGCGCAGCCCTCTTTGGTACCGGTGCGGTGCAGTTGCTCACGCAAATAGTCCAAGACAGTGGTGGTGCGGCGCTCACCTTGGGCTTCGACGATTCGGCCGTCGAGCACAAAGCGCACGGTGTTGGTGACTTGGGTCATGGTGGGGTGAGAGATAAATAAACGGTAAGACCCCCGATTCTAAGGAACCGCGGGCTGGGATGGCGGGGTTTTAAGGGGATTTTGGGGTCGCAGGTCGAATCGCTCGTGCTCCATCTCCTCAAACGCGGGGCTTTGCAACACCCTGGGTCTTGCCCAAACACCATGGGTCAAGAGAAAGTGCCCCATCAACCCGAAGCCGCATCCCCATTGGTGTAGTAAGCGGGCACTTTGGCCTCCACCCCGTTGCGGTGCACCCAAGGGGCCACGGCAGCGGTGGCCCACAAACCTTTTTTGGCAATGCGGGCAGATGCATGCGCTACTGCATAGGCTTGGCGTTACCGGATGTCGATTTCGCATTTGTAGGCTTCTTCATACCAAGCCGCTCCCGCCACGACTTGGCTCAGGTTGACCTAGCTGCAATCGGACTTGAAAAACGGTGCCCACTACCCGGTCGTACCGGTCTGTTTGCGCGTAGGTGACGGTGCCACTCTGGCCCAAGACCATGGCGGCCGAATTGGCCCGTGACGATGGGTCATAGGCCTGATCCAACTCAGGAGCTTCGATGCTGGCCAGCCGAATCGACTCGCCACCCAAGGTGATCGTGTAGCCGTCGTGCACCAATGTGACCGTGCCGGTGATGCGCTGCTTGCCCACGCTGACGCCGCAATGCGTGTTGCCCGATGCAGGCGCAAAATTCGCGCCGTCCCCGCCGCCGCATCCCGACAAAGCCACCGCAAGAACGAACAACAAAGGCCTCAACATGGCAGCAGCTTAGCCGAGTCAGGTGGTTGAACGAAGCCTCTAAATTCGGTTCGTCCAAACTTCAATGGCATTGCGCAGGCTAGTGCTGCGAAACCAAGGGAAAATCTTGCGGTCTGCGAATGGAGCTCACAGACAAGTCCACATCCAGCTGCGGCCAATACAAGTGGTCCGGCGTTGGCCACTCCACAGTTGTCAACTGCTCAACGGTGGCCTGCTTGAACCATGGGAATTGATCAAAAGGCAAAAGCAGTTCCTCATCGCCCAACAGCAGCCAAAAGCCGTGTTTGGACACATTGGTGACTTCAGCCACCGAAGTGGTGATTCCATGCATCTTGAATTTCCTTCAGGTGTAACTCAACGACTGATTGGGCTTCCTTGAGCTGTTTTGTTGACAACCCGGTGGACGTTGAAAGGGCAACCACCAGTGTAAGCCAAAATTTTGCCTCTCCGTCTGGGTGCGCAACATGCACATGAATACGAGGCTCTTCTCTCGAAAAGAAGAACAAACGATATGCGCCATCGCGAACAACAGTCGGTGCCATCAAAGGACTTTAACGGAACTTACCGAATAAAAGTTGAATTCCAGTCAAACATGACCACAGATCAAACATGTCGTAACTGGTGAAGAAGCAGGCGGAGGCCTAATTGGGGTCTGACCAGCTCCTCACGAACCTCAAGACCCACGATACGTTGAATAACTCCAGGGGCTGGCCAGCAGGGGCACATGGTAGTGCTGGTCTTCATGGGCCACGCCAAAATCGAGACTGACTTTGTTCAGGAAGTTGGGCTCGGGAAGTTCCACGCCTTTGGCTTTGAAGTAGTCGCTGACATTAAAGACCAAGCGGTATGTCCCTTTGCGGAGGCTGGCGTGGTCGTAGAGCATGCCGTCGGGGTTGCGGCCGTCGGGGTTGAGGGTGAAGCTTTTGACCAAAGTGGCCTGATCGCCTTGCGTCGTGTACAAGGACACCTGCATGCCCGCGGCGGGGCAGCCGTGCATGGTGTCCAGGACGTGTGTGCTCAATCCCATGGTGTGCTCGCTTGTCTTGAATGGGGGTCAAAAAAGGGTGGTTTGGGCCAGGCTTTCAAAAGCCTTTCAACTGGTCGACCGAAGTGTATACAATTTTGCTTTTGGTGGCTATGATTTGCAACCATCCGATAAAAACACCCTGGCCAACAGCCCCAAGGGACCGCGAGACATGGAAACTTCCACCACGCACCACATCGTCGAATCGCTGACCCGCGCCATCGTGGAACACCGGCTGTTGCCCGGCTCCAAACTGGCCGAGCAAAAGCTGGCCGACCACTTTGGCGTCTCGCGCACATTGGTGCGCCAAGCGCTGTTTCAGTTGTCGCAAAACCGATTGATCAGGCTGGAGCCCGCTCGCGGCGCGTTTGTGGCCGCCCCTTCGGTTGAGGAGGCGCAACAGGTCTTTGCCGTTCGCCGCATGCTGGAAGCCGAGATGACCCGCGCTTTTGCGCAGCAGGTCACCCCCAAGCAAATCGTGGCCCTCAAAGAACACATCCAACAAGAGCGCGAAGCGGTCGCGCGGGGAGACATCACGGGCCGCACCGAGTTGCTGGGCGACTTCCATGTGCGCATGGCCGAACTCATGAACAACGACGTGCTGGCCCAGGTGCTGGGCGAGTTGATCTCGCGCTGCGCCCTGATCACCTTGATGTACCAGTCGCGCAACGAAGCCGAGCACTCTACAGACGAACATGTGGCCATCGTGGCTGCCCTCGAAGCGCAGGACGCTGACTTGGCCGTGCGCCTGATGCATGAGCACCTGCTGCATGTTGAAGAAAGCCTGACCTTCGACCGCAAAGTGCCCACGCACGACATTTCCCTGGCACTGGCCTGAACACCACCGAGCAAGACTCATGAGCATTTACGACAGCACCCTGCCCTACCCCCGCGACTTGAAGGGCTACGGCCGCCATGTGCCACACGCCCAGTGGCCAGGTGGCGCACGCGTGGCTGTGCAGTTTGTCTTGAACTACGAAGAAGGCGGCGAAAACTCGGTGCTGCACGGCGATGCGGGTTCCGAGCAGTTTTTGTCCGAGATGTTCAACCCCGCGTCCTTCCCCGAGCGACACATCAGCATGGAAGGCATCTACGAATACGGCTCGCGTGCGGGCGTGTGGCGCATCTTGCGCGAGTTTGAAAAACGCGGCCTGCCGCTCACCGTGTTTGGCGTGGCCACGGCCCTGCAAAAGCACGACGACGTGACCACCGCGTTCCAAGAATTGGGCTACGACATCGCCTGCCACGGCCTCAAGTGGATCCATTACCAAAATGTCGACGAAGCCACCGAGCGTGCCCACATGGCCGAGGCGATGGCGATCATCCAAAAGCTGACGGGCGATCGCCCTCTGGGTTGGTACACCGGGCGCGACAGCCCCAACACGCGCCGCCTGGTGGCCGACTTTGGCGGCTTTGAATACGACAGCGACTACTACGGCGACGACCTGCCTTTCTGGATGAAAGTGCGCAAGTCAGACGGTACCGATGCGCCACAACTCATCGTGCCCTACACCTTGGACTGCAACGACATGCGCTTTGCATTGCCCCAGGGTTACTCGCACGCCGACCCGTTCTTCCAGTACATGAAGGACACCTTTGACGCTTTGTATGCCGAAGGTGACCCCAGTGGCGACAATGCCCCCAAGATGATGAGCATCGGCATGCACTGCCGCTTGCTGGGCCGCCCTGGCCGCATCACGGCGCTGCAACGCTTTTTGGACCACATCCAGTCGCACGACAAGGTCTGGGTGGCGCGGCGCATCGACATCGCGCGGCACTGGAAAGTCATACACCCTTACAAGGACTGAAATTTTGTGGGAGGTCGCCCCTGCGGCCGAATGCCCACACCAAAGACATTCGGCCGCAGGGGCGGCCTCCCACAGAGACATCCATGCCCATCACTTTGGAACAACTCAACAGCGCATCTCAGGCCGATGCCGCGCTCATGCTCGACGGCCTGTACGAGCACTCGCCCTGGATCGCCGAGCAAGCGCTGGCGCAACGCCCCTTCATATCTTTGGCCCACCTCAAGCACGCCATGTGCGAAGTTCTGGCACAGGCCGGGCGCGACGCGCAGCTGGGCTTGATCCGCGCCCACCCCGAGCTGGCGGGCAAGGCCATGGTCAGCAAGTCGCTCACGGCCGAATCGACCAACGAGCAAACCAAGGCGGGCCTGACCGACTGCACGCCTGAAGAGTTCGCCAAGATCCAAAAGCTCAACGCCGACTACAACGCCAAGTTTGGCTGGCCCTTCATCCTGGCGGTACGTGGCCCGCGTGGCGTGGGCTTGAACAAAAAACAGATCATCGAGGCGTTCGAGCGCCGCCTGTTCGGTCACCCCGACTTTGAACTGGCTGAGTGTCTGCGCAATATCCACCGCATCGTCGAGATCCGCCTGAACGACAAGTTTGGTGTGGAGCCCACACTGGGCCACCAGGTCTGGGACTGGCAAGA
>CAMDFK010000029.1 GCA_945897465.1 Limnohabitans sp. Rim8 | reverse complement strand
CCGGGTTGCGCGTAATGGTGTTTCAGGTGGTCGATCCACAAGCGCACACGCAGCGGCAAATGCTTGCGCTGGGAAAACACCACAAAAATCCCGTTCGGGGGCGCCGCAAAATCTTCCAGCACCGCCACCAATTGACCCGAGCGGATTTCACCCTCCACTTCCCAGGTGCTGCGCCAAGCGATGCCGTAACCGGCCAGACACCAGTCGTGCAGCACCTGTCCGTCTGAGCAGTCGAGTGGCCCGCCCGGGCGAAGGTGCACCACGTCCTGGCCTTGCGCGGGGTTGCGAAAGGCCCAGCCCCGGGTCTGCGAAGCATCGCTCGACAAGGTCAGGCAGTCGTGTTGCAGCAAGTCCGAAGGCTGCAAGGGTGTGCCCCGCCGCGCCAAATAAGCTGGGGTGGCCACGCACAGGCGGCGGTTGTCGGCCATGCGCACACTCACCAGCGAAGAGTCGGGCAGGTCGCCCACACGCACCGCGCAGTCAAAGCCTTCGGCGGCCAGGTCGACCACACGGTCGCTGAGGTTGAGCGAGATCGTGACATCGGGGTGCAGTTCCTGAAAACGCGGCACCAAAGGGGCCACATGGCGCCTGCCAAACCCGGCTGGGGCGGTGATGCGCAAATGGCCGCTGGCCTTGACGCCGCCTGCCGACACACTGGCTTCGGCATTGGCCACATCCGAGAGCAGTCGCTGACAATCTTCCAAAAAAGCGCTGCCTTCGTGGGTCAAGGTGATGCGCCGTGTGGTGCGCACCAAGAGCTTGACGCCCAAGCTTTCCTCCAGCGCATCGAGCCTGCGGCCGATGATGGCCGGGGCCACACCCTCGGCCCGGGCTGCAGCGGTCAGGCTGCCTTTGGTGGCAACCGAGGCAAAGGTTTCGAAGGCTTTGAGCTTGTCCATGTGACCCGATTATGCGGGTTCAAGGTTGCAATGCGGTCATTGTGGCGCTTGATTGATGCGATAACCGTGCGTTTAAGGGGTGGGCCACCCTTTGGGCAAACCTGCTTCAGGCGTCATGCCATACAGCGGCTCGCCAGGCAGCCCGGCTTGGAGCGGCGCACGAGCCGCCATGAGCCGGACCAGGTCGATGCCGGTGTTCACGCCCATGGCCTCGAACATGAAGACCAGGTCTTCGGTCACCACATTGCCTGAAGCGCCGGGCGCATAGGGGCAGCCGCCCAGGCCGCCCAGCGAGCTGTCGAAGGTGCGCACGCCCGCCTCGTAAGCGGCCAGGCAATTGGCCAGTCCCAAGCCCCGGGTGTTGTGCATGTGGGCCGCGCCCGTCAAGGGGCCAATCTCGTTGAACAGGGCTTTGAATAAGCGCGTGACCTGCGCCGGGTTGCCCATGCCGGTGGTGTCCGACAGGCCGATCTCGTTCACACCTGCTTGCGCCAGTTGAACCGCCAGGCGCAGCACATCGCCTTCGGGCACCAAGCCCTGCAGGGTGCAACCAAAGGAGGTGGACATGCCCACCTCCACCGGCACGCCGGGTGCGACGTCGTCGCGCAGCCGCAAAACGGCCCGCACTTCTTCGACCATGGCTTCGGGCGTTTTGCGCACATTGGCCAGGGAATGCGCGGGGCTGGCCGACACGGGCAGCGTGATCTTTTGCGCCCCGGCCTTCAGCGCCGCTTTTGCGCCGCGCAAGTTGGGCACCAAGGCCATCACCCGCACGCTGCTGTGGCGCAGTGCGTGCTGCACCACCTGCGCGGCATCGGCCATTTGCGGCAAGAGATGGGCGGGCACAAACGAGGCGACTTCAATCTCGCGCAAGCCTGCGGCGGCCAGCGCGTCGATCCAGCGCAGTTTGTCGGCGGTGGGCATGGTGGCTTTGACCGATTGCAGGCCATCGCGTGGGCCGACTTCGCTGATCAGTATTTCAGGACTTGATGGACGTGTCATGCCTGAATTAAACCTCAGTGCGCGGCCAGTTCCATCAAGCCCATCCTGGCCGTGATTTGTGCTTAAAAGTCATGGGTCAATGAAGTTTTCGCGGGTTTATCTGCGTCTAAATTTAGAATAGAGTGCTTTGTCACTTTGGCCTGCGTGCATCTGTTTGCCAGCGCACTGGGCTTATCCCCGTTTTTTTGACTTGACCCCAGAGGTTTTCATGACTGCACGCACCGCGATTCATAACCTGCAAGTGGCCAACCCACTGCTGAGCTTCATCAACGACCAGATGCTGCCCGCCACTGGCGTGGACAAAGACAAGTTCTGGAAAGGCTTCAACGACATCGTGGCCGACCTGGCTCCGAAAAACATCGCCTTGCTGGCCGAGCGCGACCGCATCCAGACCGCCATGGACGAATGGCACACCGCCAACCCCGGCCCCGTGGCCGAAGGCAAGGCCATGAAGGCCTACCGCAAGTTTTTGTCGCAAATCGGTTACCTGGTGCCTGAGCCCCGCAACGCCCAAGCCACCACCGCCAACGTGGACGCCGAACTGGCCAAGCTGGCGGGCCCTCAGCTGGTTGTGCCCATTTTGAATGCCCGTTACGCCCTGAACGCCGCCAACGCCCGTTGGGGCAGCTTGTATGACGCGCTGTACGGCACAGACGCGATCAGCGAAGCCGATGGCTGTGAAAAAGGCTCGGGCTACAACCCCCAACGCGGCGCCAAAGTCATCGACTACTGCCGCAACGTGCTCGACCGCTGCGCACCTCTGAAAACCGGTTCGCACGTGGGCAGCAAGGGTTACGCCGTGAAAGCGGGCAAGCTGGTGGTGACTCTGGCCAGCGGCAAGAACACCACCTTGGCCGATGCCAAGCAGTTCGTGGGCTACACCGGTGACGCCAAGGCCCCGGCTTCGGTGCTGTTCGTGCACAACGGCCTGCACCTCGACCTGCAAATCAACAAGAGCACGCCCATTGGCCAAACCGACCCGGCGGGCGTGTCCGACCTGATCGCTGAAAGCGCTTTGTCCACCATCCTTGACCTTGAAGACTCGGTCGCCGCAGTGGACGCCGAAGACAAAGTGCTGGCCTATGCCAACTGGCTGGGCATCTTGCAAGGCACCCTGAGCGAAGAAGTGCACAAGGGCGGCAAGACCTTCACCCGCACCATGAACGGTGACCGCGCGTACACCAAACCCGCGGGTAAGGGCAGCGTCAAGCTGCACGGCCGCTCGCTCATGTTTGTGCGCAACGTCGGTCACCTGATGAGCAACCCCGCCATCCTCTACAAAACCGCCGACGGCAGCACCAAAGAGATTCCTGAAGGCATCTTGGACGCGATGGTCACCGTGACCTGCGCGCTGGTGGACCTGCAGAAAAAATCCTCGCACCCCCTGCGCAACAGCCGCACCGGCAGCGTCTACATCGTCAAGCCCAAAATGCACGGCCCCGCCGAAGTCGCGTTCGCCGACGAGCTGTTTGGCCGCGTCGAAAAAGTCATTGGCATGAAGCCCTCCACCGTCAAGCTGGGCATCATGGACGAAGAGCGCCGCACCAGCGCCAACTTGAAAGCCTGTATCGCTGCCGCCAAGAGCCGCGTGGCCTTCATCAATACAGGCTTCTTGGACCGCACCGGCGACGAGATGCACACCTGCATGTTGGCCGGTCCCGTCATGCGCAAGGGCGACATCAAGAACAGCACCTGGCTGGGCGCTTACGAGAAGAACAACGTCAACGTGGGCCTGGCCTGCGGCTTGCGCGGCCGTGCCCAGATCGGCAAAGGCATGTGGGCCATGCCCGACCTGATGGCCGACATGTTGAAAGCCAAAATTGGCCACCCTATGGCTGGTGCCAACACGGCTTGGGTGCCCAGCCCCACGGCCGCCACGCTGCACGCCATGCACTACCACCAAGTTCATGTCTCCGCGCTGCAAAAGCAGATGGAAAAAGCGGTTGCCAAGCAAGACCCGAAACAATTGCGCGAAGACACGCTCAACGCTTTGTTGCAGTTCCCTGTGGTTGCCAAAGACGCCGCCAACTGGTCCGAAGAAGACAAGCAAAAAGAACTCGACAACAACGCCCAAGGCATCTTGGGTTATGTGGTGCGCTGGGTGGACCAAGGCGTGGGCTGCTCCAAAGTGCCCGACATCAACGGCGTGGGCCTGATGGAAGACCGCGCCACGCTGCGCATCAGCAGCCAGCACATGGCCAACTGGATGCAGCACGGCGTGGTGACCGAAAAGCAGGTCAAGCAGACCATGGAGCGCATGGCTGCGGTGGTCGATGCACAAAACGCGGGCGACGCGGCGTACCAGCCCATGGCCGGTAACTTTGCCAAGTCGGCGGCCTACAAAGCGGCTTGTGACCTGGTCTTCAAAGGCAAGGCGCAACCCAGCGGCTACACCGAGCCGCTGCTGCACGCTTGGCGCTTGAAGGTCAAAGCGGCCTGATTTTGAGCAGGTCTGTCACTTTGAAGAACGGCTCCTTCGGGCGCCGTTTTGTTGTGGGTCATGCGTTGCGGCACCGGGCATGCCTGAAAATAAGGGTTTTCAGGAGTGCGCGATGCGCTGGATAGACCGGATTCCGATGTTGTGGCTTGTGGGCATTGCCGTTTACTTGGCGGGGGCCCCGTTTATGCCCGAGCCGCATTTGGTCGAGAAGTGGCGCATGCTCCTGCAAGGCAGCTTGAGCAAACCCATCGACATTTTTGATTTCTTCTTACACACCATGCCCATGGTGGTGCTGGCCATTCGCCTGTGGCGTGACACGCAGCGCCGCCGCCAGGGCAAGGACTGAGCCTTCTTTTCATGACCCTGCCTGAACTTGACCCTTGCCGCTGCCCCTTGTGCGGGCAGCCCAATGCGTGCGCCATGGCTTGCGGTGACCAAGCGGTCACAGAGCCCTGCTGGTGCACGCTGGTTCAGTTCGACGCCGAATTGCTGAAACAAGTGCCCGAAGCGGCACGCAACCGAGCTTGTATCTGCCAACGCTGCGCGACCACTGAACCGGCGGTGAGGACTTGAACCCTGTGCCAACTGCTCGACTGCACTGGAAACCCTGCACCGATGTGACCTTCATCGGCTTTGTGCAGCGCGGTGGCATCACCGGCCACACCCGAGAGACCGAACAGGTGTTGGTGGTCGTGACTGCGCCTTTGAACACGGACAAGGCTTGGGAGGCCTTCGAGCGGAAGCGCTTGTAAGACTTTGAGAGCGTCGATCTGAACCCGTAGCGGGGGGTTCAATCTGTGGGTTGAGGCTTTACAGCGCCGCTTCCACCGAGTCCCAAAACAGCGCAGCCACATCACAGCCCATCTGGTCGGTGATTTCCTGAAAGCAGGTGGGGCTGGTCACGTTGATCTCGGTGAGGCTCTCGCCAATGATGTCCAGACCCACCAGCATCAGGCCGCGTGCGAAGAGGATTGGGCCCAAGGCTTCGGCGATTTCGCGGTCACGCGCTGAAATCGGTTGGGCCACACCCTTGCCGCCTGCGGCCAGGTTACCGCGCACTTCGCCGCCTTGCGGGATGCGGGCCAGGCAAAAGGGCACGGGTTTGCCACCGATCAACAACACGCGCTTGTCGCCTTGTGCGATGCCGGGCAAAAACTTTTGCACCATGATGGTTTGTGCGCCGCCCTGGTTGAGGGTCTCGATGATCACGCCCAGGTTCAGGCCGTCGGCACCCACCTTGAAGATGCCCGTGCCGCCCATGCCGTCCAGGGGTTTCAAGATGATGGTGCCGTGCTCGGCGTGGAAGGCGCGGATGTCAGACTCGCTGCGCGTGACCAAGGTCGGCGCGATGAACTGCGGAAACTCCAGAATCGCCAGCTTTTCGGGGTGGTTGCGCAGTGCGGCCGGGCTGTTGAAGACCTTGGCGCCTTCGCGTTCGGCCTGGCTCAGCAGGTGCGTGGCGTAGAAATATTCGCTGTCAAAAGGCGGGTCGGTGCGCATGATGACCGCGCCAAAGTCCTTGAGGTTGGCGCGGCTCGAAGAAGTCTCGGTGAACCACGTGTCCGGCTGCCCGGTGAGTGTGATGTGGCGAACTTGGGCCGATACGGCCTCGCCACGCTGCCAGCGCACATTGGTCATCTGGCAGGCCACCACTTGGTGGCCGCGTTTTTGCGCTTCGCGCATCATGGCGAAGGTGGTGTCTTTGTAAATCTTGAAGGATTCGAGCGGGTCGGCAATGAAAAGAATGTGCATGGCAGGACTGTGCCTCAAAAAAGGTGAAAACCGTGACGCCGGAGCGTCTTACTGGAAAGCCACTTCGGCAAAGCTGCGCAGCTTGCGGCTGTGCAGTTGCTCGGGCCCTGCGTCGCGCAGCAGCGTCACCGCGCGGATGCCGATTTGCAAATGCTGGTTCACCCGCTCGCGGTAAAAGTGGTTGGCCATACCGGGCAGCTTGATCTCGCCGTGCAGGGGTTTGTCGCTCACACACAGCAAGGTGCCGTAGGGCACCCGAAAGCGAAAACCGTTGGCCGCAATCGTGGCACTTTCCATGTCCAGCGCCACGGCCCGGCTTTGGCTGAAGCGCCGCTGCGGTTTGTTGTCGGGCAGCAGTTCCCAGTTGCGGTTGTCGGTGCTGGCCACGGTGCCGGTGCGCATCAGGCGTTTGAGGTCAGCCCCATGACAACCCGTGACCTCGGACACGGCCCGCTCCAGCGCCACCTGCACCTCGGCCAACGCCGGGATGGGGACCCAAAGCGGCAGTTCTTCGTCTAACACATGGTCTTCGCGCACATAGGCGTGGGCCAGCACGTAGTCGCCCAGCAGCTGTGTGGTGCGCAGGCCCGCGCAGTGGCCCAGCATCAGCCAAGCATGTGGGCGCAGCACAGCGATGTGGTCGGTGATGGTCTTGGCGTTGGCCGGGCCCACGCCAATGTTGACCATGGTGATGCCGCTGTGGCCCTTGCGCACCAAGTGGTAGCCGGGCATTTGCGGCAGGCGCGGCGGTGTTTGCCCCAACGCGTCCACGTCCTCAGCTGCCAGGCCCACACGGCGGGTGACCAAGTTGCCGGGTTCGACAAAGGCGATGTATTCGCTGTCCGGGTTGTTCATTTCGGCGTGGCCCAGGGCGATGAACTCATCGATGTAAAACTGGTAATTGGTGAACAGCACATAGTTCTGAAACCAGCGCGGCGAGGTGCCTGTGTAGTGGCGCAGGCGCTGCAGCGAATAATCGATGCGCGGCGCAGTGAACAGCGACAGCGGCCGCGCCTCGGAGGCGGCGGGCTCGTGTGTGCCGTTGGCGATGCCGTCGTCCATGGTGGTCAGGTCGGGCAGGTCAAACACCTCGCGCATCTGGGCCTGTCGCTCGGGGCTCAGGCTGCCTTCCATGTGCTCGTCATCGGCAAATGAAAAGTGGATCGGGATCGGCTGGTTGCTGGTGCCCACCTGAAGGCTCGTGCTGTGGTTTTTGAGCAGCAGCGCCAGTTGCTCACGGATGTAAAAAGCAAACAGGTCAGGCCGGGTGAGGGTGGTTTCGAAGCGGCCGGGCTCGGCCACAAAGCCATAGCTCAGGCGGCTGTCCAGCCCCGCGCTTTGGCGGCTGGCGCTGCTGACCTGCACCCGAACAAAGGGGTAGAACGCCCGCACCCGGGTGCCCGCCATGTCAGCACCCGCCACAAACTCGCGCATGGCCTGGCGCAGGTGGTTCACGCTGTGCTGGTAAATGTGCTGAATTTGCGCCAAGGCGCTGTCGGCATCCTGGTGCTCGGATGGGGCGATGAAGGGCGGCAGATGATGCATGGCTTGTCCTGAAAGGGTCTGTTAAGTGCAGAGGCTCGGTTTGACCATTTTGCGGCAGGTGCGTGACCGGGGTGTGGCCGACCCCGCCCTGATGATCCGTACTGGAGGGCCACATGTTGCCTGGGTGACCTCAAGAAGTCGGTGGGTCGGGCATGCTGACATCGATTGAAAGCCAGATAATCTGACCAGTCATTTCAAGGAGACGCTTCATGAGCCAAGCCCGCAAAGTCATCATCACCTGCGCACCCACAGGGGCCATCCACACGCCCAGCATGTCGCCGCATTTGCCGGTGACGGCCGACGAAATCGCCGACGCGGCCATTGCCGCCGCCGAGGCGGGCGCGGCCATCTTGCACCTGCATGCGCGCGATCCGAAAGACGGTCGTCCCACGCAAGACCCGGCGTTCTTTGTGCCGTTTTTGCAAAAGATCAAAGCCCACACCAAGGCTGTGATCAACCTGACCACAGGCGGCAGCCCGCACATGACGGTGCACGAGCGCATGCAACCGGCCCTGACCTTCAAGCCCGAGGTGGCTTCGCTCAACATGGGCTCGATGAATTTCGGCCTGTTCCCCATGCTCGACCGCTTCAAGACCTTTGAGCACGAGTGGGAACGCGAGCACCTGGAAAAAAGCCGCGATCTGGTGTTCAAGAACACCTACAAGGACATCGAAACCATTTTGCGCCTGGGCACCGAAAACGGTACGCGTTTTGAGTTCGAGTGCTACGACATCAGCCACCTGTACAACCTGGCGCATTTCCGCGATCGGGGCTTGGTGAAGGGGCCGTTGTTCGTGCAGTCGGTTTTCGGCATTTTGGGTGGCATCGGCCCGCACCCCGAAGACCTGATGCACATGCGCCGAACGGCCGACCGATTGTTTGGCAACGATTACCAGTGGTCAATTTTGGGCGCAGGCAAAGGCCAGATTGCACTGGCCAGCATCGGCGCGGCCATGGGCTCGAACGTGCGCGTGGGGCTGGAGGACTCGCTGTGGATTGGCCCAGGAAAATTGGCCGAGTCCAGCGCTCAACAGGTCCAGCGAATCCGCACCGTGCTCGAAGCCCTGAACCTGGAGATCGCCACCCCCGATGAGGCCCGCAGCATGCTGGCGCTCAAGGGTGCGGATAAAGTAAATTTTTGAGGTTCAGTGCGCGTTGACCCAGTTTTCGATGCGAAGGCCGTTAAATTCCCGAAAGTCGGCCTCGTTGTTGGTGACCAGAGTCACCCCTAATGACAGGGCGTGCGCGGCGATCAGTTTGTCGAGCGCGTCTTTTTGACGTTCTTTGTGAGAAGCGCGCAGCGGCCCATAAATGCGTGCGGCTCGGCCCTCAAAAGGGGCGGCTGGAATATCCTCGAGCAGGCTACTCAGCAAGGCCTGGTTGTGGGCCTGCGCATCCCCAGAGCAGGCCACGCCATATTCCAGCTCGGCCAGCGTGATGGCCGACATCACCACATCACCCACAAAACATTCGGAAAATCGCGCTTGCACTTGCGGTGGCTGGTGCTTCATCAAGTAAATGCAGATGTTGGTGTCCAGCATGTACTTGGGTTTCATAAGGCCTCGCGCTCGCCTTGGGTGTTGAGACCACGCCCCTCGGACATGAAACCCGGAGAAAACTGGGCCAGCTTGCCCATCACATCACCCATGCGTTTGCGGGCAGGGCGAATGCGCAATTCATCGCCGATGCGTTCGATGTCCAGATCGATGTCCCAGCTGCCGTAAGCCAGCTCGGCCGGAATGCGAACGGCTTGGGAATTGCCGTTCTTGAAGAGTTTGGTGTTGGCCATATCGCTCCTGATAATGGATGTACGTGTACATCTTAACAAGAATGAAATGGTCTGTACATACGCGGATGTACAGACCATTTGGCTTCAGCGGTGATTGAACCGCCGAGCACCTCACATATTGCGTCGGTACTGACCACCCACCTCAAACAGCGCATTGGTGATCTGGCCCAAAGAGCAGACCCGCACCGCGTCCATCAGCACCTCGAACACGTTGCCGTTGTCGATCACGGCTTGTTGCAGGCGTTGGAGCATGGCGGGCGATTCGGCGGCGTGTTGGGTGTGAAAGTCGTGCAGGCGCTGGAGTTGCGACTGCTTTTCTTCCTCGGTCGAGCGGGCCAACTCCAGGCTTTCGAGCACTTCATTGCCCTTGGGGTTGCGGAAGGTGTTGACGCCGATGATGGGCAGCTCGCCGGTGTGCTTGAGCATCTCATAGTGCATCGATTCGTCTTGGATCTTGCCGCGTTGGTAGCCGGTTTCCATCGCGCCCAATACACCACCACGCTCGGCGATCTTCTCGAATTCGGCCAGCACGGTCTCTTCCACCAGTTCGGTGAGCTCGTCGATGATGAAAGCGCCTTGGTTGGGGTTCTCGTTTTTGGCCAGGCCCCACTCGCGGTTGATGATCAGCTGGATCGCCATGGCGCGGCGCACCGAGTCTTCGGTGGGCGTGGTGATGGCTTCGTCAAACGCGTTGGTGTGCAGGCTGTTGCAGTTGTCGTAGATCGCGATCAGCGCTTGCAGTGTGGTGCGGATGTCGTTGAACTGGATCTCTTGGGCGTGCAGCGAGCGACCACTGGTTTGGATGTGGTACTTGAGCTTTTGGCTGCGTTCGTTCGCGCCGTATTTCTCTTTCATGGCCACCGCCCAGATGCGGCGGGCCACACGACCCATGACGGTGTACTCGGGGTCCATGCCGTTGCTGAAGAAGAACGACAAATTCGGTGCAAAGTCGTCGATGTGCATGCCACGCGCCAGATACGCTTCCACAAAGGTGAAGCCGTTGGACAGCGTGAAGGCCAACTGGCTGATCGGGTTGGCCCCGGCTTCGGCGATGTGGTAGCCGCTGATGGACACCGAGTAGAAGTTGCGCACATCATGGTGTACAAAATACTGCGCCACGTCGCCCATCACTTTGAGCGAAAACTCGGTGGAGAAGATGCAGGTGTTCTGGCCTTGGTCTTCTTTCAGAATGTCAGCCTGCACCGTGCCGCGCACATTCTGCAGCACCCATTCGCGGACCTTCGCGGCTTCGGTTTCGGTGGGCTCGCGGCCATTCTCGGCCTTGAACTTGTCGAGATTTTGGTCAATGGCCGTGTTCATGAACATGGCCAGGATGGAGGGCGCGGGGCCGTTGATGGTCATGGACACCGAGGTGGTCGGGTTGCACAGGTCAAAGCCTGAGTACAGCACCTTCATGTCGTCGAGCGTGGCCACGTTCACGCCCGAGTTGCCGATCTTGCCGTAGATGTCCGGACGCAGATCGGGGTCGTTGCCGTACAGCGTGACCGAGTCAAACGCCGTGGACAAGCGCTTGGCGGGCAAGCCTTCGCTGACCAATTTGAAACGGCGGTTGGTGCGGAAAGGATCGCCTTCGCCGGCGAACATGCGGGTCGGGTCTTCGCCCTCGCGTTTGAAAGCAAAAGTGCCTGCGGTGTAGGGGTAGCTGCCCGGCACATTGTCCAGCATCAACCACTTGAGGATTTCGCCGTGGTCTTCGTACTGCGGCAGGGCCACCTTGCGGATGGTGGTGCCGCTCAGACTCTGGGTGGTCAACGCCGTGCGAATCTCTTTGTCGCGGATTTTCACCACGTACTCGTCGCCCGCGTAGGCTTTTTGCATGTCAGGCCACTGGGCCAACAGTTTGCGGGCGGTGGGGTCTTGGGTTTGCTCGCGGTTCACGGCCAGGTCAATCGCGGCTTCGGCGGCTTTGGCGCGGCCGGACTTGCCCACTTCGAGCATGCGGGCCGCGGCACGCAGTTGTTGGATTTCGCGGGCCAGGCGAGACTGGTCAATGGCGCGCTTTTTGTAGCCGCGCACCGTGTCGCTGATCTCGGCCAGATAACGGGTGCGGGAAGACGGCACCACCGGGTTTTGGTGGGTGCTGTAGCGCACCTTGACCACCGGCAAGCGGCCTTCAGTGGTGTTCATGCCCAGCTCGGCCAGGCGGGCTTTGAGCGCTTGGTAGAGCGCCGTCACGCCGTCGTCGTTGAAGCGGGCGGCCATGGTGCCAAACACCGGCATCTGCTCGGTCGGCACGGTCCAGGCTTCCTTGTTGCGTTGCACCTGCTTGGCCACATCGCGCAGGGCATCCGACGCGCCTTTGCGGTCGAACTTGTTGATGGCGACAAACTCTGCAAAGTCCAGCATGTCAATCTTTTCGAGCTGGCTGGCTGCGCCAAACTCGGGTGTCATCACGTACATGGGCACGTCCACATGCGGCACGATGGCGGCGTCGCCCTGGCCAATGCCCGAGGTCTCGACCACGATCACATCAAAGCCCGCCACCTTGCAGGCCGCCACCACGTCGGGCAGGGCGGCTGAAATTTCACTGCCAAAGTCACGCGTGGCCAGCGAGCGCATGAACACGCGGGGGCCTTGTGACCAGGGGCTGATCGCATTCATGCGGATGCGGTCGCCCAGCAGCGCACCACCGCTCTTGCGGCGCGAGGGGTCGATCGAGATCACGGCCACACGCAGCGCGTCGCCCTGGTCCAGACGCAGGCGGCGGATCAATTCATCCGTGAGCGAGGACTTTCCGGCGCCACCGGTGCCGGTGATACCAAGCACGGGCACTTTCTTTTGCGCGGCTTGTTCGCGGACAGACGCCAACAACTTCGCATCGGCTTGGCCGTTCTCAAGGGCGGTGATCAGTTGTGCCAGCGCACGCCAGTTCATCTCGTTGTGGCCCTGGATGGCTTCCACACTTTTCGGGGCCAAGTGGCTCACATCCTGGTCGCAGCGCATGACCATCTCGCCGATCATCCCGGCCAGGCCCATTTTTTGGCCGTCTTCGGGGCTGAAAATCCGCACGCCTTTATGGGCCAGGGCGCGGATTTCGGCGGGCACGATCACGCCGCCGCCGCCGCCAAAGACCTGGATGTGCTCGCCGCCACGGGCTTTGAGCAGGTCGACCATGTAGCTGAAATATTCGTTGTGCCCGCCTTGGTAAGAGCTGATGGCGATGCCCTGGGCGTCTTCTTGCAGCGCAGCCGTCACCACCTCGTCCACCGAGCGGTTGTGGCCCAGGTGGATGACTTCGGCGCCCATGCTTTGCAAAATACGGCGCATGATGTTGATGGCGGCGTCGTGGCCGTCAAACAGGCTGGCTGCGGTGACAAAGCGGACCTTGTGGGTCGGGCGGTATTCGGCCAAAGCTTTGAATTCGGCGGACAGGTCGGTCATGGGGGGCGTCTCCGTGGGCGGGCGGTCTGGGGGGCTTTGACGTTGACGTAAACGTCAACCAAAACCCGCATCTTAGCCGTTGCGGCTTGTCCTGTCACGGACACTTTGGTGTGCGGACTTCATGCCAGGTCAAAGCTATCATTTGGACTGGCTTCCTTTGCGCAGACCCTGTCAAACCTTTTGGATGAACACCCCATGACTTCACCAGCACCAGCAACACTTCCTGCCATGCAACCCGCCACCGGTTATGCAGGCGACATTTCGCCAGAACAGGCCTGGGCCTGGGTGCAATCGGGCGAGGCCGAATTGGTGGATGTGCGCACCGACGCCGAACGCGCCTGGGTGGGCTTCGTGCCCGGTGCCCACGCACTGGCCTGGAAGCAGTGGCCCGGCATGGCGATGAACCCGGGTTTTGACGCAGGCATGCAGGCTTTGGGTGCAGGTGGCAAAAAGCTGGTGCTGCTGTGCCGCAGCGGTGTGCGCTCGATTGCCGCCGCCCAACGCGCCACCGAACTGGGCTTGTTGGCCTACAACATCCTCGAAGGCTTTGAGGGCGACCCGAACGAGCAGGCCCACCGGGGCCTCAAGGGCGGCTGGCGCTTCCGCGGGCTGCCCTGGCAGCAAAACTGAGCGCGCGGCTTGGCGCTGCGATACTTCACACGCCCGGCGCGCGGCGGTTGATCATGTCCTGGTTGGCCATCTCGTAGGCGTGGGCCAGCTTGAGCAGCGCCAAATCCCCTTGGGGTTTGCCAATCAGCGCCAGGCCCATGGGCAGGCCGTTCTCGCCAAAGCCGGCCGGCACGCTGATCGAGGGCAAGCCTGCAAAGGTGGCGTAAATCACCACCTCCATCCAGCGGTGGTAGGTGTCCATGTCTCGGCCCGCCACGCTTTGAGGCCAGCGCAGGCCGATGTCAAAGGGCCAGACTTGAGACACCGGTATGGCCAGCACATCGAATTGCTCGAACAAAGCCAGCATGCTCAGGTAAAAGCGCGTGCGGCTGGCGCTGGCGGCCATCAATTGCGAGCCGGTCAAGTTCAGCGACTGGTCATGCTCCCACAGCGCCTCGGGTTTGATCTGAGCGCGGTTGGCCGGGTTGACCAGGAATGGTGCGATGCGCGGCCCCACCAAGGCCTGCCGCCACACCAGCCAGGCTTGCCAGATCTGCTCGGGTGGCATGCCCAAACGCGCTTCGTCGACCGTGCAACCCATGCCCGACAAGCTGTTCAAGGCCGATTGGCAGATCGCCAAAATCCCGCGCTCCATGGGCAGATAGCCCTGCAAATCGCCCAGCCAACCTATGCGCTGGCCTTGGGGGTCGCTGTCCAGTGCGCCAGCAAATTGCGCCGGGTCATCCGTCAAGCTGAGCGGGCTGGCTGGGTGGGCACCCGCTTGCACCGACAGCAGCATGGCCACATCCCGCACATGGCGGCCCATGGGGCCTTCGGTGGCGAGTTGGGCCATGTACACGTCTTGTGCGGGCGACATGGGCACGCGGCCTTGTGAGGGGCGCATGCCAAATACATGGTTCCAGCCGGCTGGGTTGCGCAAGCTGCCCATGAAGTCCGAACCGTCGGCCACCGGCAACAAGCGCTGGGCCAGTGCCACGGCCGCACCGCCGCTGCTGCCGCCCGCCGATTTGCCCGGGTCCCAGGCGTTGCGGGTGGGGCCAAACACCTCGTTGAAGGTGTGCGAGCCCAGGCCAAACTCGGGCGAGTTGGTTTTGCCAATGACGATGGCCCCAGAAGCCTTCATCCGGCTGGCCATGAGCCCGTCTTCGCTGGCCACAAAGTCTTTCATCAAGGGGCTGCCTAAAGTGGTGCGCAGGCCTTGTGCATGGGCCAGGTCTTTGATGGCTTGGGGCATGCCGTGCATCCAACCCATCGACTCGCCCCGGGCCAGTTGGGCGTCACGTTCGCGGGCTTGTGCCAACAAAAGCTCGGGTTCTTGCAAACTGACGATGGCGTTGGACTGCGGATTGAGTTGCGCAATGCGGTCGAGGGTGGACAGCATCGCTTCCTGGCACGACACCTGCTTGAGGTGGATGGCGCGGGACAAATCTATGGCGGAGGTATCAGGGTTGACCATGGGGTGTTGTTCTCGGTTTTATTTGTATTATGAAAGCGGTCGAATGGCATGGAGCCACTGGTGAAAACCCCGACTTCGTTTTGCGCAAAGGTGACGCTTGTTCGGTCTGAAAGCTGTCATCATGGTGATTCAACTGTTCCTTTTTTGGAGATCTGATCATGAAAAGACGTGTTCTGTTTGCTGCCACGGGTTTGTTGGGATTGAGCATGCTGGCCCCTGTGGTGGCCCAAGCCCAAGACAACAAAGTGTTCCGTTTTGTGCCGCACGCCAACTTGGCGGTGCTCGATCCGATCTGGACCACGGCCTATGTGACGCGCAACCACGCTTACATGATCTACGACACCCTGTTCTCTGAAGACGCACAGGGCAACATCAAGCCTCAGATGGTGGACACCTACACCACCTCGCCCGACCGCAAGACTTGGACCTTCAAATTGCGCAGTGGCTTAGAGTTTCACGATGGCAAGCCTGTGACCAGTGAAGACGTGGTGGCCTCGCTCAAGCGTTGGGCCAGCCGCGACGCCATGGGCGGCATCTTGAACACCTTCATCGATCGTTATGAAACCCCTGATGCCAACACTTTCCGGATGGTCCTCAAGGAGCCCAGCGGCATCGTGATCGACGCTTTGGGCAAGGCCTCGTCCAACGTGCCCTTCATCATGCCCGCCCGCATTGCGGCCACGCCTGGCGCCGAACAAATCAAGGAACACATTGGTTCAGGCCCCTTCATCTTCAAGGCCGACGAGTTCAAGCCCGGTGCACTGGCGGTGTACACGCGCAACACCAAATACAAGCCCCGTGCTGAAGCGCCCAGCGGCATGGCCGGTGGCCGTCCGGTCAACTTTGACCGTGTGGAATGGGTCATCATCCGCGACCCCCAAACCCAGTTCAACGCCATCAAGGCGGGTGAAGTGGACATGGTCGAGCAGCCCAGCTTCGAGCAGTACGAAACCCTCAAGAAAACCGAAGGTTTGAAAATCGATGACTTCTCGCCCGCGGGCTTGCAATTCATCTTGCGCTTCAACCACCTGCACAAGCCGTTTGACAACCCCAAAATCCGTCAAGCGGCCATGGTGGCCATGGGCCAGCAAGCCTACATCAACACCCAAATTGGCGTGCCCGAGTTGGGCAAGTTGTGCCGCAGCATCTTTCCTTGCGGCACGGTGTATGCCGATGAAAACACGGGTTACTTCACCGGCGTGGCCAACCCCGCCAAAGCCCGCGAAATGCTCAAAGAAGCGGGTTATGACAACACCCCTGTGGTCTTGATGCGCCCCACCGACTTGGCCTCGATCGCCAAGATCCCTTTGGTGGCCAAGCAGCAACTCGAAGCCGCTGGCTTCAAAGTGGACTTCCAGCAAATGGACTGGGCTTCCTTGCTCGCTCGCCGTGCCAAGAAAGACGCGCCTGCAGCGGGTGGTTGGAACATCTTCCTGACCGCCTGGACTGCGGGTGACATCTCCAACCCGCTGGCCATGGCCATGCTCAACGCCAAAGGTGACACCGGTTGGTTCGGCTGGCAAAACGAGCCACGGATCGAGAGCTTGAAGGCCAGCTTCGCCCGTGCAGGCACCACCGAAGAGAAAAAGAAATTGGCCAGCCAGATTCAGGCTGTGGCCTTTGAGACGGCCACCCATGCACCTTTGGGCCAGTACCGTCAGCCCACTGTGGTCCGCAGCAACGTGAGTGGCATTTTGCAAACCCCCGGCATCCCGGTCATGTGGAACATCAAGAAAAACTGATCAATTCTTGACCGATGTTTCAATTCGTTTTGCGCCGCCTGCTGGCGGTGCTGCCGGTCTTGTTTGTCGTGTCGCTGGTGGTTTTCCTCATCTTGAGGCTGGCCCCAGGCGACCCGGCAGCGGTCATTGCCGGCAACAGCGCCACCAACGAAGACATTGACCGCATCCGCCAGCAGTTGGGTCTGGACCGGTCCATCATCTCCCAGTACCTGATTTGGATCGGACGGGTGTTTCAGGGTGATCTGGGTTATTCGTATTACCTGAGCAAGCCCGTGACCGAGTTGATTGCGCAGCGCATTGAGCCCACCTTGTCCCTGGCAGCGGGCACCTTGGTGCTGGCCATTGCGCTGGCCATTCCTTTGGGAACCATTGCCGCTTGGCGCATGGGGGGCTGGCTTGACAAAATCTTGTCCGGTTTTTCGGTGGCCGGTTTTTCGGTGCCGGTGTTTGTGATCGGCTATTTGCTGATTTACCTTTTTGCCATACGCCTGGACTGGCTGCCGGTGCAGGGTTACAAAACCTTGTTCGGCCCGCGCAGTGTCGGGATGTGGGATTGGATGCGGCAACTCATCTTGCCGTGGATGACGCTGGCCATGATTTATGTGGCCCTGATTGCGCGGGTGACCCGGGCCAGTGTGTCCGAGGCCCTGACCGAGGACTACATCCGCACAGCGAGGGCCAAGGGCCTGACCGAGCGTGTGGTACTGCTGCGCCACGCCCTGAGCAACGCGGCCGTGCCCATTGTCACCGTCATCGGCATTGGTGTGGCCCTGCTCATTGGCGGCGTGGTGGTGACCGAGACGGTGTACGCCATTCCCGGCTTGGGCATGCTCACGGTGGATGCGGTGCTCAACCGCGACTTCCCGGTGATTCAGGGGCTGGTTCTGCTGTTCTCGTGCGCTTACGTGTTCATCAATCTATTGGTCGATTTGAGCTACCTCTTTCTTGATCCGAGGATCCGATACTGATGTCAGTCGCTCATCGTTTGTGGGCCAATGGCTCCATCCGCTTTGGTGCCGTGGTGCTCGGCTTCATGGTCTTGGTGTCCTTGCTGGCGCCTTGGCTGGGCACACTGGACCCGGCCGCCATGGACTCCAACTTCATCAACAAGCCTGCGGGCTTGAAGGGGGATTTCACCCTGGTCGATGGCAGCACCGTGGCCCACATTTTTTGGCTGGGTACCGACAGCTTTGGCCGCGACCTGTACAGCCGTGTGGTCTATGGTTCGCAGGTGTCCTTGCTGGTGGGCGGTTGTACCGCGGTGCTGGCGCTGGCGCTGGGCGGCTTTTTGGGCATGCTCGCGGGTTACTTTCGGCAGGTCGATGCGGTTCTCATGCGTTTCATGGACGGTTTGATGGCCATCCCTGCCATCTTGTTGGCCATAGCGTTGGTGGCGGCTTTAGGCGCTCAGGTCGCCACGGTGGTGGTGGCCATCGCCATCCCCGAGGTGCCGCGTGTGACGCGCCTGGTGCGTTCACTGGTGCTGAGCTTGCGTGAAGAGCCTTTTGTGGAGGCAGCCCGTGCACTGGCCACCCCAACGCCCGTGATTTTGTGGCGTCACATCTTGCCCAATGCCTTGGCGCCGCTGATCGTGCAGGGCACTTTTGTGGCCGCTTCGGCGGTGCTGACCGAAGCAATTCTGAGCTTTCTGGGCCTGGGCCTGCCGCCAGACATTCCCACCTGGGGCAACATCATGGCCGAGGGGCGCGTGCAGTTCAGCCAGTACCCCGGCAACGTGCTGTACCCCGCCTTGTTTTTGGTGCCCACGGTGCTGGCCGTGAATTTGCTGGGAGATGGTTTGCGCGACGTGCTCGATCCCAAGTTTGCAAAAAGGGGCGCGTGATGAGCACAGCTTCTCCTCAACCGGTCCTGTCCATCCGCGATCTCTCAGTGGCCCTGCCTGCGGGCGGGGACCGGGCGCATGCGGTGCACCAGGTGTCGCTCAGCATCCTGCCTGGACAGACCTTGTGTGTGGTGGGCGAGTCGGGCTCGGGCAAATCGGTCATGGCCACCACCGTCATGGGCCTGCTGGCCAAAGAATTGCGCCCCAGCGGTGGCGAGATCGTGCTGCAAGGCGAATCCTTGCTGGGCGCCTCGGCAGCGCGTTTGCGGGCTTTGCGCGGGCGCAGCATGGGCATGGTGTTTCAGGAACCCATGACCGCGCTCAACCCGGTCATGACCTGTGGTGACCAGGTCGACGAGTTGCTCTCAACCCACACCGACTGGCCCAGCGACCAGCGTCGCGCCGAAATTTTGCGCATCTTCGAACGGGTGCGCCTGCCCGATCCCGAGCGCATGCTGCGCAGCTACCCGCACCAGCTCAGTGGCGGTCAGCGCCAACGCATCGTGATCGCCATGGCCGTGGTGCTCAAGCCTGCCTTGATCATTTGCGACGAGCCGACCACCGCGCTCGATGTGACCACACAAAAAGAAATATTGCGCCTGATTGCCGACCTGCAACGCGAGCAGGGCAGTGCGGTGCTCTTCATCACCCACGACATGGGCGTGGTGGCCGAAATTGCCAACGATGTGCTGGTGATGAACCAGGGTGAAGCCGTTGAAGGGGGTCCTTGCGAGCAGGTCTTGCGCAGACCCCAAGCCGATTACACGCGACAGTTGCTCGCCGCCGTGCCGGGCATGACGCCGCCTGCGGCCAAGTCCGCCTTCAGTGGCCCGGCTTTGTTGTCGGGCCAAGGGGTGGGTAAAACCTACGCCAGCCGCGACTGGTTGGGTCGCAACCGCGCCACTGCCGCGCTGCAAAACGCCCATGTGGCGGTGCACGCAGGTGAGACTGTGGGCATTGTGGGCGAGTCCGGCTCGGGCAAGTCCACGTTTGCCCGTTGCCTCATTCGCCTGATCGACCCGACCGAGGGCCGCATCTTGTGGGGCGACGACGAGGTGGCCACCTTGCCCGAAGGCCGTTTGCGGCCTCTGCGCAACCGTGTGCAAGTGGTGTTTCAAGACCCGAACCGCTCGCTCAACCCGCGCCGCACGGTGGGCCAGTCCATGGTCGAAGGGGCCATGAACTTTGGCCAGTCACGGGCCGAGGCCGAGGCCTTGGCCGCCGAGTTGATGAAACAAGTGCGCCTGCCCGTCGAAGCGCTGCAGCGCTACCCCAGCCAATTCAGCGGTGGACAAAGGCAACGTCTGGCCATTGCCCGTGCACTGGCCTGTCGTCCCCAGGTGCTGGTGGCCGACGAGGCGGTGAGCGCCCTCGACGTGAGCGTGCAGGCACAGATTCTGAATTTGCTGCGCGAAATCCAGGGCCGGCTGGGTCTGAGTTTGCTCTTCATCACCCATGACCTGCGTGTGGCCGCCCAGCTGTGTGACCGCGTGATCGTGATGCACCAAGGCCACATTGTCGAAGAAGGCCCAACCGCTGAGCTCTACGCCAACCCCCAACAAGACTACACACGCCGTCTTTTGCATGCGGCACCTGCGGCTTTGCCGCCCATGGATGTTGCTGTTTGATGCCTACCCTGAATGCCGCTCATGAAGGCGGTTTGATTTGAACCCTCACCACGGCCTTTCATGACCCGTATCCTGATCGCTGGTTACCAGCACGAGACCAACACCTTTGCCCCCAGCCTGGCCGATTGGGCGGCCTTTCAAAGTGGCGAGGCCTTTCCGGCCTATGTGCGCGGGCAGGCCCTGATCGAGCAGATGACGGGCGTGAACATCCCCGCGGGCGGCTTCATCGACGCGGCGCGGCGCGAAGGCTGGCAGCTGGTGCCCTCGGCCTGGGCAGGCGCCACACCTTCGTCGTATGTGACACAAGACGCGTTTGAGCGCATTTGCGCTGCCATTGTGGAAGACGTTCGCGCGGCCTTGGTGCAGGGCCTGGACGGGGTCTACCTCGATTTGCACGGCGCGGCCGTGGCCGAAAACGCCGACGACAGCGAAGGCGAGTTGATCGCCCGCATCCGCGCCGTGGTCGGCCCCAAGCTGCCCATCGTGGCCAGCCTGGACCTGCACGCCAACGTCACCGATCGCATGCTGCAGCTGGCCGATGGCTTGGTCGCCTACCGCACCTACCCGCACATCGACATGGCCGAGACCGGCGAGCGCGCCGCCATGCTGCTGTGTGAGCATTGGCGTGCAGGCGGCAAACGCCCCATGCAGGCGCGTCGCCTGCCGTTTTTGATTCCTCTGAACGCCCAAAGCACCTGGATGGCCCCGGCCAAAGACCTCTACGAGGAGATGATCGCGCTGGAGTCGCAAACCGGTTGCATGCTCAGTTTTTGCATGGGCTTTCCGGCGTCCGACTTTGCCGAATGCGGGCCCGTGGTTTGGGGCCATGGCCCGCAGGCTGAATCGGCGGTGCAGCGCTTGTTTGAGCGCGTGGCCGAGCCCGGTCAGTGGCGACCCGATGTGTTGCCCGCCCGCGAAGCAGTCACGCAAGCCTTGGCCACGGCCGAGGTGTCAGCCGCCCCCGTGGTCATGGCCGACACACAAGACAACCCAGGCGCAGGCGGTGACAGCAACACCACCGGCATGCTGCATGCCTTGTTGCAGCAAGGCGCTGGAAAGCGCTGGCCCGGTCAAGTGGCCGTTGGCTTGTTGTTTGATCCCGCGGCGGCCCGCATGGCCCATGCTGCAGGCATAGGGGCCAGCTTGCAGCTGGCTTTGGGCAAGGCTGTGCCCACTTTCACCGGCGAGGCAAGCGACCCACCTTTGCAAGGGCGCTTCACGGTGCGTGCCTTGGGGCCGGATGATTGCGAGCTCAAAGGCCCAATGATGACCGGCATGAAAGTCCACATCGGCCCTTGTGCGTGCCTCGAAATCGATGGCGTACTGATCGCCGTGTCCAGCGGCAAATGCCAAATGCTCGACCGCGAACTGTTCCGCGCCGTGGGCATCCACCCCGAGCAGATGAAGCTGCTGGTGGTCAAAAGCTCCAACCATTTCCGCGCCGACTTCACCCCCATCGCCAGCCGCGTGCTGGTGGCCAAAGCGGCCGGTCCCATGGCCGCCGATCCGGGCGACTTGCCCTGGAAAAAACTCAGTCCGAACACCCGCACCCGACCTTGACGTGGCTCGGCAGCCGGGCTTTTGACATTTTCTAAAGAGGCACACCCATGAGCACGACACCCCAAGACCTGACCCAGGCCCCCGCCCACGAACTGCTGACGCTGTACCGCAGCGGCCAGGCCTCGCCCGTCGAAGTCACCCGGGCGGTGCTGCAGCGCATTGAACGTCTCAACCCACAAATCAACGCCTTTTGTCTGGTGGACGAAAGAGCGGCCATGGCCAGCGCCCAGGCCAGTGAAGCCCGTTGGCAGGCGCACCGCCAGCAAGGCACGCCCGTGGGCGCATTGGACGGTGTGCCCACCTCCATCAAGGACCTGATCCTGACCCAAGGCTGGCCCACTTTGCGCGGCAGCCGCACCATCGACCCGAACCAGCCCTGGGATGTGGATGCTCCGGCCACCGCCCGCCTGCGTGAAGCGGGGGCGGTCTTGTTGGGCAAAACCACCACCCCTGAGTTTGGCTGCAAGGGCGAGACCAATTCACCCGCCACCGGCATCACCCGCAACCCCTGGAACCTGAACCACACCCCCGGTGGCTCCTCGGGCGGCACGGCCGCTGCGGTGGCCGCAGGCCTCGGGCCCATTGGCGTGGGCACCGACGGCGCGGGCAGCGTGCGCATCCCGGCCGCTTTTTGCGGCAACGTGGGCCTCAAACCCAGTTTCGGCCGCGTGCCCGCCTACCCCTTGTCACCTTTTGGCTCGGTGGCGCACTTGGGGCCACACACCATGAGCGTGCGCGACGCCGCCTTGATGACCAATGTGCTCAAGCAGCCCGATGCCCGTGACTGGACGTCCCTGCCCCCCGACGCGAGCGACTACACCGTGGGCCTGGAAGACGGCATCCGCGGCCTCAAGATCGCCTACTCGCCCACCTTGGGTTATGCCCAAAACGTGGACCCCGAAATCGCGGCTGCGGTGCATGGCGCTGTGCAGCAGCTGCAGGCCTTGGGTGCCCATGTGGAGCAGGTTGACCCGGGTTTCGAAGACCCCTTGGAGATCACCACAGGGCTTTGGTTCTTGGGCGCTTACACCGTCTGGAAAGGCTTGAGCGCCGAGCAGCAGGCCGTGGCCGATCCCGACTTCCAAGCCGAGGCTGAATTCGGGGCGCAACTGGGCGCCTTGCAGATCCAGCAACTCAACCAGCGCCGCGGCGTGCTGGGTTCGCACATGCGCCAGTTCATGCAGCGCTTTGATTTGCTGGTCACACCTGCGGTGTCGATCCCGGCTTTTGAGGCGCGTGCGGCCGGCACTGTCGCCATGAACCCGGTGTCCATGCTGGGATGGACCCCTTTCAGCTACCCCTTCAACCTCACCCAACAGCCCGCGATCACCGTGCCCTGTGGCCTGACCCGCAGCGGGCTGCCCATGGGCCTGCAGATCGTGGGCCCCATGTTTGGCGACGCCATGGTGCTGCGTGCAGCCCGGGCTTACGAGTCGGTGATGCCCGTGGTCAGGCCCGCTTTGTGAAGTGCTGGGCCTGAGTTGTGGCGGCGTTCAAGCGCTTGGCTTCATGGGCCTAACCGGCCACAGTTGATCTGGTCACTTTGGAAAACTCCGCTTGGATGGACAGGATTCATTTATATTACGAAATGACTTGAACCCGATGAGCCGGGCTTCCGGCTTTGCCTTGTTGGCAGGACAAGGTTCCGGACACCATGAATTTCCCAAAAAGGAGTTACCCATGTTTGGCAAAAAGACAAGCAAGCTCACCCCTTTGCAGGTGGGGCAGGAAAAATTCAACACCCTGATCGGGCGCCATGCCGAGATCCATGGTTCTTTGCGCTTGAAAGAAAATGTGCGCATCGATGGCAAAGTGGTGGGCAATATCGAGGCCGACAGAGGCCAGGAAATCTATGTGGTCATTGGCCCCGAAGGCGAGGTACAAGGTGATGTGTTGGCCGGGCGGATCATTGTGGCGGGCAAAGTGTCGGGCAACATCCATGCTTTTGAGCGGGTCGAGCTGATGGCCAGTGCATTGGTCCAGGGGGACATCAAATACGCCTCCATGGCCGTCGAGCACGGGGCCAAGCTCCTGGGTCTGCTTTTGCAAGTGGATGGCACGGACTCTCCCACACGTTCTGACCGGGATGCCCAGGACGCCATCCGCAAGGCACAAAACGCCGGCCTGAACAGCTGATTCAGCGCTGATCTTTGGCTGGATTCAAAGCCGCTTGGTCCAGCCGTTTCGGTGGCTGAAATTCATTATCATCGCCAGATGACCTTTTTAGCCATCGATGTGGGCAACACACGCCTGAAATGGGCCCTGTACCACCAACCGAGCCCCCAGGGCCAATTGCTCGCACAGGGTGCAGAGTTCCTTGAAAACATTGATCGTCTCTCCGAAGGCCCTTGGTCCAATTTGCCCAAGCCGGACCAGATGCTGGGCTGCGTGGTGGCCGGTGACGCCATCAAACGCCGCGTGCAAGAGCAAATGGACCTCTGGGATTTCACCCCCCAGTGGGTGGTGCCCAGTGCACAAGAGGCGGGGCTGAGCAACGGTTACGACCACCCATCGCGCTTGGGCGCAGACCGTTGGGTGGCCATGATCGGGGCGCGTCACCGCCTGCTGGCCACGGGCCCATCGCGCCCTTTGGTGGTGGTCATGGTCGGCACGGCCGTGACGGTGGAGGCCATCGACGCGCAGGGCCGGTTTTTGGGTGGTCTGATTCTGCCGGGCCACGGCATCATGCTGCGAGCGCTCGAGTCAGGAACAGCTGGTTTGCATGTGCCCACAGGCGATGTCAGGCCCTTTCCGACCAACACCAGCGACGCCCTGACCAGCGGCGGCACCTACGCCATTGCCGGGGCCTGCGAGCGCATGGTGCAGCACCTGCGCGAGCACACCGGCCAAGAGCCCGTGTGCATCATGACCGGTGGTGCGGGTTGGAAAATGGCCCCCAGCATGTCGGTGCGTTTCGAGTTGGTGGACAACCTGATTTTTGATGGCTTGCTGGCGCTGGCGGCCCTGCGCTTTGCCTGAACCTGTTTCCTGGTCCTTGGCTGGGCTCAAGCCGGGCCGGGTGCGCTGTAGGCGGCGGTCAAGGCCTGCAGGTGCTGTTGCACCTGCGGGTCGGCCATGTAAGGTGTCAGCAGGGCCAGCACATGCTGCGCCCCCCGCGTCAAAGCCAGTCCGGCACTGGCCGGCTCCATGGCCTGTCGTGGGTTGCGCACATACTCGTAACTGAGCCAATAGGTCACCATCACCGACAGGCTCGCCGACAGGGTCTCGATGTGGTCGGCATCGATGCGCATCAGGCCCACTGCGCCCAAGGACTCCAGCATCTGCCGAAAGGCCAAGGTCTTGCGCTCCAGCACCGCATGGAAGTGCGTCTCCAGGTGGCGGTTGCCCGACAACAGGTTGTTCAGGTCGCGGTACAAAAAGCGGTGGTTCCACACTTGCTCAAACAGTGAGTGCAGGAAAAACCAGGTGTCTTCCACATCCCGCACGTCGGGCGCCGCCTCGAGCAAAGACAAGATGGCCACTTCGTACTGGTCAAACAGCTGGTTGACCAGGGCGTCTTTGGACGGGAAGTGGTAATACAGATTGCCCGGGCTGATGCCCAACTCGGCCGAAATCATTGTGGTCGAGACATTGGGCTCGCCAAAACGGTTGAACAAATCCAGCGTCACCAGCGCAATGCGCTCGGCGGTGCGGCGGGGGGCTTTTTTGGCCATGGGCGGGCTACTGTGGCGAGCTTTAGGCGGGCTTCAGGCAGATTTTTTGCGCGATGCAGCCGCAGGTTTTGCAGTCCTCGCCTTGGCTGCAGTTTTCCTGGCCGCTGGTGAAGCCTGGGTGGTTGGGCCTTGCAGTGCCTGCAATTGCGACTCCAGTTGCGCCACACGTTCGCCGAGCATCTGGATGTCCAGCAAAGAAGGCATGCCTAACCGGTGCAGTGCTTTGGCCACGCGGTCTTCAAACAGGTGCTCGAGTTTGTCCACACGCCCGGTAGCGCTTTGCCCAAAATCGCTGGCCAAATGGCTCAGCCGCTCTGTCGCTTCTTGCAGGCGCTGCTGGGCTTCGGCCTGGCTTTTGCGTTGAAAGGCCAGGCCATCGCTGAGCAGGATTTCGATGGCTTTGCTGCCTTGCTCTTGCGCTTTGGCCATGGCCCCCAAGCCGGCCAGCCACACCTGGTGTGCGGGTGGCGCAAAGGCCTCGTCGGTGGGCTGCGCGGGGGGGGCTTTTGGGGGGGTGGACTTGGATGTGGCCATGGGTCATTTCCTGAATGTTGCCGCCACTTTAACCTGAGCCTGATGCGAGACGAAAGCTTCTAAAATCCAGCACAGGTGGTGCAGCGCCCGTTGCGCCCAGACTTTTCACATCCCATGACCATTTTGGTGACCGGCGGCGCAGGTTTTATTGGCGCCAACTTCGTGCTGGACTGGCTGGCTGCCAGCGATGAGCCTGTCGTGAACCTCGACAAACTGACCTACGCGGGCAACCCCGAAACCTTGGCCAGCCTGCAAGGCGACGCTCGCCACCAGTTGGTGCAAGGCGACATTGGCGACAGCGCCTTGGTCAGCCGCCTGCTGGCCGAGCACCGCCCGCGCGCGGTGGTCAACTTCGCCGCCGAAAGCCATGTGGACCGCTCCATCCATGGCCCTGGCGAGTTCATCCAGACCAACATCGTGGGCACCTTCAACCTGCTCGAGGCGGTGCGGGGCTATTGGCGCCAACTGCCCCAAGAAGCTATGGATCGCTTCGTGCCTCGCGATGACGGTGCAGATGTCATTTCGAGCGAAGCGCGGCCATCCCTGGATCGCTTCGTGCCTCGCGATGACGGTGCAGCTGTCATTGCGAGCGAAGCGCGGCAATCCATGGTGACCCAAGAAGGTTTCCGCTTCCTCCATGTCTCCACCGACGAGGTCTACGGCTCCTTGGCCAAGGGCGATGCGGCCTTCACCGAAACCCACCGCTACGAGCCCAACAGCCCCTACAGCGCGAGCAAGGCCGCCAGTGACCACCTGGTCCGCGCCTGGCACCACACCTATGGCCTGCCGGTGCTCACCACCAACTGCAGCAACAACTACGGGCCTTACCACTTCCCCGAAAAACTCATCCCGCTCATGATCGTCAACGCCTTGGCGGGCAAGCCTTTGCCGGTGTATGGCGACGGCATGCAAATCCGCGACTGGCTCTACGTCAAAGACCACTGCAGTGCGATTCGCCGTGTGCTCGAAGCCGGGCGCTTGGGCGAGGTCTACAACGTGGGTGGCTGGAACGAAAAGCCCAACATCGAGATCGTGCAAACCATCTGCAAGTTGCTCGACGAGATGCGCCCCAAAGCCGACGGCACGAGCTACGCCAGCCAAATCACCTACGTGACCGACCGCCCCGGCCACGACCGCCGCTACGCCATCGACGCCCGCAAACTCGAAGCCGAGCTCGGCTGGAAGCCGGCCGAAACCTTTGAGACCGGCATCCGCAAAACCGTCGAGTGGTACCTGGCCAATCCCGAGTGGGTGCAGCATGTGCAAAGCGGCGCTTACCGCGAGTGGGTGAACAAGCAATATGCGTGAATACAGCCTGGCAAGTCAGGCGCATCAGGTCATGGATCGCTTCGTGCCTCGCGATGACGATGGTACGTCGAGTGCGGCTCCAAAGTCTGTCATTGCGAGCGAAGCGCGGCAATCCATGGATCGCTTCTTGCCTCGCCTTGACGTTGGGAGCTTTCTTTGAAAATCCTTCTTTTGGGTAAAAACGGCCAAGTCGGCTGGGAGCTGCAGCGCAGCCTGGCGCCTTTGGGCGAGGTGTTGGCGCTGGACCGGCACAGCAGCGACTTTTGCGGTGACCTGAGCCAGCCCGAGCGCTTGGCGCAAACGGTGTGGGCCTTTCAACCCGATGTCATTGTGAACGCCGCCGCGCACACTGCCGTGGACAAAGCCGAAAGCGAGCCCGAACTGGCCCGCGGCCTCAACGCCACCGCGCCTGCCGCGCTGGCGCAGGCGGCCGCGCAAATCGGGGCTTTGCTGGTGCATTACTCCACCGACTACGTGTTCAACGGCCAAGGCCAAAGCCCATGGCAAGAGGTCAGCGCCACCGGGCCGCTCAGTGTGTACGGCCAGACCAAACTCGAAGGCGAGCAGGCCATCGTGGCCAGCGGCTGTGCGCACCTGATTTTTCGCACCAGCTGGGTCTATGCCGCGCGGGGTGGTAACTTTGCCAAAACCATGCTGCGCCTGGCCGCCGAGCGCGAACGCCTCACCGTCATTGACGACCAGCACGGCGCACCCACCGGGGCCGAACTGATCGCCGACGTCACGGCGCACGCCATCCGTGCCACTTTGATGCAGCCCGCGCTCGGCGGCCTCTACCACTTGGTGGCCTCGGGCCAGACCACTTGGCACGGCTACGCCAGCCATGTGATCGCGCAGGCCCGGCTCACCCAGCCCGGTCTGGCCCTGAAGGTGGGCGAGATCGCCGCTGTGCCCACCTCGGCCTTCCCCACACCCGCGCAGCGCCCGCTCAATTCGCGCCTGGCCACCCACAAGCTGCAAGAAGCCTTTGGCCTCGTGCTGCCGCCTTGGCAGCAGGGCGTCAACCGCATGCTGGCCGAGGTGCTCTGATGCGCCATGCGCTTGCGGCACAATTGTGCGCATGGGTGTGTTTGCCATCGCCCGGCTCTTATCCACTGTCCATTTGCTGAAGCTTCTTCGCCATGACCGAATCCAACGCCGTCCCCACTGTTGCGCCGCACGACCAGGCCCAGATCCTGGCCCAGGCCATGCCCTACATCCGCAAGTTCCACGGCAAGACCCTGGTCATCAAATACGGCGGCAACGCCATGACCGACCCGGCCTTGCAGCAAGCCTTTGCCGAAGACGTGGTGCTGCTCAAACTGGTGGGCATGAACCCGGTGGTGGTGCACGGCGGTGGCCCGCAAATCGAAACGGCTTTGAAGCGCCTGGGCAAAACCGGTGAATTCATCCAGGGCATGCGCGTGACCGATGCCGAGACCATGGAAGTGGTTGAGTGGGTGCTGGGCGGCGAAGTGCAGCAAGACATCGTGGGCATGATCAACCGCGCAGGCGGCAAAGCCGTGGGCCTCACGGGCCGTGACGGCGGCCTGATCCGTGCCAAAAAACTGCGCCTGGTGGACAGCCAAGACCCGAGCAAAGAACACGATGTGGGCCAAGTCGGCGAGATCGAAAGCATTGACCCTTCGATCCTTCAGTGCTTGCAAGACGACGCCTTCATCCCGGTGGTCAGCCCCATCGGTTTTGGCGAGCACAACGAGAGCTACAACATCAACGCCGATGTGGTGGCGGCCAAACTCGCCACCGTGCTGCAAGCTGAAAAACTGCTCATGCTCACCAACATCCGTGGCGTGCTCGACAAAGAAGGCAACTTGCTCACCGAGTTGACCCCCCACCGCATCGACGAGCTGTGTGCCGACGGCACCATCAGCGGCGGCATGATCCCCAAAATTGCCGGCGCCTTGGACGCGGCCAAGAGCGGCGTGAACGCGGTGCACATCATCGACGGCCGCGTGCCCCACGCCATGCTGCTCGAAGTCTTGTCGGAACAGGCCTTCGGCACCATGATCCGCAGCCGGTAAATCAGCTCGACCATACCTGAGCGGTTCGAACAACAAAACAGGGGGATGACATGCCCAAGAAAGAACTTCACACGCCCGTGGCCGACGATGCGCCAGCCACCACGCGCAAGCGTCCCAAACCGGGCGAGCGCCGTTTGCAAATTTTGCAAACCTTGGCCGCCATGCTCGAGCAGCCCGGCGCCGAACGCGTGACCACAGCCGGCTTGGCCGCGGCAATTGGCGTGAGCGAAGCCGCCCTGTACCGCCACTTTGCCAGCAAGGCCCAAATGTTCGAAGGGCTGATTGACTTTGTTGACCAGTCCACCATGGGCCTGATCCGCCAGGTCACCGACCGCGAACCCCCCGGCCCCCAACAGGCTGCCCGCATCGTGGCGCTGTTGTTTCAATTTGCCGAGAAAAACCCCGGCATGAGCCGCGTCATGATTGGCGACGCGCTGGTGCTCGAGCACGAACGCCTCCAAGAGCGCATCAACCTGCTGTTCGACAAAATCGAGGCGCAGCTGCGCCAAGCACTTAAAACAAGCGACTCCACCACCCCTACCGCTGATGCGCAAGTGACCGCTTCAGTGTTGGTCGCCTTCATGCAAGGGCGCTTGCAGCGCTTTGCCCGCACGGGCTTCAAGCGCTTGCCATCCGAGCAATTGCAGGCGGCTTTGGCGCGGGTGCTGTGAGCCCTGACGGGTCATGGCTCAAAGGCCAAGCCCTCAAGGGGCAAAAGCACGGTTGATTTCTGTCACGGTCGCCAAGGGGTCCAGGCCGGCCAAGGTATTGAGGCGCAGGCGTGAAATCAGGTAGACATATCGCGCCTGTATCAAATCGCGGTTGACAGTGGCCACCTGTTGCTCGGCATTGAGCACATCCAAAATCGACCGAACCCCTGCACGTTGGGACTTGATTGTCGAGTCCAACATCTGGTTTGCCGAGCGCTGAGCTTGCTCCAGCGCCAAAATGCGAAGCGTCCCCTCCGTGATGCCGCGGTACTCCTTGTGCACCCTCAGTCCCAAATCGCGTCGCAAAGCCTCCAGGGACTCGGTCACGCGGGTTTTTTCGGCCACCGCTTGGCGAACTTGAGAGCTGACGGCCCCGCCTTGATACAGCGGCACGGTCAGCTGAAAGCCGATGGCCTTGTTCTCGAAACTTGAGTTGATGCGTGTCACGTTCTCGTTGCCACTGTCTGACCATTGGGCCACGGCCTCCAGAGTCGGGGCATGTGCGGATTTGGCACGGAGCACCTCCTTGTCGGCCGCCTCCATGCGCGCCAACAAGGCCTTGACCTCTGGGTTGCCGGTTTGTGCCAACTCCACCCACTCGGGCAGCGCTCTGATCACGTCCGGTAAAGCCGCCACGCCTTGTGCGCTGAGGCCAGACAATGACCTCACGGGCAGATTCACCAGCACCTCCAGTTGTCGGCGTGTGAAGTCTTCGTTTTGACGTGCCTCCAACTCATTGGCCAGCGCCATGTCCAGGCGCGATTGGGCATCGTCAATGTCGGTTCGGGTGCCTGTGCCTGCACTGAAAGCCCGGCGCGCAGCCTCAACCACCGTGGTGTACTGCCGTTTTTGGGCTTCCACCAATTTCAGCCCCTCGGCTGCCAGCAGGGCTTCCATGTAGGCCCCCCCTACGCGCACCACCAAACTAAGGACTTCCCGTTCGTAATTGGCCTGGGACTCCTCAACCAAGTCCTGGGCCTGCTTAAACTGGTAGTAACGGGGCAAATTGAACAGCGGCTGGCGCAGCGACAAGGATTGGTTGAAGCTGAAATAGTCATCGCGGGCAACCGATTCATTGCCCAAAATGTTCACCGACGTGGTGGACAGCTGGTTACGGTTTCGGCCAATGTTGGCGCTCACCAAAGGCAGCAATTGGGAGCGTGCTTGCGGCAAACGCTCCAGGCCCGAAGCCAATGCCGCACGTCCAGCGCGAACGGTTGCATCCTGCTCCAAAGCCGCCTCGTAAGCTTGCAGCAAATTCATGGCCGGGGCCGCCGAGCACATGGCGGTCAAAACCCATCCCAGCAAAGTGTGTTGAACCTTCAAAGCCATCACTCCTCCTTCATGGAACCAGCCAAGCGCTTGAGCAAGGGGTTCAACATGTATGTCAGCACAGAACGCGAGCCCGTCTTGATCACCACTTCGGCAGGCATGCCCGCCTGCATTTGGCGATTGCCCAAGGTCTTCATCCCTTCAGGGGTGACTTCCATGCGCACCAAAAAGTAACTGATCTGAGGATTGGCTGGGTCGGTCAACAAATCACCCGACACCGACATCACTTTGCCTTCCACCACCAACTGGGGGGTATGGGCGAAGGTATTGAATCGGATGTCCGTGGGCAGGCCCGCATGAACCTTGTCAATCAAATGTGGAGGAATTTGTGCTTCCAGCACCAGTACCTGACGCTCGGGCACGATGTCCATCAGTTTCTGGCCAGGCTGGACCACTGCCCCCACAGTTTGTACAGCCAGGCTTACGACCTGACCATCGGCCGGGGCCCGAATGTCCACCCGTTGTAAATCTGCCCGCAAGGCATTGAATTTCTCGGCATCCGCCTGCACTTCGCGCGAAACATCGGCCAACTGCGACTCCACTTCCTTGCGGTACTCGGACTGCCTGGCCAAACTGCGCTGCGTCATCTCGGCAATCGCGCTGCCCGCACGCAGCAAATTGCCATTCAAATCGGCCAAAGACGCCTGCACATCAGCCACCATTCGCTCGATTTCCATTTGGCGGTTGCGCGGGGCATACCCATCCTTGACCAGATCACGGATATTGGCCAACTCCTCATTGAGGATGGCCAATTGACGCTGGCGCTGAACCACCACCGCCTGGGCGGCCTCACGCTGTGCACGCACCCCTTGCATCGATTCCTCAAAACTCTGCAAGTCCGCACGCAAAGCCTGCCTGCGCGAATCAAACAATCGCCGCTGGTTGTTCACCTGTTGGGCAATGAACGGATCCACCGTCGCGGCCATCAGTTCGGCCGAAAACGTCACTTTGTCCGCACCGGTTTGCTCCGCCTGCAAGCGACTTTGCATCGCGTTCAAGCCCAAGTAACGCTGGCGGATCGACTCGAAGTTGGCCTTGGTCAA
>CAMDFK010000028.1 GCA_945897465.1 Limnohabitans sp. Rim8 | reverse complement strand
GCGCTGGCCACTTGCGCCAGCCATTGGGCGGAATGAAACATGAAGGGTTTGCGTTCGCCATACACATAAAGCAGCGGCATACCGAGCCGGATGGGGGATGCTTTTTTGAACCCGCCCGCCGTGCCGAGCCACTGCATGGCATAGGGGTAATTCATCTGCTGGGTGATGTGTGATGGCTCAGTGGGGCAGCGCAGCCAGCGGGCCATGGCGCGTGTCATGCGGGTGCCCAAGCTGCCCCCGATTTTCCAGGCCAGGGCCAACCAGACCTGGTAGCCCATGACGGACAGTTTTTCCCTCAAACCCCATTCGCGCAGCAAGGCCCCCGAGTTGTGGTCGCCCACGTCCACCGCCACCACGCGGGCCACCCGCTCGGCGTGGCGCATGGCAAATTGGTAACCAAAAATGCAACCCCAGTCGTGCAGCATCAGGGTGACGGGTTGGCCCGGGCTGATCCGGTCCACGACCTGGCGCAGCAATTGACACATGTCGTCCAAACTGGTGGCTGAAGGTCCCGTTTCAAAACCCGGCAGCGTCAATCGTGCACAGGTGGCGCGGTCTTGCAATGCGGCCACGGTGCCGTCCCACAGGGAGCGGGTGTCGGGCCAGCCGTGCAGCATGAGGATGACCTCGTCGTCCTCACCTTGCAGCCAGACCTCGGTGCCATGGACTTCGATGCACCTCTCGCCATGCATTTCGGTAGGCGTTTCGGAGCCCGATTCAGAGACGGTTGCCACGGGTCAAAGGGCCTTGGCCAGGCGCGAGATGCCTTCGAGGATTTTGTCTTCGCCCACGGTGGCAAAACTCAAGCGGAAAGTGGCGTGGTCGGGGTTGGCACAGAAGAACGGTATGCCCGGCACAAAAGCCACGCCGTTGTCGATGGCGCGTTTGGCAAAAGCGTTGCCGTCATTCACCTTGCCGCCTGCACCCGTGAGACGCGCCCACACAAACAGACCGCCTTGTGGTTGCACAAACTCGACCGCATCGCCTAGCTCACGGCGCAGGGCGTCACCCATGGTTTGGGCGCGTTGGGCATACACAGCGCGCACTTTGTCCAGCGTGGCGGGCATGCGACCGGCCAAGAGGTATTGCGCGGCCGTCGCTTGGGCAAAGGTGCTGGTGTGCGCGTCGCTGAACTGCTTGCACATGGTGGCGCGGGCCAGCAACTCGGCGGGGGCCACCATCCAGCCCACACGCAGACCAGGCGACAACACTTTGGACAGCGAGCCGCAATGCACCAACAGCTCGCGGCTGCCGGGCACGGTGCTGCTCAGGGTCAGCAAACTGGGCGGTGGGGTCTCGCCAAAGTACAAATCGCCATAAGGATCGTCTTCGACAATCAAGGTCTGGTGCTTGACGGCCATTTCCAGCACTTGCATGCGGCGCTCGAAGTTCATCAGGGCGCCGCTGGGGTTGCCGAAGGTGGGGATCAGATACACAAACTTCGGTTTGTGCTCGGCGATCAGTTTTTCAAGCACGTCGGTTTTGACGCCGTGGCCGTCCACCGGGGCGCTGATGAGTTCGGCTCCATACAAACGGAAGCACTGGATGGTGGCCAAAAAGGTCGGGCCTTCCACAATCACCTTGTCGCCGGGGCTGATCATGGTTTTGCCGATCAAATCCAGGCCCTGCTGGCTGCCGGTGGTTACGATCAGCTGGTCGGCCTCCACATCCTTGGCCCCCTTTTGCGCCATGAATTGGGCCAGTTGCTCGCGCAGCGGGCCAAAGCCTTCGGTCGCGCCGTATTGCAGCGCTGCGCCGGGGTCTTGTGCCAACGCAGCGTTGCTCGCTTCACGGATGCCTTCCACGTCGAACATGGCGCTGTCTGGGAAGCCGCCCGCGAAGCTGATGATGCCCGGCTTGCCCAAAAGCTTGAAAAGCTCGCGGATGGCGGAGGTTTCTACATTGTTCAGGCGGTCGGCAAATTGCAAAGGCATGGTGTATGTTCCTGTGTTGTCTTGGTCCTCATTTTGCCAACTTCTGCACACCTCCTTTTGACCCCCATGAAACCCCCACAGATCGAATCTTTTTTTGCCACCCTTCAAGCCGCCAACCCCATGCCCGTGACCGAGTTGGAGTACACCAGCGTGTTTGAGCTGCTGGCCGCCGTGCTGCTGTCGGCGCAGGCCACCGATGTGGGCGTGAACAAGGCCACGCGCCGCCTGTTTCCGGTCGCGGGCACGCCACAAAAGATTTTGGATTTGGGTCTGGCGGGGCTGGAAGATCACATCAAGACGATTGGCCTGTACCGCAGCAAAGCCAAACACCTGATGGAAACCTGCCGGATTCTGGTCGAACAACACGGCGGCCAAGTGCCGCGCTCGCGAGAGGCCCTCGAGGCCTTGCCCGGCGTGGGCCGCAAAACGGCGAATGTGGTGCTCAACTCGGCTTTTGGCGAAGCGACCATGGCGGTGGACACCCACATTTTTCGCATGGGCAACCGCACGGGTTTGGCCCCGGGGAAAACCCCCTTGGAAGTCGAGCTCAAACTGCTCAAACGCATCCCTGCCCAGTACTTGGTGGACGCACACCACTGGTTGATCCTGCACGGGCGCTATGTGTGCCAAGCCCGCAAACCCTTGTGTGCTCAGTGCTCGGTCGCGGCTTTTTGTAACTTCAAAGCCAAAACGGTCTGAGGCGTGGGCCGCGGCCCGTACAAAGGGCGCCCCCTACAATCCCCACCCATGACTGATAACGCGCCCACCGACGGCCCCAAGCCAGCAGGTATTCCTGCTGACGTCCCATTTTTACGCACCATCAAAAGCTATGTCTTGCGTGCTGGCCGCACCACCATCGGCCAGGCCAAGGCCTATGGGCTGTATGGCCCCGCCAATTTACTGACCTATGCACCCCAAGCCCTGGACGCCAGCGCCGCCTTTGGCCGCAGCGCCCCGCTGATTCTGGAAATCGGCTTTGGTATGGGCGAAGCCACAGCGCACATTGCCCGGGTCCGGCCCGATGACAATTTCTTGTGCTGCGAGGTGCACGAGGCCGGTGTAGGCGCCCTGCTCAAGCGCATTGGCGAGCAAGACCTGAATAACATCCGCATCCTGCGCCATGACGCGGTGGAAGTCATTGACCACATGCTCAACCCGGGCACCTTGGACGGCGTGCACATTTTTTTCCCCGACCCATGGCACAAATCCAAGCACCACAAGCGCCGTTTGATCCAGCCCGCCCTGGTCAACAAACTCGCCCAGCGCCTCAAAAGCGGCGGCTACCTGCACTGCGCCACGGACTGGCAACCGTATGCCGAGCAGATGATGCAAGTCATTGGCGCCGAGCCTTTGCTGGCCAACACCAGCGATGCGGCAGACGGCTTTGCCACCAAGCCCGACTACCGGCCACTCACCAAGTTTGAAAACCGGGGCCTGAAACTCGGCCACGGCGTGTGGGACCTCGTGTTCCAGCGGGTCTGACATGCACGAATCCGTTCATCCCATTCAGTTGCCCATGCGCAACGGGGTGAGCGCCAGTGTGGTGTCGGTGCCGCAAGGTGCGCCGCATCTGCTTGATTTTTTGGCCCAGCGCATGCCCGGCGTTTCCCGCCAACAATGGAGCGATCGCTTGGCGCAAGGCTTGGTGCTGCACGAAGACGGTCAAGCGGCCCTGCCCGACCAAAGTTGCCAACCGGGCCAGCGCCTGTATTACTACCGCCATCTGGCCGACGAGCCCGTGCTGCCGTTTCAGGCGCAGGTCTTGTTTGAAGACGCGCATTTGCTGGTGGTGGACAAACCGCACTTCATGCCCGTCACGCCCTCGGGACACTACGTGCAGCAAAGCCTGTTGGTGCAACTCAAGCGCCAAACGGGCTGCGCCGATTTGGTGCCGTTGCACCGCATCGACCGCGAAACCGCAGGCTTGGTGTTGTTGGGCAAACGCCTGCAAGACCGTGACGCCTACCACGCCCTGTTTCGCGACCACCAGATCCACAAGACCTACCACGCGGTGGCAGCGCATGCGCCGCAACTGAAGCTGCCGCTGTTGTACGCGAGCCGCTTGGTGCCGGGCGAGCCGTTTTTCAGAACGCAAGAAGTGCCGGGCCCTGCCAACAGCGAAACCCGTATCGCTTTGTTGCACACCGATGGTCAGCGGGCCCTGTACGCGCTGGAGCCCATCAGCGGCAAGCGCCACCAGCTGCGGGTGCAGATGAACGCCTTGGGCATCCCGATCGAAGGCGACCCCTTTTACCCCACCGTCCTGCGCGGCCCGGATGCGCCAGAAGACTTTGGCCAGCCCTTGCAATTGCTGGCCAAGTCGCTGCGCTTCACCGACCCCATCACCGGCTATGCCCGCGCGTGGACCAGCGGACTGCATTTGACACTCAGTGCGCCTTGAAGCTTTTGTTTGGCTGGACTCAGCCCGGCAACAATCCCGCCAGCAACTGGCTCAGGTGTACGGCCTCGCGCTGAGCGCCGTCTTGGATTTGGTGACGGCAGCTGGTGCCGTCGGCCACCACGATCGCATCGGGCTGAGCGCGGACGGCGGGCAACAAACTCAGCTCGGCCATTTGCATCGACACCTCGTAGTGGCTGGCCTCGTAGCCAAAACTGCCTGCCATGCCGCAACAGCTGCTCTCAATCAGCTGCGGCTTGGCCCCTGGTATCCAGCGCAAGACCTCCATCACGGGTGAGACCGCGTCAAAGGCTTTTTGGTGGCAGTGACCGTGCAGCAAGACCGGGCGGTCCACCGGGGTGATTTGGGCTTTCAGTTCGTCCAGCTGTCCGGCTTGGGCTTCGCGGGCCAAAAACTCTTCAAACAACAAGGCCTGCTGGCCGATTTTTTGAGCGCCCTCGCCCAAACCCATCACCAGCAGCTCGTCGCGCAGGGTCAGCAAACACGAGGGCTCCAGACCCACGATGGCCAAACCGCGCTCTGCAAAAGGCAGCAGGCTTTGCACGACTTCGCTGGCTTTTTCGCGGGCGCGCTCCACCATGCCCGTGGCCAGGTAGGTTCGGCCGCAGCACAGGTGCTGGCCGTCGTCTTTCAATTGGGTCGCCACATGCACCGTGTATCCGGCCGCCTTCAGCACCTTGACGGCCGCATGCGCGTTGGCCGACTCGAAGTAGCCGTTGAAGGTGTCCACAAACAAGACCACGCCGCGCGCGGCAGCCAACACCTCTTCTCGGCTGGCGGTCGCTTGTGCAGCGCTTGACGGGGTGTTGAAGAAGTGCCGCATTTGCCACTGCGGCAAACTGCGCTGGGCCGACAGGCCCAGCAGCTTTTCGGTCAGCGCGGCCAAGAGTGGTATTCGGTTGCGCAGGTTGAGCACCGGGGCCAGGCGGGCGGCCCACGCCGCGTATGCGGGCAGGTAAGCCACCACCTTGTCTTGCAACGTGTGGCCGTGTTGGGCCTTGTAGTGCTGCAAAAACTCGACCTTCATCTTGGCCATGTCCACCCCTGTGGGGCAATCGCGTTTGCAGCCTTTGCAGCCCACACACAGGTCCATCGCGTCGTGCACCGCTTGGCTGGACAAGGCGTCTTGGCCCGCCAGGCCCTCGATTTGCCCGCTCAGGGCCAAGCGCAAGGTGTTGGCGCGGCCGCGTGTCAGGTGCTGCTCGTCACGAGTGACACGGTAGCTGGGGCACATGGTGCCTGCATCGAACTTGCGGCAGTGGCCGTTGTTGTTGCACATCTCCACCGCTTTGGCCAGGCCTTGGGCTGGGTCTCCGCCTGTACCGGGGGGGCTGGTTTTTTCGGTCACGGGGTCGTTTTGGACGTCCCAGGCGCGCCAGTCGAGCGCGGTTTGGATGGGCACCACCTTGTAGGTGGGCGGAAAGCGCATCAAAGACGTGTCGTCCATTTTGGGCGGGTTCACGATACGCTGGGGGCACAGCAGTTGCTGCGGGTCCATCTGTTGTTTGATCTGCGCAAAGGCCTCGCTGATGCGCGGGCCAAACTGCCAACCAATCCACTCGCCCCGGCACAGGCCGTCGCCATGCTCGCCACTGAAAGCGCCCTTGTAGCGGCGCACCAGTTCGCTCGCCTCTTCGGCAATGGCGCGCATCTTGGCTGCCCCATCGCGGCGCATGTCCAAGATGGGGCGGACGTGCAAAGTGCCCACCGAGGCGTGGGCGTACCAAGTGCCCCGGCTGCCGTGTTTGCGAAACACGCTAGTCAAAGCATCGGTGTATTCGGCCAAGCTCTCCAGCGGCACCGCGCAGTCCTCAATGAAGCTCACCGGCTTGCCATCGCCACGCAGGCTCATCATGATGTTCAGGCCCGCTTTGCGCACTTCCCACAGGTTTTTCTGCGGCGCATCCTGAACCATCTCGACCACGCTGCCGGGCAGGCCCAAGTCGCCCATCAGTTCCACCAGCTCTTTGATCTTGTGCGCGATGTCGCCTTTGCTCGGCCCTGAAAATTCCACCAGCAACACCGCTTCGGGCATGCCGCCGTTGATGTGTGGCGACAAGGCCGTGCGGATGGTGGGGGCAAAAGACGGGTTCTGCAAAGACAGCTCGATCATGGTGCGGTCCACCAGCTCGACCGCCGACAGCTGCCCCACCGGCATGTCCTGCCCCAGTTTGACGATGTGCTGCGCCGCGTCCATCGCCTGGTAAAAGCTCGGGAAATTCACCACGCCCAGCACCTTGGCCCGGGGCAACTCGGCCAGGCGCAGGGTGAGCGAGCGGGTCAGCGCCAGCGTGCCCTCGCTGCCAATGAGCAAATGGGCCAGGTTGACCGAGCCGTCGGCCGTGTAGGGCCGCTCGTTTTGGTTGCGGAAAATGTCCAGGTTGTAACCCGCCACGCGGCGCATCACTTTGGGCCAGTGGGCATCGATTTCGCTGGCGTGTTGCTGCGCCAAGTCGCGCACAAAGTCGCCAATTTGGCGAACCCGGCCTTGGGCTTGTTCATACGCGCCAAATTCCAGCAAACTGCCATCGGCCAACCAAGCCTCAGCCCCCAGCACGTTGTGCACCATGTTGCCGTAGGCGATCGAGCGGCTGCCGCAAGAGTTGTTGCCCGCCATGCCCCCCAAGGTGGCTTGGGCGCTGGTGGACACGTCCACCGGGTACCACAGGCCATGGGTTTTGAGGGCCGCGTTCAGGTGGTCCAGCACCAAGCCCGGCTCCACGTTGGCGGTGCGCTGCTCGGCATCGACCGACATGATCTTGCGCATGTGTTTGGCGTGGTCAATCACCAGACCCGCGCCCACGGTTTGTCCACACTGGCTGGTGCCGCCGCCGCGCGGCACGATGGGCACGCCCAAGTCACGGCAAATGTCCATGGCCAGCCGCACATCGGCGGCGTCTTTCGGCACAAACACGCCCAAAGGCATGACCTGGTAAATGGACGCATCGGTGGCGTAGCGGCCCCGATCGGCTGCAGAAAAAAGCACCTCGCCCCGAGCATGCAGGCGCAGGCGTTTGGCCAACAATGCGGCCACTTCGTTGCTGCTGCTGGCCACCTTCTCGTAGGTTTGGTCCGGCGATGCTTTGGACAAATCGATGAGCAAAGGGGCGTTCATGGGGCGTGTCCTTCTGTGAGGGATGGCGATACGTTGTTCTCGGTCAAGGCGGCAATGGAGGCGCTGCGCAGCTGCTCGATCACCACGCTGCGCTTGTTGTCCAGGTGCTGCATCAGCACTTGGCGCAGGGCTGCGCCGTCGCGCGCTTCCAGCGCTTGCACCATGGCGATGTGCTCGTCCACAGCGCGTTGCCACTTGTCACCGTCTTGGTTGGAGCGAAAGCGCAAGGCCTGCAAACGGGCATTGACCTGGTTGTAGGTCGCGGTCAGCACCGGGTTTTTGGCCGCCGCGTTGAAGCTGCGGTGAATCGCCGCATTGATTTGGTAATAGGCCGACAGGTCGCGCCGGGTGTAAGCGGCCAGCATCTCGTAATGCAAGGCCTTGATTTCATTGAGTTCGGCCTCGGTCACGCGCTGCGCGGCGAGCTCGCCCGACAGCCCCTCCAGCCCGGCCATCACCTCAAAGGTGTGGCGCACATCGGCCTCGCTCAGTTGCACCGCCACCGAGCCCCGGTTGGGCAAGAGCTCCACCAAGCCCTCGGCCGCCAGCATTTTGATGGCCTCGCGCAGCGGCGTGCGCGAGATGCTCAGCTCTTCGCACAGGGTCCGCTCGTTGAGTTTGCCGCCGGGCGGGATCAGGCCTTCCACCAACATCTGGCGCAGTCGCTGCGCAACTTGTTCGTGCAAGACGGGGCGTGGAATGGACTGTTGAACAGAAAATGTGTCTGTGGCCATGGTCTTTTTTTGAATTCAAAAAAACTGCTTTCTTGTCTTCATTTTACGATGAACACCCTTGACAAATGTATTTTGTATACAAAAATCAAATCATTCCAAAGTACTGTACAACCCATGCTCACCACCAACTTCCACCCCACCGGCCGCCACTTCCTGCAAATTCCCGGTCCGTCTCCGGTGCCCGACCGCATCTTGCGCGCCATCAGCTCACCCACCATCGACCACCGCGGCCCCGAGTTCGGTGCCCTCGGCCTGAAAGTCCTGGCCGATGTGCAAAAGATTTTCAAAACTCGCCACCCGGTGATGATCTACCCGGCCTCGGGCACCGGCGCCTGGGAAGCGGCGCTGAGCAACGTGCTACGAGCTGGCGACCATGTGCTGATGTACGAGACTGGTCACTTTGCATTTTTGTGGAACAAACTGGCCAACCAGCTGGGCCTGAAGTCTGAAGTCTTGAGCCTGCCAGGCCTGGAAGGCTGGCGCCATGGCGTGCAGGCCGACCTGATCGAGCAGCGCCTGAAGGCCGATACGGGCCACAGCATCCAGGCCGTGTGCGTGGTACACAACGAAACCTCGACCGGCGTGACCAGCGACATCGCCGCCGTGCGCCGCGCGATCGACGCCGCCAAACACCCGGCCTTGCTCTTGGTCGACACGATTTCTGGCCTGGCCAGCGCCGACTACCGCCACGACGAATGGGGCGTGGACGTGACCATCAGCGGCTCGCAAAAAGGCCTGATGCTGCCGCCGGGCATCAGCTTCAACGCCCTGTCACCTCGCGCCATCGAAGCCAATCAAAAAGGCGGCATGCCCCGCAGCTACTGGGCTTGGGGCGAGATGATTGAGATGAACAAAAACGGATATTGGCCGTCCACCCCCAACACCAACTTGCTCTACGGCCTGAGTGAGGCCTGCGACATGATTTTGGCCGAGGGCCTGGACAAAGTCTTTGAACGCCACCAGCGCTGGGCAGCTGGCGTGCGTGCGGCAGTCAACGCTTGGGGTCTGCCCATCCAGTGCGCCGACCCTGCCGTCTACTCGCCCGTCCTGACCGGCGTCATGACCCCCGAGGGTGTGGACGCTGATGCGGTGCGCAAAGTCATCCACCAACGCTTTGACTGCTCACTGGGCACCGGCCTGGGCAAAGTCAAGGGCCGCATGTTCCGAATTGGCCACCTGGGAGACAGCAACGACCTGACCTTGATAGCCACGGTAGCGGGCTGCGAAATGGGCCTCAAGCTCTCAGGCGTGGCGCTGCAAGGCAGCGGCGTGCAGGCCATCATGGACTATTTTTCAAATCACCCAGCGGCCTGAAAGATGGCCTGCCGGTTGGAGGCCTGCGCTCGAAAATTCAGTTTCAAACCCGCTCGGTCACCCAAGCCTGCACGCTGGCCATCGCAGCGGGCAGAGCTGCAGGGTTGGTGCCCCCGGCCATGGCCATGTCGGGCTTGCCGCCGCCTTTGCCGCCCACTTGGCCCGCCACAAAGCTGGCCAAATCGCCCGCTTTGACTTTGCCAGTGGTGTCGGCCGTCACGCCTGCGGCAATCTGCACCTTGTCGCCGTCGACAGCCGTGAGCACGATCACGGCGGTTTTCATCTTGTCCTTGAGCTTGTCCATGGTGTCGCGCAGGGTCTTGGCGTCGGCTCCATCCAGCGCTGCCACCAGCAGCTTGATGCCCTTGACGTCCACCGCTTGGCTCAGCAGCTCGTCACCTTGGGCCGAAGCCAGCTTGCCTTTGGCAGCTGCCAGTTCTTTCTCCAGCGCCTTGACCTGATCAAGGACCTGCGCAATGCGGTTGTTCAGCTCCCCAGGCTGGGCTTTGAGTGTGCCTGCAGCTTGGGTCACGGTGTCTTCGAGTGACTGCAAATAAGCCAGGGCATTCACCCCGGTCACGGCTTCGACGCGTCGCACGCCAGCGGCCACACCGCCCTCGCCCACGATCTTGAACAGGCCAATGTCGCCCGTGGCTTTGACGTGGGTGCCGCCGCACAACTCGCGGCTGGAGCCAATGTCGAGCACGCGAACGGTCTCGCCGTACTTCTCGCCGAACAGCATCATGGCGCCGGTCTTCTGGGCGCTTTCGATGTCCATCACACGCGCTTGTGCCGCGGCGTTGGCCAAAATTTCAGCGTTCACACGCGCTTCGATTTCGCGGATTTCACCGTCCGACACAGGCGCATTGTGCGCAAAGTCAAAACGTGTGCGCTCGGCATTCACCAAGCTGCCCTTTTGCTGAACATGGCTACCCAGCACTTCGCGCAGAGCTTTGTGCATCAAGTGGGTGGCTGAGTGGTTGCGTACGGTGGCGGCGCGCAAGTCCATGTCCACATGCGCCTGCACCGCGTCGCCCAGTTTCAGGCTGCCAGATTTCACTTCGCCATGGTGGCCAAACACATCGGCCTTGATCTTGAGGGTGTCGGCCACATTGAACTGGCCACCCGCGTTGTGCAGCATGCCCTGGTCGCCCACCTGACCGCCGGACTCGGCATAAAACGGGGTCGTGTCCAGCACCACCACGCCGGCTTGGCCAGCTTTCAGCTCGGTCACGGCATTGCCGTCGGCGTACAAGGCCAGCACTTTGGCGTTGGCCGTCAGGTCGTCGTAGCCCACAAAGTCGTTGCCAGCGCCCGAATAGTCGAGGGCCTTGTCCATCTTGAACTTGCCCGCCGCACGGGCCTGGGCTTTTTGCTTTTCCATGGCGGTGGCAAAACCCGCTTCGTCTACGCTCAGGCCGCGCTCACGGCAGACATCGGCCGACAGGTCGAGCGGGAAGCCATAGGTGTCGTGCAGCTTGAAAGCCACTTCGCCGGGCAGAACTTTCACACCACCTTCGAGGGCCGCGTCCAAAATTTGCATGCCGCTTTGCAGGGTCTCGAAGAAACGCTCTTCTTCCACACGCAAAACGTCGGCAATGCGCTCGGCCTGATCGGCCATGTTGGGGTAAGCCGTGCCCATGAGCTTCACCAAATCAGGCACCAGCTTGTGGAAGAACGGGGTCTTTTGGCCCAGCAAATACCCGTGGCGAATCGCACGGCGCACGATGCGGCGCTGCACGTAGCCGCGGCCTTCGTTGCTCGGCACCACGCCATCGCTCACCAAAAACGCTGTGGCCCGGATGTGGTCGGCGATCACGCGCAGCGACTTGTTGTTCAGGTCGGTGCAGCCGGTTTCACGGGCAGCAGCCTTGATCAGCGCGTCAAAAATGTCGATCTCGTAGTTGCTGTGCACGTGCTGCAAGATGGCTGCCAAACGCTCCAGACCCATGCCCGTGTCCACGCAAGGCGCAGGCAGCGGCGTGACGGCACCCGTCTCGTCCATGTTGAACTGCATGAACACGTTGTTCCAGATTTCGATGAAGCGGTCGCCGTCTTCATCGGGGCTGCCAGGAGGGCCGCCGGGAATGTGGGCGCCGTGGTCGTAAAAAATCTCGGAGCAAGGACCGCAAGGGCCGGTGTCGGCCATCATCCAGAAGTTGTCCGACTTGTAGCGGCCGCCCTTGTTGTCGCCAATTCGGATGATGCGGTTCTCAGCCTTGATGCGCTCAGGCGTCCAGCCGGCTTTGACAAAAATGCCTTCCCAGATGCCATGGGCCTCGTCGTCTTCCATGTAAACCGTGGCGTAAAGCTTGTCGGCGGGCAACTTGTAGACCTGGGTCAAGAGCTCCCAAGCCCATTCGAGCGATTCGCGCTTGAAGTAGTCGCCAAAAGACCAATTGCCCAGCATCTCGAAGAACGTGTGGTGACGGGCGGTGTAGCCCACGTTTTCCAGGTCGTTGTGTTTGCCACCGGCCCGCAGGCAGGCTTGCACGGACGCGGCACGCACATAAGAGCGCTTGTCCGAGCCCAAAAACACGTCCTTGAACTGGACCATGCCCGAGTTGGTGAACATCAGGGTGGGGTCGTTGCCGGGCACCAGGGGACTGGACGCCACCACGGTGTGCCCTTTGGACTCAAAAAAGTCCAAAAAGGTCTTGCGGATGTCGGAGACGGTGAAAGTGGCTTGGCTCATGGGGTGATATCGCTCAAAGTGCAACCTTGCATTATAAGTTTGGGGACTGGGCTCGCCTGAGCATGATTGGGTGCAGGATTTGCGACAAAACCACATTTCACACATAATACGTGCGAATATCAAATTAGAAACCACATCACGACCCTGTTGCTTTGTGAAAGGCCCGCCATGAACATCACCCTGTCCGTTGACGAACGCGTCGCCGAATCTGCCCGTGAAGCAGCCCGCAAGATGGGCAAAAGCCTGAACCAAGCTGTGCGCGACTATCTGGAGCAACTGGCCGGACAAGAGCGCCAAGCCACCGAATGGCAGCTGTGGGAGCAACGCTGCCTGAGCGGCGGTGGTCGCCTGCAGGGCTACAAGTTGGACCGGGACGCCCTGCATGATCGCGGCTGAACCCACACCGCCCTGGGGCCAGCTGCTGGCCCTGCCCAAAGCCCGTTGTTTCATCGACACCAACGTGCTGGTCTATGCCGACAGCACCGACGAGCCCCGCAAACAGCGCATCGCCATCGATGTGCTGCGACACCTGCGTTTTGAGCGTTTGGGCGTACTTTCCACGCAGGTGCTCAACGAATACATCCAGGTTGCACTGCGCAAGCTGGGTCTGCCGCACGTGCACATCCGCGAGCAACTGCATTGCTACCGCCAACTCGACTTCGCGGCTGTGACACCTGACACCATCGACATGGCGGTGGATTTGCACCAAAAACACGCCCTGAGTTACTGGGATGCCCTGATCCTGGCCAGCGCCCACATTGCAGGGTGCGCGGTGCTGATCACCGAGGTCATGGGCAACGGGGAGGTGCTGGCTGGGGTGAAACTGGTCAACCCTTTCGCTTCGAGCTGATCGTCTTGAGACGGTTTGAGGCTGCAAGCAAAAGGGATAAAAGGCTTTTAGGGCCCACTCAAAGACATGAACATCAGCGTTAACTGCGCGACACAAACCCGCATTTTTGGCCGCTATGCTCGCGTATTCATCGGCAAAATATTCGCTGCGCACCTTCTCACTCCACATTGAACACCATGTCCACTTCCCCCCTCGCCCTGCTGAACGACCCGACTTTGCTCAAAACCGACGCCCTGATCAACGGTCAGTGGGTCAGTGGCAGCCAGCGTTTTGAGGTGACCGACCCGGCCACGGGCGCTCATTTGGCCAGCGTGGCCAACCTGGGCGCCGCCGAGGCAGAGTCCGCCATTGCCGCCGCCAACGCCGCTTGGGGCCCATGGAAAAACAAAACCGCCAAAGAGCGCAGCATCATTTTGCGCAAATGGTATGACCTGTTGGTCGCCAACACCGAAGACTTGGCCCGCTTGATGACCTCAGAAAACGGCAAACCGATTGCTGAGTCGCGTGGCGAAGTGGCCTATGGCGCCAGTTTTGTGGAGTGGTTTGCCGAAGAAGCCAAGCGCGTGAATGGCGAGACCCTGCCCCAGTTTGACAACAACCGCCGCCTCTTGGTGCTCAAGCAGCCTATTGGCGTGTGCGCCGCCATCACGCCCTGGAATTTCCCGTTGGCCATGATCACCCGCAAAGTGGCCCCGGCGCTGGCCGCAGGTTGCCCCGTGGTCATCAAACCCGCCGAGCAAACCCCGCTCACCGCCTTGGCCGCTGCCGAGTTGGCCATTCGCGCCGGCATCCCGGCCGGGGTGCTCAACATCATCACCGCCGACGGTCCGCAAAGCATCGCCATTGGCAAAGTGCTGTGCGCTTCTGATGTGGTGCGCCACATCAGCTTCACCGGCTCCACCGAAGTGGGCCGCATCCTGATGGCACAGTCGGCCCCCACCGTCAAGAAGATGTCGCTGGAGCTGGGTGGCAACGCCCCCTTCATCGTGTTTGAAGACGCCGACATCGACAGCGCCGTCGAGGGCGCTTTTGCCAGCAAATACCGCAACGCGGGCCAGACCTGCGTTTGCTCCAACCGCTTTTATGTGCAGGAGTCGGTGTACGAAGAGTTCGCCACCAAGTTCGCCGCCAAAGTCAAAACCGCCAAAGTGGGCAACGGCTTTGCCGATGGCGTGAACCAAGGACCGCTGATCGAGCCTTCGGCCCTCGACAAGGTGGAGCGCCATGTGAAAGACGCCATCGCCAAGGGCGGCCGCGTGCTCACTGGCGGCAAGCGATTGGACGGTCAGTTTTTTGAGCCTACTGTGATCGCCGATGCGACTGCTGACATGGTCTGCGCCAAAGAAGAAACCTTTGGTCCATTCGCGCCCATCTTCAAGTTCAAGACCGAACAAGAAGCCATCTTTGCAGCCAACAACACTGAGTTTGGTCTGGCCAGCTATTTCTACAGCCGTGACGTGGGCCGCATCTTCCGCGTGAGCGAGGCACTCGAATACGGCATGGTCGGCATCAACGTGGGCATTTTGGCCACCGAGCATGTGCCCTTTGGTGGCGTCAAGCAGTCGGGCTTGGGCCGCGAAGGCTCACACCACGGCATGGACGACTATGTCGAGATCAAATACCTCTGCGTCGGCGATATCCTCAAGTAAACTAGGCAGTCTCGCGGGTGTCGTTCAATGGTAGGACTCTTGCTTCCCAAGCAAATAACGTGGGTTCGATTCCCATCACCCGCTCCAAACACTTGAGTTATTGATTTATAAGGATTTTTTAAAAATCCTTGAGGTACAAGTGTCCATGCCTTGGTCCATCATGACCAAAGGAAACCTTGGAAATGGCCTACCCTAATCAACACGTTCAATCGAATTTACAAATTTGCCTACGCCATGATCTGATAGCCCTCAGCCTGTGCGATCGGACGGATCGAACGATCGTTTTTCTCCATCTTTACCAGTCCATATCGAGACATGGTTTTAAGCGTACGCGACAGGTTGCCCTGCTTGCGTCCAGTGATATCAGCCAGTTCACTGATGGATGAAGGACGTGAAGTACGGATGACATCTAACAGAGCGCGGTTCTCATCGCTCAAGACTTGCGACAGAGAACGCATAGATGTGAACCAAACCTTCGGGTCAGACGCTTTGGGCTTGATCTCACCCTTAGCGATGGCCAACATCCGTTCGCGAATTTTCTCTTGCGGCGCAATGCCAATTTTGATGACTTTCATTTCGACCTCACCTCTTTCAGAACCGAATCAACCTCGGTAAAAAAGTCCTACAGCAGCCGATGAGCGTCCTTGAACTCATAGGGCACTCCCTTGTCTGCAACGTGTCTGTGCTTGTGATCAAACGGCAAACGCTGCCCGGAGAATTTGTTGCCATTGGCTTTGACGGCGTGCGCATTGTCGTACCCCTAGATCCTTTTGCCACTGGGCGCATGCAAAGTAAGCGTGTACCTGATGCCGTGTGGAATATCTTTGCTGGATTTCACTTCCCAAGCTTCGATCTTGATCCAGTAGCCATCTTCCTGATCAATGATCTGGTCATGAAGGTCAAGCAGCGTTCGGATTTGGTATTCATTCACAGTCAAAGTATATCACCCGGTGATATTTACTCGAACTTCATTCACAATTTTTTCGATACGTATTACGTAGCAACTGATACACCTGATGCTGCTTATTGGTCAACTCGAATTGAGTGTGAGAAAATAACAATGTTGGTACAAAGCTTGGCACAACGCCGAATCCCGACGTTTTCCCTTTTAAATCAACAACTTAAATTGAGTGGATTCGATTTCCATCACCCGCTCCAAGCCGTTCGCCCATTCAAAAGAGAGCCTCGACTGGGGTGGCAGCGACCAGCCCGCGCAGACAGCAAAAACAAGCTGAGCGGGATAAATTTCAGGTCAGCGCCAAAACGGAAAAGCCCATCAATCAGAGCCGCTGGCAAAAGCAACGTCATTCAACCACCGAAGCCTCAAGGGCCCTGTGAGAGCATTCCAGCTACCAGTGCCCCATGGTTTATCTGCGCAACAAATTCTTGAGCACGTTTTGCAAGCGGCGTGCTGAGGCTTCCTCGTGAGGGCCTGACAGAACCTGTGCCACATCCTGTGTCCAGGTTTCTATCGGGCCAGGTTGGTTTCGCTGGGTCAGCAACTGCAACTGCAGGGCGCGCCGTTCATTGAGTTGGTCAGCGGGCGTTGGCACATCGGCTGCCATCTCAAGGCGCAGCAAGGCCGTGGCCGCGGGGGATTTGGGCTCTGCACCCACGGCTTGTGCCCAGGCCTGACGGGTCGTGGCATTGACGACTTTGCCCAGCTCCTGCACCGTGGGCAAATCCTCGGCCTGGCGGGCTTGCCAGGCGCTCATCACACGACCCAAGGTTTCGCCGTGCGCTTGCGCAGCCAGCTTGCGCAACGACATTTCAGCGCGTTCCAAGGCTTCGCGTTGGGCGCGGAATGCCGCATCACCCAATCGCGGGCCACGGTCTTCGCGCGGACCGCGGTCACCAAAACGATCACCACCGCGATCACCAAAGCGGCCGGCACCTGGGCCGCGGTCGCCACCTGGGCGGGTACCACGCTCTCCAGGGCGGCCATCTGGACGTCCATCGCGGCCAGCAGGCGCTTGCGCGCGCTTTTGGCCAGGTCGGTCGTCGCCGCGAACCGCCACCACAGGTTTGGCTGGCTTGGGGGCCACAGCGGGTGCCGCAGCGGACTCTGGGCTCGGGCTGTCCGATTCGGAGCCGGTTGTTGAAACGCCAGACTCGGCTGGCTCGCTCGCTGGGTCTTCTGCCGCTGCTGCAGTCGCTGCGGCTTCATCGACTGGAGCCTCGGCCACCGCCTCAGCTGAGGACGCAGCCACAGCGGTGCCTGCAGCGGGGGCGGCAGAGTGGGCGGCTTGCGCCTGAAGGGCTTGGCCGCGCAGGGCAGCGTCGAGCGCAGCCATCGCAGCGCGGATCTTGGCCGCATCGCCACTGGCATTGGCCGCATCCAGCGCTTTGGAGGCATCAATCACCGCACGGTCATGCAAACTCATAGAGGCCGCAGCCTGTGGGCGATCAGTGCTTTTGCGCTGGAAGGCTTCATCCAGCGGGGCGCGGAACACTTCCCAGAGTTTTTGTTCGGTCTTGCGGTCGAGCGGCACCGACTGCGCTTCCACTTGCCAGCGTTGCTGCAGGGCTTTGACAGCATCCACACGCAAAGTTGCTGCAGCGCCCACCTCGCGGGCTTCATGGATCAAGGCTTGGCGACGGTCGACGCTGGCTTTTTGGGCCGCTTCGAGGCGGGATGCTGCCGCTTTGAAAATACCTTTCCACTGGCCTTGCATTTCACCAAAGGCTTTCTCGCTCAGGTGACCCGCATTGCGCCAACGGTCGGCGAACTGGTGCAAGGCGCGGAGCTGAGCACGCCAGTCTTCACTTTGGGCATTCTCTGCGGTCCAGGCCTTGACCTCGTCCATCAGCGCCACACGCTGGGCACGCTGATCGGCCGAGTCTTTTTTCATCTGCTCGAGCCAAGCCAACACGGTTTTGTAGGCCTCGTTGCAAGCTGCATCAAAGCGCTTCCACAAGGCATGGTTGGGCAGGCCACCTTGGTCGATTTGCTTCCAGCTGTCGCGCAGCTGGCGCAGCTTGTCCTGCATTTTTCGGCCGCCCACAGTGGGGGCTTTGTTGGCGTCCAGCAAGGCTTCGGCTTGGTTGACCAGGTCGGTGCGCACCTGATCAGCCAGCCAACGTTGCCAGCCTTCGGTATCCCCCCCCGATATCAACGCCTTGTGCAAGCGCTCGTCGAGGCTGGTGTCCAAATGTTTGCCATGGGTTTTGAGCGCGATGCGCAAAGCGCTCAAAGCCTCTGCGGCGGAGGTTTCTGGGGCTTGATTGACAAGGTTTTCCAGTGCCTCCAAGACCTCGGTGACAGCCACTATGGCATTCTCGCGCAAGGCTTGGCGCTGGGCCGGATCAATTTTAGGTTTGACCGGCTTTTCAGCGGCTTCAGTTTTGTCAGGCTTGGACGATTCGACAGCCGCGGTGGCTTGTTGGGGCAATTCGCCGCGCAGGCGGCGGATCTCTTCGGCCCAAACGGGCACAGGTGGCAAGAGGGCTGAAGTGTCACTTTGGGCCAAACTTGCCAGAGAAGCTGCTGCTGAAAAACCTTCCCATACCGCTTGCAATTGCAGTCCAGCACCTTCGAGCTGGGGTGGGTATTTCAGGTCCACACTGGGCCAGACACTGTTCTGGGTCAGTGCCATTGCTTGACTCTGCCACTGTGCCACATCGGCCTGTAAGCCAGCTTGCCCACCCAGCGCCTCAGCCAAAGATTTGGTCGACAGAACCTCGATGCGTTGAGCCAGCAAGACGGCAGCCTCACGTTGAACCATCACTTGGTGCTGCAAGTCCTCTACGCCTTTGACCACTTCGGTCAAGCGCTGCTTCAGGTTTGCCAAGGGCTCGCGAGAAAGTGGTGCTCCGGCCTTGGCAGCATCGCGCAGCCAGGCCAGCGCATCGGCAATGTTCAGACGCGGCGCTTGCAGCAAATTCTCGGCTTTTTGGGCCCACTCGGTGGCCAAGGCTTCTTGAGCATGCAGCCGCTTGAGCTCGTCGAGCTTTTCCTTGAGCAGTTTGGCCACCCCCTTGTCGCGACCCGATAACTCGCGGTAGACCTCGGACATGAAGTCCTCGGAAGGCTCAGTCTGCAGCCACTCGCGCAGGCGGGCACTGCGCTCGCCAGAGGTAGGGGCATGGAAGATCCCTGCTGTCAAAGGGTCCAGGGCGTTGATCTCAAAAGGCTTGGAAGAAGTCACAGTTAAAACTTTAAATCACGGTGTTGCCCATGGGGCTTAGAGACCCAAAAGGTGGTACTTGCATGCGCAAGTCCTCCCAATGGCCACAAAAGGCTATTTTCACCTTTATTTGAGCTGCACAAACACTTGACGGACCAGAGAGCGCAATCTTTGCTTGATTCAAAGCGCTGATTATTTCCTTATTCCATAAATCTTATATAAGTTAATTTTATATACTTGACTGAATATGAAATGTTCCATAAATTCGGCACACTGCGAAAGTCAAGATAAGGGCAAACCCTAGATTCCTGACGGGTTTGCCACAAACCGATCGGCGTCATTTTCTTCGCTTTCCGCAACACCCAACCCATCCTTGGACTGCCATATCGGCAACCTGTATTTGGCATGAGAGGAAACCTTATGGCTGCAACATGGACAAAGCTGAAACTGGTCATCCAGACCTTGGTGGGTGATGTGCGAGAAGGCTTTGTCGAGATCACACGGCACAGTTTGGCGGTGATTGGCTTGGCTGTGGTGGCCACTGCACTGACTTTTTCAGCCCAACCAAGCTTGCAGCAAGTTGCCAGCAGCAGCCTGCTCAATTGGCTTGAGGACCGGCAAATCCAATTCATGCCAGCGAAGGACTCGCTCGGGTCATCCAGCCCTGCAGAGCGCTCCACAGCAACACCGGTCCATCAACTCAACCCGGAGCAATTGACGGTGACTCACTGGCTCAGTCGCAGATACAAGATCTCCCCTGAACCCTTGGCTGCCTTGGTGTCTGAAGCTTGGTCGATCGGGGAGCGCAGCCAGATCGCCCCCACCTTGATCCTTTCGATCATGGCCATTGAGTCTCGCTTCAATCCTTTTGCTTCCGACAGCCAAGGCCGCTTGGGTTTGATGAAAATCGAACCCGACGCTCAGAGCACGGCTTTGATGCCATTTGGTGGACGACTGGCTGCATTTGACCCCCTGACCAACCTGCGGGTGGGCACACGTCATTTGCAGGGTTTGATTCAAGACAGCCATTCGCTCGAAGATGCGCTTCGCTTGTACGCGATCGCCTCAGGTGAGGGCTGGAGCGAGCGGTACGTCGAGCGCGTGTTGGCAGAGCAAAAATTACTTGACCAGATCAGCCGAGGCCAAGAAAACGCCTTAGACGACAAAGCCCTGACCACCTTGACCAGATCACCTCTGGCCCAAATGTGAACGGCTGGCCCTGCAAGCGGAGCAGGCTGGGCTACACTCAGAGGGTGCGCAACTGGCGATAGGAGCCTGTTTTTTCAACAAAACAGAGCACTCTGACGTGGAGCGTGGTGAAACGAGTCACTGCCGAACCACTGGGAAGCGCACAGCCTGACCTGCCATTTTTCATGCTGGGCCAGGTGTTCAGCCGTTCGCCTGGGCAGCCCTTGTCCGTTCACGCCGGGTTCTGGTCAAGGTCACCTCCATCCAAAGGACTGCCATGTACAACCGAAACACATTGATTGAACAAACCGACCCCGAGCTGTTCGCCGCCATCCAAGCCGAAAACGCCCGTCAAGAGCACCACATCGAGCTGATCGCCAGCGAAAACTACGCCTCGCCCGCCGTCATGGCCGCGCAGGGCAGCCAGCTCACCAACAAATACGCCGAAGGCTACCCCGGCAAGCGCTATTACGGTGGCTGCGAGCACGTGGACGTGGCCGAGCAACTGGCCATCGACCGACTCAAACAGATTTATGGCGCCGAAGCCGCCAACGTGCAGGCCCACTGCGGCGCCTCGGCCAACGTGGCTGTGTTTTTGGCCTTTTTGAAGCCTGGCGACACCATTTTGGGCATGAGCCTCGCCGAAGGCGGCCACCTGACGCACGGCATGGCGCTCAACATGTCGGGCAAATGGTTCAAGGCCGAGTCCTACGGATTGGACAAAAACGAGGTCATCGACTACGAAGCCATGGAAGCCAAGGCGCGCGCGACCAAGCCCAAACTGATCATTGCCGGTGCTTCTGCCTATTCGCTGCACATCGACTTTGAGCGCTTTGCCAAAGTGGCCAAGGAAGTCGGCGCGATCTTCATGGTCGACATGGCGCACTACTCCGGTCTGATCGCCGCAGGCCTGTACCCCAACCCCGTGCCGCACGCCGACATCGTCACCTCGACCACCCACAAGAGCTTGCGCGGCCCACGCGGGGGCATCATCTTGATGAAGGCCGAGCACGAAAAAGCCATCAACAGCGCCATGTTCCCGGGTCTGCAAGGCGGCCCGCTGATGCACGTGATTGCGGCCAAGGCCGTGGCTTTTAAAGAGGCGCTGCAACCCGAGTTCAAGGCCTACCAAGCCCAAGTGATCAAGAACGCGCAAATCATTGCCGAAACCTTGACCGCGCGCGGCCTGCGCATTGTCAGCGGCGGTACCCAGAGCCACGTCATGCTGGTGGACCTGCGCGAAAGTTCGACATGGAAACACGGCATCACCGGCAAAGTGGCTGAGGCCGCTTTGGGCAATGCCCATATGACCATCAACAAAAACGCCATCCCGAACGACCCTGAAAAGCCGTTTGTGACCAGCGGTGTGCGCATCGGCACCCCCGCCATGACCACGCGCGGCTTCAAGGACGATGAAGCCCGCGCAACGGCCCACCTGATCGCCGATGTTTTGGACAACCCGCACGACGAAGCCAACATCGCGGCGGTGCGCGCCAAGGTGCACGCGCTGACCAGCCGCTTCCCGGTCTACGGCTGATCGGCACGCGCGATGAAATGCCCGTTTTGCAGCCACCCCGAGACCCAGGTCGTCGAGACCCGTTTGGCCGAGGACGGGGACTTCATCCGCAGGCGCCGCCAATGCGGCGCCTGTGAAAAGCGCTTCACCACTTACGAGAAGCCGGAAGTCAACTTTCCGGCCATCGTCAAAAAAGACGGCCGCCGCATCGATTACCAGCGCGACAAATTGCGCGGCAGTCTGAATCTGGCCTTGCGCAAGCGGCCCGTCAGCACCGAACAGGTGGACAGCGCCATCGAACGCATCGAAGAAAACCTGCTGAACCTGGGCATCCGCGAGGTGGCCTCACACCGCATTGGCGAGCTGGTCATGCGCGAGCTGAAAAAGCTCGACAAAGTGGCCTATGTGCGTTTTGCCAGTGTGTACCGCAACTTTGAAGACATCGACGCGTTCAAGACCTTGGTGGATGAAGTGCAGCGCTGAAAGAACCCCTATTCAGCAATTTGCTTTGGCTTGGCGTAAAGCTTTCTCCAGCCGAGGTTTGCCTACCGCATTGATCACCACCTGCCAGACATGCGACTGCCCGGCCCCACACAGAGTCAAAGTCCCTGCCTGGAAGGCCCCTGAGGTGCTCTGACTGCGGCCTTGTGGTCCATAAGAGATGTAGCGGTCCACCGTGGCATTGCCTTGCAGCGTTAAAAATTCTGGCAAGGCATGGTGCAGTTGCAGTACGGTTTCACTCGCTTCGCGACGGCCGTTGTCGTTGCCGTCCACAAACACCAGCCAGCCTTGCGACCAAGTGCCCGCCGTGGCGCAATACGGCTCTGATCCATTCCGTGACTCACGCACACACAAGCTCACGCGCTGCTGGCGGCGCAAGGCTTCTGAACGCGCCAACAGCAAGCTCGCTTGGAATTGCTCGGCTTGGCTTTGCATCTGATGCTTTTGCTGCATGCCTTGGAAACTGGGGGCCGCCAAAGACAACAGAACGGCCAGCAACGCCAGCACCACCAGCACCTCCAGCAGCGTGAAACCCCGGTTTCGCATCGCCAGCCCTCCCCTTTGGTTTTTTGACAAACACCCCATTGCCGAATGCTTTGGCGGCAAATAAATTCGCTATACAAGTCATTATTAAGTATTCACAATGACGTGCCAAAAGGAGACTGGCATGAGGTTCCCCAAAGTCAAGGCTGTCGCGTCTGCACCAACTTTACAAACCGGTTGGACGCTGAGCGAGTTGTTGGTCAGCTTGGCCTTGATGGCCGTCCTCGCGGCCGTGGCATTGCCCGCGTTCCAGGCTCAGCAGCGACAAGCCCGCCGCAACGATGCCCAAAGCGCATTGCAGCAACTGCAACTGGCCCAAGCCCGTTGGCGTGGCACCCAGAGCAGCCATGCCTCCGATTTGGCCAGCCTGGGCTGGGTCGGAGACCTGTCCCCGGGCGGTCATTACCGCCTGTCGATCGAAGACGCCAACAGCGAGGGCTACAGCCTGATTGCCACCCCGATCGGCACACAAGCGCGGGACAGCGCCTGCGCCCCGATGCGCCTGAAATTGCGGCACATGGCCACGGTGGAGCTCAGCAGCGGGGCCGATCTGGTGGGTGATCCAGGTCGCTGCTGGCGGCAATGAGTCAGGTCAGATCGGGCACCCCATGAAAAACATGAAACGCACCATGCAGCTGCAACCCGCTCGACCCAAGAAACAAGGGGGAGAAACCCTGGTGGGCATGTTGGTGGGCTTGGGTGTCGGCATGGTGGTGCTGGCCGCAGGCAGCCAGATGTTGGCGCAGCAAATGCAGGGGCATCGCCTGGCTTTGCAAGACAGCCATGTCCACCACGACCTGCGTTCAGCGCTGGACACCGTCGACCGGGAGTTGCGCCAGGCGCAGTCGCTCGGACAAGCCTGGCGTGAGCGTGTGTCTGCGCAATGTACAGACGCTTTTTGTGCAGGGCAGGCCGACTTGCAGGTGCTCGGCCAGCGCATCAGCTTCGGGCATGACCGCAACCAAAGCGGTCTGCTGGACAACAACGAGTGTTCGGGCTTTCGCCTCAAGGACCATGAGTTGCAAATCCGCACAGCCTGCACACCCGAGGTCTGGACCGATTTGACCGACGCAGGCAGCCTGAAAATGACGGGACTGCAGTGGCAAGTGCAATGCGAAAAACGAGGGCGCTGGGTGGCCCGCTGGGTCACCATGCAGTTGAGTGCGCAGTGGCCCCGCGACGCCACACGGGCTCTGAGCCTGTCGCGGACCGTGTCACTGCGCAACGACGTTCCCGCCTCGCCTTGGCCTGCAGTTTGTGGAGCCGCACAGTGACCCACCTGTTGGCTCTGAGCCTGACCGGCAGCCCTTTAGGGCCACATGAAAGGCAAGGCGGTGCCATCAGCCTGCTGGTGGCGATCGGCCTGGTGCTGCTGGCCAGTCTGGCCAGTTTTTACAGCGCCCGCAGCGTGCTGGTGGACCGACTGGCCAGCCAAAACCAAACCCAGGCTGTGCAGGCCCGACTGGCCGCCGAAGCGGCCTTGGCCTGGGGGCGTGCCGAGATGCAGCGACAACACGCTAGCAACCGGGCACCAGCCGTCTGGGGCCCCGGCACAAGCACCGCGCCCTGCCCCAGCGGCTTCATCACGGCGCGATGGCAGTGCGTGGCCCTGCAGCCGCCCGCGCACACAGCTTTGCCCGAAGCTGTGGCGCAGGTGCTGGCCGTGCGCGACCTCATCGGCTCGCCCCATGTGGCCCTGCTGCTGGCCAGCGCCAGCCTGAAAGATGGCACCAGCCGAGCCCAAGTCCAGGCCCAAGTGTTTGTTCCCACTTTGGCGCCCGCTCCCCACCCGCCCAACCCCGCAGCGGTGGTACTCAATGGCTGTGCCTCGGTTGCAAACCCTGCGAGCACCAGCGGGAAAACCCACACCGCAAGCCGTGTTTGCCCGGGCGGTCTCAACAGCGCTTGCACACCATCGGCCTGGGCCAGCGTGCTGGGCGATACCACCCCCGAGCAAATCCGTGCTTGGTCTGAAGCGCAGGAACGCAACGGCCTGAGCGCCCTGAGCCAGCCCGCACGCAGTGTTTATTGGGTGGACAGCCCCGCCACCTGGAGCCAAAGTGTGGGCAGCCCTGAGGCCCCGGTGTTGTTGGTGTTTTCGGGCCAAGCCTGCAGCCAGCGCTGCCCGGACATGGCGGCTGGGGTGCGTGTGGTGGGCACCGTGGTCCTTCAAACCCAATGCCAAGACGACAAGGTACGGGGATGGTTCGCCGGGCACATCGTGGGGCAAGTGGTGGTGGAATCGGGTTTGCCCGAGTTGCAAAGCGGCAGCCGGATCGAGGCCAGCGAGCAGGCATCAGCCCCATACCGAATGCCCTGGCCTGAGGGGATGGACACACGCCAAGTGCAACGCGTGCCGGGCAGCTGGCGGGAAGGCGGTCCATGACATCGCCGACCTGCCAAATGCGACCCTCAGCCAGGCATGCACGCTCTACGTCAAAAGTACCAGCACAGGGCATGGCACTCATCGAGGCGCTCGTGGCCTCAGCGGTGCTGGGCATCGGGCTGGTCGCCGCCACGCGCCTGACCATGTACACCTTGAACACCGCCAGCGACACCCGGCAGCACACCGTGGCCCTGACCTTGGCCCTGGATGCCATGGACTGCCACCAGTCCGGCCGCTCAGGCTGCCCCCTGCAGACCTCTGTCAAGGTTCAAGGCACCACCTACAGCCTGCAAAGCCAGTTGCAAATGCGGCCTGGATTGGCATTGGAGGACCTGCAAGTGCGTGTGCAATGGCCCGCGGTGGGGCCCGCTTTGGGTGCAGTGGGGGTTGGCTTGGGTGCGGGCTCGCTTGGGCAGGCACAGCCGCGCATGGGCGAACTCGTGCTGCACAGCAGCCGCGATGCGGTGCCCGCGTGGCTTGGCGTATCCTTGCCATGATTTGCTGCACCCGACTTTCGCTGTGACCCATCCGAACTCGACACCCGATGCCGCCCCGCACATGGACCCAGCCATGAGCTTGTCTGTGAGCTTGGCCCGCCAAGCCCTTTGGTTGACCTCGCCCAACCCGCGGGTGGGCTGCGTCATCACCGCCGCCGATGGCGCCGTGCTGGCCATTGGCCACACCCAACGGGCAGGCGGCCCGCACGCCGAAATCATGGCCCTGCGCAACGCCGCAGAGCGCGGGCACAGCGTGCAAGGCGCCACCGCCTGGGTCACGCTGGAGCCCTGTGCCCACCAAGGCCGCACCGGGCCTTGCTGCGACGCGCTGGCCGCTGCGGGCATTGGCCGCGTGGTGGCGGCCTTGACCGACCCGAACCCCCAAGTGGCCGGCCAAGGCATGGCGCGGCTGGCGGCGGCGGGTGTGCAGACCGAAACCCTGAAACCGCAGGACGACATCGCCCTCCAAGCCCGAGAACTGAATATTGGTTTTTTCAGCCGCATGGAGCGGGGCCTGCCCTGGGTGCGCATGAAAGTGGCGGCCTCGCTGGACGCCCAAACCGCTTTGCAAAACGGCCAAAGCCAGTGGATCACCAGCCCCGAGGCCCGCGCCGATGGGCATGCTTGGCGCGCCCGCGCCTGCGCCATCCTGACCGGCATCGGCACCGTGCTCGAAGACGACCCCCAACTGAATGTGCGCGGCTTGGACACCCCGCGCCAGCCACACTTGGTGGTGGTTGACAGCCGCCTGGAGTTGCCCCTGAACGCCCAACTGCTGAACACACAGGGCACAGGCGATCAGGCCCGGCAAATTTGGGTTTACACGGCGGTCGACCCTGCCAATCCAGAACAAGCCGAAAAACGCAACGCTCTGAGCGCACGCGGTGCGAAGGTGATTGACATGCCCGGCCCCGGCGGGAAGGTCGATCTGAACGCCATGCTGCGCGACTTGGCCGGGCGCGAGATCAACGAACTCCATGTCGAAGCCGGGCACAAGCTCAACGGCTCCTTCATCCGAGAAGGTCTTGTGGACGAGTATTTGGTCTATTTGGCCCCGAAGCTGCTGGGGCCTGGCCAAGGCATGGCCAATTTGCCAGTACTGACAGCGCTCGATGATGCAGTCCAGCTGGGCTTTCATGCGGTGGAGCGCATCGGCCCTGATCTGCGCCTGCTGCTGCGAAGGGCCTGAATCTGCCAATCCCTGGGTCAGAAAACCAGCGTCTTCACCCCAGCAGAGGTCCCCAGCAAACACACCTTGGCTTTTTGCAGGGCAAAAACGCCCACCGTGACCACACCGGGCCACTGGCTGACGGTGTTTTCAAAAGCCACCGGATCGGTGATCTTCAAGCCCTTCACATCGACGATGTGCTGGCCGTTGTCGGTGACCAGCGGTTGGCCGTCTTTTTGGCGCACCGCCGCCGCGCCGCCCATGGCCGCAAACTGGCGAATCACACGGGCCGTGGCCATGGGGATGACTTCCACGGGCAAAGGAAAAGCGCCCAACGCATCCACCCACTTGCTTTCATCGGCGATACAGACAAACTGTTTGGATTGGGCAGCCACGATTTTTTCGCGGGTGAGCGCTGCACCGCCGCCCTTGACCATGTGGCCCTGGTGGTCGATTTCGTCCGCTCCGTCGATGTAGACCGACAAGCTTTCGACCTCGTTGCTGTCGAACACCGGAATGCCCAGAGCCTTCAGGCGCATGGTGGAGGCTTCGGAACTCGACACAGCGCCCTTGATCTGGTCCTTCATGGTGGCGAGAGTGTCGATGAATTTGTTGACCGTAGAGCCGGTGCCCACGCCAACAATCTCACCGGGAACAACGTAATTCAGGGCAGCTTGGCCCACCAGGGCTTTGAGTTCGTCTTGGGTCATGAAAGGGGCTCGGTTGGAAAGTCAAAAAGACAGGTCAGGGTTTGAGACAATCAGGGCCACTGAGCCCCACGTTGCAACGCCCTGCACAAGACCGGAATTATCCAATGTCCCTGATCCCTTATTGCCTGACCCGTCCTGTTTTGTTCAGGATGGACCCCGAAGAGGCCCACGAACTGACCCTCTCAGGCTTGGCCCGCACCCAAAACACCCCCCTCGACCGGCTCTATCGCCAACCCTTTGTGGCCCAACCCATCACGTTGGCGGGCCTGCACTTTCCCAACCGGGTCGGGATGGCTGCGGGTCTGGACAAAAACGCCCGCTGCATTGACGGACTGGGTGCCATGGGTTTTGGTTTTGTCGAAGTGGGTACCGTCACGCCCAAGGCGCAGCCCGGAAACCCCAAGCCCCGCATGTTCCGCCTGCCCGAGGCGCAAGCCTTGATCAACAGACTGGGTTTTAACAACGACGGACTCGACGCCTTCATTGCCAACGTCAAGCGCTCCAAGTTCCGCCAACAAGGCCGACTGCTGGGCCTGAACATCGGCAAGAACGCTGCCACCCCGATTGAAAACGCCACCGATGACTATTTGATCGCCTTGGCGGGCGTTTACTCGCACGCCGACTATGTGACGGTGAACATCTCCAGCCCCAACACCAAGAACCTGCGCGCCCTGCAAAGTGACGAAGCGCTCGACGGCCTGCTGGCCGCCTTGGTGGCGCGGCGCGAAGAACTGGCCGCCGAACACGGCCGCCGCGTGCCCATGTTCCTTAAAATCGCTCCCGATCTGGACGAAACCCAAGTGGGCGTGATCGGCGCCACCCTGCGAAAGCACGGCATGGACGGCGTGATCGCCACCAACACCACACTGGCGCGCGACGCGGTGAGCGGCTTGGCTAATGCCGAGGAAATGGGCGGCCTGTCGGGGGCGCCTGTGCTGGCCAGCAGCAACCGCGTGATCCGCCAGTTGCGTGCTGCCTTGGGCAAAGACTTCCCCATCATCGGCGTGGGAGGCATCTTGAGCGGGCACGACGCGATTGCAAAAATAGAAGCCGGTGCCGACGTGGTGCAGATTTACACCGGCCTCATCTTCAAAGGCCCCGAACTGGTCACCGAAGTGGCGAGTGCTCTGCAGCAGATGAAGCGCTGAAACAAGGAAACAGGGGTCCATATGCTTGGACCCCCAGTGCTCAGTCCTTGAAATAAACCAGCTGGTGCGTGCTCGCCAGCAGCTGCCCTTTGGGGCTCCACAGCTCGCCCGTTTGGTCAAAGTAGCCATGGCGGTAATTCAGCGCCTTGGCCACGCCCAGCACATGGCGCGTGCCCACTTGCGCCAGTAAGGCGCTGTCGGCATGAAAGTACGTCGTGAGGGACACCGTGCCGATCATCGCCCGCCGGCGGCGGCGGATGTAGATGCGCGGAAAAAAGCTGTCGCTGATGGCCGCCAGCGAGGCGAAGTCCAAGGCCCGTTCGGGCTCGTCACGCACCCACACGGTGGATCGTGAATGGGCTTGCTCTTGCTCATCAAAGGCAGCGGGAAAAGCGCCTTCAACAAATCGCATGTCGTAACGCTGCGGCCAAGCCGGGAAGCCCCTGGTGGGCATTCGGGGGACAGCCTCAGGAGCAGGCACATTGGCAGGCATCACTGCCTCAACGTCTGACCACGTTTCGCGCCGCACCGCGAACACGGCCGTGGCGGTGGCCACCACGCCTTCGGCTTGGTGGGCCTCGATGATCCAGTGCTGGGTCGATCGGTTGGTGCGCACGGGCCGCGCCATAAAGCGGATGTCGCCATCGGCCACCGGGGCCGCAAAGTTGACCGTGAGCGCCACCGGCTCACCCAGGCGTTCGGGGTGCAGCATGGCCGACTGCAGCATCTGCGCTGAAGTGGTGCCGCCAAACGGCCCCACCATGTTGGCGTAAGCCGGGTGGGTGGCGCCTGTGAATTCGTGGGGTGCGTCCGCAAGTGCTGCGGCGCGCAGGTCAATGGCTTCGTCGAATGGGTGCATGTTCACGATGATAGGCGTGCCCTGGCACGCCTCACTGTCCCAAAAGCATCAAGCCAAGCGGGCGCAAACCTCGTCGGCCATGGCCAACGAACTGGTCAGCCCCGGCGACTCGATGCCCAGCAGGTTCACCAGACCCGGCACGCCGTGCTCGGCGGGGCCCTGGATCATGAAGTCGGCTGCTGCTTCGTGCGGTGCGTTGATCTTGGGGCGCATGCCCGAGTAGCCCGCTTGCAATGCGCCATCTTTCAATGCGGGCCAGTATTTGCGCACCTCGGCATAAAAGGCATCTCCCCGGCGCGGGTCGACCTGCAGGTCGGTGGGGTCATCGACCCACTGCACGTCTGGCCCGAACTTGGCTTGACCGCCCAAATCAAGCGTGAGGTGCACGCCCAAACCGGCTTTTTCGGGCACGGGGTAAATCAGGCGGGAGAACGGTGCCTTGCCCGCGAGTGTGAAATAGTTGCCCTTGGCGTAATGCGCTGACGGAAGACCGCTTTTGTCCAGCCCGTCCATGCGCTCAGCCATTGCCACGGCACTCAGCCCAGCGGCATTGACCAGCACTTTGCAAGCCAGATCTGTACCGTCTTGTGTGGTCACGCGAATCGGGTGCGAGGCTGTGCCGTGCTTTAGACCGATGTGCTGCACAGGTGAGACCAGCGCGAGCAAGCCGCCTGCATTTTCCATATCACCTTGCAAGGCGAGCATGTAGCCGTGACTGTCGATCACCCCAGTGCTGGGCGAGAGCAGCGCCGCTTCACAAGAGAGCGCTGGCTCCAGCGCTTGGGCTTGGGCAGCCGTGAGTTTTTGCAAATCGTGCACGCCGTTGGCAGCTGCCTTGGCCATGATGCCGTCCAGCGCCAGCACTTGCTCGCGGCTGGTGGCCACGATCAGCTTGCCCAACTGCTTGTGCGCCACACCGCGCTCGGCGCAATAGGCGTAGAGCATCTGTTTGCCTTGCACACACAGCCGCGCCTTGAGCGAGCCTGCCGGGTAATAAATACCCGCATGAATGACCTCGCTGTTTCGCGAGCTGGTGCCCGTGCCAATCGCGTTTTCCGATTCGAGCACCAGCACCTCACGGCCTGACAGCGCCAGCGCCCGCCCAACAGCCAAACCAACCACACCGGCCCCGATCACCACAGCATCCACTTGTTCCACATTCACCTCACGCCACCATGCTAGAGACAACATTGTGGCCGATCCGCACCTGAACCAAGCCCCGACAACTGACACCCGCAAGACAGACACGAGAGCAGCCCCCGGGCAGACTGGACCCCATTCAATCAGGAGACCCATTCATGTCGCTGTTCAATCTCAAAGGCAAAGTCGCCGTCGTCACTGGCTCCAGCCGGGGCATTGGCCAATCGATTGCGCACCAGTTGGCCAGGCAAGGCGCCAGAGTCGTCGTGTCCAGCCGCAAGCTGGACGCCTGTGAAGTGGTTGTCAAAGAGATTCAGGCAGCAGGCGGCGAGGCCATGGCGATGGCCGCCAGCATCTCCAACAAGGAGCAGCTGCAAAACCTGATCTCGCAGACCCGTGAGACTTGGGGCCCGATCGACATCTTGGTCTGTAATGCGGCCACTAACCCCTATTACGGCCCCACCACCGGCATGAGCGACGAGGTGTTTGACAAAGTGATGCGCAACAACGTGTTGTCCAACACCTGGTTGTGCAACATGGTCTATCCCGACATGAAAGCCAAGAAGGACGGCGCCATCGTGATCGTGTCGTCGATTGGCGGCCTGCACGGCTCGGCCATCATCGGGGCCTACAACATTTCCAAGGCGGCCGACATGCAACTGGCGCGCAACTTGGCGGTGGAATGGGGCCCGGACAACATCCGCGTGAATTGCATCGCGCCTGGCCTGATCAAGACCGACTTTGCCAAGGCCCTGCACGAGGACCCGGTGATGAGCGCCAAGTACAACAGCGAAACGCCGCTGCGCCGCATGGGTGAGCCGGACGACATTGGCGGTATTGCGGTGTTTTTGGCGAGTCCTGCTGGGCAGTATGTGACGGGGCAGACCATTGTGGCCGATGGAGGGATGATGATTCGCTGACTTTTCTTGATGCTTCGGGTGGCGCTGAGCATGGGCTGGGGCCGGGCACCTCATGAGGGAGTACCCAAAATCGGTGCCCGGCCCCAGCCCATGCTCAGCTTAATGGTCGATTGAAGGTCATTCCAGCAGCCTGTTGGCTCTGGTTGAACCTGTGCCCCTCGGGTCACCTTCACTTGCGGAACAAAAAGCAAAAAGCCCGCATCAGCGGGCTTTTTGACTTGGGAAAAACGTCGATCAACCGAAGTTCTTCTCGGCAAAAGACCAGTTCACCAGCTTGTCGAGGAAGGTCTCAACGAACTTGGGACGCATATTGCGATAGTCGATGTAGTAGGCGTGTTCCCAGACATCCACAGTCAACAAAGCGGTGTCGCCTGTGGTCAGGGGGGTGCCCGCGGCGCCCATGTTGACGATGTCGACCGAGCCGTCGGCTTTCTTGACCAACCATGTCCAGCCGGAGCCGAAGTTGCCGACAGCGCTCTTGACGAAGGCTTCTTTGAAAGCGGCGTAGCTGCCGAACTTGGCGTTGATGGCTGTGGCCAATTCGCCTGTGGGCTCGCCACCGCCGTTGGGCTTCATGCAGTTCCAGAAGAAGGTGTGGTTCCAGATTTGGGCTGAGTTGTTGTACACACCGCCGCTGGACTTTTGGATGATCTCTTCGAGGGACATGCTCTCGAATTCGGTGCCTTTTTGCAGGTTGTTCAGGTTCACAACATAAGCGTTGTGGTGCTTGCCGTGGTGGAACTCCAAGGTTTCCTGGCTGTAATGGGGAGCCAAAGCGTCAATCGCGTACGGCAGTGCGGGCAAGGTATGTTCCATGAGGATGTCCTTTTGTTGTTGCGGGTTGAAGGTTAACTCATGCATTTTAGGGGCTAGGCGATCGCCCTTTTCAGTGACAGGTCACTGCCCAAGTACCTTTTTTGGGTCGACAAGGCCCATCACAGTCATAGCCCACACTGTCCACCGCCGTGATGGGCTGGGGCTTGGGCACCGATTTTGGGTACTCCCTCATGAGGTGCCCAGGCCCCAGCCCATCACGGCTCACCTTTGACGGCTCACCCTTAACGACGTACCCGCAGAAATTGAAACCTACAACCCCACTCAAGAAGTAACCGTCAAGGGCACATCCCCATCTGCCAGCGTCGCCCGCACCACCTGGTGCGGCTGAAACTGGGCAGCGCGGGTCAAAGCCTGGCCGCGCTCATCGCTGAGCCATGCATAACCGCGCTCAAGCATCTGGCGCGGGTCCACCGACGACAAACGCAAAGCGGCCCGCTCTAGGCGCTGGGCGCGTTGCGGCACTTGCTGAGCCCGGTTGAAAGCCAAACGATCGTTCAAGCGCTCCAACTGGTGGCCTTGGCCGACCAATTGACTTTGCATGCCCGTCCGCAAACGACTGGCCAAGCGGTCCAGCCACTGGCTGTGCTGCCCCAGCACAGCTTGTGGTCGCCCCAGCCGGGCCGACACCGTGCTCAGCCGCTGACTCTGGCGCTCTTGTTGACGGACCAAGCCCCCCCCCCATCGCGCCGCCAACGCGTCCAAACGCTGTGCCTGTCGGTCTTGCTGGCGAATCAAGCCCCGGCTCAGGCGTTGCTCCAGCACCGACAGGGCTTCGAGGCCCACACCCCGGTCGGTTGCGGCCATCTCGGCCGCCGCCGTGGGCGTCGGGGCACGCACGTCAGCCACAAAATCGGCGATGGTGAAATCCGTCTCGTGGCCCACGCCGCAAATCAGCGGCACCGGACTTTGCGCGATCAAGCGGGCCAGGTTTTCATCGTTGAACGACCACAGGTCTTCCATCGAGCCCCCCCCACGCACCAGCAAAATCACATCCACGGGTGGACACAGCGGGTTGTCTTCGGCCGTGAGGGCATAGATGTTTTGCAATGCTTGCGCCAGTGTGGCCGCAGCGCCAGCGCCCTGCACCAAGGCCGGGGCCATCAGCACCGGAATGTGCGGCACGCGCCGCTGCAAAGCGGTCACCACATCGTGCCAAGCAGCAGCGCCCAAAGACGTGACCACCCCAATGGCACGGGGCTGGGCGGGCACAGCGCGTTTGTGGGCGGCATCGAACAGGCCCTCGGCTTCGAGCTTGGCCTTGAGGCGCAAAAACTGCTCAAACAGCGCGCCCTGCCCTGCACGCTCCATGGATTCAACAATCAGCTGCAGATCGCCCCGGGCTTCGTACACGCCCAAACGACCACGCACCTCGACCAATTCGCCATCACGCGGGGCAAAATCGATCAAACTGGCGGCTCGGCGAAACATGGCGCAGCGGATCTGGCCCGTGTAATCCTTGATGGAGAAATAACAATGCCCACTTGCGGCGCGTGAAAACCCAGAAATCTCACCACGCACACTGACCGGGTTGAACTGGGCATCCAGGCTATCGGCCACAGCACGGCACAGCGCGGACACCGTCCAGGCACGGGGCGTTTTCATCTCTTGAGGACTCATGCGCACGATTGTCCTACAGCTTGTAGACCCGTTTCCCAGCTTCGTTTCAGAAACTCTTCCACAGGCTGCAAGCCAGTGATCTGTCGGGGCAAAAAACATCGTCATTTGCCGGCCATTACAAGGTCCTTGATTCAGATGAATTTTTTTATTTGCAATAAGTATTTCTACAACCTTATATATTATTTAAACATTTAAAATATCAGTAGTGTCCGGTTAAAAAGTGAATAAATTCAATTGCTTAGCGCAGTCAGGTGGTTCGGTTGTGTAAGCATCGGTCTGCAAGGCGCATGAAATCGACGTTTTCTCGAAAACAGACACCGACAAAATCTGTAGGCAAGTGTAGAGC
>CAMDFK010000027.1 GCA_945897465.1 Limnohabitans sp. Rim8 | reverse complement strand
CGCGCACCGCACCGCCGACGACAAACACGGGCATGGCAGCTGCTTCCTTCAGCGAGCCATCCGAAAGGGCTCTTCGAAGTCGATGAAGTCTTGCTCGGCCAGCGCGTCATCGATCCAAGCTTTGACGCCGGGCAGGGTACACACGCGCGCCATGTAGGCGGCCACATCGGCGGACACAGGCAGGGCATACGTCTTGAGGCGCATGACCACTGGGGCAAAGTAGGCGTCGGCCACGGTGAAGTGACCGAACAGCATGGGGCCGCCGTGTTCTTGCAGCAAGCCGCTCCAGAGGCTGCAGATGCGGTTCAGGTCGGCTCGCACGGCAGGTTTGTCGCGCAGTGCCAAAGCGCCGATGTCTGGCAGGTGCGCCTCGATGTTCATCGGGCAGGCGCTGCGCAGACCCGTGAAGCCACTGTGCATTTCGGCGCAGATGCTGCGTGCTCGTGCCCTGGCGGCGCGGTCTTGCGGCCAGAGTTGTTTGCCTGGAAACTGTTCGGCCATGTATTCGGCAATGGCCAGGGTGTCCCACACGGCCAGGCCATCGTGCACCAGCACGGGCACCTTGCCCACCGGGTTGACGTCTTTGAGCGCGGCCTTGAATTGCGAGTCTGGCGCGAAGCTGTCAAAGCGGACATAAACCTCTTCAAAGTCAATGCCCGCTTGGCGCAGCAGCACCCAGGGGCGCATGGACCAGGACGAGTAGTTTTTGTTGGCGATGTAGAGCTGGATCATGTTTTATCTCCCGGGTTGCGAAACCCACATGTTAGCGACCACGGCTGTGAACAAGAGACAGATTGCACCGCCAAGGTGTGTGAGGGGATGCGGCGGGTGACGATTTTCGGTACCCCTTCATGAGGAGCCCGCCGCATCCCCTCGCTCATCCACCCATGCCGCTTGCAAGTGGAATCAGCGCCCAGCACCCGCACGCCAGCGGTTCAATTTGCTCCGTGGACCACGATGACCAAGATATCCGGGAGCGACACCCGCAGCAGACGAGGCAGAGATGCCCAAAGCCTGCAAACCCGGCAGTTGGCCCGTCGCGATGTTGTCCACCTTCATTGACGCCAGATTGTCCCTGCTCATCAGGGGCTCACCCGGGGCCAATTCCATGGCCGCTGCTTGCAGCCAGCCCACCCACATCGGCAAGCCGATGACCGGGCGGCCTCGGCCCTCGTTCACACCCGCCCATTGACCCGCACGCTGGACCAACTCGCCCAAAGTCATCACGTCTGGGCCGCAGAGCTCGTAGGTTTGGCCCACGGTGTCCAGCTTTTGCAGACAAACAACCACGGCACGCGCCACATCGCCCACCCAGACCGGCGCAAAGCGCGTACCACTGCCCGCCAAGGGCATGAAGGGCGCCACAGCTTGCAGGTCGGCAAACAGGTTGAGGAATTTGTCTTCGGCGCCAAAGATCACGCTCGGGCGCAACACCGTCAGCTGCAGCCCTGCGTTGTGCAGCACCGTCTCGCCCCGCGCCTTGCTGCGCTGGTACATGGAGGGGCCTTGTGGGTCGGCACCCAAGGCGCTGATGTGCGCCAATCGCTGCACACCGGCTTTTTTCATGGCGCTGGCGATTTTGCCGGGCAAATCCACGTGCACGTTTTCAAAGCGCTCTTCACTGCCGTGCAACACGGCCACCAAATTGACCACCGCATCGTGGTCGGGCATCAAGCGGGCCAGATCGGCTTCTTGGTGAACATTCGCCTCGATTACTGTCAGCCCAGGCAAGCTTTGCACACGGGCCGCATTCACGGCGCGGCGGGTGGGCACGGTGATGAGCCAGCCCAAGCGGGCGAGTTGTTCGCAGACCTGGCGGCCGACAAAGCCGCTGCCACCCAAGACCAGAACGCGTGGTGCAGTCATGCCGCGCTCAAGCCGTTGACGGCCTGGTGCATGGCGTCCATGGCTTGTTCAACAATCTGGCTGCGCCATTCGTCGGTGTCGACGTAAAACGCGTCCATGAGATCTTGCTTGATCTGCTTTTCCAAAGTCTCGGTGGCTTCGGGGTGCAGGTGCAGCCAGTGGTCGCCGCGCAGGGCGTGCATCACTTTGTCGGTGGGCTGGGTGCCGTACTCCATGGCGATGCCGGTGTATTCGGCTTGTCGGCACTCTTGGTAAGCCGACATCCACATCAGACCCGTGAGGAAGGCCGAGGTCGATGAGCCGTCATAAATCGAGGTGATGCCCTGGCCCCACCAGGCCTTGGCGCGGGCATAGGCTGCGGCATCGTCGGCGCAGGCAAAAATGCGCTCGCCAACGCCGCTGGGGCCCAAGCCCGTGTGCAGGTCGATCCAAGCGAGTTTCTGGCAGCGCTGGCCGTACTTTTGCAGCACCTTGCGCACGGAGAGGTTGCTCCATGTGGGGGCCTGACCGCCAAAAAACAAACCATCCGGGAACTCGTGCTGACCTTTGGAGACAGCGGCCTGAAAGGCTTTCATGCCGCGCTCGGCAATGTATTGCGCAGTGGCCGCTGCATTGGCGGCATCGGGTGGCCAGACCTCAGGCAGCAACAAGGGGTGGATTTCGCGGTAGGCCGGGTTATCAGGCAAAGGCTTGGAGAAGTCCTGAAAATTGCGGTTGATGTCCACGTTTTCGTGGGTGACCCGGCGCACATGTGAAAACCCGTGTGGGTTGAGGGCGTGGATATACAGCACCGCGACACCCCGCGCACGGGCCGCTTCACGCCAGGTGGTGTTGTGCAGCGCATGGATTTGCACGCCGGATCCGCAATAACCCTCTACACCGTGGCAAGCGCTGCTGATGACGAGCAGCTGTTGGGCATCGGCCGCGCCGTCCAGCACCACGTCCATGGCCAAGGTTTCACCGTCCCGACCGGGCAGCGGGTGGACGTTCGAGTCCACGGGCAGACAGGCTGTTTGGGCAGCGTTCAGAAATTTCTGACGAGCCTGCGCGTAGCTTTTGGAAAAGCCCTGTTGAATGTTGTGCATGCGGAGCCTGGTCAAGCAGTCTGGGTCGGTTGGGCCAGCCATTGCGTGGCCAGTTCAACCCAATAGGTGCCGCCCAGTGGGATCAGGTCGTCGTTGAAGTCGTAGCTTGGGTTGTGCAGTGTGCAAGGCCCGCCGCCATGGCCCATTTCGCGGTGGGCGCCGTCGCCGTTGCTGATGAACACATAAGCGCCCGGCTTGGCTTGCAGCATGTAAGAAAAATCTTCCGCCCCCATGGTGGGCTCTTGGTGCATCACCTGCTCAGCGCCTACGATGCCGCCCATCACTTGGCGTGCAAAGTCGGCTTCGGCGAGGCTGTTGATGGTGGGCGGGTAGTTGCGGTGAAACTCGAATTCGCACTGCGCGTCAAAAGCCGCGCAAATCGACTCGGCCACTTGTTGCATGCGCTTTTCGATCAAATCCAGCACCTCGATGCTGAAGGTGCGCACGGTGCCCTGCAATTCGCACGAGTCGGGCACCACGTTGGTGGCTTCGCCCGCGTGGATCATGGTGACCGAGATCACGCCCGCATCCACCGGCTTCTTGTTGCGGGTGATGATGGTCTGGAAGCCTTGCACCATTTGGCAGGCCACGGGCACAGGATCGATGCCGTTGTGCGGCAGCGCAGCGTGGCTGCCCTTGCCACGGATGGTGATTTTGAACTCGTTGCTCGACGCCATCACGGGGCCAGCGCTCACGGCAAAGGTGCCCACCGGGGCACCGGGCCAGTTGTGCATGCCAAACACGGCCTGCATCGGGAACTTGTCAAACAAGCCGTCTTTGATCATCTCGCGTGCACCGCCGCCGCCTTCTTCGGCGGGTTGGAAGATCAAATACACCGTGCCGTCGAAGTCGCGGTGCTTGGCAAAGTGCTTGGCCGCTGCCAGCAGCATGGCGGTGTGGCCGTCGTGGCCGCAGGCGTGCATCTTGCCCTGATGCTTGCTGGCGTGAGCGAAGGTGTTGAACTCTTGCATCGGCAGCGCGTCGATGTCAGCCCGCAGGCCAATGCCGCGTCCACAAGCGCCGCCATCGCGCCCGTGCACGATGCCCACCACGCCTGTGGTGCCCATGCCGCGGTGGATGGGGATGCCCCAGTCGGTCAGCTGCTGAGCGACCACATCGGCTGTGCGCACTTCTTGGAAGCACAGCTCGGGGTGGGCGTGGATGTCTTTGCGAATGGCCGCGATGCTGGCCGCGTCGGTGAGGATGGAGTCGATGATTTTCATGGGTACAGTCTAGCCACACTTGAGGGGGATTGCCAACACCCCCGCGCACATGGGGGACAAACGGACCGCCCTCGCAGGGGTGTGTTTGGGCCACAATGAGACCGAATCCGCTCTCCCAGCCAGCCATTTCTTTTTTTAGCGCCCCATGACCGACTCCCTTTTGGCCCCCCAGACCGTGCGTGGCGCTTGTCCGCACGATTGCCCCGACACCTGTGCTTTGCTCACGACCGTTGAAAACGGCCGCGCCACCAAAGTGCAGGGCAATCCGGCGCACGCGCCCACCGACGGCGTGTTGTGCACCAAGGTCTCGCGCTACGCCGAGCGCACCTACCACCCCGACCGCTTGCTGCAACCCCTGCGCCGGGTCGGCCCCAAGGGTTCGGGCCAATTTGAAACGGTCAGCTGGGACGAAGCCCTGGACGCCATTGCCGCCCGGCTGAAAACCATCGCCGCACGCGACCCGCAGGCCATCTTGCCCTACAGCTACGCGGGCACCATGGGCCTGGTGCAAAGTGAGTCGATCGCGGCGCGGTTTTTCCACCAGCTGGGCGCATCGCTGCTGGACCGCACGATTTGCGCCTCGGCCGGGGCCGAAGCCCTGACGCAGACCTTGGGCAACAAGGTGGGCATGAAGAACGAGTTTTTTGCCGAATCCAAGCTGATCGTCATTTGGGGCAGTAACTCGATTGGCAGCAATCTGCACTTTTGGCGCATTGCGCAAGAAGCCAAGCGCAATGGGGCCAAGCTGGTCTGCATTGACCCCCGGCGCAGCGAGACGGCCGAAAAATGCCACGAACACATCGCCCTGCGCCCCGGCACCGATGCCGCGCTGGCGCTGGCCCTCATGCACGAGTTGATCGTGCACGGCTGGTTGGACCAAGACTACATCGACCGCTACACCCTGGGCTGGGACGCCCTGAAGGCCCGCGCTTTGCAATGGCCGCCCGAGCGGGCGGCCGAGGTGTGCGGCGTGCCGGTTGAACAAGTGCGCCAATTGGCCCGTGACTGGGGCACCACCCAGCCCGCCGCCATTCGCCTGAACTACGGCATGCAGCGCGTGCGTGGGGGCGGCAACGCGGCTCGGGCCATTGCTTGCTTGCCTGCGCTCACGGGCGCTTGGCGGCACCGTGCGGGCGGGGTTTTGCTCAGCAGCTCGGGGCACTTTCCGGTACGGCGAGCGGCTTTGCAGCGGCCCGATTTGCTGGGCGAGCGGCGTCCTCGCACCATCAACATGAGCACCATTGGCGACGATTTGATGCGCCCAGCATCACCCGCATTCGGCCCCCAAATCGAGGCCTTGATCGTCTACAACAGCAACCCAGTGGCCGTGGCTCCCGAGTCGGGCAAAGTGGTGCAGGGTTTTGGCCGCGAAGACCTGTTCACCGTGGTGCTGGAGCATTTTCAGACCGACACGGCCGACTACGCCGATTTCATTTTGCCCGCCACCACGCAGTTGGAGCACTGGGACATCCACACCAGCTACGGCCACACCGATGTGTTGCTCAACCGCCCAGCCATTGCGCCCGTGGGCGGTGCACGCACCAACACCGACATCTTCCGGGCGCTGGCGGCCCGCATCGGTTTTGACGACGCGTGTTTTGCCGAAAGCGACGAAAGCCTGTGCCGCAGCGCCATCGGCGACGAGAAAGACTTTGAGCAGCTGCTTGAGCATGGCTTCGCCTCTTTGCCCGTGCCCGACGCGCCGTTTGCGCAGGGCGGCTTTCCTACACCTTCGGGCCGCTGCGAGTTTTTCAGCCAGCGCCTGGCCGATCAGGGCCTGGACGGTTTGCCGGACCACTTGCCCAATTACGAGCTGGCCGCGCCGGGTGGCCGCTATCCGCTGGCCATGATTTCGCCGCCTGCACGCAACTTCCTCAACTCCACCTTCGTCAACGTGCAAAGCCTGCGCGACATCGAGGCCGAGCCGGTGCTGGAGATGCACCCCGAAGATGCGGCCCAGCGAGGCATTGCCGACGGCGCGGTGGTGCGTGTGTTCAACGACCGGGGCACTTACCACTGCAAAGCGCGCTTGAACCAGCGTGCTCGGCCCGGTGTGGTCCATGGCTTGGGCATTTGGTGGCGCAAGCTGGGCCTGAACGGCACCAATGTGAACGAGTTGACCAGCCAGCACCTGACCGACTTGGGCCGAGCGCCCGTGTTTTACGACTGTTTGGTGGACGTGTCTTTGGATCCCGAATTCGCTGCCCGTCAAGCCCAGAAAGCGCCCCATGCCTGAACTCAAGATCGAACGCGAGCACACCCTAGGCCTGGCGGGTGCGCGCGCCGTGGCCGATCGCTGGCGCGAGCAAGCCGAGCAGGAGTGGGGCATGAGCTGCGAGTCAGAACCCGGTGAGGCTGTTGACCTGATGCGCTTTGCCCGCAGCGGGGTGAGTGGCGAGCTGAAGGTGACCGAAACTCGGTTTGATCTGCAGCTGAAACTGGGTTTTTTGCTGGGGGCCTACAGCGGCAAGATTGAACAAAAAATCAAGGCCAATTTGGACGAGTTGCTGGGGCCTGCCTCAGCTGCTGGGTGAGGGGTGCGCGCCCGGCCATGGCGTGGCTGGGGGCTCTGCTGCCTTCAAGGCAAATTTGTATTCACCTCAGCGATGGGGGAAGTGCGTGGCCCCACGGTCCCCAATCGGGCTTTGAGTGACTGCGGTTGGCGCGTCAAGATGGCGGCGTAGTTGGTGGTGTTGGAGAGCACCTTCTTGACGTAGTCGCGCGTTTCCAAAAACGGGATGTTTTCCGCCCAGATGGCCGCATCCAGCACCGGGCCGTTGCGCCATGCGCGTGGTCGGCCAGGTCCCGCGTTGTAGGCGGCGGTGGCCATGGGCATGGAGCCTTCAAAATCATCCAGCACCATTTTCAGGTAGCCCGTGCCAATGGCCACGTTCACCTCGCGGTCGGTGATCTGGTCTGGGGTGAAATGGGTCAAGCCGATTTTTTTGGCGGTCCATTTGGCGGTGGCGGGCATGACTTGCATCAGACCCGAAGCCCCCACATGCGAGCGGGCGTCCATGATGAAGCGGCTTTCCTGACGGATCAGGCCGTACACATACGCCGGGTCGAGCCGGATGTCGCCAGCGCGGCGCAACACCGTCTCGCGCAGCGGCAGGGGAAAGCGCTGGTCAAAGTCGATGACGTCCTTGGTGCGTTCGCTGGTGTTGATGCAGCGGTCCCACACATGGCGCTGGCAAGCCAGGTCTGCCGCAGCCAGCAGCTCGCGGTCGTTCATGCCGCCGGGTGTGTGCAAATTGGTGCTGTAGTTCCACTCACGGTTACCTTCAGGGCGCAGACCGATCTGGATGGCGTACAGGGCGCGTTGCAAACCCGGGTTGACCAGGGCATCGGCTTTTTCTTGTGGGGTGAGCGCTGTGGGGCGCTCGGGCACGGTGATGGCCTGGCCCAGGTCTTCCAGCGCCAGTTGCTCATAAAACCCACGCACGCCTGCGATTTGGCGCAAGAGGCTTTGGCCTTCCTGCCGTTGGGCTTCGTTCTGGGCCGCGCTCAGCAGGGCACGCGCACGCCAATAGATCCAGGTGGGGTCTTTGCGGGCGTCGGCGCTCATGGCTTGGGTGGCGCTCAGCACCTGAGGCCATTGGCTTTGGCGCAAGGCGGCACGCACTTTCCAGGCCAGCAAGTCGTCGTTCAGGTCGCTGTCTTTTTGCACCTTGGCAAAGTGACTGGCGGCGTTGTCTTGCAGTTTTTGGGCGGCTTGTTTGCCGATCACGCCCCAGGTCCAGTTGCGCTCTTCGGGGCTCAGCTGAATGGCCCAGCGTTTGCTGAGCAAATCCGCGGCATGGTCCGGGTCTTTTGCGGCCAGCCGGATCAGGGCCAGCACAGCCAGCTCTTTGCGGCTGCGGGTGATGGCCAAGATGCGTTTGTCCAGGTATTTGGCCGGGTCCGCGTGGATCAGTTTCACTTGCTCGGACAGGCGGGGCGCCTCGATGTCAACGGCCACTTGCGCCGCGCGGGGGCGGTTGGCGTCCATGGCGATGCGGGCTTTGCGCCACAGGTCCAGCGCCTGGATCTGACGGCCCGAGTGCAGGTGCTCGGCCAGGTAAGCGCAGCCGTCATCGGGCTCGCGCTGCGCGTACCAAAGCCGCAGCGCTTCTTCGGCCACATCCACTTTGCTGTTCATGGCTTCGGTGGCCAGGGCATAGCAGCGCACCTCTCGGTCGTCACGCATGCGAAAGCGTGGGTATTCGGCAGTGAAAGTGGCCCAATCGTGGCGCTTGCCCAACTGCAGCAGCCAGTCGTTGCGCAAACGGTCTTCGTAGTAGCTGCCCGCGTAGGTGTTCAAAAAACTGCGGATGTCAGTGCTGGATGCGGTCTCTAGTCGGGCCCGGATGTCCCAGTAGGCGGCCAGGGGCTCCAGCACATGGCCACGGGCCTGGGGCAGCAGAGCAGTCAGGCGGTGGGTGTCTTTTTTGCGAAAGGCTTGGTGCATCTCCAGCAGCACCTCGTCGCCTCGGTTTTGGGCTTGGGCAGATCCGCCCCACAGGCCTGTCATGGCGATGGCGCTCAGCAGTGTCAAAATGCATCTGAATTTCATGGGTCGATTATGGACAAAGCCGAAGCAAAACGCGCCTTGAGAAAAGCCTTGGTGGAAGAAAGGTTGAACCATCCGGACCGCCTGGCGCGGGCCGAAGCCTTGCAACGCGTCATGCGCATTTGGCTGTTTGACCGCCCGGACAGGGTCATTGGTGCTTATTGGCCCATCAAGGGCGAGTTTGACCCGCTCCCCGCCTTGCACCGATGGAAAGAAGACGGCGAGCTGCATGGCGAGCCCCAGCGTCGCCAAATTGGCCTGCCGGTGGTCAACAAACAGCACAAAACTCTGACCTTCCACACCTGGTACCCCGGCTGCCCGATGGAAGAGGACGCTTACGGCATTCCCAAGCCCAAGGACACCGAGGTCATCGTGCCCAGCTTGCTGTTTGTGCCCTGTGTGGGTTACGGCATTGGCGGCTACCGATTGGGTTACGGCGGCGGCTTTTACGACCGCACCCTGGCCACTTTGCAGCCCAAGCCCTACACCGTTGGCCTGGGCTACACCCACGGTTTTCTGGACGATCTGGAGCCCGAAGACCACGATGAGCCCCTGGATGCGATCCTGAATGACAACGGGGTGGTGTGGCCGGTTTGAGGCCCGAAAGACATGGCCAGACCCAAATCCGCAACCCACGACATCAAGCGCGACGCGATCCTCGACATCGCCGCGCAATGTTTTGCCCAGCGCAGTTACCCGGCCGCCAGCATGAACGAGATCGCTGCGGCCTGCGGCACCTCCAAGGCGCGGCTGTACCACTACTACGGCAGCAAAGAGGCGATTTTGTTTGACCTGCTCGACCGCCACACCCAGCGCTTGCTGGCGGTGATCGCACAAACCGAGGCCAACGCCCAGCGCAAGGACCTGGACGACCGGGCCACATTGCACGAACTGGTTCGGGCGTTTTTGCAGGAATACGAAACCTCCGCCACACGGCATGCGGCGTTGCTCAACGACACGCAGTTTTTGAGCGATGAGCCCGATCTGGCCCTGAGCTCTGGCCTTGTGTCACCGCGTGAACTCATCCTGAACCGACAGCGCGACATCGTGGCCGCCATGACCCGTTTCATGAAACGCGCCTACCCCGAGCGCCTGACCCCCACCAACCAGACGGCGCTGACCATGATGTTGCTGGGCATGATCAACTGGACCTTCACTTGGTTGCGCCCGGGCGGGCCGATCAGCTATGCAGCTTTTGCCGACGAAGTGATTGGCATGCTGGAAAAGGGCCTGGGTCAAAGCGCGGTGTGAACACGCGGTGTGAACGCGCTGCGGCTCAAAGCGCGTCCAGCTCCCGGTGGCGCTTGAGGGTGAGCCAACGTGCGCTGAAGTTTTGGACCAGCTGCTCGACCATGAACACCGAACGGTGCTGGCCTCCGGTGCAGCCAATGGCCACCGTCACGTAGCTGCGGTGGTCGCGCTCGATGGCCGGAATCCATTGGCCCAGAAAACCTTCGATTTGCGATTGCATTTGCATGAATTCTTCAGACTGGCGCAGGTAGGCCTGCACCGGTTCGTCGCGCCCGGTCAGCGGCCGCAGTGTGCTTTCGTAATGCGGGTTGGGCAGCATGCGCACATCAAACACATAGTCGGCATCGCTGGGGATGCCGCGCTTGAAGCCAAAGGATTCAAAGACCAGCGTTAATTGGGCCGATGGGGCGCTGACCAAGGTCTTGATGTAGGTTTGCAGCTGGGCCGAGCGCAGCAAACTGGTGTCGATGACGTGGGCCCGCTCACGCAAATCGGACAGCAGTTCCCGCTCCAGCTGGATGGTTTCCAGCAACGCTTTGTCGCTTTGTGGTTTGCTGCCACCCGACAAAGGGTGCTTGCGCCGGGTTTCGGAGTAGCGCCGCTGCAAGGTGTCGGAGTTGGCGTCCAAAAACACCGATTTCACCGACATGCCCATGTCGCGCAGCAGGTTCATTTGCTCGGGCATCAGGTGCAATGAATTGGCGCTGCGCACATCGATCGCAATGGCCAGGCGTTGCTCTTTGTGCTGTTCTTCGAGTTTGACGAAGGGGATGAGCAGCTCGGGCGGTAAATTGTCCACACAGTAATAGCCCGCGTCTTCGAGCGCGTGCAGCGCCACCGATTTGCCGGAGCCGGACATGCCGGTGATGAGGATGATGTCCATGCTCAGCTTTGTGCGGCTTTGCGGCCAGTGGGTTGGGTGAGCGGCTGGGGTGTTGGGCTGCCCAGCATTTCGCGGGCGTGGGCCAAGGTGGTGGCGGACAACTTTTCGCCGCCCAACATGCGGGCGATTTCACCCACGCGCTCTTCGCCGCTCACGCCGCGCACCTGGCTGCTGACCTGGCCTTGGGCTGCGGCTTTGCTCACCAGCAGGTGGTGGTCGGCGCAGGCCGCCACCTGGGGCAGGTGGGTCACGGCCAGCACCTGGCGGTGTTGGCCCAGCTGTTTCATGAGTCGGCCCACGGTTTCGGCCACTGCGCCGCCCACACCCGAATCCACCTCGTCAAAGATCAAGGTCCCGGCTTCGCCCAGTTCGCTGGTGGTGACCGCAATGGCCAAGGCGATGCGCGAGAGCTCACCGCCTGAAGCGACTTTGCCCACGGGCCGGGGCGTGCTGCCCTCATGCCCAGCCACCAAAAAACTCACTTCTTCCAGGCCGTGTTGCGCAGGTGCATCCAGCGTTTGCAGTTGCACCTCAAAGCGGCCGCCTTGCATGCCCAACTGTTGCATGGCGCTGCTGACCGCTTGGGCCAGGGGCTTGGCCGCTTGCTGGCGCTGGCGCGAGACGGCTTTGGCCGCTTGTGTGCAGGCGGTTTGGGCCGCGTTGGCGGCTTTTTGCAGGGCATCCAGGTCGGCGGCGGCATCGAGCAGGGCCAGCTCTTGGCGCCAAGCCAGCAAGGCCAGCGGCAGTTCGTCGGGGGTTTTTTTGTAACGGCGGGCCAGGGACAACCACAAGCCCATGCGCTCGTCCAGCTGGGCCAGCTGGGCCGGGTCCAGGTCGGTTTTGCGCAAATAGGCGTGCAGGCTGTGGGCCACGTCTTCGGCCTGGGCCTGGGCAGAGGTCAACACCTCGGCCAAGGCGTTGAACTCGGGCTCATACCGCCCGAGCGACTGCAGGGTCTGGATGGCGCGGGACAGCTGGCGCAAAGCGCCGCCGTCCTCATCGCCTTCCAGCAGCAGCGTGCCTTGGTTGGCCCCGTCAATCAAGGCTTGTGCGTTGGCCAGCCGACTGTGCTGGATGCTGAGCTCCTGCCATTCGTCTTCTTGCGGATTGAGCTTTTCCAGCTCGCCAATTTGCCAGGCCAGCCGCTCGCGTTCGTTGGCCAAGGTACTTTGCGCTTGCTGCGCATCGGCCAAGCTTTGTTGGGCTTGCCGCCAAGCGTGCCAAGCGGTTTTGAGGGGGCGGGTGTCGATGCCCGCGTAGGCGTCGAGCAGGCCGCGCACCGCGTCTGGGCGGGTCAGGCTTTGCCAAGCGTGCTGGCCGTGGATGTCGAGGAGTTGCTCGCCCAGCTCGCGCAGTTGCGTGGCGGTGGCGGGGCTGCCGTTGATCCAGGCGCGGCTTTTGCCCGTGGTGTCCACGGTGCGGCGCAGCAGCAAGTTGGCGCTGGCTTCGAAACCGGCTTGTTCGAGCCAGGCCGCAATGGCGGGTGTGGGCTCGAACTCGGCACACACCTCGCAACGGCTGGCGCCTTCGCGCACCACGCCCGATTCGGCGCGGGCCCCCAAAGCCAGCTGCAAAGCGTCGATCAAAATCGATTTGCCCGCCCCGGTCTCGCCCGTCAACACACTGAAGCCTGAGCTCAGGTCCAGCGCCAGTTCGTGCACGATCACAAAGTCGCGCAGGGTGATGTGCGTCAGTGCCACGGTTTAAGCGCCCTCATTCCAATGCATTTTCTTGCGCAAGGTGTCGAAATAATTCCAGCCCGCGGGGTGTAAAAACCGCACCGTGTGCTCGGAGCGTTTGACCATGATCCGGTCGCCCAAAATCAGGTCGGCCAGCGATTGCATGTCAAAGTTGGCGCTGACGTAGCGTCCTGCCACGATCTCGATGCTGATCTCACAGGATTCGGGCAAGACAATGGGCCGGTTGGACAAGGTGTGTGGCGCGATCGGTGCCATGACCCAGCCGCCAATGGCCGGGTGCATCAAGGGCCCGCCCACCGACAGCGAATAGGCGGTGGAGCCTGTGGGCGTGGCGATGATCAGACCGTCGGCGCGTTGGTTGGACACAAAATGGCCATCGACCTCGACTTTGAGCTCGACCATCCCCGAGGAGCCGCCTCGGTTGACCACCACATCGTTCATGGCCAAGGCGCTGAAAACACACCGGTGGTCGCGCAATACCTGAGCATGCAGCAAGCTGCGGTTTTCGGTTTGGTAGAGGCCCTGCAACATGGGCAGCAGCACATCTTGGTAGCTTTGCAGGGGAATATCGGTGATGAAACCCAACCGACCTTGGTTGATGCCCATCAGGGGCAGACCATGGCGGGCCATTTGGCGGCCAATGCCCAACATGGTGCCGTCACCCCCGATCACCAGGCCGAGATCGCACTGCGTACCGATCTCGTCCATTTCCAGGACATGGTAGTGGCTCAGCCCTGTGTGAAGGGCGGTTTCTTTGTCCAGTACGACATCGCAGCCTTGTCGCGTCAAAAACTGCGCCACTTCATCCAAAGCGCAGCGCGAACTCTCCAGCGCCCCGCCATGGGCGGCAGTGTTGTATTTGCCAAAAAGCGCAACGTGACGGAACTTGGATCTCATTCGTAAATTACATCATTAAAATATGAAGATGCTAGACGATCGTGCCAAGTTATTGCTCAAAGCCCTGGTGGAGCGCTATATTGCGGACGGCCAGCCTGTGGGCTCGCGCACGCTCTCCAAGGCCTCGGGTCTGGATTTGTCACCTGCCACCATCCGCAACGTGATGTCCGACCTGGAAGAGCTGGGCCTGATCGCCAGCCCGCACACCTCGGCCGGGCGCATTCCCACCAGCCGGGGCTATCGCCTGTTTGTGGACACCATGCTCACGGTGCAGCGCGACGGACTGGACACCCCAGCGCTCACGCCCGACCAGCCGCAAAAAGTGATCGCCAGTGCTGCCAACCTGCTGTCGAGCTTGTCTCATTTTGTGGGTGTGGTCATGACGCCGCGTCGGGCCTCTGTGTTTCGGCACATCGAGTTTTTGCGCCTGTCCGAGCGGCGCTTGCTGGTCATCATCGTTTCGCCCGAAGGCGATGTGCAAAACCGCATCCTCTTCACCGAGACGGATTACTCGCAAAGCCAGCTGATCGAGACCTCGAATTTCCTCAACACCCATTACGCGGGCATGGCCATCGAGCAGGTGCGCAGCCGGGTGCAGCAAGAACTGGTCAGCCTGCAAAGCGAAATCGCCACACTCATGCAAGCGGCTGTGCAGGTCAGCACCGAGGCGTTGGCCGAAGACCAGAACGAGGTGGTCATTGCCGGTGAACGTAACTTGTTGTCGGTGAGTGACTTTTCCAGCGACATGGGCCATTTGCGCCGAGCCTTTGATCTGTTTGAGCAAAAAACCCAGCTCATGCGCCTGCTGGACGTGTCCAGCCAAGCCGAAGGCGTGCGCATCTACATCGGCGGCGAAAGCCAGATCGTGCCCATGCAAGAGTTGTCGGTGGTCAGCTCGCCCTACGAGGTGGATGGTCAGATCGTCGGCACTTTGGGTGTGATCGGCCCAACGCGCATGCCCTACGACCGCATGATCCAGATCGTCAACATCACCTCGCGCTTGGTCAGCAACGCGCTGAGCCAGTCCAAATAAGCCCCTGCGGCCCACTACAATCACTGCTTCGGTCGGGGCGTTAGCTCAGTTGGTTAGAGCAGAGGACTCATAATCCTTTGGTCGACAGTTCAAGTCTGTCACGCCCTACCATTTACATCCACGACGCAGCCCGCCCATTCCCCAGCGGGCTTTTTTGTTTCTGGGCTCAATTCACCCAATCGGTTGCTGCAGGCACATCGCCCCAACCAGTGCTGATGCCCCGCGCCTGCCGAATGGCATCCACTGTGGCCAGCGCCGTGGCCTCAGCCGCCATCACCGTGAGCAGCATCAGGTCCACTGGGCCCGCTTCGGTGCCGGTTGCCAGCGCAAACAGCGTGTCGCCGTCCAGCGTGGTGTGCGCCGGGCGGATGCTGCGGGCTAGGCCGTCGTGGGCGCTCATGGCCAATCGCTTGGCCTGGGCTTTGGTGAGGGTGGCGTTGGTGGCGACCACACCGATGGTGGTGTTGGTGCCGGGCAGGGGGCGGCTGCCGCGCTCGCCTGCCAGCAAGGCGCGTTGGGTGTCCAGCAGCTTGTGGCCATCGGCGGTGCGGGCTCCGGCCAGCACCTGACCTGTGGCCGGGTCGATCACATCGCCCACCGCATTGCAGGCGACCAAGGCGCCGACTACCCAAGGGCCCACGCGCACGCTGGCGTTGCCGATGCCGCCTTTCATGCAGCGATCCAATCCAAAGAGTTTGCCCACACAAGCGCCTGCGCCTGCGCCCACATTGCCTGCGGCGGGTGACGCTGTTGTAGCTGCTTGGCAGGCGGCGTAGCCTGCCTCTGCGCCGGGCCGGGCTTGGGGGGCGTCGCCCGGGCGCACCACGGGCAAGTCAAACAACACGGCGGCAGGCACGATGGGAACGCGGCCGTGGCCGGTTTCAAAACCAATACCCTGCTCATCGAGCCAGCGCACCACGCCCGTGGCGGCGTCGAGGCCAAAGGCGCTGCCGCCGCTCAGCACCACGGCGTGCACTTTGTCGACCAAGTTGGCAGGGTCCAGCAAATCGGTTTCGCGGGTGCCGGGGGCGGCGCCACGCACATCCACTGCACCCACAGCGCCTTGGGGGGCCAAGACCACCGAGCAGCCCGTCAACCGTTCGCTCAGTGTGAAGTGACCGACCTGAAGGCCGGGAATATCCACAATGGAACCGGGTGCGCTGTTTACAATCATTTGTGATGCCATTCAAAGCCCTGTTCATCGTTGCTCACAGACCCCAAGGATAGCGCGTGCCCCTGTTTGTTTTGAGACGGCTGCTGAGTTTTGTGCTGACCTTGCTGGCCACATCGGTGGTGGTGTTTGCGGTGCTGGAGTTGTTGCCAGGCAATGCCGCACAGGTCATTTTGGGCGAAACGGCCACACCCGAGTCGATCGCTGCGATGGAAGAAAAATTGGGCCTGAACCAGCCCGCTGCCACCCGTTACCTGAGCTGGATGGGCGGTTTGCTGCAGGGGCAGACGGGCCTGAGCATCTCTTATGACACGCCTACCGCCCAATTGATGGCCGAGCGCATGCAGGTGACGCTGCCGCTGGCCGTGATGGCCATGGGCCTGACGGTGGCGCTGGCTTTGGCGCTGGGCATTTATGCCGCTTCGCAGCAAAACAAAGCGGGCGATGTGGGCGTGATGACGCTCAGCCAACTGGGCCTGGCCTTGCCCAATTTTTGGCTGGCCATTCTTTTGATTTTGCTGTTCGCGGTGCACCTGGAGTGGGTGAGCGCGGGCGGTTTCCCGGGCTGGACCGAGGACGATGGCGGCGGGGTGGGCGAGGGCTTCAAGGCTTTGCTCTTGCCCGCCACGGCGCTGGCGGCGGTACAAACGGCGATTTTGACGCGGGTGACCCGCTCGGCCGTGCTTGACACCTTGCGCGAAGTTTTCTGATGGTGCGTCATTTGACTCTGCCGCTGTCAAGTTCAGTTTCGAGCGGGCCAAAGACGCCAAGAGCACCAACAAAGCCAAAGGCGCGGTGTTCAACAACATCACCCACATCTCGACCCCCGACGCACACACCGTGGTGTTGGTGCTGACCAACCCCGACGGCAATTTTTTGTTCCGCATGGGCGAGAACACGGCTGTGATCTTGCACCCGGACAGCGCGGCCAATGCGGCCACCAAGCCCGTGGGCACAGGCCCCTATAAACTCGACAACTGGGCCAAAGGCACAGCAGTGACTTTGTCCAAGTGGGATGGCTTTCGCGATGCCAACGCCATCAAGGTGAAGAAGGTCACTTTCCGCTTCATCAACGATTCGGCCGCCCAAGTGGCCGCCTTGCTGGCGGGCGGCATCGACGGCATGCCGCGCTTCCAGTCGCCACAGAGCCTGCAGCAGTTCCAGAAAGACAAGCGCTTTGTGGTGGAGATGGGCAGCACGGCGGGCAAAGGCATCATGACCATCAACAACCGCAAAAAGCCCTTTGACGATGTGCGCGTGCGCCGCGCTCTGTCGCACGCGGTCGATAAAAAAGCTTTCATCGACGGCGTGTTTGAAGGTCTGGCCAAACCCATTGGCAGCCACATGGCTCCCACCGATGCGGGCTATGTGGAGCTGAGCAACAACTACGCTTTCGACCCCGAAAAAGCCAAGGCTCTGCTCAAGGAAGCCGGGGTGCAAACGCCATTGAACGTGACGCTGACCTTGCCCCCACCACCTTATGCCCGCAAGGGCGGCGAGATCTTGGCCGCTCAGCTGGCCAAGGTGGGCATCGTGGCCAAAATTGAAAACGTGGAATGGGCGCAGTGGCTGGGCGGCACCTTCAAGGGCAACTTTGACCTGACGGTGATCAACCACGTCGAGCCTTTGGACTACATGGCTTACGCCAACCCGCAGTATTACTGGGGTTACGACAGCAAGGCCTTCCGCGATTTGGCAGCCAAACACGCGGCCACCGAAGCGGCCAAAGAGCGCACGCAGCTGTTTGGCGACATGCAGCGCATGATCGCCAAAGATGCGGTCAACGAGTTCCTGTTCAACGCCACCAACACAGCGGTTTACCGCAAAGGCCTCAAAGGCCTGTGGTCGAGCTCACCGATTTTTGCCAACGACATGTCGGCGGTCTCTTGGCAATAAATTGACGGGCAGCCCAGAAGTGCCCTCAAAAGCTTGCTACAATCTTGATGTGTTGCGGCTGTAGCTCAGCTGGATAGAGTACTTGGCTACGAACCAAGGGGTCGTGGGTTCGATTCCTGCCAGCCGCACCAAAAATCAGAAAGCCCACAACGCAAGTTGTGGGCTTTTTCTTTTTCTTGCCACTACCCACACGCCATGAGCAAAGCCTTCACCAAAGAGTCCGACGGCGATGATGACGAAGAGCTGGGTTTACCGGCTTTGCCCGCGGGTGCCCGCAACTACATGACCCCCGAAGGCTATGCACGCCTGAGGGCCGAGCTGTTCACCCTGATCGACGACGAGCGGCCCAAGGTGGTCGAGATTGTGCATTGGGCGGCCAGCAACGGCGACCGCTCGGAAAACGGCGATTACCTCTACGGCAAAAAACGTTTGCGCGAGATCGACCGACGCATTCGCTTTTTGACCAAGCGGCTGGAGTTGGCCGAAGTGGTGAATCCTGCGGTGCACCATGGCAGCGACCAGGTGTATTTTGGGGCCACAGTCACCTATGCCGAGGCCTCCGGCTCCGAGCGCACGGTCACGATTTTGGGCATCGACGAGGCCGACAGTTTGCAAGGCCAAGTCAGCTGGGTCTCGCCGATTGCACGCACCTTGCTCAAGTCCCGCGAAGGCGATGAACTCAAGCTGGTCACGCCCTCAGGGGTGATCGAGATTGAGGTGTTGGCCGTGAGTTATCCGGCGGCGGCCTGATTGGTCTTGAAGCCGACCAAGTTCAAGCGGAGCAAAGATCAACCAGGCCAGTGGCCCTGGTTGGTTTGGCGCTCGGCCTTGATGACTGAGGGGGTGCGTTTGAGGTGACGCAGCACCTGTTCCAAGTGCGCCGCGTCGCGCACGGCCACCACGAACTTCAACTCAGCGGTGTCCTGGGGGGTGTCTTGCCCCATGTCCACGTGCACGATGTCCGTTTCGCCACTGGCCAAAGCACCCGCCACCCTGGCCAGCACACCTTTGCCGTTGATCACGGTGACGGTGATGGCGGTCTCGAAGCTGCGGCTCAATTCGTCCGACCACTCCACGCCAATGAAGCGTTCGCTGTCTTTGTGCTCCAGCTTGCGTGCGGTGGCGCAATCTCGGGTGTGCACCGCCAGGCCTTCGCCGCGGCCCAGGTAACCCACAATGTCGTCACCGGGCAGGGGGCGGCAGCAACGTGAATACACCACGGAAGCGTTTTCGCTGCCGTCCAGCGTGATGGCGCCTTGCGAGATGGACTCGTGCGCCGTGAAACGCTCGCGCGTCATCAGCAGCGCGTCGGGCTTTTGGCCCAACTCCGACAGGAGGGCCGTCAAACGCTTGGCCACAATGGTGGCGATGCGTTTGCCCAAGCCAATGTCCATCAGCAAATCGGCTTGGTTGCGGTTGCCCGTGAAGCGCAGCAGTTTTTCCCACAGCACCTGGTGAGCCTCGTCGTTGGCGGGCAATTGGTTGATGCCTTCGGCACGCAAAGCCTGCGCCAGCAGTTTTTCGCCCAGGCCCACCGATTCGGTTTGCGCCATGGTCTTGAGGTGATGGCGGATCTTGGAGCGTGCGCGTCCGGTGCGCACAAAGCCCAGCCATGCCGGGTTAGGGGCCGAGACGGGCGCGGTGATCACCTCGACCACGTCGCCATTTTTGAGTTCGGTGCGCAGTGGCACCTGGTCGCCATTGATGCGGGCTGCCATGGCGTGGTCGCCCACCCGGCTGTGGATGGCATAGGCGAAGTCCACCACCGTGGCACCGCGCGGCAAAGCCATGATTTGGCTCTTGGGCGTGAACACGTAGACAGCATCGGGGAACAGGTCGACCTTGACGTGGTCCCAAAACTCGGCCGCGTCGCGTGTTTCGGTCTGGATGTCGAGCAGGGACTGCAGCCACTGCGTGCCCAAGCGCTCGGACTGGGCGCTGGCCGACTCGTGCTCTTTGTAGAGCCAGTGCGCGGCCACGCCCGATTCGGCCACCAGGTGCATGGGCTCGGTGCGCATCTGGAACTCGACGTTCACCCCGGACGGCCCCACCAGCGTGGTGTGCAGCGACTGGTAGCCGTTGACCTTGGCAATGGCGATGTGGTCCTTGAATTTACCCGGCACGGGTTTGTAGATTTGGTGCAAAAGGCCCAAAGCGGTGTAGCAATCAATGACCGAGGGCACAATGACGCGCAGGCCGTAAATGTCGGTGACTTGGGCAAAGCTCAGGTGTTTTTCATCCATCTTTTTGTAGATGGAGTAAAGTGACTTTTCACGACCACTGATGCGCACGTCCATGTGGGCTTGGGCAAAAACGGCCTCCACATCGCTTTGTACTTTCTGTATCAGATCGCGGCGACGGTTGCGCGCACGCGCGACGGCCTTGGACAGCACCGCGTAGCGCCAAGGCAGTAAGTGTTTGAAGGCCAAGTCCTGCAGTTCGCGGTAAATCTGGTTCAGGCCCAAGCGGTGGGCAATGGGCGCGTAGATTTCTTGTGTTTCGGAGGCGATGCGGCCCCACTTGCTGCGCGGCATGTCGGACATGGTGCGCATGTTGTGGGTACGGTCAGCCAGCTTGATGAGGATGACCCGCACATCGCGGGCCATGGCCAGCAGCATCTTGCGAAAAGACTCGGCTTGGTTTTCTTCGCGGGTGTTGAATTCAAGCTTGTCCAGTTTGGTCAGGCCATCGACCAGCTCGGCCACAGGCGAGCCAAAGCGCTCAATCAACTCGATCTTGGTGATGCCGCAGTCCTCCATGGCATCGTGCAGCAAAGCGGCGGCCAGCGCTTGGGCGTCAAGCCGCCACTCGGTGCACAAACCGGCCACGGCAATGGGGTGGGTAATGTAGGGTTCTCCGCTTTTGCGCATCTGCCCCAAGTGGGCTTCGTCGGCGAATTTGTAGGCCCGACGCACCATGTCGGTTTCGGATTCGCTCAGATAGCCCAGTTGCTCCTCCAGCACAGCAAAGCTGGCTGCGGCTGCATTGGCAGCCGCTGGGTCCGGCGCTTTGGGGCGGCTGGGACTGGCTTTGGAGGTTTTGGGCAGGACGACGCTCATGATGTCAATGTAACGCAAGCCTTGAGGGGGATGAAAAAAAGCAAAAAAAAGCCCCATGAAGGGGCATTTTCGGGGCTGACCTTGTGGCCAGACGGGGGTGACGGTGTTTCAGGACACGCGCTTGAGCATCTCGATGCCCACCTTGCCAGCGGCGATTTCGCGCAAGGCGGTCACACCGGGTTTGTTTTTGCTCTCGATGCGAGGGGTGTGGCCTTGGCTCAACATGCGGGCGCGGTAAGTCGCGGCCAAAACCAGCTGGAAGCGGTTGGGAATCTGTTCCAGGCAATCTTCAACAGTGATGCGGGCCATGGGTTTTCCTTGAAAATGTCTGTGCGGAGGTCAAGCCATCTTGAGGGCTAGAAAAGTGTCAGGCCTGGCGCGGCGCTGGACGTGGTACTTGAGCCGCTGGGCATGAACAACCGCTTTGAGGTCAAACAAGGCACGGTCAAATACTTCATTGATTATAACGAAGTCGAATTCTGGGGCCTGGGCCATCTCGATGGCCGCGTTTTGCAGACGCAGCTCAATGATCTCGGCGGTGTCTTCACCGCGGCGCTCCAGACGCGAGCGCAACTCTTCCCAACTGGGGGGAAGTATGAAAATCAACACCGCGTTGGCATACATCTTCTTGATCTGCAAGGCGCCTTGGTAGTCGATTTCCAGAATCACATCCGCACCTTGGGCCATGCGCTCTTCGATCATCTTTTTGGAGGTGCCGTAGCGCTGGCCGTGCACATGGGCCCATTCGACAAAAGCGTTGCCCAGCACCATGGCGTCAAATTCTTGGGCCGAGGCAAAAAAGTATTCGCGGCCATGCTTTTCCTGGCCCCGGGGGGCGCGGGTGGTGTGCGAGACGGTGGGCTGTACGCGGGCGTCCAACTCCATCAAGGCCTTGACCAGGCTGGATTTGCCAGCCCCGCTGGGGGCGGCCACAACAAACAGGTTTCCGGGGTAATCCATGCTGGGGCTCTTTATTCGATGTTCTGAACTTGTTCGCGCATTTGCTCAATCAGCACCTTCATGTCCACCGAGATGCGGGTCATCTCGAGCACGGCCGATTTAGAGCCCAAGGTGTTGGCTTCGCGGTGCAGTTCTTGGATCAGGAAGTCCAGGCGCTTGCCAATGTCACCGCCTTGGGTGAGCAGGCGGGAGAGTTCGTCCAGGTGCGAGCGCAGGCGGGTGAGTTCTTCTGCCACGTCGATGCGGATGGCAAAGGCAGTGGCTTCGGTCAGCGCCCGGTCTTGCGCGGCTTCGGGCAAGTGGCTGCCTTCGGCGAGCGCCATGGCATCTTTCCATCGTTCCAAAAAGCGCTGGCGCTGCTGCTCGACCAGTTGCGGCACCAGCGGCGCAGCTTGTTCTGACAGGCCGCGCAGTTGCTCAATGTGGCTTTGCAGCATTTCGGTCAGGCGGGTGCCTTCGCGGGCGCGGGCTTCGCGCAAGGCGTTCACGGTTTGTGCGGCAATTTGCATCCAGGCGGCTTCGTTAGGGGCTGCTTGGCCCGAGCTTCCTGCCGTCATGCGCAGCACATCGGCCACGCTCAAGGGCTGTGCATCGGGCAACCAATCTTGGATTTTGTCTTGCAGGGCCGCGATTTTTTGCAGGGCCTGGTGGTTTGGCGCTTGCAGGGTGGCACCATCGCCTGCATCCTGGCTGGCTCGCACTTCGACTTTGCCGCGTTTGATTTGCCGGGTGATCAGTTCACGCAGGCCGGGTTCGAGCTGGCGCAGCTCTTCAGGCAAGCGAAAACTCAGGTCCAAAAAACGACTGTTGACCGAGCGTATTTCAAACCCCAGCCGGGCTGTGGGGGCCGCGCTGGCAGGGTTGTCGCCGTCTGCGGACAGCGGGCTGTGCTGCACGCTGGCGTAACCGGTCATACTGTAAACTGGCATGAATCAAGTTCCTTGAGGCAGTGCTGGGCCAAACAGGCTTGGACGCACTGCAAATGCTCAGCCTAACAGCTGAACATGAAACGAGGCATTATCTCAAACTCTGGCCTTTGACCCGCCCGCTCACACCCGGGCCCCATGTCAGGCCCAAGACCCAACACCATTTCAGAGCCAATATGAACACCACTTCCTACGTTCGAACCGGTCGCACCGCCGACGCCCTGCGCCCTGTGCGCATCACCCGCGGTTACACCGTGCACGCCGAGGGCTCTGTCCTGATTGAGTTCGGTCAGACCCGTGTGCTGTGCACCGCCTCGGTCGAAGAAAAAGTGCCAGGCCACAAAAAAGGCAGCGGAGAGGGCTGGGTCACGGCCGAATACGGCATGCTGCCCCGCGCCACCCACACCCGGGGTGACCGCGAAGCCGCACGCGGCAAGCAAAGCGGCCGCACGCAAGAAATCCAGCGCCTGATTGGCCGGTCTTTGCGTGCTGTTTTTGACCTGAAAAAACTGGGCGAGCGCACCATTCACCTCGATTGCGACGTGCTCCAAGCCGATGGCGGCACCCGCACCGCCAGCATCACGGGCGCTTTTGTGGCCGCGCAAGACGCGGTGAACTGGTTGATCAAGACCGGCAAACTGACCGAATCCCCCATCATCGACCGTGTAGCCGCCATCTCGGTGGGCCTGAAAAACGGCACCGTTTTGCTGGACTTGGATTACCCCGAAGACTCGGCTTGTGACACGGACATGAACGTGGTCATGACGGGCGCGGGCAACTTTGTGGAAGTGCAGGGCACGGCCGAGGGCGTGGCCTTCACCCGCGTGGAGATGGATCGCATGCTGGCCTTGGCCGAAAAAGGCATTGCCCAGTTGGTGCAGCTGCAAAAGCAAGCGCACGACGCGCCCCAAACCCTGACTTTCAGCGCCTGATACCGCTCACTCATGAAAATCGTTCTGGCCTCCAACAACGCGGGCAAACTGGCCGAGCTGCAAAACCTGTTTGCGCCGCTGGGCATGACGCTGGTGCGCCAGTCCGAGTTGAGCATCCCTGAGGCGGCAGAGCCCTTCAAAACCTTTGTGGAAAACGCCTTGGCCAAAGCCCGGCATGCCGCGCAGCTGAGCGGCTTGCCTGCCTTGGCCGATGACGCGGGTCTCTGTGTCGATGCTTTTGGCGGCCAACCGGGTGTGGACACGGCTTACTACGCCACCCGCTTTGGCTACCCCAAGGGTGACGACACCAATGTGAGCGCCTTGCTGGAACAAATGCAAGGCATCACGAACCGCCGCGCCGCCATGGTCAGCACCTTGGTGGCCTTGCGCAGCGCCGACGACCCGGAGCCCCTGGTTGCGGTGGGCCGTGTGGTGGTGCAGATCACGCCTGAGCGCCGAGGCACGAATGGTTTTGGTTTTGATCCGGTCATGTTTTTGCCCGAGTTCGGCAAGACCTTTGCCGAACTGCCGCCTGAAGTTAAAAATGCCCACAGCCACCGGGGCCGCGCCGCACAAGCCATGTTGGCATTGATGCGTGAGCGCTGGCTGGATGGCGCCGCCGCCTGAGCCAGCCATGATCGACATGATGGACCCGGTGCACGCCATGCGACCCGGCGTGCTGCAACTGAATGCCTTGCCGCCTCTGTCGCTTTATGTGCACCTGCCTTGGTGCATCAAGAAGTGCCCGTATTGTGATTTCAACTCGCACGAATTCCGCGAAGGCGCTGACCCGGTATCGACGCAAGACGCTTACATCAACGCACTCTTTGCCGATCTGGAAGCCAGCTTGCCCCTGATTTGGGGCCGCAGTATCCAGACCGTGTTTTTGGGTGGTGGCACGCCCAGCCTGTTTTCGCCCGAAGCGATTGACCGTTTGGTGGGCGGCATCCGCGCCCGAGTGCGCTTGGCGCCAGACGCCGAAATCACCATGGAAGCCAATCCCGGCACCTTCGAGAAAGACCGTTTTAAGGCCTTCCGCCAAGCGGGCATCACCCGTTTGTCGATTGGGGTGCAGAGTTTTGACAATGCGCACCTGAGGGCCTTGGGCCGTGTACACGACCGCGATCAGGCGCTGGCCGCCGTGACGGAAGCGGCACAGATGTTCGACACCTTCAACCTCGACCTGATGTACGCCTTGCCCGGCCAAACGCTGGAAGGCTTGACACAAGACATCCAGACTGCGCTGGCCTTTGCGCCGCCGCACATTTCGATTTACCACCTCACGATCGAGCCCAACACGGTGTTCGCCAAGTTCCCACCCGCCTTGCCTGAAGACGATTTGGCTTACGAGATGATGGACCGCATCACTGAGCTCACTGGGTTAGCAGGGCTCAACCGCTACGAGGTCTCAGCCTATGCCAAGCCGGGCCACCAATGCGCCCACAACCTGAATTACTGGCAGTTTGGCGACTATTTGGGCATTGGCGCTGGGGCGCACAGCAAGCTCAGCTTTGCGCACCGCGTGCTGCGGCAGGTGCGTTATCGCGAGCCCGCGCTTTACATGCAGCAGGCCATGAAAGGCAATCCCGTCACGCAAAGCACCGAGGTCTCGCGCCAAGACTTGCCATTTGAGTTCATGCTCAACGCACTGCGTTTGCGCGGTGGTTTTGATTTGGCCGATTTTGTGGAGCGCACGGGTCTGGCCATGACCAGCATTCAAAAAGGCCTGCAAGAGGCGGAGAAGTTGGGCTTGATTGGCCGTGACCTGCACCGGGTGTGGCCGACAGAAAAAGGCTTTGATTTTTTGAGTGACCTGCAAGCGCTTTTTCTGTCTGAAGCGCCGTGACCCTGAGCTTCAGTGATGGCTTTGGCGATTTGAGCTTATGCGGTTGATAACAAACTTCATGCCATAAAGCATCAGCAAAGCACCGAGGGCATTGCCCACAAACATGGGCCACACATCCACCCAAATGTTGGCATCGGGTTTTTCAAGTGACCACCACACTAGCTGGTGGCTCATGGCGCTGGCCGCTGAGAAAATTATGGTCATTTGCAGCAACCTTGATGCGGTCATTTGCCCCAACTGGGGTGCCAGCCAGCCCCGATGAATCAGGTACTTCATGACCAGCCAAGGGGTCAGTCCAGACACAACCCCATTGATGAACGGGAAAAACCAAGTGGTGGCCGTCATGGACGCGCTGTCGATGTACCAACTGCCCATCATCAGACCAATGGCACCGGGCAGGCCCATCGTCAGCACCAAAATCACACGAAAACCTGCAGGCAGGAAGATCCAGTTGATGCCTTCGCTGTACTGAAACGAGGAAAAGATCCAGTCGTTGAATTGAAAGAAGGTCACAAACAAAACAGCGCTTGTCAAGGCCAGCGCTGATTGTTCGGCCAGATGACGGAACGTGACGGTCATGCGGGCAGGTTCGTGTTGGCCTGCTGCATGGATTGACCCAAGTGCTGGAAGAAGTCCAGCGTGCGTTGGGTGGGAATCAGGAATTTGGCGCGTTTGTCACCTTCAAGGTTGAGGGTGCTGAGCATGTCTTTTTCGCGCAGGCGCGTGATGCGTTTGTGCAAGGTGGCCGGTGAGCCCAGTGCGGCCAAACTGATGGCTTCACGAACCGTCATGGGCTGATTTTCGTACCAGCGCAGCACCACAGACTCTAACAAGGCTTGCTCGTTGGCATCCATTTCTTGTCCGTCGGGCAGGGCTTGAACCACCTTGGCCAACTGCAAAAAGCGCAGGTAAGCGGATACGAAAGGAGTATAGGTTTTGTGCATAAATCCAATTTTATCGAATTATTCGGTTCTATGAAACCTATATGAAATTCTAGAGATTTTACGGGATCCCTTTGAAGATAAGCAGATGTTGAGGTGTTACGGCCCCGATGCAGACTTGTACGGCAAGGTCATGGCGTTGTCACGCCTTGTATCACCACAGGGTTTTTCGAGATGGTTAAGCTAGACCCACCTTCAGGAGACCTTTATGACAAACAAAATGGCCATCATTGGGCTGGGCATCATGGGCCGCCGGATGTTGGAGAACGCTTTGCAGCATCCCGCTTTTGAAATCTGCGGTGTTTGGGACCCTTCAACAGCATCCGTGGCCAAAACGCTGGAGATGGCCCCTGATGTGACCATCGCGCCCAGCGCACAAGCGGCCATGGCTGGGGCCGATGTGGCGTACCTGGCTTGCCCGCCAGGCCCGCGCAAAACTTATGCCCTGCAGGCCACAGCGGCCGGGCAGGGTGTGTTCATGGAAAAACCCCTGGGCACCGACAACGCGCAAAGCCGTGATCTGGTTGCACAACTGCGTCAAGCGCGTTTGCCGGGCGTAGTCAACTTCACCCAGGCCGCGTCGCGGGGCTTTGAAGAGCTGAACCGCGCCATCGCTGCAGAGGAAACGGGTGAGCTGCTCGGCATCGACATCGTGGTGAATTACCCCGCTTGGCCCCGCGCCTGGCAAAAAGACGCCGACTGGCTGCGCATGCGCGATGAGGGTGGCTATACCCGAGAGGTGATTTCGCATTTCCTGTTTTTGGCCGGACGCTTTTTGGGGCCCCTGACCTTGCAGCAAGCCTTGCCGCGCTACCCGCAAGACCCGGCCTTGTGCGAGCTCGACATGCTGGCCCGATTGACCACCGCCGACGGCAAACCCGTCACCGTCATGGCCACCACCGGCGGCCAGCAGCCCGACCGCCAAGAAGTCACCGTGCGCGGCAGCCGCATGAACCACCAGTTCCGCGAGTTCTACCAACTGTGGCGCTCAGACGGCGGCCCCTGGGTCGAGGCGCTGGACTGGCGCAACGAAGACCCGCGCACCAGCGCACTGCAGCGGCAGTTGACCGAGGTGGATTTGTGGCTGCGTGGCCAACCGCACAAACTGGCCACCGCCGAAGAGGCGTTGGCGGTGCAGGAGTTGGTGGAGGCGATGTTGGTGGGCAAGAACTGATGTGTTTTCAAGCTCAAAAGCGAGGGCGTTGTATGGTGTGTCGTCGACTTGGTGTGCGTTAGACAAGCCTGAATTTTGGTGTTAGTGTCCGCCTAAATTCAACAAAGGCACTTCATGCAACTTGCCGCTGTACAGCGTCGGACCGCTGAAATTTTGGACAAAGATGAACACGGTGACTTGACCAGCAAAATCTGTGATTGGGGCCTATTGGTCTTGGTGTTGGTGAATGTTGCTGCGGTTATTCTTGAATCGGTCGCCTCTCTTCGGCAAGCGCATCAAGCGGTTTTTGACGCCATAGAGCTGTTCAGCGTGGTGGTGTTTTCTGCTGAATATCTTTTGCGAATTTGGTCAGCGCCTGCGCGAAAAGCTGAGCGCCGCCCTCCAGGGCGGGCCCGTCTCGGTTACATGTTGAGCTTTCACGGATTGGTTGACGTGATAGCAATTGCACCCTTTTACTTGCAGATGATCTTTCCCGGAGCTGATTTGCGGGTCTTGCGAATCTTGCGATTGGTTCGTGCACTCAAAATCTCTCATTACAGCAGCGCCATCGAAGATCTCTTTGAAGCCATTTATCAAGAGCGCAAGTCGTTCATTGCGACCCTTTACCTCCTGTTGCTGGCCGTGCTTTTGAGTTCCAGCTTGATGTACTTTGCTGAGGGTGAGGCGCAGCCAGATAAGTTCTCCTCCATCCCGGCCAGCATGTATTGGGCCATCATCACTTTGACGACTGTGGGTTACGGCGACGTGGCCCCCATAACTTGGATCGGCCAGATCGTTGCGCCTTTCACGGCATTTTTGGGTGTGTGCACGGTGGCTTTGCTCACGGGTATCGTGGCATCGGCCTTTTCTAATCAGATGGCCCGTCGCAAAGTGCTCATGCAAGAACAAATTCGCCAATCCCTGAAAGACGGTGTTTTGTCCAAAGAGGAGCTGTTGGCTATAGAGTTGCTTCGCGCAGAGTTCAACTTGTCCGAGGATTTGGTGCGGAGTCTGACGGCACAGTTGCAAAAAGAATATGCCAAGGCGCAAGACGAGTCAAAGCAGCCGCCTTGAACAGTCATTGTTGGGTGATTGAGCCAATTCGGGTTGGCTGCCCTGTGGCGGAAGCGGTGAGATTCGAACTCACGGACCCTTTCGAGTCGCCGGTTTTCAAGACCGGTGCAATCGACCACTCTGCCACGCTTCCTTGTGGGTGAATTGTAGCGACTAAAACAGTCGTTCAAGTTTGGCCGCGTATGCCGCGCTCGGCTTCGAGCGTGTAGTCCAAGTCGAGTCGGGCCAACCAAGTCATCTGATCCACTCTCTTGGATGGGCCGACGGCGTCACACGCTCAAGAGCAGCCGCTTTACTCGCCTTGCGAGCCGCGGTGTGCCCAGCCGGTGGTGCGCTTTTCGATGGCGCTGAACAGCTCGTACATGGCCATGGCCATCGCACCCACCACCACCAAGCCAGAAAACGCCAAGCCCATTTGCATGGCCGAACCGGCTGAGATCAGCAGGTAACCAATGCCTTCGTTCGAGGCTGTCATCTCGGACACCGTGGTGCCCACAAAGGCCAGCGTGATCGCGACTTTGAGTGAGCCGTAGAAATAAGGCATGGAGCGGGGCAGACCGACTTTGACCAGCACGTCCCAGCGCTTGGCGCCCAGCACGCGCAGCACGTCTTCCAGTTCAGGCTCCAGCGTGGCCAAGCCCGTGGCGATGTTCACCATGATCGGGAAGAAACTGATCAGGAAAGCCGTGAGGATGGCGGGGCCGATGCCGATGCCAAACCACACCACCAAGATGGGCACAAACGCCGCTTTGGGCAGGGCGTTGAAGGCAGTCATGAGCGGGTACACGGCGGCATAGGCCAGGCGCGAGCTGCCGATGATGAAGCCCAGCAGCACACCCACCACGATGGCGATGCCAAAGCCCACCATGGTCACCCAGTATGTGCGCCAAGCGTGGCCCGCGATCACGTCGCGGTATTCAATGGTTTGCTGCGCAATGCGCGAAGGGCTGGGGAAAACGAATTCCGACACGTTGAAGGCGCGGCACAGGCCTTCCCAAACCAGGATGCTCAGCACCAGCAAGATCCAGGGGGACCAGCTTTCGAGGGATTTCTTGTTCATGTGGGGCTCCCGCTCATTGGTTGATGGCTGTACCGGTCTTGCGCATGGCACCGATGTGGCCGCGCAGCTCGTGCACGATGTTGGTGAATTCCGGTGTGTAGGTGATCTCGAGGTCGCGCGGGCGCGGCAGGTCGATCTCGCGCTTGACCACAAAGCGGCCAGGGCTCTTGCTCATCACGTACACCGTGTCGGCCAAAAAAACCGATTCGCGCAGGTCGTGCGTCACCAAAATCACGTTGAACTTTTGCTCGGTCCAAAGGTCGCGCAAGATGCACCAGAGTTCTTCACGCGTGAAAGCGTCGAGCGCACCAAAGGGCTCGTCCAGCAGCAGCATCTTGGGCTCGTGAATCAAAGCGCGGCAAATGCTGGCGCGTTGCTGCATGCCGCCTGACAGTTGCCACGGAAATTTGTCTTCGTAACCACCCAGGCCCACGGTGTTCAGCAGCTTGCGGGCGCGTTCTGCATACTCTTCGCGTTTTTGCTTGAAGTTGGAGCGGTAGGGCTCCACGATTTCGAGCGGCAGCAGCACGTTGTCAAGCGTGGTGCGCCAAGGCAGAAGCGACGAAGCCTGAAACGCCATGCCGCTGATCTTGAGCGGACCAGTGACCGGCTGGCCGTCCACCAGAATGCGGCCTTTGCTGGGCATCTTCAGGCCGGTGGTGAGCTTCATGAAGGTGGACTTGCCGCAGCCCGATGGGCCGACGATGGCGATGAACTCGCCTTGCTTGACCTGCAAGTTGATGTCTTCCACTGCGAAGTGGTTTTGCGCCAGCAACTCGTCGTTGTAGGCGAGCCAGACATTCTGGAAATCAACGAATGATTCTTGGGTCATGGTGAGAGCTCGAAAATGGTGTTCGAAAGTGTATACACGCTACACCCTGTAAAAGCCCACCGGCCCATGAAGGGTGCGGGTGGGCTCAGAGCGCTGGGGCGGCATGCCCCGAAGCGGTGACTGATTTACTTCTTGCCTTTGGGCAGGATGTCCAGTTCTTTAGCAGTGGGCAAGAACGAGCCGTTCCAGATGTCTTCTGCTTTCACACGGGTCTTGGTGTTGAAGGCGTCCGACACTTGCGAAGCCATCAGGGTCATGCGGGGGCCGTTGATCTGGCCAAAGCCTTCGGCGCGGGCCGAGGGGCTGTTGATCACGGTGTCGATGGCCAGTTGCAGACGACGGGTCTCGAGGGCCACGTTGATGATGCCGTCGCGAGCCTTGACGGATTCAATGGCTTTGGCGGGGTCAGCCATCACGTCTTTGGCGCCCTTGGTGAAGGCAGTCAGGAAGGCTTTCACAGCGGCTGGGTTTTCCTTCAGGATCTTGGGCGAAGCGATGATCGCGTTGCCATAGAGCTTCACGCCGAAATCGGGGTACTGCATGACCACCACGTCTTCGGCCTTCACGCCACGCGCTTCGATGTTGAGCAGCGAGGTGAAGGTGAAGCCGGTGATGGCGTCCACGTCACCACGCACCAACATGGTTTCGCGCAAAGGTGGGTCCATCGCGGTCCAAGCTACGTTGCCAATACCGTTGGCTTTTTGGAAGATGGGGAAGGCACGGCGGCCCGCGTCAAACACAGGTGCGCCCAGCTTTTTACCAGCCAAATCAGCGGGGGTCTTGATGCCAGACTTCTTCAACGCCATGACCGATGCGGGCGTGTTGTTGTAGACCATCATGATGGCCACGGGCTTGTTGGGGGCATCGGGGTTGTTGGCGTGGAACTCCATCAGGGCGGCCAAGTCGGCAAAGCCCAGGTCATAAGTGCCCGAAGCCACGCGGGTGACTGCGCCACCCGAGCCGTTGCCCGAGTCCACCGTCACATCCAGTTTGGCGGCCTTGAAATAGCCTTTGGCTGCAGGCAGCAAGAAGAAAGCCGAAGGACCTTCAAAGCGCCAGTCGAGCTGGAACTTGATGGGGGTGCTTTGGGCTTGTGCCAATCCAAAAGAGGCGGCTGCGGCCAGTGCGGCTGTGGCTTTGAGTAAGAAACGCTTGTTCATAGGGAACTCCAGGGTCTGATAAACGGTGAATCTTGTCTAGCAAATTCGGTGCCATTATCCAGCATGTACCTGACGGTGTATGTCAGGTTCATCCCCTAGAAAACCCCTGTTTGGGTGCCCGCTCCGGCCGAAATGTGCACCAAAGCCGGGCTTTCAGGTGCGCTTCCGCCCGATTGCGCAGTCCAGGGGTTGTCCGGTCACGCCAAAAGTAGGTGTCCCAGAACAAGTCGAGATGACTGTTGCCGACTCGATTGAACACAGTGTGGGTTGGCGTGTTGGGTGGATCGGTCTCGCCCCTTACACGCCTGGGTTGTTGTGGGTCATGGCCAGGTCGACTCAAACCCGCATCAAAGGGAAAAGCGCATGGTCCATCGGCGCCCCAGCAGGGACTTCCTGGTCCAGCCCGGGGAAGGGCGGCGAGGTCACCCAAGGCCGTGGGGCGTGGGTCATGTCGTCGCCCAAAAAGCGCACCGAGTACACGCGCCTGCGCTGCGAGCCGTCCACGCCTGCTGAGGCATGCAGACTGAGCATGTGAAAACACACCAGATCGCCAGGCTGCAAGTCCCAGCCGAGGATGGGGAAGTCTTCGCGGTGCTTGTCGATGTTGGGCAACTCGGCCAGCGAGCCTTCGGGGAACCATTTGGCCTGGTTCGTCATGAAGGTGCGCGGCATGAGCCAGGGGCCACGGTGTGAGCCCGCGACAAACTCCAACGTGGAGGGGCGGGACACCGGGTCCACCGGAATCCAGAAACTGATGTTTTGCAGGCCGTCTACGTTGTAATAAGGCTGGTCTTGGTGCCAGGGTGTGCGCTGGCGAGTGCCAGGCTCTTTGACCAACAGGTGGTCGTGGTAAAGGCGCACCGTGGTGCTTTGCATGAGGCGCTGCGCCAGTGCGGCCAGGGGTGTATCGAAGATGAAGCGCTTGTACTGCGGCATGTCCTGCCAGTTGCAAAAGTCCTCAAAAAAGCGCCCCGGGTCGTCGGCCCTGCTGGCCACCATGCCGCGCGGGCTGGGGTGTGCCAGATTGGCCTCGATGCCGTCCCGCAGCAGGGCCACTTCTTCGGGCGTGAACAAGTTGCGGATGCACACCGCGCCATCGCGCTGGTAGTCGGCCACGTCTTGGTCGGTGGTGCAGGCCTGCACGCGCTGGCGCAGGGTGGCGAGGGCTGGGGTAATCATGTCGGTGAAGGTATCTGTTTAACGAGAGCACATGCGCTGTGCGATAAGCCGTTCAGCGCTTGAGCTTTTGGTAAAAGTTTTCATGCGATCCCAACAGCAGAAGCATGCGCGTGCCGGGGTCGTACTCATAAGCCAAAAGCATCAGCTGCTGCTGGCTTCGATATTTGTAGACAAACACACCAGACAAATCGCCCTTTTTGGGTTCGCCCAAAGTCGGGTCGGCCACGATGGCCGCAACGGCTTGGTCTGCATCCGTTTGTTGTTGCGTGTGCAGCTTTTTGTATGCCCTGGCAAAAGCGGCAGTTTGCAGAACCTGAACGTTCATAGTGCGCCGGATTGGGGCACAAACGGCGTGGCCAGCAGGGGGCCTTCCGCACGGGCCACCATGAGTTCGCGCACAAAATCGATGGGCAGATCGGGGTTATCGAGAGCGGCTTTGCCAACCATCGCCCAGAACTCGATTTGCCCAGCGATGGTGCGGCGCTCTGCGCTGGCGTGCGCCTTGGCTTGTTCGTAAAGTGCGTCGTCAATGCGTACAGGCATGCCCATTTGATTCACCTTGAAGTTTATTGCTACAAATGTAGCATCGATGGTGATTCGGGGTCAAGAAGCGTGGTCAGCAGGGCGTGGGCCCCGCTGCCATCAGGCCAGCAAATCCAATAACGTGCGGGCGATCACCTTGGTCGCGCGGCGCAGGTCTTCCAACTGCACATGCTCATCGGCGCGTTTGGCGTTGGACTCGAGCACGGTGCGCGGGCCTGCGCCGTAGATCACGCCGGGGATGCCGCGCTCCACGTACAGACGCACGTCGGTGTAAAGCGGTGTGCCAAGGGCAGGGATGGCTTCGCCGAAGACTTGTTCACCGTGTTTCTGGATGGCGCTCACAAGCGGTTGGTTGCCCGCCAGCGGCTTCATGGCGTTGGCCAACAGCATGCGGCGCACATCCACTTTCAGCGCATGGCCACCGCGTGGGGGCTTGAAGCTGGCCGCAGCGTCGGCAATGGTTTGGCGGATGCTGGCTTCCACTTCGGCCGGGTTCTCTTCGGGGATCATGCGGCGGTCGAGCTTGAAGCTGACTTTGCCGGGCACCACGTTGGTGTTGGTGCCGCCTTCGATCAGGCCCACGTTCAGATAGGGGTGGCTAATGCCCTCGACCTTGGACGTGACCTTCAGGTATTGCGTATTGAGCGCGAGCAGGGCGCTCAGGATGTGCACCGCGCCTTGCAGCGCGTCGGTGCCGCTGTCGGGGATGGCGGCGTGCGACATCTCGCCTTGCACGGTGACTTCCATTTGCAGGCAGCCGTTGTGTGCGGTGACGACCTGGTAGCTGAAGCCTGCCGCGATCATCAGGTCGGGTTGGGTCAGGCCCTTGGCCAGCAACCAGCCGGGGCCCATTTCGCCGCCAAATTCTTCGTCGTAGGTGAAGTGCAGTTCCACGCCGCCTTTGAGGGGGGCGTTCAAGGACTCCAACGCACGCGTGGCAAAGGTGAAGGTGGAAAAGTCGCACTTGCTCACGGCGGTGGCGCGGCCGTACATCGCGCCGTTGTGAATCTCGCCGCCGTAGGGTGGGTGTGTCCAGCCTTCGCCGGGGGGCACCACGTCGCCGTGGGCATTCAAGGCAATGGTTTTGCCTTCGCCATATTGGCGGCGCACGATCAGGTTGGTGATCGACTCCAGACCATAGGCCTTGACTACGGAGGCGGGCACAGGGTGCTTTTCTGCGTCAAAGCCCATGGGCGCGAGCAGCTCGGCGGTGCGCTCGGCGTGTGGCGCGTTGTTGCCGGGTGGGGTGTCGGTGGGCACCTGCACCAGCGCCTGCAAAAACTTGACCTGTTCGTCAAAGTGCGCGTCGATCCAAGCGTCGAGTTGTTGGTATTGATCATAGGTAGCGCTCATGACAATTCCTGAGAGAGTTGGTTCAAAACATGGGTGAAGGCGTCGACGCACAGTTGCATGTCGTCGCTGGTGGTGGATTCGCGTGGGTTGTGGCTGATGCCGCCGTTTTCGCCGCGCACAAACAGCATGGCTTGTGGCATGACTTCGTGCAGCTTCATCGCGTCGTGGCCTGCGCCGCTGGGCAGTTTGAAGAGCGGCACACCCAGAGCGCTCACGGCGCGTTCCCATCGGGCTTGCCATTCGGGTGCGCTGGGCGCGGCGGCGGCGCTCATGGTGAGTTCGGTTTTGACGCGAACGCCACGGCGCTCGGCAATGGCTTGCAGCTGCGCCAGGATGTCGGTCACCAGCGCATCGCGCTGCGCATCGGTGGGCGCACGCATGTCCAGGCTGAACACGCAGCGGCCGGGCACCACGTTGATCGAGCCATTGGGCACTTGCAGCTGGCCCATGGTGGCCACGCTGTCACCGTCTTTCGCGGCGCGTTGCTCCATGTACAGCGCCAGTTCGGCCACGGCGCAAACCGCGTCGCGTCGGCGGTCCATGGGGGTGGTGCCCGCGTGGCTGGCCGTCCCAATCACCTCGCACAGGTAACGCACGCTGCCGTTGATCGACGTGACCACGCCGAGCGGGATGTTCACTTCATTGAGCACCGGACCTTGCTCGATGTGGACTTCGACAAAGCCGAGGTACTGCGCCGGGTCGCGCTGGATATTGGGGATGTCGTCGATGTTCAAGCCCGCATGCTGCATGGCGGCACGCATGGTGATGCCGTCGGCGTCTTGCTGGTCCAGCCAGGCGGGATTGAACTGACCAATGAGTGCGCCCGAGCCCAAGAAGGTGGCTTTGTAGCGCTGGCCTTCTTCTTCGGCAAAGGCCACGACTTCGATGCCAAAGGGCAGGCGTTGGCCTTGTTGGTGGAGCTGCTGCACACAGGCCATGGGCACAAAGATGCCCAAGCGCCCATCGTACTTGCCACCGTTGCGCACGGTGTCGAAGTGGCTGCCCGTCATCAGGTATTTTCCGCCTGCATTGGCCGGGTGATAGCGGCCCACCACGTTGCCCACCGCGTCGGTGTAAACCTCGTCAAAACCGCAGTCGCGCATGTTTTGCGTGATGCGTTGGGCGCAGGCGAGGTGCGCATCGGTGAGGTAGGTGACAGTAAGTTGACCCATCTCGGCAAAGCCGGGGTCGGAGTGTTGCGCGAGTTGTTCTTGCCAGTCCCAGACCTGGTGACCCAGTGTAGGCTCCACACCAAACTTGTCGTTCAGCCGGATCTCGACGATGCGGTGAATGTGGCGCAGGCACTCTTGCAACTCCATATCGGGGTGGCCAAACAGGCGGCGCTCAAAGGCATCGATGATCTGTTTTTTGTTCAAGCCCACCCCACGCGGGCCACGCACCGCCAAGATGAAGGGCCAGCCAAATTTGGCGTTGTAGTCGGCGTTGAGTTTTTGAATCTTGGCGAACTCTTCGGGCGTGCAGTCGGTCAGGCCCGCTTTGGTTTGTTCATTGGTCGATTCGGCCGTAAGCGATTGGCTCACCATGGCCTTGCCTGCCAGCTCCGGGTGGGCGCGGATCAGGCCCAGCTGTGCGTCGCGCCCGGCCTGTGCCAGCACTTCACACATGGCGTGTTTGAGGTGGGCGAGTGAGGTGAAGGGGCGTTGCGCCAACGCTTGCTCGGCGATCCAGGGCGAGTGCTCGTAGAGGCCGTCGATCATCTGCGCCGCGTCTTCACGGCTGGCACTGTTGAGTTGGTCAAGAGTCAGGGGCATGGTGTCTGTCTTGGTTGGGTTTTCGTTGATGTGACTGGTTTGCCGCGTCGCTGCGCTCCTCGCAATGACGGTTCTCATTTCATCGCAATGAAGGTTTTGATGTCATAGCGATGTATTTTTTTCGTCATCGCGAGCGAAGCGTGGCGATCCAGTGGATTCAGTCGACATACGGGTGCGTCGCCTTCCAATGCCGCGCAATGTCGATGCGCCGCGCCACCCAGACCTTGTCGTGCGACTGGATGTGGTCCAAAAAGCGTTGCAGCGCCGTGATGCGACCTGGGCGGCCCAGCAAGCGGCAGTGCATGCCAATGCTCATCATCTTGGGGGCGTTGTCACCACTCGGGTCACCTTCGGCATAGAGCGCGTCAAAGGTGTCCTTTATGTACTGAAAGAACGGGTCGGCGTGCGAGTAACCCTGGGGAAGCGCAAAGCGCATGTCGTTGCAGTCCAAGGTGTAAGGCACTATGAGTTGCGGTGCATCGGTGCCGTCTGACTTGCGCACCTTCATCCAAAAGGGCAGGTCGTCGCCGTAGTAGTCGCTGTCGTACTCAAAGCCGCCGTGGTCCACCACCAGGCGGCGGGTGTTGGGGCTGTCGCGGCCGGTGTACCAGCCTGCGCCATGGATGCTGTGGCCGTGCGTGGTGCCGGTGAGCTTTTCAATGATGGCCAGGCCGCGCTCCAGGTGCTCGCGCTCCAGCTCGGGCGCCATGTGCTGGTAGTGGATCCAGCGCCAG
>CAMDFK010000026.1 GCA_945897465.1 Limnohabitans sp. Rim8 | reverse complement strand
CTTCACCAAGTCGACTTCAGCCAACCATCCGGCCAGCATGGCAAGCACCCACACCAAAGCCAACCCACCGATGAATTGCCATCGACCACGCTGTGTTGCCAGTTCGTAACTCTGCAACAAGCTGATTTTTTCGGTGTGATTGACCATGGTGTGCTTTTGTCTTGCAAAAATTACTTCTTGCGCAGGTTGTCCACAAACTTGTTCATGGCCACCACAGGCTCAAATTCGGCGTGGGTTACTTTGACAAAGGGATCGTTTTTGCCATTAGACAGCTTGTCAAAGGCAGGTTTGTTTTTCGTGTGGGCTTGCAAGAAGGCTTGCTCAATTTTGACTTTCAGATCGGCAGGCAAGCTGTCCAAATAAGCCACTGGCGAAGCGGGGATCAGGTCCGACTTGAAGATCATGCGGAAGTCATTTTTCTTGACCATACCCTTGCTAACCATGCGCATGAGTTCAGAGTCTTCGTCGTTGTTCCACCAGTTTGCAGCGGCATCTACAGTGCCCTGGTTCAAGGCCATCACAGCATTCACGTGGCTGCCGGTGTAGACCACTTTGCCGAAATAGTTGTCAGGGTTGATGCCCATTTTGTCCAGGGCGAAACGTGGCACCACGTTGCCAGATGTGGAGTTGGGATCGACCAGACCGAAGTTTTTGCCCTTCAGGTCTTCGATTTTGTTGAACGGCGAGTTGGCTTTGACATAAACCACAGCGTAGTAACCACGCACCCCACCTTTGGCAGTTTCGGTCACAAAGGGGGTAATTTGGGCGCCGTTCATGCGAGCACGGGCGTAAGCGGTGGGACCGTAGTAACCAATGTGAATTTGGCCGGCACGCTGGCCTTCGATCACAGCTGCGTAGTCAGCAGCAATGCGCAAAGTCACTTTCACACCAGTTTCTTTGGACAGGTAATCCAAGAATTCTTTGTAACGGTCTGCCACCATGCCAGCGTTTTCAGCCGGAACGACGGCAAACACCAGCTCTTTGGGGGCGGCGTTTTGGGCTTGTGCGCCTGTGGCGAGCACGGCAGCAGCAATGGCGATCAAGTTGCGACGGTTCAACATAAAAAGTCCTTAGAAAAAAAGCCAAATTGGCGAGAGGGGAGAAAAAATGTGAGCTTAGGCACGGACCAGAACTTCGACGCTGGCCATTTCGGTATCGCTGACTTGGGAGGCCTCCACGCCATAGAGCTGGCGCACAAAAGACTCAGTCAGTTGGACGGGTGGACCGTCAAATACGACTTGGCCAGCAGTCAAGCCGACCAAGCGGTCGCAATATTCGCGTGCAATGTCCAAAGAGTGCAAGTTGCACAAAACTGTGATACCGAACTCTTGGTTGATGGTTTTGAGCGCATCCATCACCGCTTTGGTGTTGCGGGGATCAAGGGAGGCGATCGGCTCATCAGCCAAAATGATTTTGGGTTCCTGAATCAGGGCTCGGCAAATGGCCACACGTTGCTGCTGGCCCCCTGAAAGTTGGTCACAGCGCTTGGCAGCAAACTCGGCCATGTCAAAACGATCAAGAGCAGCCAAGGCGCGGGCCTTGTCTTCGTCTGACCACAATTGAAGCAGTGAGCGCCATGTGGGAACCGTGGTGAGGCGGCCCATCAATACGTTGGTCAATACATCCAAGCGGCCCACGAGATTGAACTGCTGGAACACCATCGCGCAATGACGACGCCACTCGCGCAAAGGCGCTCCAGTCAGATCTGATACCGAAACCAAATCCATCTTGATGCTGCCCGAGGTGGGGTCTTCCAATCGGTTGATCATGCGGAGTAAAGTGGATTTGCCTGCACCAGAGCGTCCAATCACACCGACAAAACTGCCTGCTGGCACAGAGAGGCTGACGCCGTTCACCGCGTTTTGGTTTCCGTATCGCTTGACCAGATTGTCGATCTGTAACATGTTCAGCCCCATCGTTTGGTTGACAATGCCTGATCATGTGTTCCTAAAGTGTCATTTTCGTGAAACTCTGATTCGAGATGATTTTGTTGGTTTTATTCAGACCCACAGAAGTCCAACATGACCCCAACACTGAACATTTCGAGATTGGTCTTGCCTCAAGGCGGTGAAGTCGCTTTATGTCGCATGCCGGGGACACACGGCGATTTAGCAGGCGATGTTCAAGCCATGGCCCACTTGGGCATTGCTTGTGTGGTGACTTTGACACCATTGAATGAGCTTCACAAAGCCGGAAGCTTGGGCTTGCCTACTTTGCTGGCCCAGCGAGGCATGGCGTGGCACCACTTTCCGGTGACGGATTTCGATGCGCCTTCATCCAACCAAACACCTCATTGGCAGCGATTGGCCAAGCACCTGCATGGGCTGCTGGATCAAGATCAGCGCATCTTGGTCCATTGTTATGCCGGTCGCGGACGCTCTGGCATGGTGGCCATGCGTTTGCTGGTGGAGCGTGGTGTGAGTCCCGCTCAAGCGTTGATTCAGGTGCGAGCGGTTCGCGAAGGTGCAATCGAGCGGCGTGTGCAGTTTGATTGGGCGGCGGATCAAGTAGACGCTCAAGGCTGGCAGGAGCTCAATTGATTCACGCGCTCTAAACTTTGCTTGACTGTGCACAACGCATTTCAAGCCTGTTCCTTGCGCTGATCGGATCAGAGTCTTACATTGGCCGCCACATGGGATTGCTCCACGCAGCTCGTCCTTGTTCATCGACAACTGTCACGCGCATCACCCCAGCTTTACCCATGCGTGATGCGTCAAGTCTTGCGGTCGTTTGCCCGCGATTTTCACTTTGAACAGCGCGGGATCCTTTGCCCAACAAGTAGACACCATATGCGGGTGAGCAATCAACAACAACTTCGTCGGCTTCAAAACGAATATCGTAGATCTCAGGACCCTGAGAGGAATAATAATGGCCAGATTTAAGTGCAGCGAGTAAAGCGTCAGGATCGCGCTCATCTGCTTTGACCATGACCCAGCCGCCAAAAGCATCATCGATTTCAAAGTGCGCATCGTCCGTGGCCAATGCATTGAGGTGATGCCCCCTAGAAAGCAATTGGTCTAGAAGACCCCATCCAAATCCACGTGCTGCCCTTAGTTCAGAGGTATGGTTATAGACTTCAATGGCGTGAGCCGATTGAATGGTTAGAGCATCTTCAACACCAACGCCATACCATTCGGGATGAACAATCGTTACAAAAGCACCGGCAGATGCACATCTTGCGGCCAATTCTGGCGCTCGTTCATGATTTTGCGGAGGTTCAAAATCCAGTGGTAACCCGTTCGCCAAGATGTGCCATTTTTCCCCAATCATGGTTGAGGGCAAGTGAACCTCCGCGCCCAAGATGGTTGTAAAGTCCTTAGACCTGAATGCACGGGTATCAGTCACAGGAAAGTCGTATTTGGGTAAGAAGTGGTCAGACAAACATATAAAGTCGTAGTTTTTTTCTTTATATTTTAAACAAACCTCTTCAGGAGACAATTTGCCATCTGAAATATTCGAGTGTGTATGGAGGTTACCCTTGAAGAATTTTCCGGGTTTATCAAATGGGTTGTTTTGCATGGTTTGGTTCCAATAAATGACGATAAATATTGAATTAAAATTCGGTTGGCAAAATTGGGTTATTGATTAACCCAAACCTCACTCCGCTCCCACAAGTCTGCTGCCAATTTGGCATTGCAACCTAGTGCAGAGGTTGGCATTGGCTGACGATCAGCATAGTACAAGCCTGTTTCTTGATGGGGGGCATGAATCGCACAGTGCAAAGTTGTGAGCGCCCCTTCCTCTGGTGTAAGAAATCCGCGAAGCCTCAATAATTTGCGTGCCCAATGTGGAGCAGCACGCCAAATCTCTGTATCCACAACGCCAGGATGCAAGGAGTAAGTTGAAATTTCGCTTCCATGTGTTCTTTTTGCCAATTCAGAGCTGAAAAGAACATTGGCCAGTTTTGAATTGGCGTATTCTTGAATGCCGGTCCAAGATTTTGTGGGTTGACGCAAAGCCTCCCAATCAAAACCCGAAGCCCTTTTGTGTGCACGACTCGAAACAGTGATAACACGTGAAAGTCGAGATGATTGTAATTTTTCAAGCAACAATTGTGTCAATAAAAAATGGCCTAAATGATTAATTCCAAAGGCCATCTCAAATCCGTCTTGTGTCAAACCTCTTTGGCCGGCGACACCTGCATTGTTGATAAGTAAATGTAATGGTAAGTTAAGTTCTAAAAAGAGTCGGGCGCATTCTCTCACGGAGGCAAGACTTGCCAATTCCAAGGGTATAAAAATGGGCTTTTGATGAACTTCCAGTGAGTTAATTTGATCCAAAACAGGTTGCGTTCTTTCAAGAGAGCGTCCAGCAATGACAACCTTAAAGCCATTTTTAGCCAATTCAATTGCCGTAATTCGACCAATGCCGATATTTGCCCCAGTGATCAAGGCTACATTTCCATGATTGTGTGATTTTGAAGTCATCGTTGGTGAGTATTGTGATTTAAAGTATTTTTCCCATACTTACAGTGGGCTCAATTTCATAACCTAGTCTTTTATAAAATGAAGTAACAGGTATATTTGTATTTAATATTTGCAACTTGACTTTTAAGCAGCCTAAACTCTTCAGCGCTGATTCGGCGTGGTGAACGAGAAGACTACCTAAGCCTTGATGGCGCATTATTGGATCCACAGCGACAGAGTAAAGCCAACCACGGTGACCATCATAACCCGCCATAATGGTGCCCACAATTTGAAATTTTTCTACAGCTACAAAAAAAAGACCATCATGAACAGCCAATTTTTTTGTGATCGTCAAATAGGGGTCATTGTGAGCTGTGTCATAACCAAAAATCTTTTGCCAAAGTTCAACGACCATAATTTTATCTGTTGTATCGTTATATGTGCGAATTTCTTGCATTTTCTTTACAAAATTAATTTAAAAACAAGTCTTAAATATTGATTTTGACCATTAGTCAATATGCCCAGTGTTGTGCGAATATGTTGATGTGTGTTGATGTAATAATTTTTTTAACGTGCCAAAGCTTACTTCCAAACTGCCCTCGTTCAACAAACATAAATCTGGAGGTTCCGGCGCTAAGCTTTGGGGTCGGTTCAGCCTGGCTTCAATGTCCTGCGCAGATTCTCTCCCCCTCATCAACAGCCTGGTGCGCAAAACTTCTTTTGGGGCGGTAATGTGCAACACAGTGAGGCCGGGAAAACGCTTTTTGGCTTCTTCCAAATATGCGCGTGAACCATTCACCATGACCCACATGCCCGCATGCATCTGGCTCAGTTCGGAGTGCCGTATGCCATAGTGCAAGCCGTTGGCAAACCAGTTCAATGCAAATGCATTGTTGTGCAACATGGACTCAAATGTTGATTCGTCCACGGACTCGTGGTTTTCGTTGCTTTGGTGGTGGCTTCTTGTGATGGTGCGTTTAGCGAAATACAAAGGCAAAGGGGTATCCATGCCTGCCAAGCCATTGAGTAAGCTGTCCTTGCCTGCGCCAGAGGGTCCAATCACGTAAATCAAGCGCAATTTGATGGGCCCAATTCAAAGCGTTCAACCCACCTGAAATCGCCATGCTTTTGATCTTGCGAAAACCAAGTGACAGCATCAATGTTCATGCCGTTTTCCAAAATTGGAGCGAACCATTCGATGGCAGCCGCTTTCAAGCCGTCCTTGTGTTGGGGGTCGCAGTCTTTCAATGATCCCGTAAGGGTCATGTGAAATTGGAATTGATCCATAACAAAAGGGTACGCCCATTGCGCCAGCAACTCATGTTGTCTGCCCGTTAAACCTGAACTGGACCTGCGTTGAATTTCTGCCTCTGAAAGGGGCAGGGCAAGTGGGTGTAAGGCATGAACACAAAGATCGGCCAAGGCTTGCAATTCTTGACTGTAATGAGATGGAACCAAGGCGAGAAAATCACCCATATCGTCTAATTTCATAGGCACGTGAAATGCATTGACCGAATCGAATGAAAGATTCTTAAATGCATTGCGAAGATCTTCAAGACTGACATTGGAATTCAATTCAAATGGCGCCTTGAGAGTGGCATGCCAGCCATAGAGTCTGGGTGCACGCGTGACTTGCTCAAAGAATTGAGCACTCAAGCCTTTAAATTCAGGCTGCTTGATAGCTACCAATTGGTGTGCATTTCGTCCAAGCCAATGCGACCCAAGTTGCCAAGCCTGGGAATCCAAAGCTGGCGAAAAATAAGCCGCATGACGATATGTTGAGTGCAGCAATGAAATGGCCCTTAGATATTTTTTTGAAAAGTCATAAAGTTGAAATGCAATTTATTTACCGTTGTATTTTTCTACTTTATCGAAACAATGTTGCATAAAGATTACAGGGAAACCAACAGCAATTTGCAGTCTCCGGTGTTGGCCAGACAAAAATGGATGGCTCTTTTGGCGAGAGCGCCGGAGGAGATGTTGGAAAAATTTCTCGCTGATCAAAGCTTGGGCAATTTGGAGTGGCTCCGCCCTGCCGAGACAGGTCTCATGATGGTGCAGGGCCGGGCTGGTGGAACAGGTCAACGCTTTAATTTGGGCGAAGTGAGCTTGACACGATGTGTTTTGAAGCCCGATCCTCATTTAACGGGATGTCATCAGGTCGGTGTAGCTTATGTTTTGGGCGGCTCCCATCGTCATGCACAGCTTGCAGCGATTGCTGATGCGTTATTGCAAGAACCCGCTTTGCACGAGCATTGGGATCACTTGTTGTTGAAGCCTATCAGTGAATTTTTGTCTGAGCAAACGCTGGAAAAAAATGCACAAGCGCAAGCCACCAAAGTGGATTTTTTCACAGTAGCACGTGAATCGGGGCAAAGCTCTCAAGACCAAGGAGAAGACGCATGAATGCGCCATCATTGAAAGATATGGGGCGCGGGTTTTCCGATCCTTCGCGTTGCAGTCAAGCCGTTTTTCGGCAATCCTTGGAGGCATTGTGTTTGCCGGGACAACCTCAGACCCTTGATTTGAGTTTGTCAAATCCCAGCATGCACATTCCTCAACAAGCGCATGCTGCAGCTGCAGCTTTGTTGTTGGCTTTGCTGGACCAAGACTGCAAGGTATGGCTTTCTGCTGGTTTTACTGGCAGTGACGCTGCTGCTTGGCTCAGATTCCACACAGGTTGTAGCTTGGTCACCGATTCCGGACTGGCTGATTTTGTATGGGTGGCCCATGCCCATGAGCTACCTTCCTTTGAAAATTTATCCCAAGGCACTGCCCAGTATCCAGATCAGTCTGCTATTTGCGTGGTGCAAGTGCAGGACTTTGCCACCTCGCCCAGCGATGATGCGTGGACTCTTACCGGTCCAGGCATCAAGGGCAGCAAGCATTTGAAATTGGTGGGCCTTTCTGAAAATTTTGTTCACATGCGCAGACTCAGTCAGGTTCACACACCCTGCGGCTTGGACTTCTTCTTTACCCTGAGCGACACCTTGATTGGTTTGCCTCGTTCAACTCAAGTGAAGGACTGAACACATGTACGTTGCAGTCAAAGGCGGCGAGACTGCCATTCTCAATAGTTACAAATTACTGGCACAACAACGTCGTGGTGATCCTGATGTGCCAGAGTTGAGTGTTTCGCAGATTTGTCAGCAACTTCGTTTGAGCGTTGACCGTGTGATGACTGAAGGGGCTGTTTACGACCCCAAGTTGGCGGCGCTGGCCATCAAGCAAAGTGCGGGGGATTTGGTTGAGGCCATTTTTTTGTTGCGTGCTTATCGGGCCACATTGCCTCGACTGGGTTACACCCAACCACTCAACACCGCAGACATGCAAATTTCCAGGCGAATCTCAGCCGCATTCAAAGACCTTCCCGGTGGTCAAGTCTTGGGCCCCACCCACGACTACACACAACGCCTGCTTGATTTCAGTTTGTTAGCTACAGGCAGTTTGGTGCCCGCGGCGTCCAAAGCGCCCGTTAACCAAGGACCAACCCCAAGAGTGGTCGATCTGCTTGATCAAGAAAGTCTTCTAGAGGGTCAATGTGCGAAAGAGGGTGATCCGGAGCCTTTTGATTTGACTCGTCAACCTTTAAAGTTTCCTGCAGACCGTTCTGCCAGACTCCAAAACCTAGCCCGTGCAGACGAAGGTTTTTTATTGGCCATGGCTTACTCCACACAGCGTGGATATTCGGAATCCCACCCTTTTGTGGGTGAAATTCGTTTTGGTACTGTCGAAATTTTCATCGTGCCTGAAGAACTCGGTTTTGAAATTTCTGCAGGCGATGTGGCCATTACTGAATGTCAAATGATCAATCAATTTCAGGGCAGTCAAACACAGCCGCCACAGTTTACGAGGGGTTATGGCTTGGCATTTGGGCACAGTGAAAGAAAAGCCATGGCCATGGCCTTGGTAGACCGCGCACTGCGTGCTGACGAGTTGGGTGAGGACGTGATTGCGCCCGCCCAAATGCAAGAATTTGTCATGTCTCACAGTGACAGTTTGGAAAGTTCAGGCTTTGTTCAACACTTGAAATTGCCACACTACGTCGATTTCCAATCTGAATTGGAGTTGGTCAGAAAAATGCGGCAGTCGCATGCTGTGCTGAAGGATGATCATGTCGCAAAATAATCTTGGTGAACTTGCGCCAATTCGTGATCCGCACATCAACTTTGCTTATTTGGACGAGCGAACAAAACGCATGATTCGCCGCGCCATTTTGAAGGCTGTGACCATACCGGGCTACCAAGTGCCGTTTGGCTCGCGCGAGATGCCATTGCCCTATGGCTGGGGCACAGGTGGGATTCAGGTCACAGCCTCAATCATTGGTCCAAGCGATGTGCTCAAGGTCATCGACCAAGGCTCTGACGACACGGTGAACGCTGTGAACATTCGGCGGTTTTTCCAAAGAACTACCGGCGTTGAAGTGACCACCGACACCACAGTGGCCAGCATCATCCAAACACGTCACCGCATTCCTGAAACGCCTCTGCATGAGGGTCAGATTTTGGTGTACCAAGTACCTGTGCCAGAACCCATGCAGCGACTAGAGCCTCGCGAAGAGGTCACGCGAAAACTGCATGCTCTGCAGGAGTATGGACTCATGCACGTCAATTTGTTTGAAGATTTGGCGCATTTTGGGCACATCTCGAGCACATACGACTACCCGGTATTGGTCAATGGTCGCTACATCATGTCTCCATCGCCCATTCCAAAATTTGATAACCCCAAGATGCATCAGAATCCTGCCTTGCAGTTGTTTGGCGCAGGTCGCGAAAAGCGCATTTATGCCATTCCGCCTTTCACCCATGTTGAGAGCTTGGGTTTTGAAGATCACCCCTTTGAAGTTCAACGTTGGCATTCGATCTGCGAACTCTGTGGTTCCAGTGAGAGTTTCTTGGATGAAGTCATCATGGACGATCAAGGCAAAAAAATGTTTGTCTGTTCGGACAGTGACTACTGCGGCAAAAGACAGGTGGTCTCATGATGGATACAGATGCCACCCTGCCACTGATGCGGGTCGCGGGCTTGTCGTGCGCTTATGGGGCGCGAAATGCGGTTTGCGACATCTCATTTGACCTTTGGCCTGGCGAAGTCTTGGCCATTGTGGGGGAGTCAGGATCTGGCAAAACCACTTTGCTGAACGCCTTGGCTGCCCGGCATGAACCCAGTGCAGGCCACGTGTTTTTTGATCTTCGCAATCATGGCTTGCACGATGTTTATGGCATGTCTGAGGCGCAACGACTTATGTTGGCAAGGACTGATTGGGGATTTGTTCATCAAAATGCTGCGGATGGACTTCGCATGAATGTGTCGGCTGGTGCCAATGTATGCGAGCGCTTGATGGCATTGGGGCATCGCCATTATGGGAAATTGCGGGAGCAAGCGATCGATTGGCTAGAACGGGTAGAAATTCACCCGGATCGAATTGACGATCGACCCCATACTTTTTCCGGCGGCATGCGCCAAAGACTGCAGATTGCGCGTAACCTCATCACGCAACCCCGCTTGGTATTTATGGATGAACCCACATCGGGTTTGGATGTTTCCGTTCAGGCTAAATTACTGGACATGTTGCGCACTTTGACGCGCCAAATGAACCTCGCAGCGATCATCGTGACACACGATTTGGCTGTTGCAAGGCTGATTGCTCAACGCATGATGGTCATGCAAAACGGTCAAGCGGTTGAAGCTGGGTTGACCGACCAAGTATTGGACGACCCTCAGCATCCGTATACCCAGTTATTGGTTTCCTCGGTATTGCAGCCATGACCCTTCAAAGCCTTGAAACAAAGCCCACGTTGCAGATGAAGAATGTGAGCAAGCAATTCACTTTGCACCTACAACACAGTACGGTTTTGACCGTTTTACAAAATTTTGATTTAAGCCTTTATCAAGGTGAATGTGTCCGCTTATGTGGACCTTCAGGGGCTGGCAAGAGCACTGTGTTGAAATTGGCGTATGGCAATTACCGTGCAAGTTCGGGAGAAATTTTGCTCCGCCACTCCAAAGAGCAGTGTGTTGATATGGTCAACGCCAGTGCACGTTCCGTATTGAATTTGCGAAGCCACTCAATGGCTTATGTCAGTCAATTCCTGAGAGTCATTCCGCGTGTCTCGGCCATTGACATTGTGGCCGAGCCATTGCTCGAAAACGGCATGGCCAGCATCACGCCTGAGCATGCCCGCGAAGAGGCTGCACATTGGCTTAAGTTGCTTCGAATTCCTGAATCCCTTTGGCATCTGCCACCTGCTACGTTTTCTGGCGGTGAACAGCAACGCATCAATTTAGCGCGAAGCTTTATCAAACCCAGACCTTTGTTGTTGCTTGACGAACCTACGGCTTCTTTAGACCCAGCCAATACGGAAACAGTGGTTGACATGATTGTTCAAGCCCGTAACAAGGGAATTGCCATTCTTGGAATTTTTCACGATGACTCCGTTGCAAACGAAGTTGTCAGTCGAAACGTGTCAATGCCGCCACTGAGAACACATTTATGAATTGCATAACCGCTTCGCCCTTGGTGTTCAAAAATGCGCAACTGGTCCTGGAAAATGAAGTTGTCCATGGATGTCTGGCTTTTCAAAACGGTTTGATTCAGCACCTCGATCAAGGTTCATCATCTGTTACCCACGCCCTCGACTTGGAGGGCGATTTTTTAATACCTGGATTGGTTGAGGTTCATACCGATAACTTTGAGCGGCATATGATGCCGCGGCCCAAGGTGCGATGGGATGATGCGCCGGCAATTTTGGCCCATGATGCCGAGATCGCAGCGGCAGGCATAACCACTGTGTTGGATGCTTTGGGTGTGGGGGAGACCGATCCGGACAGTGTTCGGGGCAGTGAATGGGATTCGGTGCTCAGTTGCTTGTCAGATTTTGTGAGCCGTGGGGCGCTTCGAGCCGATCATTTTTTGCATGTGCGATGTGAATTGCCAGCACCCAACACACTGGACTTGTTTTCACCATTCACTGGCCACCCCTTGGTCAAAATGATTTCGCTCATGGATCACACGCCAGGGCAGCGTCAATGGGAAAATTTAGAGCATGCTTGGATCTATTTTTCTGGCAAAAAAGGTTGGACCCAAAAAAAGTTTGATGAGCGTGTGGCCATGGCTCAAATTGCTCAGGCAAGGTACGTTCAACCACACAGAGCCTTTTTCACGACATATTGCCACGAACATCAAATCGCGCTGGCGAGCCATGACGACACCACAGTTGCACATGTGGAGCAAGCCTTTGCTGAAGGTGCAAAGGTCTCAGAGTTTCCAACCACTGTCGTTGCCGCTCAAGCCGCAAAAGAGCGAAACATGTTGACGATCATGGGTGGCCCCAATGTGGTTCGAGGCGGTTCTCACTCGGGCAATGTCTCCGCCACCGAATTGGCCAACCTGGGTCTAGTCGATATTCTGTCTTCAGATTATGTGCCTGGCAGTTTGCTGTCGGCTGTGGTTCGACTCACAGAAACCACCCACCTCAGCTTGCCACAAGCTGTGGCGCTTGTGACACGGAATCCCGCCAAGTCCATCGGACTGCACGACAGGGGCATGCTGGAGCCCAATTGCCGGGCTGACTTTGTGCAGGTGCGAATGATGAATTTGCCCAATGGGCGCCACCAGCCGATAGTTCGCGCAGTTTGGCGAGATGGTGTTCGTGTTGTCTAGTTGCGTTCTCAGCCGTATTTTTCCGCATTGAGCTTGCTGCCTGTTAGGACTGCATGTAAATGCGCCGGAAATTCACGAAAAGAGCCCCATGACACCCTACACCGCATTGGCTTTGGCCATCACCACCGAAGTGATTGCCACTTCCGCCCTTAAAGCCACCGAGAGTTTCACCCGCCCTTGGCCTTCTGTGTTGGTGGTGGTGGGCTATGCCATGGCCTTCTATTTTTTGTCAGTGGCGGTCAAGGTGATTCCGGTTGGCGTGGCTTATGGAATTTGGTCAGGCTTGGGTATTGTTTTGGTGTCGGTGATCGCTTACTTTTTGCACAAGCAAAGTCTGTCGATGTATCAAATCACAGGACTGGGCTTGATCGTGCTGGGCGTGGCTTTGGTCAATTTCAAGTCTTGATGCACCTACAGGGCGCTAACCCTCAAATGCACCCAACGGATTCATGCCCCCATGACCAAGTCAAGCAACTCTCTTGCAAATGCAAATGAGGTCGATGCACCAGTGCCCCCCGTGACCACCCCGATGGCCACCCCTGTGCTGGGCGTGGCTTTGAAGACCACGTCTTGCGCCGAGGCATAGCAACCGGTCCAACGCTCGGTCACTTTGGCCTTGGGTAAATTCAGCACATGGTGGAACTCGTTCATGATCAGATCTTCGGTCTGGGCGCTGGCAAAAGGTTTTTCCGCATCGCCATAAACATGGCTATCGCCCACCACCAAAGACCCATCGGCTGACTGCACCACGATCAAATGAATGCCCTGTGCCAAGTGCTTGGCTTGCTCGCCTTGCAATCGTTTCTTCAGGGCTTGAGCCTCGTGCAAGTCGGCATAGCCTTCGTAGCGGATCAAGCTCAAGTCTGACATGACAGCGCTGGGGAGTTTCAGCGCTTGACCCGGTGACACCCGCATCATTTGCAAAGTGCATTGGCGAATGCCGGCTTGGGCCAGCACGTCGGGGTACAAGGCATTCAAATCGTTGCCCGGGCAGACCACGCAGCGCTCTGCGTGCAGACGCCCTCGGCTGGTGCTGATGTGCGGCAAGTCGACACTCAGAACCGCCGTGTTCCAAAAAAAATCGACACCCAGGCTCTGGGCCAACCACTGGCTCAGGCGAGGAATGGCGTCCCGCGACTCGACCCGGCATTCATGAGGGCTGTGCAAAAGTGCAAGGCCCTTTTGCAACCAAGGCCAGTCTCGCGCTGCGGTTTTGGGGCTCAGCAGGGTACAGCCCTGGCCCATTTCAGTGGCCATCAACGCTTCCAATACGTCTACAGCCTCAGGGCGTTGGGCCAGCATCAGCAAGCCTTCGTGCACCACTTCAATGCCCGCCTGGGGGGCCACCTCGCGCCAAATGGCAGCAGTGTCTTTCGCCCGTTGCCAGTGTTCGCCACGGCGTTGTCCAGTGACCGTGATGAAGCCAAAATTGCGCACCGAAGCACCAATGGCTTTGGCATTGCGTTCGACCACAGCAACGCGCAGGCCGCGTTGTCTGGCCGTCCAGGCGGTGGCCAGGCCCACAATGCCTGCGCCCACCACCACCAAGTCGTAATGTGTGTGGGTCTCGTTCATGGTCATATTTTCTTTCAAGGGCGCAGGCCCATGGCCAAACGCTCTTCAATGGCGATCAACACGGCGGGCAGGTCGGCCACCGTGTCAATCACAAAATGCGCACCTGCAGCTTCAAACATGGGCGTCACGCGTTCGCGTACGGTGCGCCGTTCATCCTCATCTGCATTCTCGAATTCAGCGAGTGTCCAACCGGCAGGACTGCCGGACAGTGCCAGACCCACCGTCCACATGCCTGCGTTCAAGCCTTCGGCAATACCGGGTACCGTGTCGTCGACTTTGACGCAGTGTGATACAGCACCAATATGCAAATCTTGCACACAGGCCAGAGCCATCCACGGACCTGGTCTGGACCCAGCGGCCAAATCGTCTGCGCAAATGGTGCAATCGGGCAGGTAGCCTTTGTCAGCGGTCAGGGCCATGAGGCGGTTCATCACCTCTCGCGGATAGCCTGTGGTCGAGCCGATTTTCAGTCCCTGTTTGCGCAGGTCTTGCACCAGCGACAAAGCACCCGGGATCAAATCGCTGTGTGCACCCACACGCTCAACTTGGAGCGGAATAAAGGCTTCATAGATGTGGCGCACATCGTCTTGTGAAAGGGGACGGCCAAATTGAGTGATCCAGCGAGGACCGACATCAGGGTCTTGACCTAAGGCTTCAATGTGCTGCCATTTACCCAAGCCCATAGGCCTGCGTGCTTCTTCGAGACTGATGTCAAAACCATAGGCTTGTGCAAAGGCATCCACAAATATTTGTGTGGGGGCAAACGAGCCAAAGTCCACCATGGTGCCAGCCCAATCAAAGATGACAGCTTCGAGCTGGGGTTTTGTTGTCGAGATGGGCGTCATATGAAATGATGGGTTAGAGCTCAGCGAACACGCCAAGCGTGGGTGGATTTTCTGAATGGGTATGTCAGCAAACTGTGTAGCCACCTGATCCGAAAAATTCAAATTAATTTTTCTCTGACCTTGGCAGTGACCCATTCACTGAAAACGACTGTGGCCAAAATCAAGATCAGCAGCATGGTCACTTTGGGCCAAGCCAAGGTGGCGAGGGCGCCTTCTAGCTTGACGCCAATACCACCCGCACCCACCAAGCCCAGCACGGTGGATTCGCGGATGTTGATGTCCCAGCGGAACACGCTGATACCGGCCAATGTGGGCGCCACTTGTGGGACCACCCCCCAAGCCATGGTTTGGGCGCTGGAGGCTCCTGTGGATTCGATGGCTTCGACTTGGTCGGCGTCAATTTCTTCGATGGCTTCGTAGAGCAATTTGCCAATGAAACCGATGGAGCGCAGCGCAATGGCCAAAATGCCCGCCAACACACCTGGACCCAAAATGGCCACCAACAACAAAGCCCAAATGAGCGAGTTGATGGAGCGTGAGGCCACGATCACAAACAAAGCCACAGGGCGGATGAAGGTGCTGCTGGGGGTGGTGTTGCTGGCGGCCAAAAATGCCACGGGCACGGCCATCACGATTCCCAACAGAGTGCCCAAAGTGGCGATGTTCATGGTCTCCCACAATGGCCACCACAACTCGTGCACCGAGTCCCAAGCCGGCGGCATCATCCGCGAGCCAATGTCTTTGAACTGTGCTGGTGCGTCTGTCACAAACGCCCAAATGGTGTCTTGTGTCATGACCTGGAAGGTCCAGCTCACAAACGCCAAAAGCAAAACCCACAGCATGAAGATGGCCAACTCAGACCGGGGCGAACGCTTGCGCCAATTCGCTGAAAAGGACGGAGTGCTCATTGGATGAACTTTCTCAGGCGGCCTGAGGCGTATTCAGCCAGCATGACAATCACGATGATCACCCACAAAATCGCAGCGGCCGAGTCGAATTCGTAGCGGTCCATGGCGGTGTTGAGTGTGGCGCCAATGCCGCCTGCGCCCACGATGCCGATCACCGCCGACTCGCGGAAATTGATGTCCAGTCTGTACAAAGACAAACCCAACAAGCGGGGCATGACCTGTGACAGCACGGCAAAGTCCAGCACTTGCAAATACCCCGCACCGGTGGCACGCAGGGCTTCAAGTTGTGAGGCCTGAATTTCTTCGATGTCCTCTGCCATGAGCTTGGCCATGAAACCGATGGTGGCAAAGGTCAGCGTCAAAAAGCCTGCAAAGGGACCAAAGCCGAACATGGCCACCAAAAAGATCGCCACAATGATTTCGTTCAAGGTGCGCGACAAAGCGATGAATCCCCGACAAAACAGGTAAATCCATGTGGGGGCCAAGTTGCGCGAAGCCCCCACGGCCATGGGGATGGACAACAACACGCCCAAAGCGGTGGAGGTCACCGTCATGGTCAGGCTTTCTTGAAAGCCCAATTGGATGTCGCCCCACCGGCTGGAAAAGTCAGGGTACATGAAGCCTTGGACAAAGGCCCAACCGCGCTCCAAGCCCAGCACCATGCGGGCCCAGTTAATCTCTACAGAGCCAATGGCCAGTACCAAGTAAACCAATGCACCGATGTAAAGGGCCCAACGCGTGGTCGTGCTGGCTATGAAAGGAGGGCGCGTCCAAGTGCGCAAGGAGCGTGCACCCATTGAGGGCAACTCGGCGCTCATGCGGCTGTCAGGCTCAGATGGTTGGCAGCCCGCCCTTGGTTGGCTTCTGCCGTGGCTTGCATGCGCTGGGTAATGGCAGTCCAGTCTTCGTCGCCATAAATACGCGTTAGCACTTCACGGTCCACTTGGGATGCGGGTCCATCAAACACCACGCTGCCCGCACGTAAACCAACGATGCGCGGTAAAAATTCGGTGGCCAACACCACGTCATGGATGTTGACGATCGCGGCCAAGCCGCGCTCTTGGCACAGCTCCAAAATCAAACGCATGATTTGGCGCGAGGTCTTGGGGTCAAGGCTGGCAGTGGGTTCGTCCACCAACAGCAATTTGGGGCTTTGCATCAGAGCGCGTGCAATGCCCACGCGTTGGCGCTGCCCGCCCGACAGCGCATCGGCGCGTTTGTTCTCCATGCCACTCAGTCCCACACGGTCAAGCAAGGCATAGGCCTGCTCGATGTCTTGGGCTTCAAAGCGGCGAAACCAGCTGGCCCAAAAGCCGGTGTAGCCGAGACGGCCCGACAACAAGTTTTCCATCACGGTCAAGCGCTCGACCAAGGCGTATTCCTGAAAAATCATGCCGATGTGACGGCGTGCCTGGCGCAGCCCAGACGATCCGAGCTGACCCAGGTCTTGGCCGTCAAGCACGATTTGCCCTGCTGTGGGCTGCACCAGCCGATTCACGCACCGGATGAGGGTGGACTTGCCCGCGCCCGAAGGCCCGATCAAACCCAACACCTCACCCGAAGCCACGTCTAAACTCACGCTTTTCAGCGCGAGGTCACCCGTGGGGTAGCGCTTGTCCAACTGTTGCAGCTGCAGCATGGGTGCCTTTTACTTGCAGGCGTAGCTGACGTTCATGGCCTGGTCAATCTCACGCACCACAGCCCAGTGCTGCTTGTAGGTGATGGGCATGAACTTTTCCTGTGGTGGTTGGGCTTTGTTGAATTCAGCCGCCATGGTCGTGCCTTCCCAATTGAAGCTGAAGAAGGCTTGTTTGATCTTCTCGGCCAACTCAGGCTTGAGGTTGTAAACATAGCCATAGCCGGTGGTGGGGAATGAAGCCGACTTGTAAATGACTTTGGTCTGCTCGGGCTTGACGACGCCACGGGCTTCCATACGAAGTTTTACCGAGTTGGCAATCGCGGCTGCGGGGTAGTCTTTGTTGGCCACGCCCAAGATCGAGTTGTCGTGCTTGCCGCTGAACACAGGCGTGAAGTCCTTGCCCGCTTCCATCTTGAACTGCTGGCGCATCAAGGCGGAGGGTGCTTTGTAGCCCGAGTTGGAGGTCTCGGACGTGAAGGCCATGCGCTTGCCCTTGATGTCTTCGATCTTCTCGATGCCGCTGCCGGGGTGGGTGATGAACTCCATCTCGTAGCCGAAGCGGTTGTCTTTGGAGGCCATCATGGCAAAGGGCACAAAACCAGCGCAGTTCACAGCGATGGGGTTAGAGCCGGTGTTGAAACCCGAGACGTGCAAGCGGCCTGCACGCATGGCTTCAAGCTGAGCGGCGTTGCTTTGCACGGGGAAGAACTGAACCTTCTTGCCGGTCACTTTGGACAGGTGATCCAGGAAGGGTGCCCACACTGGGGCGTAAACCGCGGGGTCTTCTACGGGGGTGTAAGCAAACACCAAAGTGGCGGGGTCGATCCATTGCTTGGCATCGGTAGGAGCATCGGCCACCATGTCGCCGTTGGCGTCTTTGAAGCGGGCGTCCATGGCCAAAGTCGGGCCAGCCAATGCCAAGCTGATGAGAGAAGCCAAACCAATGCTGTGTCGGAGTTTCATGAAATACCTCAGTGGGTTAAAAAAACCGAGGCTAGCAGCGCAAAAAGACATTTTCGTGACATTAAAAAGTCAGGCGCCCCAAGGCGCCTGACTTATTGGACCGCACAAGGTTCAAGCGGGCATGGTCCTTGAGTGCCCCAATGCGCTGGTGTAAGTCCTGCTGCTGATGGTGTCCACAAAGAACCATTCGCCTTTGGCTTCCGTCGCAGAAAAACTCATCTTCAAATAGCCACGCTTGGAGGCGTCCATCCAGTTGAGGTCATCCACCACGCCTTCAAAAATACCTTTGATTTGCGCTGGATTCAATGTCGCCAAGTACGTTTCAATGCCTGGCGAACTGACCGACGAGGTGGCGAACTCCTCACCCACTTTGGTGTTGGCCAAGCTGGGCACGACCAAGCCCATCAGGGTCAGGTCACTGTGCCAGGCGTTGTGGGTGTCACCCGCCAAAACCACCAAGCGTTTTTGTAATTGATAGGCCGTCATGAGCAAAGTTTCACGGGCGACCACATAACCGTCCCAAGCGTCCAGGTTGTAGCCCAGTTTGGGGTTCAGTGTGGTGTTCATCAAATCAGCTTGGGCAGGTGTTCTGGCGCTGGCAGGTGTAGCTTTGGCAATCAAATAGTCGTTGACGGTCTTTTGCCCTGCCAGTTGTGCGGCCTCCGACAAGTCTGAGGTGTTCAAGGCGGAAAGAACCGAGACAGGAAACTCCATGCGACCCATGAGCACCTGCTGACCTAAAACTTGCCAGCGGGCTGTGCTGGCGGTCAGTTGGCCCTGTAACCACTGCATTTGCTCGGCGCCCAGCATCTGCCGAGCAGGTGATGAAAATGCGGCCAGTGCCGCATTCCTTGCTTGCGGACCTGCAGCGCCCGCCAAGGCACCAATGTCAATTTGCTCGTCACGGCCGATCAGGCGGGTGTCCAGCATGTGCAGGCTCACCAGATTGCCAAAGTTGAAGCTGCGGTAGATCTTGGCTTTGTCCGCTCCGGTGCGAATCGGCATCCACTCGTGGTAAGCCTGCAAAGCCGCAGCCTTGCGGTCTGCCCAAGCACCCTCTGTGGCCGTGGTGTGGTTTTCTGCACCGTCTTTGAATGCATCGTTGGCAATTTCATGGTCATCCCAGACTGCGATCATGGGCTTGAGGGCATGCAGATTCTTGCTGTCTGGATCGCTCTTGTACTGGGCATGGCGGGCGCGGTAATCGGCCAAAGTGATCAACTCGTTAGACGGTACCGAGACGCGGCCCAAGCTGGCTGCAGCCGATGAGGCATAGCCAGAGGCGGCATATTCGTAGATGTAGTCACCCAAGTGCAGCGCAAATTCGGCATCGCTTTTGGCCACTTCAGCGTACACATTGAAAAAACCTGCGGGGTAATTGGTACAGCTCATGACGGCGAGTTTCAGGCTGTCGGCCGTTTGCGGCAGGGTGCGGGTGCGTCCCACGGGGGAGTGGGTGCTGCCTTGGCTGAAGCGGTAGAAATAAGCGGTGCCGGCCTGCAGTCCGCTGGCGTCAACTTTGGCTGTGAAGCCCGTGGACGAAGAAGCCACCACCGTGCCCTCGCTGACCACTTGCGTGAAAGCTGCATCGCTGGCCACTTGGTAGCGCAAAGAGACATCGATGTCGCTGCCAGGAAATTTGGCGTGTGTCCAAAGGATCACCTTGTTGGCCAATGGATCGCCGCTGGCGACCCCAAAATTGAATTCTGCTGGGGTGTTACCGCCACAAGCAGAAAGGCCTGCGCCTGCAGCCAGCGCCGCAGAAAGGCTGGCAACGCGTACGACAAATTCACGGCGTGATGGGGATGTGGTCATCGAAAACTCCTGTGGGTTAAGTGTTAGAACCTTCCCAATTTGCGGTTTCTGGATGATGTTGTCGTGACAAAAATATTAAAAATTTGCGAAATTTGATGGCCATTGCGGACATCAAATGGGTCTTTTTGAGCGTCAAAAATATGACATGAATTTTCTTATTCTTGTCACAAAGAGAGATTAATTTCAAATTATCCATTCACTCTTGAAAGTCACTGATGAAAAAACAATGGACTCCAAAATTTCTGTTTGCTTCCATGGCTTCCGCGCTGGTGCTCAGCGCATGTGGCGGCAACAGTACAGCCGTACCCGATACGGCGTTCACCCTGCAACTCTTGCACGTCTCGGATGCCGACGGCTCAGACAGCACCGCGCTCAACAGCGTGGCCAATTTGTCCGGCCTCATCAACAAATTTCGTGCACAGTACCCCCAGCAGACGCTGACGGTCAGCTCGGGTGACAACGTGATTCCGGGTCCACGTTTCAATGCGGCTGACAACTCAGCGGCGATGCGTTCAATTTTGGGGCGCGAGGCTGTGGGCCGAGGTGACATTGCCATGCTCAATGCCATGGGTATCCAGGCTTCAGCTTTGGGTAACCACGAGCTGGATTTGGGCACGGGTACTTTCAAAGACATGGTGGCCTCTCAATCTTCAGGTGGGCAAGTGGTGTGGCCCGGTGCCCAGTTTCCTTACCTGTCCTTCAACACCAACTTTACGAGTGACACCAACACCGTTTCCATCACAGGTACCAATGGTGCTCCAGCCGATGAACTCAAAGCCAAGGTGGCTGGCTGGACACGCGTGCAGGTGGGTAATCAGACCATCGGCGTGATCGGTGCCAGCTCGCCTGTGTTCAAGAACATCACCTCCACTGGCGGTCTGGTGATTGAGCCTTCGTTGTCTGCCGCTGGTGAGGTCAATGTGGATGCCCTTGCCGCAAAACTGCAACAAGGTGTGGACGCCATGACGGCCGCTGGCATCGACAAAATCGTGATGCTGGCCCACATGCAATCTATTGCTGTTGAAAAGGCCCTGGCAGCCAAGTTAAAGAACGTGGACATCATTGTGGCCGGTGGCTCGAACACGCGTTTGGCGGATTCGGACGACAAATTGCGCAGTGGTGAAGTATCTGCCGGTGACTATCCCTTCCAAACCAAAGACGCAGCGGGCAATCCCGTGGTGGTGGTCAACGTCGATGCCGATTACAAGTATTTGGGTCGTTTCATGGCGCCTTTTGACAGCAAAGGCGTTTTGATTCCACAACGTTTTGACCGCGCTCTGTCTGGTGCTTGGGCCACCAATGAAACCAACGATACAGCCGGAGATGTCACCCCTTCGGGCAAGGTGATCCAAATCCGTGATGGCCTCAAAGGCGTGATTGCCGCCAAGGATGGTGAGTTTTACGGCTTGAGCTCGGTCTTTTTGGAGGGGCGTCGTGCTTTCGTGCGTACTGAAGAAACCAACCTCGGCAACTTGTCGGCTGACGCCAATTTGGCCTATGCCCAAGCGCTTGACCCCTCGGCCCAGATTTCCTTCAAAAACGGTGGAGGCATTCGTGCTGAACTGGGTTTCGTCAAAGCGCTTGCAGGTTCAACCGCAGCGCCCGAATTGCTGGCACCTCAGGCCAACACGGAAGTCAAGCGCCCAGAAGGTGCTGTTTCGCGGTTGATGATTGAAGCCGCTTTCAAATTTGACAACAAGCTGTGGGTTTTTGATGTCAGCGCCGCCAGGTTGCACGCCTTGCTGGAACACGGCGTGGGCGACGTCGAAAACACGGGTGGCCGCTTCCCTCAAGTCTCCGGTTTCAGTTTCAGTTTTGATCCAGCCGCCGCCAAGGGCACCCTCGCCAGCGATGGCTCATCGACCACCCCTGGCCGTGTGCGTTCGCTGAAAGTGGGCAACGATGTTTTGGTGCGCAATGGTGTGGTGCAGGGCGATCCCAATCGGACCTTCCGCTTGGTGACCTTGAACTTTTTGGCCACAGGCGGCGACAGCTACAAATTCGGCTCGACGGACAGTGCTGGTACGGGTCTTGTTAATTTACGCAAGCTCGATGCCGCTGATTCGAATGCGGCCTTGGCCTTGGGCGGCGGCGTGAATCTGCCAGCCGGCGGAGAGCAGGATGCCTTGGCCGAGTACTTGAAAAAATTCCACGCAACGGTGCCGTTTAATGTGAAGGACACCCCCGCCGCGCAAGACCTGCGCATCCAGAACCTGAGCCAGCGCTCGGACACGGTGCTGAACTGAAACAAACGGAGCTGACATGAACTTGAAAAAAACCATCGTTTACGGAGCCAGCACTTTGGGCTTGGTGGCGGTCTTGGCCGCATGTGGTGGCTCGGACGCGGGCGAACAAACACCCAGTGGCTTGGGACTGACCAAGTTGGGGGCCTTCACCCACCAAGGGGGAGAGGGCTCTGCTGAGATCACGGCTTACGACGCGGCCAGCAAAAAGCTGTTTGTGGTCAATGGCGCTGTGGCCAGCCTGGATGTCTTGAATTTGAGCAACCCGGCGAAACCTGAGTTGCTCAAATCCATCACCATGGCCAGTTTGTGGGCTGATGCGGGTGCCGCCAACAGTGTTGCGGTGCATCAAGGCATGGTGGCTTTGGCCGTCCAAGCCATTGACAAAACCAAGCCCGGCCGCTTGATCGTTTTGCGCGCATCGGACTACGCCATTTTGGGCACAGCCGTGGTTGGCGCATTGCCTGACATGGTCACTTTCACGCCGGACGGTAAAACCCTGCTGCTGGCCAACGAAGGCGAACCCAATTCCTATGGGGCTTCCGACTCTGTGGACCCCGAAGGCTCCATCAGTGTGGTGGACGTCAGCGCCCTGACCTTGAGCAGTGCCAATGTGACCCTCGCGGCCAAAACCGCTGATTTCAAGTCTTTTAATACCCAAAAAGATGCCTTGATCGCTTCGGGTGTGCGCATTTACGGCCCAGGCGCCAGCGTGGCGCAAGACTTGGAGCCTGAGTACATCACGGTGTCTGCGGACGGCAAAACAGCTTATGTGACCTTGCAGGAAAACAATGCCCTGGCCATCGTTGATGTGGCCACGGCCAAAGTCACCTCGATCAAGCCACTGGGGTACAAAGACCACAGCTTGGCGGGCAATGGACTGGACGCCAGCGATAAAGACAATGCGGTCAACATCAAGACTTGGCCTGTGCTGGGCATGTATTTGCCCGATGCGATTGCCAGCTACAGCGTGGCGGGGCAAACTTATTTGATCACGGCCAACGAAGGCGACGCGCGTGCCGACTGGCCGGGTTACAACGAAGAGGAGCGGGTGAAGGATCTGACTTTGAGCCCTGCGCTGGAGGCATTTAAGTCCGACGCGCAGTTGGGACGTCTGAACGTCACAACCTCATTGGGCGCAGTGAATGGCGTGTATGAAAAGCTCTATGCCTACGGCACCCGTTCATTCTCCATTTGGAATGCGCAAGGCCAGCAAGTGTTTGACTCTGGCGACCAGTTGGAGCAGTTGACCAAAGATCTGCCACAAGCCAAGTTCAATGCCAGCCACAGTGACAACAAGCAAGATGATCGCAGTGACAACAAGGGCCCTGAGCCTGAAGGTGTGATCGTCGCGCAGTTTGGGCAAAAGCATTACGCTTTCATTGGCTTGGAGCGTATTGGTGGCGTCATGGTCTATGACGTGAGCCAGCCCTCCCGGCCTGTCTATGAGACTTATATCAACACCCGCAGCGGCGCCACGGGCGATCTGGGACCCGAGGGCATGCACTTTGTGGCGGCAGACAAGTCGCCCAATGGCAAGCCTTTGTTGGTGGTGGGCAATGAGGTCAGCGGCACCACCGTCATTTATCAGATCAATCTGAAGTACTGACGCCAAACCCTCCCCAAGTGAGCACGGCGGCCACTGAGTTCAGTGGTCGCCGTTTCTGTTTGCCCAGCCCTGACGCATGTAAATGGGTTCTGCAGCTTGAGTATCCTTTTTTTAAATGGATTTTTGACACAGTAATGTCACAATTGACCGCTACATTGATTCCAGTCCCCAAGATAAACCTGCTTGGGCGGCCTTGAACTTACACCTGAACAAGGAGCTTTAATGTTGAAATTGAAATCTTTTGTAGCTGCTATTGGCCTGAGCGCCATGGCTGCAGCCAGCTTTGCCGCCGACATCACTGGCGCTGGCGCTACTTTCCCATTCCCCATCTATGCCAAGTGGGCTGAAGCCTACAAAAAAGAGACTGGCACTGGCTTGAACTACCAGTCCATCGGTTCGTCCGGCGGCCTGAAGCAAATCCGCGCCAAGACCGTGACTTTCGGTGCCTCTGACGCCCCAGTCAAGGGTGCGGACTTGGACAAAGATGGCATGGTTCAATTCCCAGCCATCATCGGTGGCACCGTGCCTGTGTTGAACTTGGACGGCTTCAAGCCCGGCGAGCTGCGTGTGACAGGTCCCGTCTTGGCTGAGATGTTCACGGGTTACATCGTCAACTGGAACGACAAGAAAATCGCCGAGTTGAACCCAGGCAAAAAATTGCCTGATCAGACCATCACCGTTGTGCACCGCGCCGATGGCTCGGGCACCACTTTCAACTTCACCGACTACCTGACCACCGTCAGCCCTCTGTGGAAAGAAAAAGTGGGTACCGGTGCCGCTGTGAAGTGGCCAGCCGCCTCTTCCGTGGGTGGCAAGGGCAACGAAGGCGTGGCCGCTAACGTCAACCGCATCAAGGGTTCTGTGGGTTATGTTGAGTATGCCTACGTCAAGAAGAACAAGATGAATTTCATGCAGTTGCAAAACGCCAACGGCAAGTACGTCAGCCCCAGCGAAGAGGCTTTCGCTTCTGCAGCCGCTGGTGCTGACTGGTTCAGCGTTCCCGGCATGGGCATATCCATGGTCAATGCCAAAGGCAATGACAGCTGGCCCATCAGCACAGCCTCTTTCATCTTGATGTACAAGAGCCCAACTGACAAAGCCGCTTCTGCTGAAGCCCTGAAGTTCTTCGACTGGTCTTTCAAGAACGGCAAGAAAATGGCTTCGGACCTCGACTACGTGGCCTTGCCTGACAGCTTGACCGATCAGATCCGCGCCAAAGTCTGGTCACAAATCCAGAAGTAATACAGACTCAGGTCTGCCATCCGTCGGTTGTCATTCGGTGACCGACGGATTTCTTGTTTAATTTGGTGCTTTTTTTGATTGATGGGTCAAGACATGCAAACCCCCCTTTCCAGTGCTGACAGCAACAGCCGTATGTTGGCTGTGGTCAAGCGCCAGCGACTGCAAGACGTCTTGTTTCACCGGCTGACGCAGTTGTTCTCATTGTTGGTTCTGGTGGCTTTGGCCGGAATCATCGTTTCTTTGTTCATCAACGCCTGGCCCACATTTGCCAAGTTTGGTGCACGTTTCATTTGGTACGTTGAGTGGGACATCATCAACGAAGAATTTGGTGCCGCGATTGCGATCGTCGGTACGCTGGCCAGTGCTGGCATTGCCATGTTGGTGGCTGTGCCTCTGGCCTTTGGCATTGCAGTGTTTCTGACCGAGACATGCCCTGTGTGGTTGCGTCGCCCCTTGGGAACGGCCATTGAGTTGTTGGCGGCGGTGCCCTCCATCATCTACGGTATGTTTGGTCTTTTTGTGTTCGCGCCTTTGTTTGCCGATTACATCCAGGTGCCTCTTGGCGAGGTGCTGGGTGGCATGCCGCTGATTGGATTCCTGTTTGGGGGCGCCCCCAACGGCATGGGCATTTTGGCCGCCGGCATTGTGTTGGCCTTCATGGTCTTGCCTTTTGTGGCCGCGGTGATGCGCGACGTGTTCGAAATCACCCCGCCCATCCTGCGCGAATCGGCTTATGGCTTGGGCTGCACCACCTGGGAAGTGGTTCGCAAAATCGTGTTGCCCTACACCCAAAAAGGCGTGATTGGCGGCATCATGCTGGGTTTGGGTCGCGCCTTGGGCGAGACCATGGCGGTGACCTTTGTGATTGGCAATGCCAACCGCATGCCCACTTCGCTTTTTTCACCAGGCACTTCGATTGCATCCACACTCGCCAACGAGTTTGGTGAGGCCGATGATTTCCATATTTCTTCTTTGTTTGCGCTCGGCTTCTTGCTGTTCGTCATCACTTTTGTGGTCTTGGCCAGTGCCAAGATCATGATCAACCGCGCTGAAAAAGCCAAGGGGTTCTGACATGTCGATGAACATGAATCTGGCCTTGTACCGCCGTCGTCGTTTGGCCAATGCTTGGGGCATGGTCACTTCCATGATCGCCATGGCTTTAGGGCTGACGGTGCTGATGTGGATTTTGGTGGTGTTGTTTTCCAATGGTTTTGCAGCACTTGACTGGAATATTCTGACCAAGGATACGCCAGCGCCAGGCACTGAGGGTGGTGGCTTGCGCAACGCCATCCTGGGCAGCTTGATGATGGTGGGACTCTCTGTATTGGTGGCCACGCCGGTGGGCATCTTGGCGGGTATCTACCTCACCGAATACGGTGATCAAAGCAAAACAGCCGAGACCACTCGATTTGTGACGGACATCATGCTGTCGGCTCCGTCCATTGTGATTGGTTTGTTTGTGTACGCCATCGCTGTGGCGACCTTGGGTGGCTTCTCCGGCTATGCTGGCAGCTTGGCTCTGACCCTGATCGCCGTGCCGGTGGTGATGCGCACCACTGAGAACATGCTGCGCCTGGTGCCCGGCAGTTTGCGTGAAGCTGCATTTGCCCTGGGTGCACCTCGTTGGAAGGTATCGATGTCCGTCACCTTGCGTGCGGCCAAGAGCGGCGTGATAACCGGTGTTTTGTTGGCGGTGGCCCGTATCAGTGGTGAAACCGCACCTTTGCTTTTCACGGCACTGAACAACCAGTTTTTCAATGCGGACATGACCAAACCCATGGCCAATTTGCCGGTGGTGATTTTCCAGTTTGCCATGAGCCCCTATGACAACTGGATTCGTCTGGCTTGGGGGGGCGCATTGTTGGTCACCATGGCGGTGTTGTTACTCAACATTTTGGCCCGCGTGTTCTTCAGAGAAAAGCAGTCGGTCTGAGACCGCTTAAATCGATCACCTACGTTAATCATTTTTGAATTCACAGGAATCCACATGCCTGACAAGACACCGACTCAAAACGCCATCGAAGTGCGCAATCTGGACTTTTATTACGGCAAGTTCAAAGGCCTGAAAAACGTCAACCTGGACATCGCCGAGCACCGTGTCACGGCCTTTATTGGACCGTCCGGTTGCGGCAAGTCCACCTTGCTGCGCACGCTCAACCGCATGTACAGCCTCTACCCAGGGCAGCGTGCCGAAGGCGAGATCAAGTTATATGGCCAGAATATCTTGGACAAAGGCCAAGACCTGAACTTGCTGCGTGCGCAAATTGGCATGGTGTTCCAAAAACCCACGCCGTTCCCTATGTCGATTTACGACAACATCGCTTTTGGTGTGCGTTTGTACGAGAACCTGAGCCGCTCTGACATGGATGAGCGCGTCGAGTCTGCCCTCACCAAAGCGGCCATCTGGAACGAAGTCAAAGACAAGCTTGGCCAAAGCGGTCTGTCGCTCTCGGGCGGTCAGCAGCAGCGCCTGTGCATTGCCCGCACTGTAGCCGTCAAACCTAAGGTCATCTTGCTGGATGAGCCTACATCGGCTTTGGACCCGATCTCGACGGCCAAAGTCGAAGAGCTGGTCAGCGAATTGAAGAAAGACTACACCGTGGCCATCGTCACACACAACATGCAGCAAGCTGCGCGTGTGTCCGACTTCACGGCTTACATGTACCTGGGTGAGTTGGTCGAATTTGGTCAGACCGAGCAGATTTTCATGAAGCCAGCCAAACAAGAAACCGAAGACTACATCACTGGCCGTTTCGGCTGACCAGGAGACCTTTATGGACAAGCATATTTCAAGTCAATTCGATGCCGAACTCACTGGCGTCTCCTCTCGCGTATTAGAGCTCGGTGGTTTGGTGGAGTCGCAAACCCGCCATGCGGTGTATGCCTTGGCGCAGTTCAGCTCTGAAGTGGCCGATCAAGTGGTGGCCACCGAGCGGCAGGTCAATGCCCTGGAGGTCGAAATCGATGCCGAATTGGCCTCAATCATCGCCCGCCGCCAACCCACCGCACGCGATCTGCGTTTGCTGATGGCCATCTCTAAAATCACGGGCAACTTGGAGCGTGCAGGCGATGAGGCCGATCGCATTGCTCGCATGGTCAAGCTGATTCTGGAGCAGGGCAGCCCACGCAACCTGCCTTCATCGGAGTTGCGCATTGCCGCTGATTTGGCCACCGGCTTGTTGAGAAAAGCACTCGATGCTTTTGCCCGCTTGGACGTGAACATGGCCTTGGTCATCCTCAAAGAGGACGACTTGATCGACGCCGAATTCAACGGTTTTATGCGCAAGCTGGTGACCTACATGATGGAAGACCCACGCACCATTTCGGCCAGCTTGGACTTGCTGTTTGTGGCCAAGGCCATTGAGCGCATTGGTGACCATGCCAAAAACATCGCTGAATTTGTGATTTATGTGGTTAAAGGGGCCGATGTGCGCCACACCGCCTTGACCGAGATTGAAAAAGCGGTCCAATGAGAACCATTCCTCGCATCCTGATTGTTGAGGATGAGCCCGCCATTGCCGAGCTGATTGCGGTGAATTTGCGACACAACGGCTTTCAGCCTGTGTGGGCCATCGATGCCGAAACAGCCCAGCGTGAGTTGGACGAAGTTCTGCCCGATGTGATCTTGCTGGACTGGATGCTGCCCGGCGAGAGCGGCTTGGCTTTGGCCCGCAAGTGGCGTGGCTCTTCAAGGACCAAGGCGGTGCCCATTTTGATGCTGACTGCGCGCGGTGACGAGGCTGACCGCGTCGCGGGCCTTGATGCTGGCGCGGACGATTACATTGTGAAGCCGTTCTCTCCAAGAGAGTTGTTGGCCCGCATACGTGCTGTTTTGCGTCGCCGTGTGCCAGAGGCTTCTGGTGGGGTGGTCAAAATGGGCGAATTGCAGCTCGATGCCGACACACACCGCGTCAATTTGGCCGACAAACCGCTCAAAGTGGGTCCTACCGAGTTCAAGCTCTTGCATTACCTCATGCGCCACCCTGAGCGGGTGCACAGCCGAGGTGCTTTGCTCGACAAGGTCTGGGGTGACCATGTTTACATTGAAGAGCGCACGGTGGATGTGCACGTCAAACGCCTGCGCGAGTCTTTGGGTGAGGCGGGCATCATGATCGAGACCGTGCGAGGCGCAGGTTACCGTTTCACGCCGACGCCCTCTGCCTGAAGCCAGGATTTGCATGTTTTTTTGGATTCTCGAAATGCTCTTTTTGGTGGGCTTGGCGGGAGTTCCTGGTTGGTTCATGGGCGGTGCCTTGGGAGCTGCGCTGTCGGCCTTGATCGCCATGCTGATTTACGGGCTTTCACTGTTGTGGAAGTTGGACCGTCTTGAACGTTGGCTGAGTGAACCGGTTTTGCGCCAAGACCCACCTTGGCAAGGTGTTTGGCGTGAGATCTCGGTGCGCGTTCAGCGCTTGTTGCGCCAGCAGGAGAAGTTGGCCGCCGTGCACCAAAAACAATTGCAGGATTTCCTGCAGGCGGTTCAAGCCTCACCCAACGGCGTTGTTTTGCTCGATGAACAAGCTCGCATTGAATGGTGCAACGACACCGCCGCGGCCCATCTTGGATTGGATGTTCAGAGGGACAAGTTGCAGCACATCGTGCACTTGGTACGTGATCCTGCATTTGCCAAGTATTTTGCGCAGGACAGCCACGTTACAGAGACCATCATTGAAGGTCGCGCCAGCACAGTGTTGAATCGCCAAAAATTGTCTGTTCAGCTCCACACCTATGGTGATGGTCGATTGCTGCTTTTGACGCGTGATATCACCGCTGTTGCGCAAGCCGATGCCATGCGACGCGATTTTGTCGCCAACGTTTCGCATGAAATTCGAACGCCTTTGACGGTGCTCAGCGGCTTTGTGGAAACCTTGCAGTCCATTCCCCTGGGTGCCGAGGAAACCCAACACTATCTGCAACTCATGTCGGTCCAATCTGATCGGATGCAGTCCTTGGTGGCCGATTTGTTGATGCTGTCGCAACTTGAAGGCAACCAGTTGCCCAGCACCCAAGAGAAAGTGTCTTTGGTGGCATTGATGCTGCAGGTCACCACAGAAGCACAAGCGTTCTCAGATTGGATGGCCAAAAATGGCGATGGCCCTGTGCACCGATTGAAATTTGCGCCAGTGCCCGATGTGCATGTTCTGGGCACACGATCGGAGTTGTTGAGTGCGGTGTCCAACTTGGTGAGCAATGCGATCCGATACACCCCATTAGGGGGGCGCATTGAGCTGCATTGGTCCATTACCCCCGAAGGCTTGAAGTTTGCAGTCCAGGACTCAGGCCCGGGTATTGCGGCAGAACATTTGCCGCGTTTGGCCGAGCGCTTTTACCGGGTGGACCGCAGCCGGTCCCGAGAAACAGGTGGCACAGGCTTGGGGCTGGCCATCACCAAGCACGTCATGCAACGCCATGGTGGGGAGTTGCGCATCGAGAGCGTGTTGGGCCAAGGCTCGACATTCAAGTTGGTGTTTCCTCAAAGCCGAGTTGTGATGGCAAGCGCTGAAGCTGCTTGATGGATTGAGTGTAAGCGCTCTGAACAGTCCATGTGCCCTGGTACCAAGACCCAATTTCTGTCGTGATTTATTCATGAAATTGACACGCTAGATTCACGATTGAAGTGGAATATGTTGAGTAAATTTGGAGTTTTGCCATGCGTGTCACAGTCATCGGTTCGGGTTATGTCGGTTTGGTCACAGGCGCATGCTTGTCGGACCTGGGTTTCAAGGTGGTCTGTCTGGACAAGGATGATGAAAAAATTCGTGCCTTGCAAGAGGGTGAAGTTCCGATTTACGAGCCTGGCCTGAAAGAACTGCTCAATCGCAACCGAGCCGATGGTCGCATCCGTTTCACCACCGATGCATGTGAGGCGGTAGAGCACGGTGACGTTCTGTTCATCGCCGTGGGTACGCCTCCCGCTGAAGACGGCTCGGCCGACTTGGGCCACGTTTTGTCTGTGGCGGCCACCATTGGTCGGCACTTGAAGGGTTTCAAGTTGGTGGTCAACAAATCCACCGTGCCGGTGGGTACTGCCGACAAGGTGCGTGCGGCGATTTCGCACGAGTTGGTGCACCGGGGAATGACCTCTGATTTGTTTGACGTTGTGTCCAATCCGGAGTTTCTGAAAGAAGGGGCCGCCATAGATGATTTCATGCGCCCCGACCGCATTGTGGTCGGTGTGGATGAGGGGCCGCACCATGCCCGCAGCCGTCGCATGATGGGTGATTTGTATGCCAGCTTCAACCGCCACCACGCCCGCACCGTGTGGATGGATGTGCGCAGTGCCGAGTTGACCAAATACGCAGCCAACGCCATGCTGGCCGCACGCATCTCTTTCATGAACGAAATGGCCAACTTGGCCGATGTGCTAGGGGCCGATGTAGACCACATTCGCCGTGGCATCGGCGCCGACAGCCGAATTGGGCACAGCTTTTTGTATGCGGGTTGTGGCTATGGTGGCAGTTGTTTCCCCAAGGACACACAGGCCTTGGTGAACACCGCCAAAGCCCATGGGCACAGCATGGCTGTGGTCAGTGCCACCGAGTTGGTCAATGAGCGTCAGAAAACAATTTTGGTTGATCGACTGACCGAGCACATGGGGCTTGATTTGTCCGGTCGGAAAATTGCGGTTTGGGGCCTGGCCTTCAAGCCCAACACCGATGACATGCGCGAGGCACCCAGCCGAGTCGTGATTCGTCAATTGTTGTTGCGCGGTGCTCACGTCACTGCCTTTGACCCTGTGGCGGGTCCTCAGGCCCTCGAAGCTTTGCGTCTGGACATGAGCGAAGAGGCGCAGTTGTTGGAGCGATTTGAATTGGCTCCTTCAGACATGCAAGCTTTGGAAGGTGCAGATGCCTTGATGGTGTTGACCGAGTGGAAAAATTTTCACAACCCGGATTTTGAGGCCATGAAGGCGATCATGCGTAAACCCTTCATTCTGGACGGCCGCAACCTCTACAACCCCGAGGCACTCAGTGAACTGGGCATGGCGTACCAAGGCGTGGGCCGTCGCAACGACTTGGCGCAGTTGATGGATTTCGGGGTGTCGGTGAAAGAAGCTACATCGTCCGAATCGATGAATGCCTAAGGGTTTTGTCTTTTTGATCCTGGCCCAGTTTTTCAGTGGGCTGGCAGACAACGCCTTTTTATTGCTGGGCATCTTTTTCTTGAACGAGCAGGGCTATCCTGCATGGTGGGCGCCGGTGTTGAAAATGGCCTTCACCGTGTCTTATGTGGTGCTGGCCAGTTTGGTGGGGCCATTGGCCGATGCGTTTCAAAAACGCCATGTCATGTTGGTCATGAACTTGCTCAAGTTGTTGGCGGTCATCGCGCTGTGGACTGGAGCGCACCCCATATTGGCTTTTGCCCTGACTGGTTTTGCTGCCTCGGTGTACGCCCCTGCAAAATATGGCTTGCTCACTGAAACCGTGCCTGCGGCAGGCTTGGTCAAAGCCAATGCTTTCCTGGAAGTGTCTGTGGTGCTGTCTGTTTTGTGGGGTGTGGTCTTGGGTGGTTGGTTGATGAGCGCAGGACCATTCCCAGAGCAAGGGGCTGCAGCTGTTTGGACATTGCCCTTGAACAGTGGGTTGGTTGAAACCCAAATCGGTATGGGCCTGGCTGTGATCTGTTTGTTGTATGTGCTTTCAGCCATCCTCAATGCGGGCATGTACGCCTTGCGCTCACCTGCGCAGCCGGCATGGGCATGGTCAGACCTGCGTTGGTCGGCCTTTTGGACGAACAATTTGAAATTGTGGCGAGATCCCTTGGGGGGTGTTTCCTTGCGGGTGACCACATTCAGTTGGGGGGTGGGTGCTGCACTGCAATTTGTGGTGCTGGTTTGGGCGCAGTCCCATGCTGGTTTGACGCTTCAACATGGTGCGTATTTGCAAGGCCTTGTCGCTTTGGGGGTCATCGGTGGAGCGGCCATGGCGGCATTCACCAGTCGAATTTTCCGCGCCCGCAAGCAGATGGTGTGGGCCATGGTGCTGGCTTGTTTGATGCCGGCACTGGCCCTCACGCAGAGTCTTTGGTTGGCCGTGCCCATGCTGCTGCTTGCTGGGTGGGCTGGGGGCATGTTGTTGGTGCCCATGAACGCGCTGCTGCAGCACCGTGGTCATAAGATCATGCCCCCGGGTCGATCCATTGCTGTACAGGGCTTCAACGAGAATCTGAGTGTCTTGGTGGTGTTGGGAATTTACAGTCTGTTGGTTGCATGGGAGTGGCCCTTGTTGGCCATCATGCTGTGTTTGTCGTTGCCCTTGTGGCTGGCTGTTTGGCCTTGGCGAAACAAGTCGGCATTGCCCAATTCAGCGCTCGGTTAAGGCAGTTGCTAAGACCCTACGGAACATGTTTTCGACTTGGGAGGCAATGCTGGGCCACTCCCATTTCTGAATGCTAGGTGCGGCGTTTTTCCGAGCTGCTTCCAGAGTCGATGCGTTTTGGGTGATCGCCAGGGCACGCAGGACAAACCGCTGGGCGTCCTCACCAGCCACCAGCCAGCCGTTGTGTTCGTCGTGAATCACTTCTTTGGCGGCAGCACAGTCAAAAGCCAGGACAGGGGTGCCACTGGCCAGTGCTTCCAAGGTCACATTGCCAAACGTTTCGGTCAGGCTGGGGAAAACAAACAAATCTGCACTGGCATAGGCCACCGCCAATTGCGAATGTGTGGCCATGCCCATGAAAATGGCCTCTGGGCAATCGGCTTGGAGTTTGGCTCGGTAGGGACCATCGCCGCAAAAAACAAGCTGAACTGGGCGGTTGTTCTGTTTCAAGGCCTGGTAGGTTTTGACGGTCAAATCCAGGTTCTTTTCTGCCGCCAAGCGCCCCACCGACAACATGACCACAGTGTTGTCATTCACTTTCCATTGGCGGCGCAAATCGATGCTGCGTTTGCTGGGTGTGAAAAGTTGGGTGTCCACACCGCGAGCCACCACCTGGAGGTTATTGAAACCCAAGAGCTTGAGCTGATTGTGCATGGCCTGGGTGGGCACCATGGTGCACAAGGTGCGGTTGTGAAATTTTCGCAGGTAAGCCACGATGGGTCTTTGCAGCCAACCGACACCGTAGTGTTTGCTGTAGCTTTGAAAATTGGTTCTGAAGTCGGAGGTGACGGGCAATCGCAAGACCCTGGCCGCTTGCAAGGCGGACCAGCCCAATGGCCCCTCGGTGGCGATGTGCACCAAGTCAGGCCGTTGCAGCGTCCAAGCTTGGATCAAGGATTTTTTGCTGGGAAAGCCCAGTTTGAGTTGGGGGTAGCGTGGGATCGGCATGCCTTTGAGCAGCAATTCACTCCAGCCTTCTCGGTGGCTTCCCGTCTCGTGGCGGTCTTGGCGTGGCCGGATGAGCTGAATCGTATGTTGGCGTTGGCTGAGCTCCTGGATCAATCGCGACAGGGTCAGTGCGACACCATTGACCTCGGGAGGCCAGGTTTCGGTCACTACCGCAATGCGCAGTGGGGCATTGGCGGGTATAAAATTCTCGACCAAATAAGTCGCATCGTCTGATTCATGCATGCTTCGATCCTGAACGATGGATTTAACAGTTTGATGACAAAAGCCTTGTCACTGTTTTTTCACACGAATTGTTGATGATGTCCACACATTCAATTTGTGAGGTGCTTGTGAAAGATTTCTTGAAAGCTTTGGAAGTTCAGCGTTGGGACGATCACCGTTACTACCACCACTGCCGCATCAACCAGTCTTTGCACTTGCTCAGTGCATCGGCTTTTGTGGTGGCCTATGGCTTGTTGTGGATCGATCCAGCCATGGCGGCTTTGTTGGCCTGGATGGTCTCTATGACCTCCCGACAAGCCGGTCACTTTTTCTTTGAGCCCTTGGGTTATGACCACGTCAACGAGGCAACCAATGAATTCAAAGAAGAGATCAAGGTGGGTTACAACTTGCGCCGCAAAGTGGTGTTGTTGAGTGTTTGGGCCTTGTTGCCTTTGATCATTTACATGAATCCGGGTCTTCTGGGATTGCTGCCTGCGCATGAAACCTGGTTCGAGTTTTTACGCGCAGTGGGTTATGCGTGGTTGTACTTGGGTGTGGCAGCCTTGCTGTTTCGCACGGTGCATTTGTTTTTCCTGCATGACGTTCAAACAGGTTTGGTGTGGATGACCAAGATCTTGACCGATCCCTTCCACGACATCTACCTGTACCACAAGGCGCCTTGGCAGCTGCTGCGTGGTGAGCGCTTCGCAGACGCCAAGTTTCAAACAGGTCGCTGAACGTTCCCTACCCGGTTCACCTCAACGAGGTGAACCGGGTCGATGTGTCAGCGAAACAGCGTCTCCTTGAGGATGCTGCGGCGGATGGACTTGTTGGTGATCTCTGGCGCATGCCACCACCATCCGTCTTGGCGCATTTGCTGGGCCGCCAGCACAAATTTCTGCAGTACCGCTTCAAAGTCGGCATCGCTGTAGTTGAGACTGAAAATCAATCGGCCTGTTCCCACCCAACTGAGCGCCAATCCATGCAGCCTGAGGTAGTACTGCAGCATCCAGTTGTACCGGCTGGGTTGCGTGTAAAAGAGTGTCCAGACGCTCGACATGTTGGCCGCTTGCAAAGGCAATTGATGCGCTTGCATGGTGCTGTTGAACAGCGCGGCGCGGGCGTTCCAGCGTTCGTCGAGTCCCTCGTAAATGGCCTGGACTTCAGGGGTGTCCAGCTGTTCCAAAAATGCCGACATGGCACCCATGACGCCGGGGTGCGCGTTGAAGGTGCCGCGTGCAAAGCAGATGTCAGCAGGGCGTTTTTCATTGAAGCGGCGCATCCATTCGCGCTTGCCGCACACCACACCCACCGGAAAGCCACCGCCCAGTGTTTTGCCATAGGTGACCAAATCGGCCTGCACGCCAAAGTAGGCTTGTGCGCCGCCTGCGGCCAACCGGAAGCCCAAAAACACTTCGTCAAAAATCAGGGCAATGCCGCGTTCGGTACACACTTGACGCAGGGCCTGGAGCCAAGCGGTGTAGGCGGCTCGGTCATAGGCGGCGCGTCGGCTGCTGTCGACCAAGGTCGAGTCGCCTGGCGCGTTGACGTTGGTGTGCAAGGCCTGCAAGGGGTTGATCAGCACACAGGCAATGTCCTTGCGGCTGCGCAACACTTGCAGGCTGCGCTCGCTCATGTCGCTCAGGGTGTAGGTCTCACGAGGGGGCATCGGGTTGCCGGGGCCGGGTTGCACGTCTTCCCACCAGCCGTGGTAAGCCCCGCAAAAACGCACAATGTTTTTGCGGCGTGTGTGGTAACGGGCCAGGCGCACGGCCTGCATCACGGCTTCGGTGCCCGACATGTGAAACGATACTTCGTCCAAGCCAGAGATGGCCTTGAGGCGCTCGGCGTTGCCCGCCACCACGGGGTGGTAAGAACCCAACACCGGACCCAAAGCTTGGGTGCGGGCCATGCCTTCGGCCATGGTGCGTTTGTAAAAGTCAGCGCCGAACACGTTCACGCCATAAGAGCCGGTGAGGTCGTAAAACTCTTGGCCGTCAAGGTCGGTGACGTGCACGCCTTGGGCCGACTGCCAGAACGAGCCGACCTTCAGGTGCTCGCGCACCACGGGGCTGAATTGGAAGGGCACGCGGTAGGCCGAGATGAACTGCATGTCCGAGATGTTCTCGCGTGCTGCAGCGGTGGCCTCGATGCTCAGGCGGTGCCGCGTTTGCAGTGTGTTGGCCAACGTAAAAAATGCCGCACGGCGCTGCGCCTGAATGTCGCTCGGCGCACCGTCGCAGCCAAAAAACTCGGCTTCGTCGAAGCTGTAGCCTGGCAGCCAGCGTGCCAGTCGCTTGGCCATGCGCGAGTGGCCTGCCAAAGAGCGGTGTTTGGCACGCGAGAGTTGTATGCGCCGATGCAGGCCCGGTGCCAAAGCGGCCAAGACGCCCAAACTGATCCATGTGGGGTTCACTGCAATCTCCATATGACAAGAAAATTTCTTTTTATTCAAATTGAGTGACAACATGATGAAGATTCGTCGAATTTTTCAAAATTGGATGCTGCAAGAAGACCTGAATTTCTTGCTCACCAACCGCATCCCGCGCATCACCCTGACCCGTTTCATGGGGTGGTGGAGTCAAATCCAACACCCTTGGGTCGTGAAGTCGTCGATGGCGGTGTGGGGCTGGTTCAGTGATCTGGATTTGAGCGATGCCAAGCTCAAAAAATTTGACAGTTTGCACGCTTGTTTCACCCGTGAATTGGCGCCCGGTGCGCGGGTCGTCAACCCAGACCCTGCGTTCATGACATCGCCTTGTGACGCCATCGTGGGGGCCTGCGGCACCATCACGCAGGGCCAAGTGTTTCAGGCCAAAGGTTTTCCGTACCAGTTGCAGACTTTGCTGGGCACCTCAGAGCGCTGCCAGCTTTGGCCTGCCGCGCTGGAGGGGGGCACTTACATCACCCTGCGCCTGACCAGCAGCATGTACCACCGCTTTCATGCACCACATGATGTGCAGCTGCAGCATGTGACCTACATCTCGGGCGACACCTGGAATGTGAACCCGGTGGCCTTGAAGCGCGTGCAAGAGCTGTTTTGCAAAAACGAACGGGCGGTGCTGCACATGCAAACGCAAGAGGGCGTGCCCTTCTTGATCGTGCCGGTGGCAGCGGTGTTGGTGGCCAGCATGCGTTTTCATGCGGTCGATGTGCTGCTGAATTTGCGCTACCAAGGGCCGAACGAAATGCCTTGTGATGCGGCCTATGTCAAGGGCCAGGAAATGGGCTGGTTCGAGCATGGCTCGACCATTTTGGTGTTTGTACCGCCGGGCTTTTCCTTGGCCGAGGGCATTGCGCCGGGCGAGCAAATTCGGATGGGCCAAGCCTTGCTCAAGATCAATTGAAGATTGCTAACGGTCAAGAAAAAACAGGCCCGTCATGCGGGCCTGTTGATCTGGGGGGCGAGCGTTCAGTATTTCTCCGGCACGATCATCTCGGCAGGCACCGGGTGGCGGATATAGTCCGGGTTGCGCACCCGCCCGGGCAGTTCCACTTGGGGGTGTTCGACCTCGTGGTAGGGCACTTGGCTGAGCAAGTGGTCAATGCAGTTGAGGCGGGCTTTTTTCTTGTCCACGGCTTGTACCACCCACCAAGGTGCTTCGGGGATGTGGGTGCGCTCGATCATGGTTTCTTTGGCTCGGGTGTAGTCCTCCCAGCGGCGGCGGCTTTCCAAGTCCATGGGGCTGAGCTTCCACTGTTTGAGCGGGTCGTGGATGCGGCCTAAAAAGCGAGCGTGTTGCTCGTCGTCGGTGATCGAGAACCAGTACTTGACCAGCTGAATGCCGCTGCGCACCAGCATTTTTTCGAACTCGGGCACCGAGCGGAAAAACTCTTCGTATTCCTCTTCGCTGCAAAAGCCCATGACTTTTTCAACACCCGCGCGGTTGTACCAGCTGCGGTCAAACAGCACGATCTCGCCCGCAGCGGGCAGGTGCGAGATGTAGCGCTGAAAGTACCACTGGGTTTTTTCGCGGTCGTTGGGAGCGGGTAAAGCCGCCACGCGGCACACACGCGGGTTCAGGCGCTGGGTAATGCGTTTGATCACGCCGCCTTTGCCCGCAGCATCGCGGCCCTCAAACAGGATGACCATGCGGTGGCCGGTTTTGACCACCCAGTCCTGCAGCATCACCAGCTCGGACTGCAAGCGCAACAGTTCACGAAAGTAGTGGATGCGCTCGCCGGCTTGGGCCGCATTGGTGGCGGCATCGGTGCCCCAGCGGTCGTCAAGCTCCAGCTCGAGTTCTTCGTCCATGCTGTCCAGCAGATCTTCGCGCAGCTGGCGCATTTGGGTTTCGTCGATGGTGTTGGCGGTTGTCATGTCAATTTAAAACATCAAAAAATACCCATTTTCAGTGTGTTTTGTGAATCCTTGATGACCACATCCTTGCCAAGCGTCCTAATCCACTGCGCTTCGATGGGGTAATGACCGCGAGGCCCGCCACATCAGCACCGCAAACAACACCGACACCGCAGCCAAGGCCAGGCTGCTGCTGATCCAGAAGGTGTCCACGGCCGGGCGGCCGGTCCACTGCAGCCAGCCGCTCAGCACAGAATCCTCGTAGGCCCACAAATAGCCGCCATACAGACCAAAGCCCCACAAAAAAGCGGTGTAGATCAGCAGCGGTGCGATGGTGATGCGGTAGCAGCGCAGCAAAAAGGCACAGACCGCCTGTACCGCATCGGCCAGGTGGTAAATCGCCACCCAGGCCAGCCACAGCATGGCGGTTTTGGCCACCATCGGGTCGTTGGTGAAGGCGTGTGCGATCGCTTCGCGGCCCAGCAGCAAGGCGGCAGCGCACAGCGCCGCTGCGCCGATGGCGAGGCTGATGCCCAGAACTGCCGCTTGACGGGCGCGTTGAGGCTGGCCTGCACCCAGCCAGTAACCCGTGCGGGCGCTGCTGGCGATGCCCAGGGCCAGGGGCACCATGTACAACACCGCGGCCATGCTGGCCGCAATCTGGTGGCTGGCCGATGCCACAGCGCCCATGCGGGCAATGAACAAGGCCATCAAAGTAAAGGACGTGACCTCCACCATGATGGACAGCCCAGCGGGCACGCCCAAGCGCAAAAAGTGCCGCAGCACTGACCACTGGGGTTTTTCGGGCAGACGCCACAACCGATAGGGGCGGTAAATGGCTTGTGTGCGCAAAAGCCACAGCCCGGTGAGCATCATCAGGCTGTTGACGGCCAGCGTGGCCCAAGCGCAACCCACCACGCCCATGCCGGGCACATCGCCTGCGCCAAAGGTCAGCAGCACCGACAAAGGAATCTTCACCAACAGCGCCCCCGCTTGCAGCCAGGTCACCAAGCGCGGATAGCCCAGGCTTTGGTTGAGCGTGCCATACATGCGAAACAGCAAGGAAGGCACCAGCGCCACGGCCAGCACGCGCAAATACGCCCGCACATCGGGCCACAGTTCGGGGGGCACTTGGGTCCAGGACAGCCATGGATCGGGGAACCACAAGCCGGTGATGCCCAACGCGGCTGCGCCTGCACAGATGTACAACGCCTGGCGCACCGAGCGACCGATTTCCGCATGTCGGTTGCCGCCGTGCAGTTCGGACCAAACCGGCAGCAGCGCTTGCATCATGCCGTTGAGCGCCACATAAATGCTGATGTAAATGGAGGAGGCCAGCGACAGCACGGCCAGCGCGTGTGGGCTGTAGCGTCCGGCAATGACCGTGTCGGCTACGCCAAAGGCCATGACGGCCAGTTGCCCAACCAGCACGGTACCTGCATGGCAGGCAATGGTGCGCAACTCAGACATGGCTCAGTTCTTGGCCGGTTCTGGCAAGGCGGGTGTGGCTTGGATCGGCTGCGCGGGTCGGAAGATCAACAGTCGGTCGCTGCGCTCCCCCAGTCGGGCAGCGGTCGCTTCAAGCGTCCAGCCCAAGTCTTGGAGGCGGTCTTCCAACAAGGGCAGGTTCTTTTCGTCCATGACGAGCCAAGGACACTGGGCACTGGGCGTGGTGGCCGCTTTTAGGCGAACCCGAGCATGGAACAACAAAGCTGCGCCTTGCGCTTGGCTGATGCCAGCGTATTGCAAGCATCTGGCCGTCCCCGTCACAAGCTGCACTTTTTGTACCGTGGGGCCGTAGCTGCGGGCAAAGTTGAGCAGGGGCATCCACAAGCTCATGAGCAGCAGCCAACACAGCACTGCGCCAGAGGCGGGCAAGACCATGCTCTTCCAGAGCGCAGCGCGGTGGTGGCCAATGCGCCATTTGACCAACCAGACCCAAGCCAGGGTAGCCAACAAACTCAAGCCAAAAGCCAAAAGAGAAAACTCAGGCAAAAAGCCCGGAGCGAGTTTGGTGACATTCGCCGCAATCTTGGGTGGGGCGCCTGTTTGCATGGCCACCCAAATTACCCAGATGGCGAGGGCACAAAAACTGAAAAACAGCAGGGTGAACCAGTCGATCAAGGCGCCCAGGCTGCGCCGCAAGGTGGGCAGAGCAAAGGCGGCCAATGCGGCAATGCCGGGCAGCGCCAGGAGCAAAGCCCGGTCTGACAAACCGGTCAACCAGGTCGCCCCGACCGTGACGGCCACAAACCACAATGGCAAGGCCAGGTGCGGGTAGAGCCAGGCTTGGCTCAGTTGTGCCCGCCAGCGCCACAAGGACCACAACGCCAAAGGCCAAGCGGGCCAGGTGAACCACAGCATCAGCTTGGCCAAGATGTGCACGTCCGCCATCTCGTGCGGCACCACGCGCCAGCGCCATAAATCGAGTGTGCCTGCGGTGGTGATGCACAACAAGCACAGCAAAGCCAATAGCCCCAGATCGAGCATGCGCATGCGGCCTTGTGCCGGGTCAGTCGGGGCGAGGGCACGGATCAGCGAGCCGCCCACGCCCAGCCAAAGTGCCACGCTGGGCGCTCCGGAAAGCGTCAGGCCCAACATGCCGGCAGCCACGGCCAGACCACTTTGCAAACGCCAGCGCGGCAAGGTGGACAGGCCCACAAAAATCAGTGATGCAAAGCACAGTTGGCTGAGCGCGGGTGTGGCTTCGTGCGCCAGCCGGGCCAGACCCAGACAGGCGAGCAAGGCCAGCAGGCTGCCGTCGGCCAGTGCGCGGGCGTAATCACTTGGCTTGGCCTCGCCGCCAAAAGCAAAAGCCACAGGCTGCGCAGCCGGGTGACGGGCGAGGGCGTAAACGGCGTACCAGGTGGCCGCCAGCGTCAGGCCGAGCATGCCCATAAAAGGCAAGCGGGCCAACACGTCCTCCCAGCCCTGCGGTGCCCACTTGATAAAACCCGCGCCCAGCCAATAAGGCAGCAATGCCAATTGCGGATCGTGTTGGCCCAGCAAGGTGGGTCTGAACCAGTTGGCCGTCTCGCCCAGTGCGGGCTGGGCCAGCTGCAACATGTAACCCAAGGACTCCAGGTCTTGTGATTTCCAGGGCGCACGGCCCCAAAAACCGGCCAAGACATAGGACACGCATAGCAACAACAAGGCCAAGCGCGGCAGTCTGCGGACGGCACTTTGGGCAACGATGGCGGGGGTGGGCAGGTTCACGGGAGCAGGGATGTCAGGTCAGGGGCAAAGTGGGGTGCGATGCGTGTCCTATTTTAAAAAGACCCGCCAGTTTGTGCCGTGGGCCAAGCACTGATGAAGGACAGATGCAAAAAGGGCAGGCCGGTTGCCCGGGCTGCCCTTTGGGTGATACCAATGCGCGAATTACTTGGCGATGGTGGTGGTCTTGCCGAAACGGTTGCGGAACTTCTCCACGCGACCGCCCATGTTGTCCACCGACTTTTGCGTGCCTGTGTAGAAAGGATGTGACTCGCTGGTCGTGTCCAGCTTGTACCAAGGCAGCTCACGGCCGTCTTCCATTTTGATCATCTCTTTGGTGTTGGCGCATGAACGGGTCACGAACTTGAAACCATTGGACATGTCTTGGAAGCAAACTTCACGGTAGTTGGGGTGAATGCCGTCTTTCATGGGGGAATCCTTTTATTTTCGCTGCAGCAGCCACTTAACAGCCTATCTGTAAGCACTTTCCGCAAAACGGTAGATTGTAGACCATCTTTCGTGCCAAACCCCAACCCCATTCATGGATCGCTTCGTTCCTCGCGATGACGGGGGAATGGCGGTGACGTCTTTGGCGTCATTGCGAGCGAAGCGCGGCAATCTTTGCATCGCTTGGTCCCTCGTGATGGCGGGAAGCAGGCATGGATCACTTCGTTTTTCGCGATGACGGGGGAATGGCGGTGACGTCTTTGGCGTCATTGCGAGCGAAACGCGGCAATCTTTGCATCGCTTGGTCCCTCGCGATGGTGGGGGCGACGCAAGCGGGGCGGTTAGCCGCCGCGTCGCATCATGTCGAAGAACTCGGAGTTGTTCTTGGTGGCTTTCATGCTCTTCAAGACCATCTCCATCGCCTCGATTTCGTCCATGTTGTACATGAATTGACGCAAGATGCGGGTTTTTTGCAGCACTTCGGGCTGGAGCAGCAACTCTTCGCGACGCGTGCCACTGCGGTTCAAGTTGATGGCCGGGAACACGCGCTTTTCGTACAAACGGCGCTCCAGGTGGATTTCGCAGTTGCCGGTGCCCTTGAATTCTTCAAAGATCACTTCGTCCATGCGGCTGCCGGTGTCGACCAGAGCGGTGGCGATGATGGTCAGGCTGCCGCCTTCTTCTACATTGCGGGCCGCGCCAAAGAAACGCTTGGGGCGTTGCAGCGCGTTGGCGTCCACACCACCCGAGAGCACTTTGCCTGAGGATGGGACCACGTTGTTGTAAGCGCGGGCCAGGCGGGTGATCGAGTCGAGCAGGATCACCACGTCTTTTTTCAACTCGACCAAACGCTTGGCACGCTCGATCACCATCTCGGCCACGTGCACGTGGCGCGAGGCCGGTTCGTCGAAGGTGGAAGAAATCACTTCGCCGCGCACATTGCGCTGCATTTCGGTCACTTCTTCAGGGCGCTCGTCGACCAGCAACACCATCAGGTGCACATCGGGGTAGTTGGCGGTGATGGCGTGGGCGATTTGCTGCATCATGACTGTCTTGCCCGACTTGGGCTGCGCCACGATCAGGGCGCGCTGGCCGCGGCCGAGCGGGGCGATGATGTCGATCACACGGGCGGTGATGTTTTCTTCGCCCTTGATGTCACGCTCCAGGCGCATCTGCTCTTTGGGGAACAGTGGCGTCAAGTTCTCGAACATGACCTTGTGTTTGTTGTTTTCGGGCAGGTCGTCGTTGACCTTGTCCAACTTGGTCAGGGCAAAGTAACGCTCGCCGTCTTTGGGGATGCGCACTTCGCCTTCGATCATATCGCCCGTGTGCAGGTTGAAGCGCCGCACTTGGCTGGGGCTGATGTAAATGTCGTCCGTGCTGGCCGTGTAGCTGGAATCGGGGCTGCGCAAAAAGCCGAAACCATCGGGCAGGATTTCCAGCACGCCGTCGGCAAAGACCTGTTCGCCTGCTTTGGCGCGTTTCTTGATGATGGCAAACATCAGCTCCTGTTTGCGCATGCGACCGGTGTTCTCGATTTCGAGCGTGTCGGCTTGCTTCAGGAGTTCGGACACATGGAGTGCCTTGAGTTCGTTCAAATGCATGGAATGGGCCTGTGGCGAATCGGTCGGCTGGGGACCGTTGTTCGGATAACCGGGTGGAAATGTTCTGGACCGAATGCCGCCCGGGTTTGGGGGCTGGTGCATCCGGCAGTCTTGGCGCTGTCCCGAGTTCGGGATGCCTGTTAGAAATTATGACAGGTTTTCGGGCGGCCCCGAAAACAAAAAACCAAGCCATGTGGGCCCGGTTGTGGGTAGCACGTCCGGCACCGACGGACGGTAGTTAGGCATCAGGCCAGTTGCTGGTCGATGAAAGCGGTCAATTGGGACTTGCTCATGGCGCCTACTTTGGTGGCCGCGAGTTGGCCGCCTTTGAAGATCATGAGGGTGGGGATGCCGCGAATGCCGAACTTGGCGGGAATGTCGCGGTTGTCGTCGACGTTCATCTTGGCGATTTGCAGCTTGCCTTCGTAAGCGGTGGCCACTTCGTCCAAGATGGGGGCAATCATTTTGCAAGGGCCGCACCATTCGGCCCAGAAGTCCACCACCACGGGCTGGTTCGATTGAAGCACATCGGCTTCGAAAGTGGCGTCGGTGGTGTGTTTGATCAGATCGCTGGCCATGGCCTTTTCCTTGTGAACATTGAGATGCGGCTAGAGTGATTCTATTTTGACAGAAACTCGGTGTATTCGCGAACCCTCTCTTAGCCAGATCTCCAAGACATGAACCTTTCAGAACCCACTTCCGATTTTCAAGACGCACCAGAGCTTTCGGTTGAGGTGGCCATTGTGGGGGGCGGCCCCGCTGGCTTGATGGCGGCCGAGGTGTTGTCACAAGCGGGCGTGTCGGTGCACCTGTTTGACGCCATGCCCTCAGTGGGGCGTAAATTTTTGCTGGCAGGCAGGGGCGGTTTGAACCTCACCCACTCAGAGCCTTTGGCCCTGTTCACCACCCGTTATGGCCCACGCGAGCCTGAGGTCAGCCAGTGGCTGTCTGGGCTGGATGCACAGGGCGTGCGCGACTGGGCGCAGAGTTTGGGTGTGTCTACTTTTGTAGGCACATCGGGGCGGGTGTTCCCGGCCGAAATGAAAGCCGCCCCTTTGCTGCGGGCCTGGTTACAGCGCTTGCGCCACCCCGCCAGGGGTGTGCCTGTGCAGTTCCACATGCGCCACCGTTGGCGGGGCTGGCAAGGTGATCTCCTGGCGTTTGGCCGTCGGGATGACACCCCGCCGCTGAGGGTGAAAGCTGGAGCCACTGTGCTGGCCCTGGGTGGAGCCAGTTGGCCGCACCTGGGCTCTGACGGTGCCTGGCAAGTCCATTTGAAGCAAGAGGGTGTCGAGGTCGCCCCTTTGAAGCCCGCCAATTGTGGCTTTGATGTGTGGGGGCGAGAGGGACAGGGCTGGACGGCGCACTTTAGAGCCAAGTTTGCTGGGCATCCGCTCAAGTCGGTGGTGCTCACCGTGCCTGCCACAGACGCCCAAGGCGCCGCTTTGCAGCCTCCGCGTTTTGAGCGCAAGGGCGAGTTTGTGATCACCGAGACCGGCCTGGAAGGCAGTCTGGTGTATGCCGCCTCGGCTTGGCTGCGCGACGATCTGGCCGAGCATGGGCAGGCCCGTTTGCTGCTGGACTTGTTGCCCGACAAAACGCCCGAGCAGGTTTTCAAAGACGTGGTATGGCCCCGCGGCAGCCGCAGCCTGAGCAGTCACCTGAAGAGCCGACTGGGGCTGGACGGCGTCAAAATGGGTTTGTTGTTTGAGTTGAGCTCGCCGGATGCCTTGGCCCAGCCAAATACTCTGGCTGCCCTCATCAAGGCCTTGCCGGTGCCCCTGAAAAATCCCCGCCCGGTGGCCGAGGCGATCAGCACCGCCGGGGGCGTGGCGCTTCAGGCCTTGAGTCCTGACTTGATGCTGGCAGCTCGCCCGGGTGTGTTTTGCGCGGGGGAAATGCTCGACTGGGAAGCCCCCACGGGGGGCTACCTCTTGACGGCTTGTTTGGCCAGCGGACACCGAGCGGCCCAAGGGGTGATGCGGGGCCTCACCGCCAAGGCGCAAACAATTTGATACCGGTTGTCAGTAGTGTCCGGTTTATTTGATGGCCAACCCGCTGCAAGCGAGTAACGGCAAGGGTTTCAGAGGTTTCATGGGTGTCCACGATTTGAATTTGATTTTGCGCACGAGGCATGCTCCAGGGGTTCAATCACCTGGAGATGGCCATGAA
>CAMDFK010000025.1 GCA_945897465.1 Limnohabitans sp. Rim8 | reverse complement strand
TCGCCTGCGACCTTCAAAGCCTGCTGCTGCGCCCGCCAGCGGGCCCATCCTTCGTCAGAGTCGTCCCACTGAAGTTGTCCTTGCAAGGCCAGCAAGCCGTCATAGACTTTGCGCCGCTTGAGCATGCGCAAGCCCTCTTCCACAGCCTCTCGCTTGGTCTTGAAGTCGCCATAAGCCATGACGTCGGCCATGAGCTTGTCGTCGATCACAATGTTGGTTCGCATGTGCTCAGCCCCTTGATGTGTATGAATTCATAAAATCATACACATCACATGCGGAAAAGTCCAAATTTCGTCTCGGGGATCGGTGCGTTCAGCGATGCGCTCAAGCCCAGCGCCAGCACGCGGCGGGTGTCGGCCGGGTCGATGATGCCGTCGTCCCAAATGCGGGCGGTGGCGTAGTAAGGGTGGCCCTGGTCTTCGTATTGCTGCTTGATCGGGGCTTTGAAGGCCTCTTCTTCTTCTGGGCTCCACTGGCCGCCCTTGGCCTCGATGCCGTCGCGCTTGACGGTGGCCAAGACGCTCGCCGCCTGCTCGCCGCCCATGACACTGATACGGGCGTTGGGCCACATCCACAAGAAGCGGGGGCTGTAGGCGCGACCGCACATGCCGTAGTTGCCCGCGCCAAAGCTGCCGCCAATGATGATGGTGAACTTGGGCACCGCAGCGGTGGCCACAGCCGTGACCATCTTGGCACCGTTGCGGGCGATGCCTTCGTTTTCGTATTTGCGCCCCACCATGAAGCCGGTGATGTTCTGCAAAAAGACAAGCGGGACCTTGCGCTGGCAGCACAGCTCGATGAAGTGCGCACCTTTGAGCGCGGACTCGCTGAACAAAATGCCGTTGTTGGCAATGATGCCCACCGGCATGCCCTCGATGCGGGCGAAGCCGCAAATCAAGGTGGTGCCAAAGCGCGATTTGAATTCGTCGAATTCCGAGCCGTCGACGATGCGGGCGATGATTTCGCGCACGTCGAAAGGCTTGCGCGTGTCCGTGGGGATCACGCCATACAGATCTTGCGCATCAAACTTGGGCGGCACGGGCGTGTGTGTGGCGATGTTGGGGGTCTTTTGTGCGTTCAGGTTTTTCACGGCTTGACGCGCCAACGCCAGAGCGTGCACGTCGTTTTGCGCCAAGTGGTCGGCCACGCCCGAGAGGCGCGTATGTACATCACCACCGCCCAAATCTTCGGCACTGACCACCTCGCCGGTGGCGGCTTTCACAAGCGGTGGGCCGCCCAAAAAGATGGTGCCCTGGTTCTTGACGATGATGGTTTCGTCGCTCATAGCCGGCACATAGGCGCCGCCTGCTGTGCAGCTGCCCATGACCACCGCGATCTGCGCGATGCCTTGCGCGCTCATATTGGCCTGGTTGAAAAAGATGCGGCCGAAGTGGTCGCGATCGGGAAAGACCTCGTCCTGGTTGGGCAAATTGGCACCGCCCGAGTCCACCAGATAAATACAAGGCAGGTGGTTTTGTTGCGCGATTTCTTGGGCACGCAAATGCTTTTTCACCGTCATGGGGTAGTAAGTGCCGCCCTTCACCGTGGCGTCGTTGCACACGATCATGCAATCCACGCCGCTCACGCGGCCAATGCCCACAATCACGCCCGAGCTGGGCGCGTCGTTGTTGTACATGTTCAAAGCCGCCAGCGGCGCGACTTCGAGGAAAGGCGTGCCGGGGTCGAGCAGCATCTGCACACGGTCACGCGGCAACAACTTGCCCCGGCCGGTGTGCTTGGCGCGGGGGGCCTCGCCACCGCCTTGAGCCACACGCTCCAAGTGGGCTCGCAGGTCATCGACCAAGGCCCGCATGGCGTCGGCGTTGTGCTGGAAATCGGCGGAACGCGGGTTCAGTTGGGAGTGCAAAACGGTCATGGTGATTCCTAGAAGCGGGCACCCCAAGGCCAAGCCCAGAGTGCGTCAACGGTGTGATGCCTGCCAGCTTAAAGGCTGCAGCGCAGTTGGGGGGTGTCAAATGGGTTGCAAATCGTGCCACATTCGATGCCACAATGGACACCGCCATGCCCCAGACCAGCCGCCCCCTCCCAAGCCCCGACAGCCACGGCAGGGCCGAGACGCCTATGGCCTTTGTTCGAGCAATTGCCAGCGCCTACACCCAGCGTGGCCTGGACCCCTGGCCAACACTGCGTGCGGCACAAATTGCGCCAAAACAATTTCAACAAACGGCCTCACGCATCACCGCTTTGCAAATGGAATGGCTCTCGGCCACCGCCATGCGCGAACTGGACGACGAAGCATTAGGTTGGTTTCGCCGCCGCCTGCCCTGGGGCAGCTACGGCATGCTGGTGCGCGCCTCCCTGACCTCGCCCAGCTTGGGCGTGGCACTGAGCCGCTGGTGCCGTCACCACAACCTGTTGACGGACGACATCCGCCTGAACCTGAGTACATCCGATGGCCTGGCCCACATCGAACTGCACGAAACCCACGACCTGCAAACGCTGCGCGAGTTTTGCACCGTGTCGGTGCTGCGCAACGCGCTGGGTGTGGCCTGCTGGCTAACCGATTCGCGCATCCCACTGAGCAGCACCCAACTGCACTTTGCACCGCCGCCCCATGCCGACAGTTACCGCGTGCTGTTTGACGGCCCCACGCAGTTCAACGCGCCCATGCACAGTCTGCAGTTTGACGCGGGCTACCTGAGCCTGCCGGTGCGCCGCGACGAAGCGGCCTTGCAACGCATGCTGCAGCGCGCCCTGCTGCTCACGGTGCGCCCTTACCGGCGCGACCGTTTGTTGGTGGAAAAAGTGCGCCAGACCCTGGCCGAACACCCCGAACACAGCCGCAACGCCGACGACCTGGCAGCCTGGCTCAACCTGTCGGCCCGCACCCTGCACCGGCAACTCAAGGAAGAAGGCGCGAGCTTGCAGCAGCTCAAAGACGCGGTGCGCCGCGACCTGGCCACCGACCTGCTGCTGCGCACCCAGCGCCCCATCAAACAGATCGCCGCCAAAGTGGGGTTTCAGAACGAAAAGAGTTTCATGCGGGCGTTCAAGGGGTGGACGGGGGTGACGCCGGAAGGGGTGAGATCTCGTCGGCCACTCCAATTCAGCCCCCATGCCGCTCCCAAAAAGCAGCAGGACCGAACACAGGGTACTTGTTGGCCAAGGCCAACAGTGCCTTGTCTCCCGTGATCAAAGCCACGGTGGGCGCTTCAGCTTGGGCGGCACGCCACGTCCCCAGAACCGCTTGGTCCCATGGGTCTGTGAGTAGGGGCTCTAGCGCTGGGTCGGGCTGCACGATCTCAGCTTCGAAACTCAGGCAATCCACCAAATCATTCATCTCAGCCTCGCTCAAACCGTGCCTTGACTGCAGGCGCGGCAAAACCCGCCGCAACTCTTCCAATATGTAATCACTGAGAACCACCTCCAACGCCCCAGCCTTCCAAACGGCAAGGATTCGGCCCGGCGGACTGGCCGGATAAGCTAAACCACTGAGCAACACATTGGTGTCCAGAACTACCCTCATGCAGCAGCGCGTTGATCGCGAACAGCGGACTCAATTTCGGCCATGCCATCACTGAGTGGAAGCGCTGAAAAACCTGAAGCCAAACGCTCACTGAGGGCTTCAAATCGGCTGCGCTGCCTGCGAATCCGCTCGTACAGTTTCACATCCACCAAGGCGGCCACAGGCTTACCGTCTTTGCTGATGACGATGTGGTCTTGCCTGTATTGCACTTGGTTGAGCATCTCGCCCAGGTTTTGGCGAAACGCCACTGCAGAAGTTTGAACCAACATGACAGCCTCCTCTGATCAATATGATCATACTGATTATATGGGCCTACGATCTTTACAACTGTCCGTGAGGTTTCAAACTGTTTTTTGGTCTATCAAGCCCGGCCCAAGCCACGCGATCAACCGAGACGCAGCTCTTCCGTACCCGTGAACACGCGAGCGGCCCCAACTTGCAACAGCGGCGCGTGCGCCGCAGGCGGTGCGGCGCAAGCCCACACGGTCGCCCATGCTGCCACACCGACTGTGATGCCCACCGTGGTGTCTTGAATGAGCAGGCAGCGCGCTGCATCTATTGATGAGTGCGCGGCAGCGGCCAAGTACACCCCGGGGTGCGGCTTGTTGCGCGGCATCTCGTGGCCGCTGAAAATGCGGCCTTCAAAAAACCCGATCAGGCACACTGGCTTGAGCATCATCTCGACCTTGAACCAGTCTGATGCCGTGCGCCGCGACCTGGCCACCGACCTGCTGCTGCGCTCACAACGCCCCATCAAACAGATTGCCGCCGAAGTGGGGTTTCAGAACGAAAAGAGCTTCATGCGGGCGTTCAAGAGTTGTACGGGGGTGACGCCGGAGGGGATGAGGTTCCGGGGGCAGTAGACATCGGCATCACCCGGCAAACGCGCCCGATTGCAAGAGCAAAAGATAGGTCGTGAAAGCCATGATGGCCAGAATTTGCACCCCAAAAAAGCCCGCCCACCATTTCTTGCCCGCAACACAAATGCAGACTCCCAGCAAGGCCACGGGAAGGCCCACAAACAGCAGCAGCACGGCCATGAAAGGCACGCCCTCGGATGGCGTCAATGGCGCAAGCAAGCCCAAGGCGTACACACACAGCGCCAATGCGTTGGTCAACGCAAAGAGGAATATGCGCAAAAAGGAGTTGTTTATGGGTGGCATTTAAACAATTAAAGGCTCAAGAAATGAGATCGCAACCCCATCAACCCAGCACCTCTTCACCCGAGCCGCAAACCCCGCATGTGCTCAAACACCTGCGCCGCACCGGCCTGGCGCAGGGCATGGGCGTCAGCCCCGGGTGGCGCATAAGCCCACACCGTGGCCCCGGCAGCCACGCCCGCCGTGATGCCCACGGTGGTGTCTTCCACCACCAAACAGCGCGCCGGATCGATCTGCAAATGCGCGGCAGCGGCCAGGTACACATCGGGGTGTGGCTTGCTGCGCGGCATCTCGTGGCCGCTGAAAATCCGACCTTCAAAAAACTGGATCAGGCCCACTTGCTTGAGCATCATCTCGACCTTGAAACGGTCTGCGCCCGATGCCACCGCGATGCGGCCCTGGCAGTGGTCGTGCAAGTGAGCCACCGCTTCGTGCACGCCTTCGATGGCGGTGATGCTTTGCGTCAAGCGCTCGTTGCGCCGGGCAAAAAACTGTTCCAGCCACGCATCGGTGAGCAGCTGGCCGGTGTGCGCCTCGATCACGCTACGCTGGCTTTTGACGGTATGGCCCACAAAGCGCTGCATGCACTCGGCCAGCGTCATGCGCCAGCCTTGCTCTTCAAACATGTCGCGCAGCACGCCGCAGGTGATGGCTTCGCTGTCCACCAGCACGCCGTCGCAGTCAAACAAAATGGCTTCAAAGTTCATGGTGGGATCATACGGGGTGGTCTTACGGGGCAGTCGTACAGTGCGCCCAAACCGACGTCACAGCGCATCGCCATCCACATAAAACCAGCGCCCATCTTCGCGCACAAAACGGCTGCGTTCGTGCTGGCGCACCGCTTGACCGGCCACACGAAAACGCGCCACAAATTCGACCTCGGCGGTGTCAGCCCCTGTGACAAGGTGGCGCTTGATCTCCAAGCCCAACCACTTATCAGCAGTTTCCAAGGTCAACTCGGCAGGGCGCTGGCTGCTGTGCCAAGTCGCCAACAAATGAGGGACGTCGCCCCGCACAAAGGCGCTGTAGCGCGAGCGCATGAGGCGCTCGGCATCAGGGGCTGGCTGGCCCGTGTGCAGCGGTCCGCAACAGTCAGCCAGACTCAGAGCTTGGCCTTTGGGGGTGGTGCGGCCACAGGGGCAGGGCGCAGCCATCAAGCGCTTTTGCGCGCCGCGCTTTCGGCTTTGTGCTGCTCCATGGTGGCGATGGGCGCCGCTGCTTTTTTCCAGGCCGAGAAACCGCCGTCGATATGGGCCACATTGGTCATGCCCATGTCTTGCAGGGTTTTGGTGGCAAGGGCGCTGCGCCAGCCTGCGCCGCAAAACAGGATGAATTGCTTGCTCTCGTCCGCGAACACCGGTTTGAAGTAGGGTGAGGCCGGGTCCACCCAGAATTCAAGCATGCCCCGCGGCGCGAGCAAAGCGCCGGGCACGGTGCCATCGCGCTCGAGCTCACGCGGGTCGCGGATGTCCACGATTTGCACGGCAGGGTCGGCCAGGCGCGCTTGCACCTCGGCCACGCTGTGCGTGGTGACCTGGGCCATGGCCTCTTCGACGAGGACTTGGAAACCTTTGGTGATGGGCATGTGTGTCTCCTTGTTTTGACGTGAAAAATACCCGTTTTATTTGCGCCAGAAATGCGAGCTGAACAAGACCAACACCGACAGCAGCTCCAGTCGGCCCAGCAACATGGCAAAGCTCAAAACACCCAGCTGGAAGGGGTTCAGGCCGCCGTAATTCCCAGACGGACCGACCTGCCCCAAACCAGGGCCGATGTTGTTGACTGTAGCGATGACGGCCGAGAACGCGGTCACGATGTCCATGCCGCTGAGCAAAAGCAGCATGCTCAGACCCATGGTGGCACCGCCGTAAATGAGCATGAAGCCCAGCACCGCCGTCATGACCGACATCGGGATCACGGCACCGCCCAGCGTGACCGGGTTGATGACACGGGGGTGGATGATGCGCACCAGCTCACGTCGCGCTTGTTTGACCAACAATACCATGCGCACCATCTTGATGCCGCCGCCCGTGGAGCCTGCGCACGATGCAAAACAACCCAGAAACATCAACAAGATGGGCGCAAACACCGGCCACTGCGCGTAATCGGTGGCGGCATAGCCGGTGGTGGTGGCCATAGACACCACATGGAAAGCGCTGATGCGCAAGGCCTCCAGCCCGTCGTCATACACACCATGAACCACGAGCAAAGCCATCACCAGCAAGGTAGAAGCCAACAAGACTCCCAAGTACGTGCGGATCTCGCGATCGTTGGTGATGGGCAGGATGGAGCGGCTGCGCAAGACAACAAAGTAGCGCACAAAGCTGATGCCTGCCAGGGTCATGAACACGATGGCGACCCACTCGATCATGGGCGAGTTGAAGTGTCCAAAGCTGGCGTCGTACGACGAAAAACCGCCCAGACCCATGGTGGTGCACATGTGCATGAAGGCATCGGCCCAGCTCATTCCGGCCCAGCGGTAAGCCAGTAGGCACGCGCCCGAAAACAAAAAGTACACGCCCCACAGGCCGCGAGCCGTCTCGGCAATGCGGGGGGTGAACTTGGTGTCTTTCATGGGGCCAGGCGTTTCGGTTTTATAGAGCTGCATGCCACCCAAACCCAACATGGGCAGCACCGCCACCACCAGCAGCATGATGCCCAGTCCACCGATAAGCTGCAAAAAGCAACGCCAGATGTTGACCGACACCGGCAATTGGTCGAGCCCTGACAAGGCCGTGGCCCCGGTGGCAGTCAAGGCGCTCATGGCCTCAAAGTAAGCCTTGAACCAAGTGATCTCGGGCACCAAAAACATGAGGGGCAAGGCCGAGTAAGCGGGCAACACCAACCACACCAGGTTGACCAGCAAGAAGCCATCTTTGGTCTTCAGCTCCCGCCGGTGCTGCTGGGTGACCGCCGCCAGCACCAAGCCGCTGACGGCCGTCAGGCCAAAACCGGCCAGCCAAATCCACTGCAGGTCATGGTGGTCTTCAAACCAGGCCCAGATGCCGGGCACCAAAAAGGCGACCGAAAACGCGATCAGGATGCGTGCCATCAGCGACAGCACGGGGAAAAAGGTCTTGAACATCAGCCAAAAAAGGTCGCGCTGACCTGAAAGAGTTTTTCCACCGCCCGCACATCGCGCTTGTTGGGAATGAACAAGATGATGTGGTCATCGGCTTCGATCAAGGTGTCGTGGTGCGGCATCAGCACTTCGGATTTTTTACCCTCGCCGCGCACAATGGCCCCCATGCTCACGCCTGGGGGCAATTTGACTTCTTCGACACGCCGCCCCACCAACTTGGAGGTCTTGATGTCGCCGCGCGCAATACCCTCCAAGGCTTCGGCCGCGCCCCGGCGCAGGCTGTGCACCGCCGCCACATCGCCACGGCGCAAGTGCGCCAGCAATTCGCCGATCACGGTTTGCGCAGGCGAGATCGCGATGTCAATCGTGCTGCCTTGCATCATGTCGGCATAGGCTCGGCGGTTGATCAGGGCCATGACACGACGCGCGCCCATGCGCTTGGCCAGCATGGCCGACATGATGTTGTCTTCGTCGTCGCTGGTCAGCGCCAGAAACAGATCCATCTCGCCCACGTTTTCTTCGTGCAACAGGTCTTCATCAGCGCCGTCGCCATTCAGGATCAGCATGCTCGACGGCAACTGGCTGGCCAAGTATTCACAGCGCTTTTTGTCACGCTCGATCAACTTCACGTCATAGGTGTCGGCCAAGATGCGCGCCAGGCGTAAACCCACTTTGCCGCCACCGGCCAGCATCAGGCGTTGCACGGGTTTGTCGGTCTTGTGGATACCGGCCAGGACAATGCGGATCTTGGCGGTATCGGCCAACACGAAGACCTCATCACCGGGCAGGATGCGGGTCTCAGGCAAGGCGTCCACCAGCGCGTCCTGTCGGTACAAGGCCACCACGCGCATCTCGGCATGCGGCAAGCGGTCGCGAAACTCGGCGATGGTGTGGTTCACCAGCAGGCTGTCGGCCGCAGCACGCACCACAATCAGGCTGACACGGCCCTCAGCAAATTCCAGCACCTGCAAGGCCTCAGGGTATTCAATGAGCTGCTCGATGTAGCGCATCACCGACTCTTCGGGGCAGATCACATGGTCCACCGCAAAACCGGACTTGCCCAGCAACTCGTCGCCCTCGTTGAACTCGGGCGAACGCAGGCGTGCGATGGTGGTGGGCACGTTGAATACATCGTGGGCGATCTTGCAAACCACCAGGTTGGACTCGTCGGCCGCCGCGCAGGCAATCACCATGTCGGCATCTTTGGCCCCGGCTTCGCGCAACACCGAAGGCTGAATGCCGTTGCCCACCACGCCACGCAGGTCCAGGCGCTCTTCAAGCAACCGCAGTCGTGCAGGGTCCTGGTCGATGACGGTGATGTCGTTTTGCTCGGAAACCAGGCTTTCAGCGACGCTTTCGCCCACACGGCCAGCGCCCAGGATGATGATGTTCATGGGGCGGGATGATACGTGAGCTGTGGCTCAAAAGGGCTATTTTTCGCTCAAAGCGCGCGCTGGATGATGATTTTCTGCACGTCGCTGGTGCCTTCGTAAATCTGGCATACGCGCACATCGCGGTAGATGCGCTCGACTGGAAAGTCGCTCACATAGCCGTAGCCCCCCAAGGTCTGGATGGCGGCGGAGCACACCATTTCTGCAGCTTCGCTGGCAAACAGCTTGGCCATGGCCGCTTCTTTCAGGCAAGGGCGGCCCGCGTCGCGCAAGCTGGCCGCGTGCCAGATCAGCTGGCGTGCCGCTTCGAGTTGGGTGGCGCAGTCGGCCAAACGAAAACCCACGGCCTGGTGGTTGAAGATGGACGTGCCAAAGCTCTCTCGCTGCTTAGCGTAGTCGATGGCCACATCGAGCGCGCTGCGGGCCATGCCCAGACTCTGCGCGGCAATGCCGATGCGCCCGCCCTCCAAAGACGACAGGGCGATCTTGTAGCCCTCACCCTCTTGGCCGATCAAGTTCTCAGCGGGGATACGGCAATTGTCAAAATTGATCTGTGCGGTGTCGCTGCTGTGCTGGCCCAGCTTGTCCTCCAGGCGCGCCACCACATAACCCGGGGCGCTGGTGGGCACCAAAAAGGCGCTCATGCCTTTCTTTCCTGCGCCTTTGTCGGTCACGGCAATCACCACCGCCACGTCGCCATGCTGGCCGCTGGTGATGAACTGCTTGACGCCGTTGATGACGTACTCGTCGCCGTCTTTGACGGCCGTGGTGCGCAGGGCCGAGGCGTCCGAGCCCACATGCGGCTCGGTCAGGCAAAACGCACCCAGCATCTGGCCTTGGGCCAGCGGCGTGAGCCACTGCGCTTTTTGCGCGGCGTTACCGTACATCATCAAGATGGCGTTGACAGGGCAGTTGGTCACGCTGATGGTGGTGCTGACACCGCCGTCACCGGCAGCGATTTCTTCGAGCACCAGCGCCAGCGTCACATAGTCCAGACCTGCGCCACCCAGTTCCTCGGGCACACAAATGCCATACGCCCCCAGCTCGGCCAGGCCTTTGTGTGCTTGTTTGGGAAAGTGGTGCTTCTTGTCCCACTCGGCGGCATGGGGCCACAGCTCGCGCTGGGCAAAATCGCGCACGGCGTCACGGATCATTTCCTGGTCGGGGGTCAGCAGCATGTCGGTCTTTCTTTGTGGGTTCACCAAGGCAGCGTGCTGCCGTCATGGTTCAAGAATGCGCCACGGTGTTTGGGGTCGTGTTGTTCAAGCACTTGGCTCAGCGTCTGGCGCAAGCTGCTCGCGCTTTGCTCAGGCGTCAGCGGTGCCGTGGGTCCGCCCATGTCGGTCTGCACCCAGCCGGGATGGATGGCCAGCACGGTGATGTCCGGCTGCTCGGCCTGGGTGCATCGCACCACCATGTTGAGCGCGGCCTTGCTCACGCGGTAAAGCGCGGCGTTGCCGCTGGTGGTCCCTTGTTGGCTGCCCATGATGGAGCTGATGCAGGCGATCACGCCTTGGGCCTCTTGCACCATGGGCACGATCTGAGGAATGACCTGCATCGCGCCCATCACGTTGGTGTGCATGACCGCGTCAAAGCTGTCGCGGGTCGGCGGCGTGTTGGCACTGGCGCGGTCCATCGCACCCGCCACATAAATGGCGAGATCGATCTTCTCGCCGTCGAGTTGCCAAGACAGGCCCGAGTTGCTGGCCGGATTGGCCACATCCAAAAGCAAAGTTTGAGCGCCCAGCGCCTTGAGACGCGCCACGCCCTCGTCCGATCGGGCGGTGGCAATCACACGCGCGCCGTGGTCGATGAACTGGCGTGCCAGTTCAAAACCGATGCCGCGAGACGCGCCGATGAGCAGGACCGTCGGCATCCTTCAGACCAATTCCAGCGCCACTGCGGTGCCTTCGCCACCACCGATGCACAGCGTGGCCAGGCCCTTCTTGAGGCCACGGGCTTTGAGCGCATGGATCAGTGTGACCATGATGCGGGCACCGGACGCGCCAATCGGGTGACCCAGGGCGCAAGCGCCACCGTTCACATTGACCTTGTCGTGCGACACGTTCAGCTCTTTCATGAGCGCCATGGGCACCACGGCAAAGGCTTCGTTGACTTCCCACAGGTCCACGTCTTCGACCTTCCAGCCCGCTTTGGCCAGTGCCTTTTGGGTCGCGCCCACTGGGGCGGTGGCGAACCACTCGGGCTCTTGCGCATGGGTGGCGTGGCTCACGATGCGGGCCAAGGGCTTGCAGCCCAATTTGGCGGCGGTGCTCTCGCGCATCAACACCATGGCCGCCGCGCCGTCGTTGATGGACGAGCTGCTGGCGGCGGTGATGGTGCCGTCTTTCTTGAAGGCGGGCTTGAGGCTGCTGATTTTGTCAAGCTTGACTTTGCCCGGGCCTTCATCGATGGACACCACACGTTCTCCGCTGCGGTCTTTCACCGTCACGGGTGTGATTTCGGTGGCAAAGGCGCCCGACTCGGTGGCGGCCTTGGCACGCTGCACGCTGGTGGTGGCAAAGTGGTCTTGCTCGGCGCGGGTGAAACTGTATTTGGCGGCGCAGTCTTCGCCAAAGGTGCCCATGCTGCGGCCGGGCTCGTAAGCGTCTTCCAGGCCGTCGAGCATCATGTGGTCAAAGATGCGGTCGTGGCCCATGCGGTAGCCGCCACGGCCCTTGAGCATCAGGTAAGGCGCATTGGTCATGCTTTCCATGCCACCCGCCACCAACACATCGTGTGTGCCGGCCACCAGCATGTCGTGCGCGAACATGGCCGCGCGCATGCCCGAGCCGCACATCTTGGACAAAGTGACGGCACCGGCGCTCTTGGGCAAACCGCCCTTGAAGCCGGCCTGGCGTGCCGGAGCCTGGCCCTGACCGGCCATCAGGCAGTTGCCAAACAGCACTTCGGTGACCATTTCAGAGCTGATGCCTGCGCGCTCGACAGCGGCTTGGATGGCGGCACCACCCAGGTCGTGGGCGGCCAGCGCAGAAAAGTCGCCCTGGAAGCTGCCCATGGGGGTGCGGGCAGCGCTGACGATGACGATGGGGTCGGACATGGTTTTCTCCAGAAAATTGAAAGGAAACTCTACTTTGCGCTACGGGCTCAGAGAAATAAATAAACCAGATGATCTGAACTGAGCACAGGCGTGCACGTCTTCACAGACCGCCGCGCGGGTAACGCTTGAAAGCGCTGCGGAACACATCCACCACCTCGTGACTGCCGCTCATGCTGACACCCAAATCCTTGGCCAAGCCGTCTTTGATGCCATAACACCAACCGTGCACGCTGAGCTTTTGACCGCGTGCCCAAGCGTCTTGCACCACGTTGGTCAGGGCCACGTTGCCCACCTGCTCGATCACATTCATCTCGCACAGGGCGTCTTCCTGCGCCAGCACGGGCAGGTGGTCCAGGCGGCGGCGGTGGCGCACCTTGACATCGTGTACATGGCGCAGCCAGTTGTCGGCCAAACCCACACGCATGCCCCGCAGCGTGGCCAGCACGCCGCCACAACCGTAATGCCCCACCACCATGATGTGCTCGACCTTGAGGGCGTCGACCGCGTACTGGATGACCGACAAGGCGTTCAGGTCAGAGTGCACCACCACGTTGGCCACGTTGCGGTGGACAAACACCTCGCCCGGATCCAGCCCGGTGATCTGGTTGGCGGGCACGCGGCTGTCGGAGCAACCGATCCACAAGTATTTGGGCGTTTGCTGGTTGGCCAAGCGGGTGAAGAACGCCGGGTCATCGCGCACCATGCGCACCGACCATTGTCGGTTGTTGTCCAAGAGGTGTTGCAGTGATGTGGTCATGGTGGGATTGTCGCTGGACTGGCCTACCGCTCAATGCCGCGCCAGCTCAGCAAGTTTCGGCAAACAGCTCGCGGCCAATCAGCATGCGGCGAATCTCGCTGGTGCCCGCGCCGATCTCGTACAGCTTGGCGTCGCGCCACAAACGGCCCAGCGGGTATTCGTTGATGTAGCCGTTGCCACCAAAAATCTGCACGCCCTCGCCCGCCATCCAAGTGGCTTTTTCGGCGGTCCAGAGGATGACCGAGGCGCAGTCCTTGCGCACCTGGCGCACATGCTCGGCACCCAGCAGGTCGAGGTTTTTGGCCACGGTGTAGGCAAATGAGCGGCCGGCCTGCAGCACGGTGTACATGTCGGCCACTTTGCCCTGGATGAGTTGGAACTCGCCAATGCTTTGGCCAAACTGCTTGCGGTCGTGGATGTAGGGGATCACGTTGTCCATGACGGACTGCATGATGCCCAGCGGACCGCCAGTCAGCACAGCGCGCTCGTAGTCCAGACCGCTCATCAGCACCTTGGCGCCGTTGTTCAGGCCACCCAAAATATTTTCAGCGGGCACTTCGACGTTGTTGAACACCAGCTCGCCCGTGTGGCTGCCGCGCATGCCCAGCTTGTCGAGTTTTTGCGCAATGCTGAAACCCTTCATGCCTTTTTCGATCAGGAAGGCCGTCACACCCCGCGCGCCCAGCTCGGGCTCGCTCTTGGCGTACACCACCAAGGTATCGGCGTCAGGGCCGTTGGTGATCCACATCTTGGAGCCGTTGAGCAGGTAATAACCGCCCTTGTCTTCGGCTTTGAGCTTCATGCTCAACACGTCCGAGCCCGCGCCGGGTTCGGACATGGCCAAAGCACCGACATGCTCGCCGCTGATGAGTTTGGGCAGGTATTTGGCGCGCTGGGCTTCATTGCCATTGCGCTTGATCTGGTTGACACACAGGTTGGAGTGCGCGCCGTAGCTCAGGCCCACGGAGGCGCTGGCACGGGAGATTTCCTCCATCGCGATCATGTGCGCCAAGTAGCCCATGTTGGCGCCGCCGTAGTCCTCACCCACGGTGATGCCCAGCACGCCCAGATCGCCCATCTTGCGCCACAGGTCCATCGGGAACTGGTCGTTGCGGTCGATCTCGGCCGCGCGGGGGGCGATTTCGGCTTGGGCAAAGTCGCGCACCGCGTCGCGCAGGGCGTCGATGTCTTCACCGAGTTGGAAATTCAGGCCGGGCAAGTTGTTCATGGGTTCTCCGTTGAGCGTTGAGCGTTGAGCGTTGAGCGTTGAGCGTTGAGCGTTGAGCGTTTGGCGTTTAGCGTTTGGCGTTGGTTGAGCAGTTGCCTTGGGTTTTCACGCTGAGCACCCAAGGCAGAACGACCAAACAACTAGTAAGTTTTAGGCACAGGCACCAGGGTCGACTGCATCACAGCACAGTCTGAGCGTTGGCCGCTGTCGTTGATGTGCACCACTTCGGCGTTGGTCACGATGATGCGTTTGCCCGCTTTGGTGACACGTCCGGTGGCGCGAATCTCGCCGCCTTGAAAGTTGGAGAGAAAATTGATCTTGTATTCCACCGTGGTGACTTCCATGCCTTCTGGCGACACAGTCAATGCCGCGTAACCGGCGGCGATGTCCGCCAGCGCGCCAATGGCACCGCCATGAAAACCGCCTTGCTGCTGCGTCACTTTGTCGCTGTAGGGCACTGCCAATTCGACCCTCCCCACGGTGGCCGACAGCAATCGCACACCCAAGTGGTTCATCATGCCCTGACGGGCCAAGCTCAGCGCCACGCGCTCATGGGCCGCGCGGTCTTGGGCCGCACCGGCTGCAAGGTTTGACGGGTCTGAAGAGGGGGCAGTGCTCACATCACATCCAGTGCTTGACATCAAAAACGGACTTTAATTGACGTTTACGTCAACGTCAATCAAAACCAACAGCCTTCAAGCCACGCTTTCAGGCACCAACGCCCGCCTTGCTGGCCTTGGTCAGCAAGCTGCGGGTTTCCTTTTCGTGGGTTTTGACCTCGTCCAAGGTGGCCTCCAGATCCGACAGTTGCGACTCCAGTTGCTGGCGGTGTTCGGCCAGCACCACGAGGAATTTTTTGAGCTGCGGCACGGTGTCGCGCGGGCTGTCGTACATGTCGATCAGGTCTTTGGCCTCGTTGAGCGACAGACCCAGGCGCTTGGCCCGCAGGGTGAGTTTGAGACGGGTGCGGTCTCGCGAGGAGTAAACGCGGTTGCGCCCGCCCGGGCCGGAGCGCACGGGTTCGAGCAGGCCCATGTCTTCGTAAAAACGAATCGCCCGGGTGGTCAGGTCAAATTCCTGGGCCAGATCGCTGATCGTGTACGTGTTCGCCATGGCGTAGGGTCCCCTGAGCTTGCGCAACCGGGACAGGCCTGCAAAAAACCCGCCCCTAAAATGAAAGTCTGTCTTTGACGTTAACGTCAACGTCAAACGCCCGAATGCTAACCCAAAGCCCCCAAAGCATGCTCACCTTGCCCACAGACCGCGAGATGCCAGCCCCCAGCGCCCGCGTCGACGGCGCGCCCTTGCACTATCCCCTGGCCGAGCAACTGCCCCCCACAGGCAATGCCATTGAGGTGGCGCCCGGTGTTTTTTGGCTGCGCATGGGCTTGCCCTTTGCGCTCAACCACATCAACCTGTGGCTGCTGCGCGACCGACTGCCCGACCCGGCCCAGCCGGACGTGCTGCGTGAAGGCTGGACCGCCGTGGACTGCGGAATTGACAACCCGGCCACGCGCCAAGCTTGGCAAGATGTGGAGGCGAAAGTGCTGCAGGGCTTGCCCATCTTGCGCGTGCTGGCCACCCACATGCACCCCGACCACATGGGCTTGGCGCACTGGCTGTGCGAGCGCTGGCAAGCGCCGCTGTGGATGAGCACCAGCGAGTACCAATCGGCCCTGCTCGCTTGCGGCGGGCTGTCCAATTTTGGCGGTGCGCCCACGGTGGCTTTTTTCAAGTCGCACGGCTGGAACCAAGCCGAAGAACTGGCTCAGGTGCAAGCGCGGGTGGGTTATTACCCCAGCATGGTGCCCCAGATCCCTGGGGCTTATGTGCGTTTGATGGCGGGCATGCAGGTGCGCATCGGGGAGCGCCTTTGGCAGTGCATCAGCGGCTATGGCCACTCGCCCGAACACATGGCTTTGCTTGATGCGCAGCAGCAATTGCTGATCAGCGGCGACATGCTGCTGCCTTCCATCTCCACCAACGTGAGCGTCTACGCCATGGAGCCCGATGGCAACCCGCTGCAGTGGTTCCTCGACTCACTGGACAAGATGGCGCAGCTGCCCGATGCCACCTTGGTGCTGCCCTCGCACGGGCGGCCTTTCCAGGGCGCTGCCACGCGCATTGCGCAACTGAAATCACACCACGCCGAGCGCCTGGCCGAGTTGCTGCACGCTTGCAGGGCTACAGCGTGCTGCGCACACGAGCTCTTGCCTGTGCTGTTCAAGCGCCCCCTGGATGTGCACCAGACCACGTTTGCCCTAGGCGAAGCCGTGGCGCACCTGAACCTGCTGTGGCTGACCAGTCAGATGCACCGCGAACGCGGGGCAGATGGTGTGGTGCGGTTCAGCACTCGCCCATAAGCCATCGGCTTCACGCAAGTTCAGGCTCAATCTTCTTTCAGGCCAACTGGCGCTTGGCGCAAGGCATTGCGACGCTCGGCGTAATCGGGCATGACCTCGCCCACGGTCTCCCAAAAGCGGGGGCTGTGGTTCATCTCGCGCAGGTGGGCCAACTCGTGCACCACCACGTAGTCGATCTGGCTGATGGGCAGGTGGACCAGTCGCCAGTTCAGGCGGATGTGCCCATCGTTACGGGCACTGCCCCAGAGGGTGCTGGCGCTCGACAGGCTGAGCTTTTGCCAACGCACCCCCAAGAGCGGCGCAAAGTGGTGCAGACGCTGTTCAAACAAGGCTTTGGCCTGTTTTTTGAGCCACACTTGCGCTGCGTCGCGCACCTGGGTCACCGAGGCACCGGGCGGCACCGTCACGGGCAGCACCTGCTCGGGTGCCAGGTCTTGCCCATGCACACGCCCCACGCCGCGCTCGAGCACACACAGCTGCACCGTGCGTCCCAAAAAAGGCACCTCGGCCCCATGCCGCCACTCGATGGCTTTTTGAAACTGCTCGGTCTGCCGCTCTTTGAATTGCTGCAGCTTGGCCACAATCCAGCGGCCTTTTTCCTGCACAGCAGCGTCCACCTCGCGCAGGGGCACCCAGTTGGGCGCACGCACCACCAAACCGTCGGCCCCCACCAAAAAACCGATGCTCTTGCGCCGCGAGCGTTCAAAACGAAAAGACACCGTGATGCCTTGCAACTGGGCGTGGCGGTTGGCGGCGGGATGGGTGAAGCCCCAAAGGCTGGTTTTCGGCTGGGGCAAGGCCCCTTGGGCATCGCCTGAACTGGGAGGTTTCGCGGCCTGCGGGGTTGTCGCGACAGACTGGACGTCTGCTGCAGGCGGGACCTTGGCTGTGGACGGCGACATGGTGCTGGGCTGCACCGGGTCACCCCCGGTGAAAAAGTCCAGCACAAACTGCAAAGGCGCGCGCATGCTGGCCCCCGCTGGGTTCAATGCCCGGAGGCGGCTGAGTTAGCCTGGGGGAGTGCCTCGGGGCACGCCTCAGGGTAAGCCTCGGGGTCGAGTCGGTGCATTTCGGACTCGATCCAAGTCTCAACTTCGAGCATCAACTCTTCGGCGCTGCGGCCTTCGCTCGAAATGGCGCGGCCAATCGAGATGTCCACCACCCCCGGTGTTTTGACAAAAGCCCGAGTGGGCCAGCAGCGCGCCGAGGTCACGGCAATCGGGATGACGGGCACACCGGCCGCAATGGCCAAGCGTGCGCCGCCGCTTTTGTACTCGCCCTTTTGGCCACGGGGGATGCGTGTGCCTTCAGGAAACATGATGACCCAAACGCCTTCTTCCATAAGGCGGCGGCCTTGTTGCACCACCTTGGCGAAGGCGCGTGAGCGCTGCTTGCGGTCGATGTGGATCATGTCCAAGCGGCCCATGGCCCAGCCAAAGAAGGGCACATGCAACAGCTCTTTTTTGAACACATACGCCAGCGGGTGCGGCATGATGGCGGGCATCACAAAGGTCTCCCAAGTCGACTGGTGCTTGACCAGCAAAACCGCCGGGTCCTTGGTGCCCAAGGGCAGGTTTTCCATGCCCTGGATGCGGTTTTTGATGCCCAAAATCCAGGTGCCACTGTTCACGGCCAGGCGCAGCCAGCCCGCGCAAATCCAGTACAGCCGCGTGCTGCTGACGAAGTAAGAAATCAGCACCACAAACAAGGCCCAAGGGATGACGGTGATGGCCATCCACAACACATGGACCAAAGAGCGGATGAAGTTCATGTCGGCATCGTTGTCAAAGGTAAGCGCGAGCCCGGATCAGCGCCCAACAAATGATCGACACAGGCGGCCAAATCGGCATGCACCTGTGTGTTGTCCGGGAAGCCTGGCGGCAAGCCCTGGCCCAGCCATTCAGGGTGCCGCCCACTCAGCACCATGTGCGGCAAGCAACCCACCCCCTCGGCCACCTGCATGTCGCTCAAACTGTTGCCAATGCAAGGCACGCCGATCAAGTCCACGCCATAGCGCTCGGCAATTTGCGAAAAAAGACCCGGCAAGGGTTTGCGACAAGCACAAGCTTCGTCGGCCGCATGCGGGCAGTAGAAGAAGGCGTCGATGCGTCCGCCCACGGCCGCCAATTTCTTGACGAGGTGGCTGTGCACGGCATTAAAGGCGGCCATGTCAAACAGGCCCCGCCCCAAACCCGACTCATTGGTGACCAGCACCACATGGAATCCCGCATGGTTGAGCCGACTGATCGCCTCCAGCGCACCTGGCAAGGGTTCCCAATCGTCAGGCGATTTGACGAACTCGTCCCCCGTGCGGTTGATGGTGCCGTCGCGGTCCAGGATGACGAGTTTCATATGGGTGTTCATGCGCGCTCGGTGGGTGGCCAGACTCGGGTTGGTCGATCAGGTCGCCAGACGCGACAAATCGGCCACGCGGTTCATGGCCACATGCAGCGACTTGAGCAGGCCTTGGCGGTTCAGGCGCAGGTCCATTTCTTCGGCGTTGACCATCACGTCGTCAAAGAAAGCGTCCACCGGCGCACGCAGCGCGGCCAAGGTTTGCAAGCTGGCGGTGTAATCACCCGCCTTGAACTGCGCCTCGGATTCGGGCAGTAACTTTTGCATGGCGGTGTACAGGCCTTTTTCGGCGTCTTCTTGCAGCAGTGCGGGGTTGACGTGGGCGTCCACCTCACCGGCTTTTTTCAGGATGTTGCCGATGCGCTTGTTGGCAGCCGCCAAAGCGGGGCTTTCAGGCAAGGCAGCAAAGGCGCGCACGGCCGACAAGAACGGGTTGACCTGCCCCAAGCGGGCCGGACGCAGGGCCATGACGGCGTCGACCTCTTGAGCGCTGAAGCCTTGCTCGCGCAGGCTGCCCGACAGACGGTCGTAGATGAAGTCGATCAAGGCATCGGCGCCGCCAGAAATCTTGTCGCCGAACACGGGCGTCGACAAGGCCAGCAATTCGGGCAAGCCCAGCGCCACGTCTTTTTCAACCAGCATGCGGACCACACCCAGAGCGTGGCGGCGCAGCGCAAACGGGTCTTTGTCGCCCGTGGGCACATTGCCGATGCCGAACATACCGACCAGGGTTTCCAATTTGTCGGCCAACGCCACCACCAAGCCGACGTGGTTGCGCGGCAGGTCGTCGCCCGCAAAGCGGGGTTTGTAATGGTCTTCAATGGCCTCGGCCACCTCTTGGCTCAAACCGTCGTGGCGGGCATAGTAGCCGCCCATGATGCCTTGCAGCTCGGGGAACTCGCCCACCATGTCGGTCAGCAAATCGGTCTTGGCCAGGCGCGCGGCCTGCTCGGCTTGCGCGGCCAGGGCGTCACCGCCGACCTGCTGGCCGATGGCTTTGGCGATGGCACAGACACGCACCATGCGCTCGCCTTGGGTGCCCAGCTTGTTGTGGTAGACCACTTTGGACAAGCCTTCGACGCGCGATTCGAGCGTCTTTTTGCGGTCTTGGTCGAAGAAGAATTTGGCATCGGCCAGACGCGGGCGCACCACGCGCTCGTTGCCGCCGATCACCAACGACGCATCGTCGGGGCTGATGTTGCTCACCACCAAGAAACGGTTTGTCAGCTTGCCCGACGCATCGATCAAGGGGAAGTATTTCTGATTGGCTTTCATGGTGAGGATCAGGCACTCTTGCGGCACGCCCAAGAACTCGGTCTCGAATTGGCAGTTCAGCACATTGGGGCGCTCGACCAGCGCGGTCACTTCGTCCAGCAAATCTTCGTCTTCGATGGGCCTGGCACCACCGCTCACCTGGGCGGCCGCTGCGTTCAGTTGGCGCACTATCTCAGCGCGGCGCTCGGCAAAGCCGGCAATGACCGCACCGTCGCGCTTGAGCACTTCGTCGTATTGGTCAGCGTGGGCCAACACCACGGGCGAGACCTTGGCTTCAAAGCGGTGGCCTTGCGTTTTGTTGCCCGCCGTCAAACCCAGCGCTTTGATGGGCACCACGGTGGCACCGTGCAGGGCGATCAGGCTGTGTGCAGGGCGCACAAAGTGCACGCTGCTCCAGCCCGGCAGCTCACAATCGGTTTCCAGTTGGTACTGCATGACTTTGGGGATGGGCAGCTTGGCCAGCGCTTCTTCCAAAGCTTTTTGCAGCCCGGCTTGCAGCGATGCGCCTTGGAGCAGGCTGTCGTAAAACAAGGCTTCGGCCTTGCCATCGGGTGCGCGCTTGAGCGCGGCCACAGCGGCTGCCGGGTCGCTCACGTCAGCCCCCAGGGCTTGCAGTTTTTTAAGCAAGGCGGGGGTGGCGTTGCCCGCCGCGTCCAGGCCCACGGCCACAGGCATCAGCTTTTGCTGCACGGCTTTGTCGGCAGCTTGGGCCAGTACGCCGGTCACGTGCGCTGCCAAACGGCGGGGCGATGCAAAAGCGGTCACCACCGCGTCGGCAGCGGCCAGGCCCTGAGCCTTGAGTTGCTCAGCCAGCACGCCCGAGAAAGCCACACCGAGTTTGTTGAGTGCCTTGGGCGGCAGCTCTTCCACAAACAGTTCCACCAGCAAATTTTGTGTCGTCATGTCGTGATCCTCAGGCGGCTTTCTTGGGCATTTGGGCAACCCATTCACGCGGGGCCATAGGAAAGTCCAGACGTTCACGGCTTTCGTAATAACTCTGCGCCACGCTGCGGGCCAGATTGCGGATGCGACCAATGTAGGCGGCGCGCTCGGTCACGCTGATGGCGCCACGCGCGTCCAGCAGGTTGAAGGTGTGTGCGGCCTTGAGCACTTGCTCGTAGGCGGGCAAAGCCAGCTGCTGAACAATCAGGTTTTGCGCCTGCTTTTCATGGGCATTGAAGGCCGTGAACAAAAAGTCGGCGTCTGAATGCTCAAAGTTGTAGGTGGACTGCTCCACCTCGTTTTGGTGGTACACATCGCCGTAGCTCAAGGTGTCGGTCCACTTGAGGTTGTAGACGTTGTCCACACCCTGCAAATACATGGCCAGGCGCTCCAGGCCATAGGTGATCTCGCCGGTGATCGGCTTGCAGTCGATGCCGCCCACTTGCTGGAAATAAGTGAACTGCGTGACTTCCATGCCGTTGAGCCAGACCTCCCAGCCCAGACCCCAAGCGCCCAGCGTGGGGTTTTCCCAATCGTCTTCGACGAAGCGAATGTCGTTCTTTTTCAGATCAAAACCCAGCGCTTCGAGCGAGCCCAGATACAGCTCCAGGATGTTGCTGGGCGCGGGCTTGAGGACCACTTGGTATTGGTAGTAATGCTGAAGGCGGTTGGGGTTGTGCCCATAGCGGCCATCTTTGGGGCGGCGACTGGGCTGCACGTAAGCTGCCTTCCAAGGCTCGGGGCCAATGGCGCGCAAAAACGTGGCCGTGTGGCTGGTGCCCGCGCCGACTTCCATGTCGTAGGGCTGGAGCAAGGCGCAGCCCTGGGCGTCCCAGTACTGCTGCAATTTGAGAATGATTTGCTGGAAGGTCAACATGGCCTGAGCAGGCCAGCAGCGAGCTGGCTTGAGTTAGAGAGGGGCGCAGGTTTTGCGTCAGCCCTTGATTTTACGGCCTTTGACGCTGCCAAAAAGCCCAAGCCACCACTGCACAGCAAAGCGCCCACAGAGGGGCCAAACCCCAGGCGCCGGCCCAGCGGGCAAAGGGCGTGAGGCCATGTCGCCCGTCAAAAGTGCCCGTCAGGCTGCCCCGGGTGAAACGGGGCAGCTGGTCCGTCACACGGCCCGTGTGGTCGATGATGGCGGTGGCCCCGGTGTTGGTGGCGCGCAGCATGGGTCGGCCCAACTCAATGGCCCGCAACCGCGAAATGTTCAGGTGCTGGTCCACCGCCAGCGTGTCGCCAAACCAGGCGATGTTGCTCACATTCACCAAGGCCGTGGGCGCACTGGCCGGGTCTTTGAAACGCAGGGCCAGCTCTTCGCCAAACAGGTCTTCATAGCAAACGTTGGGGGCCAGGCGCTGGCCTTGCCAGACCAGCGAAGCCTGATCCCAGCCACCGGACTTGAAATCGCCCAGAGGAATGTTCATCATGCGGATGAACCAGGCAAAACCCGGCGGGATGAATTCGCCAAAGGGCACGAGGTGCGATTTGTCATAGCGGTAGGTCGCGGCGCCCTGAGGCCCCAGCGCCACCACCGAATTGGTGTAGCCCTCTTCCAAGCTGCCCAAGGGCAGGCCCACCAAGGCCACTGGTCGCCCGGGCTCAGAGAAATACGCTTGCAAACCACCCCAATAGCCCTCCGGCAAATGGCGGGGCAACAGGGGTATGGCGGTTTCAGGGGCTACCACCAAAGGCTGCTGGCTGGCGCGCAATTGTTCGTCGTACCACTGCAGCGCATCTCGCACGCCACTGGCAGCCTGGAACTTGTCGTTTTGCGAAATATTGGCTTGCAGCAACTGCACCTGTGCGGTGCCCGCCGAGGTGGTGAACACCGGCCCAAAGGCCTGCAAAGCCCAAGCGGCAAGGCCCACGCCGATCAGTGGCTTGAGCGCCCTCAAGCGCCAGCCCGCCAGCGCCAGGCGCATGGCCAGCCAGGCGGCCACAGCCCCCATGCCGTAGACCCCCACCCAAGGCGCGAAGGCGATCAAAGTGCCATCCACATGCGCATAGCCCCCGGCCCCCCACGGAAAACCCGTGAGCCAACGCCCGCGCATGAGTTCGGCCAAGGTCCACACCGCCGCAAACAAAGCGCTGGCCCACCCCGGCCGCTCGGCCGCCAGGCCCCGCGCCAGGCCCACCCAGGCCGCCGAAGCGGCGGCGTAATACAGCGCCAGCGCCGCCGCCAAGGCCAGCACAGCCAGCACGGCCAAGGGCGCGGGCAAGCCCCCCACCTGGTGCATGGACACATACAGCCACCAAAAACTCCCTGCCAACCAGGCCGTGGCAAACACACCACCGAACCAGGCTGCCCGTTTGAGAGGATGAGCCTCGCGACCCCGAGTAAACGGCGAATGGGCCATTCGCGCCAAACGCGCCAAGCCCACCGCCAACAGCGTCAAACTCAAGACCTGCAACCAACCCAAGGCCTGGCCACTCCCCGGCCAGGCGATGGACGCGGCCTGAGCGATCCCAGCCAAAGCGGGCCAAACGGTCTGCCTTAACAGAGCGCGTGGCTGCATACCACTCATGCAATAGGCCCTGGTGCAAGCGTCTTGCTGGACTGTTCAGCACCTGGAAGGGGCAAAGGCGACACCTTGAACCAGCGCACGGCACCTGCACGCGTGTGCAAAACGACAAAGCGCAATCCCGCCAACTCGAAGCTTTCACCACGGTGTGGTACGCGACCCATTTCGTGGGCGATCAGGCCGCCCAAGGTGTCGAAGTCATGGCCATCGTCGGCCAGCCGCGCCTGCCTCAAATCCACACCAAAAGCTTCATCCACACGCTCGATGGCGGTGTCACCGCTGACCCTGAAACTGCGGTCTGGCAGGCCAAAAATATCACCCGCATCCTCGGCGATGTCGAACTCGTCCTCGATCTCGCCCACGATTTGTTCCAGCACATCCTCGATGGTGATCAGCCCGGCCGTGCGGCCGTACTCGTCGATCACGATGGCCAAGTGGTTGCGGTTGTCGCGGAACTGGCGCAGCAAATCGTTCAGGCCCTTGCTTTCAGGCACAAACACCGCCGGGCGCAACAAGGTGCGGATGTTCAACTCGGGCGCACGCTCCAGTTTGAGCAGGTCTTTGGCCAACAAGATACCGATGATGTTGTCGCGCTCACCCTCGAAGACCGGAAAGCGCGAATGCCCGGTGTCGATCACCTGGTGCAGCAACTCGTCCATGGGGTCTTCGATGTTGAGCAGGTCCATCCGCGGGGCAGCCAGCATCACATCACTGGCGGTCATGTCGGCCATGCGAATCACCCCTTCGAGCATCAATCGGCTCTCGGTGTTGATGATCTGGTTGTCTTCGGCCTCGGCCAGAGTCTCGATCAGCTCATCGGCCGAATCGGGTCCGGGGTGGATGAACTCCGCCAGTTTTTGCAGAAAACTTCGTTTGTCTTCGCGCTCGGCGTGGCGCGCAGGGTAGGGGTCAGACACGGTCTAGGCGGGCAGGACATGCTGTAGTGGACAAGCTGCAAGGATAGCGGATTTGGATGACAAACAGCCTTTTCAGGGGCCGCGCGAAGTTTGACGGGCATCGCGCACGCCCTGGCGGATTTCTTGCACCGTGGCCAGCCACTGGCGAAACTGGTTCGCTTGCATTTTGAGCTGGTAGTCGAGCTCGGCCATTTGCTCCTGCACCAATCCACTGATCTGGCTGTCCAAAGTGGCTTGCGGCAAGGACAGATAAGCCTCGCTTTCGCTGCCGTCGCGCTGCACCGCGGCACCCGCGTGGCGCGCGATCTTGAGCATGGCCACGTTTTCGCTCAAGGCGTGGATGAACAACAGACTCACCCCTTGGTTGCGGGCATGCATCACCGCATGGCCGAACAACTTGGCGCCAAAACCCTTACCTCGCTGATGCGGCGACACCGACACCCCAAACTCGGCACACGTGGCCCATTGCGGGTCGACCGAATAGGCCAGATGGGCCATGGCCACCAGCTCCAAGCGGCGGTTGAAAACCCCAAAGATCTCGTCCCGCTTGAAGTTCAGACCCGCGACGTAGCGGTCAATTTGCTCATCGCTGGCAGCGTATCCAAAGCGCAGGTAGCGGTCTTGCGCAGGAAGGGCCCGCAAATGTCGTGCGATGCGCGGCTTGTGGCGCGGCGACAGCGAGCGAATCGGCAGCCAATTGGCCCTCTTGCGGGCCACTCCGCCTGTGGCCGATAGCCCCACATCGGCAGCGCCAAACACACGTCGCCACAGTTGGCTCAGCCCACGAGTGAGTTGCTTGGTACGCGGTTCTGAAGGGGGATTCATGGTGGCACCTAGGGTAAACCCCATTTTGCACCGATTTGTCTGCCCGGGGATGACACGGGTTTTGTCGCCTTTGAGACCAGCAAGCCACCATCTCAGGACTTGCCCTCTGTTGAGCCCAACAGGAGCTGGAGACAATCAAGCGCTACAGGAGACAAGCGCATGGAACGGATCTGGCTGAAGAATTACCCACCCGGTGTGCCCCACGACATTGACACAACGCAATACAAAAGTTTGACGGATTTGATGGAAAGGGCTTTTCGCGAGCACGGCGACAACCCCTTTTCGGTCTGCATGAACCGCTGGATGAGCTACAAACAGCTCGATGAGTTGTCCATCGCCCTAGGGGCGTGGCTGCAGAACAAAGGCCTGGAGCCTGGAAGCCGCGTGGCCATCATGCTGCCCAACTTGCCCCAATTTGCCGTGACGATGGCCGCCATCTTGCGGGCCGGTTACACCTGCGTGAACGTCAACCCGCTCTACACCCCGCGCGAGTTGGAGCACCAACTCAAGGACTCCGGCGCCAGCGCCATCGTCATTTTGGAAAACTTTGCCGCTACCCTGCAAGAAGTGGTCGAGCGCACCGCCGTGCAGCACGTGGTGTTGGCGTCCATTGGCGATTTGTTGGGCCCCATCCATGGCCGCTGGCTGACCTTTGCCGTGCGTCACCTGGCCAAAATGGTGCCGCCCTTCGAATTGCCTTTGAGCAACGGCCGCACCGTCACCTCGTTCAAAAAAGCCATCGCCCAAGGCCGCAACCTGAACCTGCGCCCGACCGCGCAAACCATGGACGACATCGCCTTTTTGCAATACACGGGGGGCACCACCGGTTTGTCCAAAGGCGCCGTGCTGACACACCGCTGCGTGGTGGCCGCCATGCTGCAAGCCGAAGGCTGGTTCTCACCTGCTTTGGCCGATGTCCCTGACCTGCGCAAAGTGAACAACGTCGCGGCTTTGCCGCTGTACCACATCTTTGCACTCACGCTGTGTTTGCTGGCCATCCGCCAGGGCTCCTACCTGACCCTGGTGCCGAACCCCCGTGACTTTGCCAAATTCATCGAGGTCCTCAAGCAGCGCCCCTTCCATGTGCTGCCCGGCGTGAACACGCTGTTCAACGCCCTGATGCAACACCCGATGTTCAAGAGCATTGATTTTTCCTCGCTCAAGCTCACCCAGGCGGGCGGCATGGCCGCATCGGAAGGCACAGCCCACAACTGGCAAAAAGCCACGGGCAGCGCCATGATCGAAGGCTGGGGCATGAGCGAGACCTGCGCCATTGGCACCAACAACCCGGTCACCCAGAAAACCTTCAGCGGCAACATCGGCCTGCCCTTGCCGAGCATCGACATCGCCATCAAGGACGACGACGGACACAGCCTGCCCGTGGGCAGCTCGGGAGAAATCTGCATCCGCGGCCCCAACGTCATGACCGGTTACTACAACCAGCCCGCTGAAAACGCCAAAACCTTCACCGAAGACGGCTTCATGCGCACGGGCGACATCGGGATCATGGACGAAGGGGGCTTCACCCGCATCGTGGACCGCAAGAAGGACATGATCATCGTGAGCGGCTTCAATGTCTTCCCCAGCGAGCTGGAAAACCTGATCTCCACCTGCCCTGGAGTGGTCGAGTGCGCGGCCGTGGGCATCCCCGACGCCATGCAAGGTGAAACCATCAAGGTGTTTGTGGTGCGCAATGACCCGATGCTGACCGAAGAAGCTGTCTCGCGTTTTTGCCAAGACAAACTCACGGGCTACAAGCGTCCCAAATACATCGAGTTCCGCGACGAGTTACCCAAATCCAACGTGGGCAAAATTTTGCGCCGCGACCTGCGCAGCGCCAAATGAATCCACCCTGCACCCTGCCACCAGGCGTGCGCGTGTTCGAACGCGGCTGGTTGTCGGCCAACAACGTGCTTCTGCTGGACGCGGACAGTGCCACCTTGGTCGACAGCGGCTACGTCACTCACCAAGCCCAAACCCTGGCCTTGGTGGCGCAAGGCCTGCAAGGCCGCGTGCTGGACCAACTGGTCAACACCCATCTGCACAGCGACCACTGCGGCGGCAACCAAGCCCTGCAAGCGCACTATCCGGACCTCAAAACCTGGATACCACCCGGCCTGTCACAAGCCGTGCAGCATTGGCGTGAAGACGAGTTGAGCTACCAGCCCTCAGGCCAGAGCTGCCCCCCCTTTACCTTCAGCGGCTTGTTGCAACCGGGCAGCACCCACCGCTGGGCCGACATGGACTGGCAAGTGCACGCCGCACCCGGACACGACCCGCACTCGGTGATCTTGTTTGCGCCCGAACACCGCTTGCTGATGTCGGCCGATGCGCTCTGGCAAAACGGCTTTGGTGTGGTGTTCCCGGCGCTCGAAGGCCTCGAAGCCTTTGACGAGGTAGCGCAGACCCTGGACCTGATCGAACAACTCGCTCCCGCCACCATCATCCCGGGGCATGGCGCTGTCTTCACCGAAGTGGGCCCCGCACTGGCCTTGGCCCGCAGCAAACTCGAAGGCTTCACGCAAAACCCCGAGCGCCACGCACGATATGGCGCCAAGGTGCTGCTCAAATTCAAACTGCTCGAATGGGGCCAAATCACACACGCCGATTTCAGCGCTTGGGCCATGAAGGTGCCCTACATTCGCGCATTGCACCACCGCTTTGGCCAAGGCCACAGCCTAAACACTTGGCTGGACATGATGCTGGCCGAGCTGACGCGCAGCGGGGCCATGTATGAGTTGGACGGGATGCTGCACGACGCGTGAATCCCCACATCATCACCGTGTACAAAACCCCAAAACCAACCTGAGGGGCATGAGCTTGGGGCAGGCAACCAGGCTCGATCTCAGGGCCTCTCAATTGCCAATGACTCGTCGAGGGCATTGAGTTGTACTGGGAGAAGCCCAAATGAAAACGCCCAACTGAGAGCAGTTGGGCGTTTGTATCTGGTGGCCTGGGGCAGAATCGAACTGCCGACACGCGGATTTTCAATCCGCTGCTCTACCAACTGAGCTACCGGGCCAGAGCATTCGATTTTAACAGGTCTTTTTCAAGTGCCAGAGCGCGTGCCTCAAAAATAGTGCGTCACCAAGACCTCCCACTGCCCAACAAGATCAGGGGCGAGATGGCAGCGGCCATCACTGGCTGCGTTTGCTGCGTGTGAGGTCAACGCCGAGTTGCTTAAGCTTGCGGTACAAGTGGGTGCGCTCGAGCCCGGTTTTTTCGGCCACACGGGTCATGGAGCCGCCTTCGTGGGCCAAATGAAATTCAAAGTAGGCTTTTTCGAAGGCATCGCGTGCTTCGCGCAACGGGCGATCGAGTTCAAAGCTTTGTTGAACGTCGGGGGTTGCGATGTTTTCTGTAGCGACCATCGCGGACATGGACAACACACTGGATGGCGGGGATGGGCTTGCCGCCAACATGGCTTGTTGCATTTGGTCACGGGCCAAGCCTTGCTCGACGGCCTTGAGCAGTTTTTGCAAAGTGATGGGCTTTTCAAGAAAGGCCTGTGCGCCGATCTTGACCGCATCCACTGCGGTGTCTATGGTGGCGTGGCCGCTCATCATGATCACAGGCATGTTCAGCAAACCGTTGGCAGCCCATTCTTTGAGAAGGCTCACGCCGTCGGTGTCAGGCATCCAGATGTCGAGCAGTACGAGGTCGGGGCGCATGTGGTGCCTTGCCTCACGTGCTTGCGCGGCGTTTTCAGCAAGCTCGACCTGGTGCCCCTCGTCGAAGAGGATTTCAGAGAGCAGGTCGCGTATGCCCAGCTCGTCGTCCACCACCAATATATTTGCCATATGCCTGATTTGTCTCTGTTCATGAAGAGGGCTGTTCCTGCCCCTGTTCGGTTTGCGTCACTGCGAATGATAACGAGACTTGCGCGCCCTGAATGTCGCCGCCTTCTTGCACGTTGGCCATGTCGATGCGGGCACCGTGTTCGTCGATGATTTTTTTGACCACGGCCAAGCCCAGACCCGTGCCTTTGGTCTTGGTGGTGACATAGGGCTCAAAGGCCCGCTGCAAGATGTTGGGGGCAAAGCCGGGCCCATTGTCGGTCACCGTCAGGCGCACCCGCTGGCGCTGCGCACGCCACTCGGTGCGCACGTGCACACGGGCAGTGGCCAGGCCTTGGCCACGAGCCTCGCACGCATCTTGCGCGTTTTGCAACAGGTTGTGGATGACCTGGCGCAACTGTTGTTCGTCACCCAGGATGTCGGGGCATGCAGCATCGAGCTCAGTGTGCACTTGGGCGCGGCTGACGCTGTCGTGCGGCTCGTTGGCATAGAGGGACAGCACATCGCTGACCAGCGCATTGAGTTGCAAGGGTTTGAGCTCGGCTGTGGGTAAACGCGCATAGTCGCGGAATTCGTTGACCAGTCGCTTCATGGCTTCCACCTGGTCGACAATGGTCTTCACCGATTTGGCCAGCACCGCGTTGTCTTGGACTTCCAATTTACCGAGCAAGCGTCTTTGCAGGCGCTCGGCCGACAACTGAATGGGCGTGAGGGGGTTCTTGATTTCGTGCGCCAAGCGGCGGGCCACTTCACCCCAAGCCTGAGCGCGCTCGGCCGAAACGATTTCCGAGATGTCGTCGAACACCAGCAGACGCAAACCGTCGGGCAAAACTGCCCCACGAGCCAGCAGTGTCACCCCGGTTTGGCTCAGCCCTTGGCCGGCGGCATGGATGTCAAAGGATTTTTGCCAGTGGTCCAAATCATGCGCATCGGTGCTGGCATGCAAGGCCTTGTATTGCGCATCCACCTCTAGGGCAAATGCCTGCAAACCAGGCAAACCTTTCAAGTCCTGGCCTTCGTGCGCTCCGACCGGTACCCGCAAAATGCGTGTCGCTCCAGGATTGGCCGAGATGATGGTGCATTGTGCGTCCAGCACCATGACACCGGCGGTGAGGTTGTCCAGAATGGTTTGCAGCTTACCTCTGGCTTGGTCGAGCTGGCTCAGGCTGCGCTCCACGTTGGCGCGGGCATCGGCCAATTGTTGGGTCATATCGGCAAACGAGCGGGTCAGGCCGCCCAGCTCGTCTTTGCCTTGCAACGCAAGTTTGGGCCTCAAATCACCCGCCGCCACCTGGCGCATGCCGTGGGCCAGCAAGAGCAAAGGCCGCGCCAGTTGGTTGCCCAGCAAGACGGCCAACAAGATCGCTCCCAGCACGGCCAAAAACAAACTCAGTGTCAGGGTGCCAATGTACATTCGACGCAAACCTTCACGGGCCAAGGCTCGCTCCTGGTATTCGCGGTAAGCCGCTTGCACTTCCAGCGCGTTGTTGACCAGCGTTGGGGGGAGCTCCTGGGTCACCATCAGCAAACGTCGGTCTTCGCTCAGGGCCATGCTCCATTGTGGAAACAACACCAAGACCTTGATGCGGCCCTTGTCTCCTCCTGGAATGGCTTCGTCCAAGCCCTCCACCCAAACGAAACTGCTTTTTTGACGGGCCTCTCTCAGCTGCTGCGGAGTTGGGCGGTCAGCCCTGAGTTGAAAGCGTGAAGGTCCTGCACTGGCCACCATTTGTCCGCCCAAGCTCCAGATGGACACATCGCTCACGCCCATTTGGGTGCGTATTTTTTCAGCCGCGAGAGATGGATTGAGCTCGCTGGTTTCTGCCCAATTTGATGCTGCGGCACGCGCTTGCTTGCTCAGGTCCTCGCTGAGCGTGTCCAAGGTGGCCCTCCCCAGGTTCAGGCCACCCACCAAAGCGGCCTCCACTTTCACATCAAACCAGCTTTCAATCGAGCGCGAGACAAACTGGTAAGACACCACATAAATGAGCAGACCGGGGATGACACCGACCAACGCAAAGATGCCTGCCAGCTTGACCAGCAAGCGTGAGCCAAATTGGCCTTTGTACAAGCTGCGCAACAAGCGCACCATGCCCCACAAAATGGTGATCAACAAGCCACTGGCCACCACCGCGTTGATGATCACCAACCATTCATAGTTTTGGTTGTAGCGCTCGCGGTTGCCGGTGGCCTGCGTCATGAGCACCAGTAAACCAATCCCAATGACGACCACGCTGACGGCGCCCATGAGGACGAGCCAACGGCTGGTTCGTGAGGGCCGCTCGGTCAAAGACTCGCTGGAAGCTTCGATCCATGCCATGTCAATTCACCAGATCTTCGCTCAAGCGCAGGATTTTGATGACCTGCAGGTTCCAATCGGCTTGGTTACCGGCAGCGATCTGAAACGGGCGAGGCAGCTGCGTGACATCGAGCCTGAATTCATAGCGCAGCCGTTGGCGGGCATCGAGCTCTAAGCTGTGCGCCTCTGCGATTTTCCATGCCGATTGACGCCGAATCACACTCAGGGCCTCAGACAGGCTTTCAAAATTCTGCGAAATGCTGCCCGCCAAGCCTGCGCCCGAAATTGGCTCGCTGGAAACATTCAAGCGCCAGCGACGGGTCAAGGGCTGAAAGGCCAATCGGTAATAGCGGCTGGCCACGCCAATTGTTTTGTCGGTCCAGTACCAGCGTTCGCGCAACACCTCAGCTTGCGCCACAAAATGCACAGCCAGGCCTTTGATGAGGGCGTCTTCTACAGCCGGTCCCAACTCCAATTTGAGCTGGGCATTGAGCAGCAGGGCATTGTCTTTGCGCAAGGGCACGAGCTCTGTCAACTCCACGCTGGAAGTTTGTGCCGACACCGTGCCCCAACCCAGCAAGACCATAAGCAAAGCCCGGGCCAACCAAGCGCCAAGCTCAATCCCGATCCTTCTCCAGCAGTGCGTAATAGAAACCGTCATGTTCACCCAATGCATTGTGCTTGAGAGGAAGGCCTGTGGGTATTTTGCCGGGTATCAAATGACCGGGTGAGGGCAGCATTCGTGCGTCGGTGTTGCGCTGAAGAAACGCTTGGACCATGTCTTCTCCTTCTGAGCGAAAAACCGAACAGGTGCAGTACAGCAAGCGCCCCCCCGGAGCCAGCAAGGGCCACAGGGCCTTAAGCAGCTTGGCCTGAGTCTGGGCCAGTTGTGCACTGTCGCCAGGGCGGCGCAGCCAGCGCACATCGGGGTGTCTGCGCACGATGCCAGAGGCCGTGCAGGGTGCATCCAACAAGATCGCGTCAAAAGCCACACCGTCCCACCACTGCGCAGGCTGGGCGGCATCGGCAGCGCGCACCTGCGCACGGGCCTGTGCGCCCAAGCGCTTGAGGTTGTCCTCAATGCGTTGGCAGCGCGCGGCGTCCACATCCAACGCCAAAATCTGTGCCTGGGGGTAGCAGGCCAGCAGGTGCCCAGTTTTACCCCCGGGTGCTGCACAGGCATCCAGAATGCGCCAGGGCCGATCCACCTCAAGGCCTTGCAGCAACAAAGGGGCCGCCACTTGCGCTGCGGCATCTTGCACCGACACATGGCCCAGATCAAATCCGGGCAACTGGTGCACAGGCACCGCACGCTCGAGTTGCAAACCACATGCGCCCACAGCCTTGGCGCCCAAGCCGAGGGCCAGCAGCTGCGCCTGGTACGCGGCCACAGTGTGGTGACGGTTGTCCACACGCAGGCTCATGGGGGCTGGTTGTTGCGCCATGTCCAGCAATTGTTGCCAGTCCTTTGGGTATTCCTCCTGTACACGCGCCACCCACCAACGCGGGTGGTTCCACCGGGCCTGTAGGTCACTGTCCGTTTCGGCCACCAAGCCCTCACGCTCGCGCAGGAAACGGCGCAAACACGCATTGATGAAGCCACTTTGGGCCGCGGTCTGTCTTTGTTGGCGTGCGGCCTCGACAGCCTGGTTGACCAGGGTGTGCGCCGGATAGGGCGCCCCTTCATCCTGCCAACTCAGGGCCAGCGCTGTGCACAACAAAGCATCTGCCGCCGCAGGCGGTGCCTTGCTGGCCAAACGCTCGCGCAGCGCCATGGCGCGGCCCAGTTGCCGCATTACCTGAAAAGTCAGGGCTTGAACACCCGGGCGCAGTTCGGGGGACACGCAGGCCAATTCAGTGGTCAAAGAGCGTCCTGCCCGCACCGCTTGAACCACCGCTGCAGTGGCCTGCAGTTGCCGCGACAAGGGCACTGACGTGGCTACGCTGTGATCACGGGCTGCTGGCTTGCCCGTCCTGGGATGGCGCCTTGCTGCAGGTAAGGCAGCGCCTTGCACCCTCTGTGCAGGAGGCTTGGGTGCAGGCGGTTTGTGGCTCATGGCGGCATGTCTCAATTGGACGTCATGGTGAGGTCCATGCGCACTGCGGGTTTGAAGTTCAAACGCCGCGCCAGCCATGAGGCTGGCCTCATGCGCAATGCATCGTTGTAAGCACCAACAGCCACATGGTATGGAATCATGGCGGCGGGCAAGGTTTGTCTCATGCGATTGAGGGCGATGTCCAAATCGGGACGAAAGGCCTCATGCACTTGCTGTTGCAGCACACGGATTTCACTGACCAGTTGCAGGTGCTGGCTGATCACCAGTTTTTGTACGTTTTCGTCCAAGGGTTGCATACGTGCTTGGGTGAGGGCCTCCAACATCTGGTCGCTGGCGGTTTGTACCGCCAGAAGCTCTTGCGCCTCGGCCTCGCCCACCAGGCTTTGCCGTGCCGCCAGCCCGCCCTGCAATCGAACCAAAATGCGCAGCCAAACTGCATCCACACTGCTCCATTGCCGCACCACGTCTGAGCGCAAACGCACCAAGCGGTTGTGCGCACCCACAGCCCAGAACAGGCACAAAGCCAGCACCATACCCAACACCAAAGCAGCCATGTTCCATTCCTCTCAGATTCATCGCCCCATAAAAACAGCCCCTGACCACATGGCGGTACAGGGGCTGAGTAGGCTCACCGCTCAAGCGGTGGTGACACGCTTCAGGCCGCTTCGCCTGCGTCGGTGACGGTGTCTTCGGCCGTGTCACCGGCCAAGTCCGCCGCTTCGGCATCTGCAATGGCACGGCGCTCTGCGTCATCCATGGCGTCCTTGACTTTGCGTGCCTGGTGGTAAGCCAAGCCCGTACCGGCAGGAATCAAGCGACCCACAATCACGTTTTCCTTCAAGCCGCGCAACTCGTCGCGCTTGCCCATGATGGCCGCTTCGGTCAACACGCGGGTCGTTTCCTGGAAGGAAGCGGCCGAGATGAACGAGTCGGTCGACAAAGAGGCCTTCGTGATACCCAACAACAAGTTGCTGAAGGTCGCGGGGATCTTGCCATCGCGCTGCAAAGCGTCGTTGGTGTTGAGCATTTCGGAACGCTCCACCTGCTCACCGGAGATGTAGTTGGAGTCGCCGATGTTCTCGACCACCACACGGCGCAGCATCTGGCGAACAATCACTTCGATGTGCTTGTCGTTGATCTTCACGCCTTGCAAGCGGTAAACGTCCTGCACTTCGTCCACGATGTAGCGGGCCAGCTCTTCAATGCCCAAGAGACGCAAGATGTCTTGTGGGTCGGCTGGGCCGTCCACAATGCTCTCGCCCTTGTTGACCACTTGGCCTTCGTGCACCAGGATGTTCTTTTCTTTGGGGATCAGTTCATCCCAAACTTTGCCGTCAGGATCCGTGATTTGCAAGCGGACCTTGCCTTTGGTTTCTTTGCCGAAAGACACGGTACCAGTGATCTCGGCGAGCATTCCCTTGTCTTTTGGTGTGCGGGCTTCGAACAGTTCGGCCACACGGGGCAAACCGCCGGTAATGTCTCGGGTCTTTTGACCTTCGACCGGGATACGGGCCAGCACCTCGCCAGGGCCCACGTCCATGCCGTCGCGCACCTGGATCAGCGAGCCGATCTGAAAGCCGATGGTCACCGAATGGTCAGTGCCGGGGATCTTGACTTCTTTGCCAGCGGCGTCGATCAACTTCACCTGTGGACGGATGACCTTGGCCGCACCACGACGCTTGGGGTCAATGACCACCAAAGTGGACAAACCGGTCACTTCATCGAGCTGCTTGGCCACTGTCAAGCCTTCTTCGACGTTCTCGAACTTCACGGTACCCGCGTACTCGGTGATGATCGGACGGGTCAGTGGATCCCAGTTGGCCAAAATAGCGCCAGCCTTGATGGCCTGGTCGGCCTTGACCGACAAGATGGCACCGTAGGGCACTTTGTGACGCTCACGCTCACGACCGTGTTCGCTGATGATGATTTCGCCAGAACGGGAAATCACCACCAACTCGCCTTTGCTGTTGGTCACGTAGCGCATGGTGGCGTTGAAACCAATGGCGCCGTTGGATTTGGCTTCCACACTGGAGGCCACCGCCGCACGCGAAGCCGCACCACCGATGTGGAAGGTCCGCATGGTCAGCTGGGTACCTGGCTCGCCAATCGACTGGGCAGCGATCACACCCACGGCTTCGCCGTTGTTGACCAGGCCGCCACGGCCCAAATCGCGGCCATAACACTTGGCACACAAGCCGAAACGTGTGGCGCAAGTCAGTGCTGTTCGCACTTTGACTTCGTCAACGCCCGCGGCTTCGAGTTCGTCGAGCATGTCTTCGTCGAGCAAGACGCCCGCTTCAGCCAGCACGGCACGGTTTTCAGGGTGCAAGATGTCTTCGACGACGGTACGGACCAAGATGCGGTCGCGCAGCGATTCGATCACTTCACCACCTTCGACGATGGCGCGCATCAGCGAGCCATCAGAGGTGCCGCAATCGAGCTCGGTCACGACCAAGTCTTGTGTCACGTCCACCAAACGACGGGTCAGGTAACCCGAGTTGGCGGTCTTCAAAGCCGTATCGGCCAAACCCTTACGTGCACCGTGTGTCGAGATGAAGTACTGCAACACGTTCAGACCTTCACGGAAGTTCGCCGTGATGGGGGTCTCGATGATGGAGCCGTCAGGCTTGGCCATCAGACCACGCATACCCGCCAACTGGCGAATCTGCGCTGCGGAACCTCGTGCACCGGAGTCGGCCATCATGTAAATCGAGTTGAACGATTCCTGGTCGACTTCATGGCCATGGCGGTCAATGGTTTTCTCTTTGCGCAGCTGGTCCATCATCACTTTGGAGACGACGTCACCGGCTTTGCCCCAGATGTCAACGACCTTGTTGTAGCGCTCGCCAGCGGTCACCAGACCGGAGACGTATTGCTGCTCGATGTCTTTGACTTCTTTTTCAGCCGCTTCGATGATGGCAGGCTTCTCAGGCGGCACCAACATGTCGTCAATACCGATCGAGATACCAGCGCGTGTGGCCAAACGGAAGCCGTTTTGCAGCAGCTTGTCGGCGAACACCACGGTCTCTTTCAAGCCGCACTTGCGGAAAGACGTGTTGATCAGCTTGGAGATTTCCTTCTTCTTCAGCGCCTTGTTCAGGTTGGAGAAAGGCAGGCCCTTGGGCAGAATCTCGGACAACAAGGCACGGCCCACAGTGGTTTCCACCATGGACACGGACGAAGTGAATTCACCCGTCGCTTTGACTTTGGTCCACTCGGTCATGCGCACGTTGATCTTGGCAGTCAACTCCACAGCACCAGCGTCCAAGGCGCGCTGCACTTCACCGATGTCGGAGAAGATCAAGCCTTCGCCCTTGGCGTTGATGCGATCACGGGTCGCGTAATACAAGCCCAGCACCACGTCTTGCGACGGCACAATCGATGGTTCGCCAGAAGCAGGGAACAAGATGTTGTTCGAAGCCAGCATCAAAGTGCGGGCTTCCATCTGCGCTTCGACCGACAAAGGCACGTGAACGGCCATCTGGTCACCGTCGAAGTCGGCGTTGAAGGCCGCGCAAACGAGGGGGTGCAACTGAATGGCTTTGCCTTCGATCAGCAGGGGCTCAAAGGCCTGGATGCCCAAACGGTGCAGCGTAGGCGCACGGTTCAGCATCACGGGGTGCTCTTTGATGACCTCTTCCAAGATGTCCCACACCACCGGTGTACCGGCTTCAACTTCCTTCTTGGCGGCCTTGATGGTGGTCGCGATGCCCATGGCTTCAAGACGCGCAAAGATGAAAGGCTTGAACAACTCAATCGCCATCAGCTTGGGCAGGCCGCACTGGTGCAGTTTGAGGGTTGGGCCCACGGTAATGACCGAACGACCGGAGTAGTCGACACGCTTGCCCAGCAAGTTTTGACGGAAACGACCGCTCTTGCCTTTGATCATGTCGGCCAAAGACTTCAGGGCGCGCTTGTTGGCGCCGGTCATGGCCTTGCCGCGACGGCCGTTGTCCAGCAAGCTGTCCACGGCTTCTTGCAGCATGCGCTTTTCGTTGCGCGCAATGATCTCAGGCGCCTTCAATTCCAGCAAACGGCGCAGACGGCTGTTGCGGTTGATGACGCGGCGATAAAGGTCATTCAGGTCGGAAGTCGCAAAGCGACCGCCATCCAGTGGCACCAGAGGACGCAGGTCCGGTGGCAGCACAGGCAGCACTTCGAGCACCATCCACTCGGGCTTGATGCCCGATTTTTTGAAGGCTTCCAGCACTTTGAGGCGCTTGGAGTTTTTCTTGACCTTGAGTTCAGAACCGGTCAGGTCACCGCGCAGGCGCTCGATTTCGCTTTCAATGTCGATGCCTTGCAGCAATTCCTTGATGCCTTCGGCGCCCATCTTGGCGACGAATTCATCGCCGTACTCTTTGACTTTGGCGTCGTAGTCGTCTTCGGACATGATGCCGAATTTTTTCAACGGGGTCATGCCGGGGTCGGTCACGACGTAGGCTTCAAAGTACAGCACACGCTCGATGTCACGCAGTGTCATGTCGAGCACCAAGCCCAAGCGCGATGGCAGCGACTTCAGGAACCAGATGTGGGCGCAAGGTGCAGCCAGGTCGATGTGACCCATGCGCTCGCGACGCACTTTGGTCTGTGTGACTTCAACGCCGCACTTTTCGCAGATGACACCGCGGTGCTTGAGGCGCTTGTACTTGCCGCACAGGCATTCGTAGTCTTTGATAGGACCAAAAATCTTGGCGCAAAACAGACCATCGCGCTCGGGCTTGAAGGTGCGGTAGTTGATGGTTTCAGGCTTTTTCACTTCTCCAAAAGACCAAGAACGGATCTTTTCGGGCGATGCCAAGCCGATGCGGATGGCATCGAAGTGGTCATCGGGCGTGAACTGCTTGAACAGGTCGAGTAGTGATTTCATGGTTTGAATCCTTTGCCTGTGAATTAAGAACGCTCGAGCTCGATGTCAAGGCCCAACGAACGGATTTCCTTGACCAGCACGTTGAACGATTCGGGCATGCCCGCTTCGATGGAGTGTTCGCCTTTGACAATGCTCTCGTAGACCTTGGTACGACCTTGCACGTCGTCGGACTTCACGGTGAGCATCTCTTGCAGAACATAAGAAGCGCCATACGCTTCCAGCGCCCACACTTCCATCTCACCGAAACGCTGACCACCGAACTGCGCTTTGCCACCCAGCGGCTGCTGTGTGACCAAGCTGTAGGGTCCCGTGGAGCGGGCGTGCATCTTGTCGTCCACCAAATGGTGCAATTTCAAGAAGTGCATGTAGCCAATGGTGGTTGGACGGTCAAAGGCTTCGCCCGTGCGGCCGTCAAACAAATGGGCTTGTGTGCGTGTGGCCGTCAGACCCTTGGCTTTGGCCAGGTCTTCTGGATAGGCCAGGTGCAACATGGCGCGGATTTCTTCTTCCGCAGCACCGTCGAAGACAGGCGTGGCGAAGGGGAAACCCTCTTTCAGGTTGTTCGCCATGTCCAGCACTTCATCATCGCTCAATTGCGACAAGTCTTCCTTGCGGCCCATGCTGTTGTAGAGCTGCTCGAACAGCTTGCGCAGTTCGGCAATCTTTTCCATGCGCTGGGTTTCAGCTTGGAGCATATTGCCAATGCGTTGGCCAATGCCTTTGCCAGCCCAGCCCAAGTGGACTTCGAGCACCTGACCCACGTTCATGCGCGAAGGCACGCCCAGCGGGTTGAGCACGATGTCGGCAGGGGTACCGTCGGCCATGAAAGGCATGTCTTCGACGGGCACGATCTTGGAGACCACACCTTTGTTACCGTGGCGACCGGCCATCTTGTCACCAGGCTGTAAGCGGCGCTTGACGGCCAGGTAAACCTTGACCATTTTCAGCACGCCTGCGGGCAACTCGTCGCCTTGGGTGAGCTTCTTGCGCTTTTCTTCAAATGACAAGTCGAAGCTGTGGCGGGTTTGCTCCAGCGAGTTCTTGATGGACTCCAGTTGCATGGCCACATCGTCTTCGGCAGGACGAATATCGAACCAGTGAAATTTCTCGACCGAGGCCATGTAAGCCTTGTCGATCTTGGTGCCTTTGGCCAATTTCTGAGGGCCACCGTTGGCCACACGGCCCACCAGCAACTTTTCGATACGGTCGAAGGCGTCGGCTTCCACGATGCGCAGCTGGTCGTTCAGGTCCAGACGGAAACGCTTGAGTTCGTCGTCGATGATCTGCTGCGCACGCTTGTCGCGCACGATGCCTTCACGGGTGAAGACCTGCACGTCGATCACGGTGCCTTGTGAGCCCTGGTCCACGCGCAGCGAGGTGTCTTTCACATCGGAGGCTTTTTCGCCGAAGATGGCGCGCAGCAGTTTCTCTTCAGGCGTGAGGGTGGTCTCGCCTTTGGGGGTGACCTTGCCCACCAGCACATCGCCGGGTTGAACCTCGGCGCCCACGTAAATGATGCCGGAGTCGTCCAGACGGCCCAGTTGTTGCTCGGACAGGTTGGGAATGTCGCGCGAAATTTCCTCGGCGCCCAACTTGGTGTCGCGGGCCATGACCACGAGTTCTTCGATGTGGATTGAGGTGTAGCGGTCTTCGGCCACCACACGCTCAGAGATCAAGATCGAGTCTTCGAAGTTGTAGCCGTTCCAAGGCATGAATGCGATCAGCATGTTCTGACCAATGGCGATTTCACCCAGGTCGGTCGATGCGCCGTCTGCAATCACATCCCCTTTGTCCAGCTTGTCACCACGCTTGACGATGGGGCGCTGGTGGATGTTGGTGTTCTGGTTGGAACGCTGGTACTTGATCAGGTTGTAGATGTCCACACCCACTTCGCCGGCCAAAGCTTCGGCGTCGTTCACGCGGATCACGATGCGGGTCGCGTCCACATAATCGACGATACCGCCTCGGGTCGCGGTGACCACGGTGCCCGAGTCGACCGCTGCAACGCGCTCGATGCCGGTACCGACCATGGGCTTTTCAGGGCGCAGCACAGGCACGGCCTGACGCGACATGTTGGCACCCATCAAAGCGCGGTTGGCGTCATCGTGTTCCAAGAACGGCACCAGCGAAGCGGCCACAGAAACAATCTGGGCAGGCGACACGTCCATGTACTGGATGCGCTCGGCACCGCACAGGATCGATTCGCCTTTTTCACGGGCAGAAACCAAGTCGCCGGTGAGCTTGCCGTCTTTGTCCAAGGAGGCGTTGGCTTGGGCGATGACGTACTTGCCTTCTTCAATGGCCGACAGATAGTCGATGTCCATCGTGACTTTGCCTTCAACCACTCGGCGGTAAGGGGTTTCGATGAAGCCGTACTCGTTCAGGCGGGCGTACAAAGCCAACGAGTTGATCAGGCCGATGTTCGGACCTTCTGGTGTTTCAATCGGGCACACACGACCGTAGTGGGTCACGTGCACGTCGCGCACTTCGAAGCCTGCACGCTCGCGCGTCAAACCACCTGGGCCAAGAGCCGACACGCGACGCTTGTGGGTGATCTCGGCCAGCGGGTTGGTCTGGTCCATGAACTGCGACAGCTGTGAAGCACCAAAGAACTCTTTGAGCGCCGCAGAAATCGGCTTGGAGTTGATCAGGTCATGCGGCATGAGCGGCTCTTGCTCGGCCTGGCCCAAACGCTCTTTCACGGCTTTTTCGATGCGCGCCAAACCGGTGCGGTACTGGTTCTCGGCCAATTCGCCCACGCAACGCACGCGGCGGTTACCCAGGTGGTCGATGTCATCGACTTCGCCGTTGCCGTTGCGCAGGTCCACCAAGATCTTGACCACGGCCAAGATGTCTTCGTTGGTCAACACCATTGGACCAGTGGACTCGCCTCGGCCCACACGGGCGTTGAACTTCATGCGACCCACACGCGAGAGATCGTAGGTGTCGGGGTTGTAGAACAGGCGCTGGAACAGGGCTTGGACCGCGTCTTCGGTTGGCGGCTCGCCAGGGCGCATCATGCGGTAGATGGCCACACGGGCAGCGAACTCGTCCACGGTTTCATCGATGCGCAAGGTCTGCGAAATGTACGCACCTTGATCGAGTTCGTTGGTGTAAATGCAGGGCAGGTCTTGCACACCAGCGGTGCGCAGCTTCTTTAGCAGGGCTTCGGTCAACTCTTCGTTGGCCTTGGCAATGATCTCGCCAGTGTCCGCTTCGACAATGCTGCGGGCCACCACACGGCCAATCAGGAAGTCTTCGGGCACGCTGATGTGCGTGGTACCGGACTGCTCCAGCTCGCGGGTGTGGCGCACGGTGATGCGCTTGTCTTTGGCCACCACCACTTTGCCGGACTTGTCGGTGATGTCAAAACGCGCCACTTCGCCGCGCAGACGTTCGGCCACAAATTCCATTTGTGCACCGCTGTCCATCAGGCGGAAGTTGTCGTTGACGAAGAAGTTCGCCAAAATCGATTCTGGGTTCAAGCCAATGGCCTTGAGCAGAATGGAAACAGGCATCTTGCGACGACGGTCAACGCGGAAGTACAGGATGTCTTTGGGGTCGAATTCGAAGTCGAGCCACGAACCACGGTAAGGGATGATGCGGGCAGAAAACAGCAACTTGCCCGAGCTGTGGGTTTTGCCCTTGTCGTGTTCGAAGAACACGCCTGGCGAGCGGTGCAACTGAGACACGATCACGCGCTCGGTGCCGTTGATGATGAATGAGCCCTTGTCGGTCATCAAGGGCACTTCGCCCATGTAGACCTCTTGCTCTTTGACCTCTTTGACCACTTTGTTTTGTGAAGTGGACGAGTCACGGTCGTAAATGATGAGCTGTACGCGTGCGCGCACAGCCGACGAGAAAGTCAGGCCACGGGTCTGGCACTCTCGCACGTCAAACGCAGGCTTGGCCAGGTTGTATTCGCTGAATTTCATCTCCACAAAACCGTTGTGGGACACGATGGGAAAGGCCGACTCGAATGCGGCCTGAAGGCCTTCGTGTGTGCGTTTTGATGGAACAACACCTGCTTGCAGGAAGGACGTGTAAGCGTCTTTTTGCATTTGCAGCAGGTAAGGGACTTCGAGCACGCTTTCGCGGCTGCCGAAACTTTTGCGAATTCGCTTGCGTTCGGTGTATGAATAGGCCATGAGATCTCCGGGCTTGATCTTTCAGAACTGAGTGCTGCGCGAGTTTTAGACTCGCACAACGGGCTTGGCGGCTGGCCTCTACCAGCGTTGGCGGACGATTGCGCATTGCACGCAACCCGAACCAAGGGTCTTCTGCAGTCGAATCAGAAAACACTGGAAAGAAGACTTCGTCAATCTACTTTCCGGTGTTTTGCTCAATTGCCGAAAAACATCACCACTGGGGTTGCTTCACGGTGTGCTTTTTAAGCATCAAAGGCTGGAGGTCCTTTGGGGACACTCCAGCCTTGGAACGGAGCCGATTTACTTGAGTTCGGCCTTGGCGCCAGCTTCTTCCAGCTTTTTCTTGGCGGCTTCAGCGTCAGCCTTCGGCAAGCCTTCTTTGACAGCCTTGGGCGCGCCGTCCACCAAGTCTTTGGCTTCTTTCAAGCCCAGACCGGTGATTTCACGCACCGCCTTGATCACGGACACTTTGTTGGCGCCAGTTTCAAGCAACATGACGTTGAACTCGGTCTTCTCTTCAACAGCAGCAGCGGCACCGCCACCCGCAGCAGCAGGCGCAGCCATAGCGGCAGCGCTCACACCAAATTTCTCTTCGATGGCTTTCACCAGGTCGTTGAGTTCCATGACCGTCATGCTGTCCAGCGCGGTCAAAAATGCGTCTTTATCGAATGCCATTTTGATTTCCTAACAATTGGTTAAAACACGAACGCTGGCCTCAAGCGGCAACAGCTTCGCCTTCGCCTTTTTTGGCCGCCAGAGCACCCAACACCACTGCGGTGCGGGACATTGGCGACATCAGCAAGCCACACAACTGAGCCAACAAAACTTCTTTCGAAGGGATGCTTGCCAATTGCTTCACGCCGTTGACGTCCAAAGCTTTGCCTGCGAATGCACCTGCGCGAATGACCAACTTGTCGTTGGTTTTCGCAAAGTCTGCCACCACTTTCGCGGCAGCCACTGCATCTTCAGAGAAGCCATAGATCAGCGGACCGGTCATCTGGTCGGCGACAACTTCAAACGGCGTACCCGTCACAGCACGGCGGGCCAAGGTGTTTTTCAACACGCTCAGCGAAACGCCCAGGCTGCGAGCTTTGACGCGCAGGTTTGTCATGTCAGCGACCGTGATGCCACGGTATTCCGCCATCACCAGCGTTTGAGCTTTAGCGGCGAGGTCGGTCACTTCGGTGATGACCGCTTCTTTCTCACTGCGATTCAGACTCAAGGTCTACTCCTTTGTATGTGTTGTCCGGGTTGCCCCTTGAACACGCCTATTTGCAGCGACCAACTGTTCAGGATCTTCATCCTTGTGCAGCGGGATCGCCATCTGCGTTGGCCCAAAACTTCAAGAAGACTCGAGGTTTTGTTGATTAAGCACACAGGGTGTGCACCAACGGTCTTGGATGGCTCGTTGATCTTTTGGAATATCAACGACCCACCACATTGAGGTGCTCGTGGGAGCCCCTCAAATCTTTGCATCACGCCGAGATGGATTGCGTGTCAACGCGAACGCCCACACCCATGGTTGACGACACAGCCACTTTGCGCAGGTAAACGCCTTTGCTGGTGGCAGGCTTGGCTTTCACCAAGGCTTCGATCAATGCAGCCAAGTTGCCTTGCAACTTGTCGGTGTCGAAGGAGCGACGACCGATGGTGCCGTGCACAATACCGGCTTTGTCCACACGGAACTGCACCTGACCGGCCTTGGCATTCTTGACGGCCGTAGCCACATCAGGGGTCACGGTGCCGACTTTGGGGTTAGGCATCAGGCCGCGTGGGCCCAAGATTTGGCCCAAAGTGCCGACCACGCGCATGGCGTCAGGGGCCGCGATCACCACGTCGAAAGGCATGTCGCCAGCTTTCACGCGGGCAGCCAGGTCGTCCATGCCCACCACGTCTGCACCAGCAGCGCGGGCTTCTTCAGCCTTGGCGCCTTGTGCGAACACGGCCACACGGGCGGTCTTGCCGGTGCCATTGGGTAACACGACAGCGCCACGAACCACTTGGTCCGACTTCTTCGCATCGATGCCGAGTTGGACGGCCACGTCGATGGACTCGTCAAACTTGGCGGTCGCGTGCTCTTTGACCATGGTCAAGGCATCGGACAATGCGTACAGCTTTAGGCTGTCAACTTTGCCAACCAGGGATTTTTGTTTTTTGGTGAGCTTGGACATTTACACGCCCTCCACATTCACGCCCATGGAACGGGCAGTACCAGCGATGGTGCGAACGGCTGCGTCCATGTCGGCAGCAGTCAGATCTTTCATTTTGGTCTTGGCGATTTCTTCCAGCTGAGCGCGGGTGATCTTGCCGACTTTTTCCAGACCTGGCTTGGTCGAAGCCTTGTCGATCTTGATGGACTTCTTGATCAAGGTCGCTGCAGGTGGCGTCTTGATGACGAAGGTGAAGGATTTGTCTGCAAACGCTGTGATGACCACAGGCAATGGCAGGCCCGGCTCAACGCCTTGGGTCTGGGCGTTGAACGCCTTGCAAAATTCCATGATGTTCAAACCACGCTGACCCAGTGCAGGACCAATGGGTGGTGATGGGTTGGCTTTACCAGCTGGCACTTGCAGCTTGATAAAGCCGACGATTTTTTTCGCCATGCTTTTCTCCTTGCGGGTAATAGCGCTAGGGACCATCAGGTCCTCAGCTCCCCGGGGTTAACGACTCAAGAACAAAAACCGCTGCCGAGTCGGGTAGCAACGGTTCAAAAAGATTCAAAAATCAGGTCTTTTCGACCTGGCCAAATTCCAATTCAACCGGTGTGGCGCGCCCGAAAATGGTGACGGACACGCGCATCTTGTTGCGCTCATAGTTCACCTCTTCCACTGTGCCGTTGAAGTCCGTGAAAGGTCCTTCCTTGACGCGGATGTATTCACCGACTTCAAACTCCACCTTGTGACGGGGCTTGTCGGTGCCTTCTTGCATCTGGTTGACAATTTTGGCCACATCGGCTTCGGAGATCGGGGCAGGTCGGTTCTTCGCTCCGCCCACAAAACCAGTGACCTTGTTGGTGTGCTTGACCAAGTGCCAAGTCTCGTCATCCATCACCATTTCAACCAGGACGTAGCCCGGAAAGAACTTGCGCTCAGTGGTACGTTTTTGACCGTTCTTGATTTCCACCACTTCTTCAGTGGGAACCAGGATGCGGCCAAACTTGGATTCCATGCCTGAGCGCGTGATCCGCTCAATGATGTTGCGCTCTACGGCTTTTTCCATACCGGAATAGGCATGCACCACATACCATTTCAGGTCAGGGTTGGTCGATGAGCCCGCCATTGGCGCGGTGATGACGACATCGTTCATTATTTTTTCCACCCAAGAATCAGATCGTAAAAAACCCATTCCAGAGTTTTGTCGGTGAGCCACAAGAACAGGGCCATCACCACCACAAAAGCGAACACGTACAAAGTGATTTGCAAAGCTTCCTTGCGCTCTGGCCACACCACTTTCTTCGTTTCGCGCACTGCATCGCGTCCAAACGCCACCAGTTGTCGGCCTGTCTCGGCCGTGAAAAACACCACAACCGCAGCGACGAGACCCAGCAACAAGCCCCCCCATTGCACCCATACCCCTTGTGCGGACAACATGTAGTAAGCCACCAAACCAGCGACCACCAATGCTGCCACCAGAGCCAGACGCATTTTGTCGCCAGCGGTGCTGACTGTTTGAACTTCGGATGTTGCCATACGGCTGAAAACCTTTGTTGAGCCTTGTTTTAAAAGGCTCTGATCAGACAAGGAAGCCCGCTAGAGACTAGCGGGCTTGGAAATCCACCTTTTCAGGTGGCAGGGGCAGTAGGAATCGAACCTACAACCTTCGGTTTTGGAGACCGACGCTCTGCCAATTGAGCTATACCCCTACATCAAAAAATTAAGCGATGATCTTGGCAACCACGCCCGCGCCAACGGTACGGCCGCCTTCGCGGATGGCGAAGCGCAAGCCCTCTTCCATCGCAATGGGGTTGATCAACTTCACCGTGATCGACACGTTGTCACCCGGCATCACCATCTCTTTGCCCTCTGGCAATTCGATCGCGCCAGTCACGTCCGTTGTACGGAAGTAGAACTGAGGACGGTA
>CAMDFK010000024.1 GCA_945897465.1 Limnohabitans sp. Rim8 | reverse complement strand
TCATGGCCCCCACCAGCCAGGGGGTCATGCGGCTTTGCTCGCTCATGCCCCGAGCAATGTGGCGTTGGCTGACGTGGCTCAATTCATGCGCCAGCACCGAGGCCAATTCATCGTGCGAACCCACCACCGAAATCAGACCCAAATGCACGCCCAGGTAGCCGCCCGGCAAGGCAAAGGCATTGACCGAACGGTCGCGCCCCAGCAGGATGCGCCAAGCGAAACGCTCCTGCAATTCGGCTGACAACTCGCCCCGGGCCGCGGCCGCCCGCACCAAAGGGGCCCACAGCAGCTGGATGTACTCGTCGAGCACCGGGTCTTCGATGAAATCCGGGTCGCGGTAAAGTTCTCGGGCGATGCGGTCACCCAGTTGACGTTCAGCGCCGAGCGAAATGCCCTCGCCGTCCCCCAGCCCAGGCAAGCCCACGGGTTGGGCCTGGACGGGAGGACAGGCCAGCGATGCGGCCAGCAGCCAAGGTATCAAGCGTTCGCGGTGTTTGTTTCTCAAAATGGTCTTGCCCGGTTCAACACCCGTATGATGCCCGCTTCTTGTCAACTTTCTGTAAACCCTTTGGATCCTGAAGCCATGAGCCAGAACCACGCCACGCTGACCCACTTTGATGACCAAGGCCAGGCCCACATGGTCGATGTGGGAGGCAAGGCCAGCACGCGGCGCGTGGCGGTGGCCACCGGCCGCATCGAGATGCTGCCCGCCACCTTGGCCTTGATCACCTCGGGCACCGCCAAAAAAGGCGATGTACTGGGCATTGCCCGCATTGCGGGCATTCAGGGCGCAAAAAAAACCAGCGACCTCATTCCCTTGTGCCACCCAATTGGCTTGACGAGGGTCGCCGTCGATTTTGAAGTTCAAGACAAGCATTCATGCGTGGTGTGCACCGCCACCGCCGAGGTGAACGGCCAAACAGGCGTTGAAATGGAAGCCCTCACGGCCGTGCAAGTGGCCCTGCTCACCATTTACGACATGTGCAAAGCCGTGGACCGGGGCATGACCATCACCGATGTGAAGCTGTTGGAAAAGCACGGTGGGAAGTCGGGGAGCTTTGTGGCTGACAAGTGACGGGACTTCAATCGAAGACATCATCCTCGAGGCCTTCACCTTTGACCACACGCCGCACCACCTCTGCGTTGAAGCCCCGCGTCAAGAGGAAACGCATTTGCTTGGCGCGTTCTTGCGGGTCTTGTGGGGGGGCATCGAATTTTTTGCGCCAGACCGCTTGCGCCCGGGCTAATTCGGTCTCTTTCAAGACCTCCAGCACCTCGGCCACCGCCTCCCCCGACAAACCCTTTTGGGCAAGCTCTTGTTGAATCCGGGCACTGCCGAGCTTGCCCGAGCGGCGGTTGACCACGGAATCCACCGCCCGGCCGTCGTTGATGAAGTCCCGCGCCTGCAAATCGTCGAGCGCCTTGGCCAACTCGCCGGGCACCTCTTCGTGGGGGGCCAGTTTGCGCTCGAGCTCAGCGCGTGAGTGTTCACGCTGGCTCAAAAGCCGCAGGGCGCGGCCTTTGAGCGAGGGCTGAAAGTCGGGCTTGTTCAAGCTGGGTCTCTTTGAAAAGGCCGCTTATTCGCCTTTGGGCTCGGCAATGGCCGATTCGAGCAAACGGATACCCAGCGATTCACGCACCTTGTTTTCAATCTCGCGGGCCAAAGCGGGGTTTTCGCGCAGGAACTCGCGGGCGTTGTCACGGCCTTGGCCGATTTTCTCGCCCTGGTAGGCGTACCAAGCGCCCGACTTGTCGACGATCTTGGCGGTCACGCCCATGTCGATGACCTCGCCTTCTCGGCTGATGCCCTCGCCAAACAGGATGTCGAACTCGGCCGTTTTGAAGGGCGGTGCCACTTTGTTCTTGACCACTTTGACCTTGGTCTCGTTGCCGATCGAGTCGTCACCCTTTTTGATGGTGCCCGTGCGGCGAATGTCCAAACGGACCGATGCGTAGAACTTGAGCGCGTTGCCGCCGGTGGTGGTTTCGGGGCTGCCGAACATGACGCCGATCTTCATGCGGATCTGGTTGATGAAGATGACGGTGCAGTTGGTCTTTTTGATGGTGGCGGTCAGCTTGCGCAGGGCCTGGCTCATCAAACGCGCTTGCAGGCCGGGCAGGCTGTCGCCCATATCGCCTTCAATTTCGGCCTTGGGCGTGAGGGCTGCGACCGAGTCGATGACGACCAAATCCACCGCGCCGGAGCGCACCAGGCTGTCCACAATTTCCAGGGCCTGCTCGCCGGTGTCGGGCTGGCTGACCAGCAACTCTTGCAGGTTCACACCCAAGTTTTGGGCGTATTGCACGTCCAGCGCATGCTCGGCGTCGACAAAGGCGCAGGTGCCGCCCAGACGCTGCATCTCGGAGATGACTTGCAGGGTCAGGGTGGTTTTGCCCGAAGACTCGGGGCCGTAAATTTCAATCACACGGCCACGGGGCAGACCGCCCACGCCCAACGCAATGTCCAGGCCCAAAGAACCAGTGGACACCACCTGAATGTCAGCGATCACTTCGCCTTCACCCAAGCGCATGATGGTGCCTTTGCCGAATTGTTTTTCAATCTGCGCCAGTGCGGCTTGCAGGGCTTTGGACTTTTCGCTGTTGTTGTCGCTCATGAGAATCTCCTTGAATATCAATGGGTTGGGGCACCAGGTTCTGCAGCGCCGTGCTGTTAACTGGATGCTTGAACAGTACTGTAAACGAGCTGTATAAATGTGTAAATGATATTTTTGGTCAGTTTGCCTTATCATTTAGCCATGCCAGACTACACCGATTTCAGTGCCTCAGCCAGCCCCCTTTGGCAGGATGATCGCTGGCGAGAGACCCATTTGGGCCGCCTGCTGGGCCACGCGATGCGGCGTTTTGACGAGCGGGTGCTGCACCTGATGGCGGGCAATGAAGGCGTACCGCTGGCCTTGGCCAATCTGGCAGCCCGCGACCAGATCAGCGCCGCGCATGTGCACATCACGCGTCATCTGGCGCTGGAGGGCTCGCGCCTGACCGAGCTGGCGCGGGCTGCAGGCATGAGCAAACAGGCGATGGGCGACTTGGTCGACCAATGCGCTGCGTGGGGCCTGGTGCAGCGTGAGGCCGACCCTCTGGACGCACGCGCACGACGCGTGGTGTTCACGCCTGTGGGGCTGGCCTGGCTGCAGGCCTTCAGGGACGCCGTGGCCCAAGCCGAGGCCGAGTTTCGCGAGGCGGTGGGCAAGGATGTGGCCACCGTGGTGGCCTTGGGGCTGGAGGCTTATGCAAATTGAGCTGCGACATCGGCCAGTCCATTCGACAATTCGCCTGAAGGCCAAGCTGGCCTTGAACAGTGCTTGCAGACACTAGAATCAAGAAAGAACTGGCGCCCAGACCACCAGTCGCCCAAAAACAACAGGAGACAGCCATGCGCATTTTGATAGCCGAAGATGACCAAGTGCTTGCCGATGGTTTGTTGCGCACCTTGCGCAGCGCGGGTGCAGCGGTGGACCATGTAGCCAGCGGCAGCGAGGCCGATGCGGCCTTGATGACCAACAACGAATTCGATTTGCTGATTCTGGACCTGGGCCTGCCCAAAATGCACGGTCTGGAAGTGCTCAAACGCTTGCGCTCTAGAGGCTCTGTGTTGCCGGTGTTGATCCTCACGGCCGCCGACAGCGTGGAAGAGCGTGTCAAAGGTCTGGACTACGGCGCAGACGATTACATGGCCAAGCCCTTCAGCTTGCAAGAACTCGAAGCCCGCGTGCGCGCCCTCACCCGCCGCGGCATGGGTGGAGCCACCTCACAGATCAAGCACGGTCCGCTGGTCTACGACCAGTCCGGCCGCGTGGCCACCATCGACGGCAAGATGGTCGAGTTGTCGGCCCGCGAGTTGGGCCTGCTCGAAGTGCTGCTGCAACGCACAGGCCGCCTGGTCAGCAAGGACCAGTTGGTCGAGCGCCTGTGCGAATGGGGCGAAGAGGTGAGCAACAACGCCATCGAGGTCTACATCCACCGCCTGCGCAAAAAAATCGAGAAAGGCCCGATTCGCATCGCCACGGTGCGGGGACTGGGTTACTGCCTCGAAAAAATCCCGGGCTAAGACCGAACACACCGCGTGCCAGCGCCCCATTCATCCATGAAATCCAAGGGCTGGAGCATGCGGGTCTTCAAACGCGAACAGCGCTCGCTGTTTGGCGAAATCCTCGACTGGATGCTGACGCCATTGCTGCTGCTGTGGCCAATCAGCCTGGCGCTCACTTGGCTGGTGGCGCAAGGTTTGGCCAACAAACCTTTTGATCGGGCGCTGGTCTACAACGTGCAGGCCTTGGCCCAACAGGTCAGGTTGGGGCCCGACAAGTTGGTTCAATTCAGCTTGCCACAACCGGCCAGCGAACTGCTGCGTGCCGACGAAACCGATCTGGTGTACTACCAGGTGACCGGCAGCATGGGCGAGCACCTGAGCGGTGACCGCGAGTTGCCTCTGCCCAAATCCAATGAACCCAGGGGCAACAGCTACGAAGTGCAAATCCGCGACGACGAAATGCGGGGACTGGAAGTGCGGGTGGCCTACACCTGGATCCAATTGGATGCCGAGGGCAAGCGCCCGGCCCTGGTGCAGGTGGCCGAAACCCGCGAAAAGCGCTCGGTGCTGGCGGCCGAGATCATCAAGGGCGTGATGCTGCCCCAGTTCGCCCTGTTGCCACTGGCGGTGTTGCTGGTTTGGCTGGCCTTGGTACGCGGCATCAAACCGCTGTCCCAGCTTGAAGAACGGATCCGCGAGCGCAAACCCGATGACCTGAGCCCCTTGGACGACAAGGCCGTTCCCATGGAAGTGGCCCCTTTGGTGGTCTCGGTGAACGACCTGCTTGAACGCCTGAAAGACTCCATCGTCACCCAAAAACGCTTTTTGGCCGACGCCGCACACCAGCTCAAAACGCCTTTGGCCGGTCTGCGGATGCAAGCTGACCTGGCGCAGCGATCAGGCTCGAGCGAGGTGGACCTGAAAAAATCCTTGCAGCAAATTGGCCGTGCCAGCGTGCAAGCCACCCACACGGTCAACCAATTGCTGTCACTGGCGAGGGCTGAAGGCGGGGGCACCAACTTGACCTTGCAATCTTGCGACATGGTCAAGCTGGCCAGCGAGGTCTTGCAAGACAGCTTGCCACACGCCATGGACAAGGGGCTGGACCTGGGCTACGAGGGGGTGGTGGCAGGCACCCCAGGCGTTCAGGTGCAGGGCAACCCCACGTTGCTCAAGGAGATGCTGCGCAACCTGGTTGAAAACAGCGTTCACTACACGCCCAGCACGCCAGAGCGGCAAGGTGTGATCACTCTGCGGGTGCTGGTGGACCCCTACAGCCGTGCTTTGGTGATCCAGGTAGAGGACAACGGCCCGGGCATTCCCTTGTCCGAGCGCGAGCTGGTTTTCCAGCCCTTTTACCGCGCTTTGGGGACCAATGTGGATGGTTCAGGCCTGGGTTTGCCGATCGTCAAGGAAATCGCTCAACAGCACAGGGCCACGGTCAGTGTCGATGCGGCCCATCCAGGTCAGACACCTCCTGGCGCCTGCTTCACTTTGCGCTTTGGGGTGAGCTGAATCAAGCAAGGCACAAGGCAAGCCCATCAGGACCGCCAGGTCAAAGCGTGCCGCAACCCGAAAAATCCGTCACTGCGAGGAGCGCAGCGACGCGGCAGTCCATGCGTGGGCGGTTGCGGGTCATGGATTGCCGCGCTTCGCTCGCAATGACAATTTAAACGGCACTGCAATGACAATTTAAACCACACTGCAATGACAATTTAAACGGCACTGCGAAGCTGCCACAACCCGAAAAATCCGTCACTGCAAGGAGCGCAGCGACGCGGCAGTCCATGGCCAGACAAGCACCGTATCAAGCTGTTGCGGTCATGTTCAGCTGCAAGCGCTCACGCGCCATCACGCGGGCCACAGCGGGTTCGACGGCGACTTTTTCCACAAAGTCCCACAATGCGGGGTGCGCCTCGGGCGCGATGCCCGCCATGGTGCCCCAGCGGGTCAGCGTGAGGCTGTAGGCGTCAAGCGGGCCAAACCGTTCACCGCTGAGCCAAGGCTGACCTTGGTTGGGCAAAGTCTGCACCAGCGCCTGCAACTCGCCGAGCATGCCGCGAAAAAGCTGCGTGTTGTAGGGCTTGAGGGCCGCCTGCACGTCGGGCTGATCCGAAAACTTTTGCGGCATGAAGATGTGGGTGAAGGTCGGGTGTACCGTGTTGTTCATCCAAGCCAGGGTGGACAAGGCTTGTGCGCGGGCCATGGGCTCGGTGGGCAAGAAGCCCATTTGCGGAAAAATCTGATCGAGGTGCAGCACGATGGCCAAAATCTGCGTGATGGGCCGGCCCCCATTGACCAACACGGGCACTTGGCCGCGGGGGTTGATGGCTTGGTAATCGGCGCTGTTTTGTTCACCCTTGTGCAGCTTGACCATGCAGGGCTCGAACTCGGCCCCACTCATCTCCAGCAGCACATGGGGCACAAAAGAGCAGGCACCGGGTGCAAAGTAAAGTTTCAGGTTCATGGGATATGTCTCCACCAATCAACATCATTGAGGTTTGGGCCGGGAGGCCTCAGCCGCCGAAGAGGGCAGCACAGGGGCTGAGCTGGCCGCATCGGGGGCACTGACCTGCGCAGCCCGGGACGCCGTCATGGCCTCAGCGCTGGCGTCTGTAACGGCAGGTTCGGCCGTTTCGGTGTTCACTGGCGTTGCAGGTGGCATGGGCTCGAACTTCAGGGCCTCGGGGCGCACCTGTTGTTGCAAGCGCTCGGGCTCGCGCTCTCGGTTGGGACCATGGCCCCAGCGCGCAAAAGCGTCCCACTGCCAAGCCAACACAGCGGCGTTGAGCACCAGCAAAATGGCCAACCAGAATTTCATCTTGCACAGTTCCGTCAGGTCAAAGGTCGTACGCTGATCTCGGCGCTGTGGATGTCCTGCACGCCAAGCTCAGCCAGTAATCGTAACGCACCCCCGGGGCCCACCCCCAACGACACGCCTTGCTGGCCATCGCTGGTGCGCACGGTACGGCCTTGCAGCACGTCACGCGCAGCAAAGCGACTTTGCAGCGGCGCAAAACCCTGGGCTTCAAAAGCCTTCAGGGTCTGGATCAAGGGCCAAGCCACACGCGCCAAAGCCGCGGGGGCCGTGATTTCGGGCAGCAACTCGCTCAGGGCCGCGGGCGGCGTGTTCAGCCCGTCTGAAGCGCGGGGGCGGATGTTCAGGCCCACGCCCACCACCACCTGGCTGCGCCCGCCCATGCTGGCCGCCTCAACCAAGATGCCACCGAGTTTGCGGTCCTGAAACCACAAATCGTTGGGCCACTTCAAGCCCACGCCGGGGTGCAGACTTTCGGCCAGGCTCAGGCCCACGGCCAGCGACAGGCCCGACCAGTCTTTGGGGGCCAAGGGCAAGCTGAGGGAAAAAGTGAGCGAGTCATCCGGATGGCTTTGCCAGACGCGCCCCATGCGGCCACGGCCTGCGGTTTGGCGCTCGGCCACCAACAAAGTCGGCTCGTGCTGGCCTGCGCGGGCGCGGCGCATGAGCTCGCTGTTGCTCGAGTCGATCTCGGGCAACACCTCGACGGTGAAGTCGAGCAACAGGGGGTAGACCTGTTCCCAGATGGTTTCAGCGGGCCAAGGGGTGGGGGTGATCATGTGTGTGCGCTCAAAATCTGCGTTGCAACAACATGGCAGCCCATGGATTGCCACGCTTCGCTCGCCATGACGTTTGACCCGTCATCGCGAGGTACGAAGCGATCCATGGATTGCCGCGCTGCGCTCGCCTTCGCGGTGAGCTGTCATCGCGAGGCACGAAGCGATCCATGGTTCAGCGCTTTTTCTGGCTGGGGTTTTTGGGCGTCGCCGGGCGGCGTTTGGGGGCCAGCAGCGTGCCCCGGCAATGGGCACTGCCACACCAGCAGGGATATTCGGCCTTGAGCTTCTTGGTGTAGGGCTCGTCGATGATCAGACCGTAGTCGTAATTGAGCTCTTCACCCGCTTTGATGTTGCGGATGGCTTTGATGAAGATGCGGTCGTTGTCTTCGTCGGCTTCGCAGTTGGGGTCGCAGCTGTGGTTGATCCAGCGCGAGGAATTGCCGCCATACAGGGCGTCGATCACCCGGTCTTCGTTCACATGAAAGTAAAACGTGTGGTTCGGGTCTTCGGGGTCGTGCGGGTGGCGGGCTTGCGCCTCGTCCCAGCTGATGACCTCGCCCACGTACTCGATCAGGGTTTCGCCTTCGGCGATGTCCTGCAGGGCAAACACGCCCTTGCCATGCACGCCGGAGCGGCGCACCTGGATGCGTTTGCCGGACGTGCTCGGGGCAGATCGGCGAGAGGAAGATTCAGGTGTTTTGGCCACGGCGTCAAAAATTTGTTATGGTGAATTCATGTGTGCGTGCGTGTGGGCGCGTGCCCGGGCGCGTGCGTACACGCGAGACAACGGATTGTAATGACATGAAGACCTTGGTAATTGCAGAGAAGCCTTCGGTGGCTCAAGACATCGTCAAAGCCTTGACCCCGGCCTCGGGCAAGTTCGAGAAACACGACGACCATTTCGAGAACGACCGCTACGTCGTGACCAGCGCTGTGGGCCACCTGGTGGAGATCCAGGCCCCCGAGCAATACGACGTGAAACGTGGCAAGTGGAGCTTTGCCAACTTGCCGGTGATCCCGCCGCACTTTGACCTGAAGCCGGTGGACAAAACCAAGAGCCGTTTGACGGCCGTGGTGAGGCAAGCCAAGCGCAAGGATGTGGACGCCCTGATCAACGCCTGTGACGCGGGCCGCGAGGGCGAGTTGATCTTCCGCCTTATCGAACAGTACGCAGGCGGCACCAAGCCCCTGAACAAGCCGGTGCAGCGCCTGTGGCTGCAGTCCATGACGCCACAAGCGATTCGCGACGGCTTTGACAGCCTGCGCAGCAACACACAGATGCAGGGCCTGGCCGACGCCGCCCGCAGCCGCTCTGAGGCCGATTGGCTGGTGGGCATCAACGGCACGCGGGCCATGACCGCGTTCAACTCGCGCGATGGCGGCTTTTTCCTCACCACCGTGGGCCGCGTGCAAACGCCCACGCTGGCCGTGGTGGTGGAACGCGAAGAGCAGATCCGCAAGTTCATCAGTCGCGACTATTGGGAAATCCACGCCGAGTTCGCGGCCGCTGCAGGCACCTACCCCGGCAAGTGGTTCGATCCGGCCTGGAAAAAAGAAGAAGACGCCGAAAAGAAAGCCGACCGGAAGTGGACCGCCGCCGAGGCCCAAGCGATCGTGGACGCCGTGCGCGGCAAGACCGCCAGGGTGAGCGAAGAGGCCACGCCCACCACACAAGCGAGCCCCGGCCTGTTTGACCTGACCAGCCTGCAGCGCGAAGCCAACGGCAAATTCGGCTTCTCGGCCAAGACCACGCTGGCCTTGGCGCAGAGCCTGTACGAGCGCCACAAGGCCCTGACCTACCCGCGAACCGATTCGCGCCACCTGCCCGAGGACTACGTGCCCGTGGCCAAACAAACCTTCGAGATGCTGGCCGACAGCGGCATGCGCCACCTGGCCCCACACGCGCTCACGGCGCTGAACAACAACTACGTGCGCAAGATTCCGCGCGTGTTCGACAACAAAAAGGTGTCGGACCACTTCGCCATCATCCCCACGCTGCAAGCGCCCAGCGGCCTGTCCGAGGCCGAGCAAAAGCTGTACGACCTGGTGGTGCGCCGCTTCATGGCGGTCTTCTTCCCCAGCGCCGAATACCAAGTCACCACCCGCATCAGCGTGGCCGCAGGCCACAGCTTCAAGACCGTGGGCAAGGTGCTGGTCAAACCCGGTTGGTTGGCCATTTATGGCAAAGAAGCCGCCGCCGAAGTGGAAGACGCCAAAGACGGTGACAAGGGTCAGAACCTGGTGCCGGTGCAGCCGGGCGAACAGGTCGGCGTCGAGTCGGTTGAGGCCAAGGGCCTGAAGACCCGGCCCCCTGCCCGCTATTCAGAAGCCACGCTGCTGGGCGCCATGGAAGGCGCGGGCAAGTTGGTGGACGACGACGAGCTGCGCGAAGCCATGCAGGAAAAAGGTCTGGGCACACCCGCGACCCGCGCGGCCATCATCGAAGGCCTGCTGAACGAAAAATACATGCTGCGCGAAGGCCGCGAGATCATCCCCACGGCCAAAGCTTTCCAGCTCATGACGTTGCTGCGCGGCCTGCAGGTGGAAGAACTCTCGCGCCCCGAACTCACGGGCGAGTGGGAATACAAGCTCGCCCAGATGGAGCAAGGCAAATTGAGCCGCGCCACCTTCATGGCCGAGATCGCGGCCATGACCGAGCACATCGTCAAGAAAGCCAAAGAGTACGACCGCGACACCGTGCCTGGCGACTACGCCATGCTCAGCACCCCCTGTCCCAATTGCGGCGGTGTGGTCAAGGAAAACTACCGCAGGTACACCTGCACCGGGGCCGACGGCGCCAGCGAAGGTTGCGGTTTCTCATTTGGCAAGTCACCTGCCGGCCGCACCTTTGAACAAGTCGAGGTCGAGCAGTTCATGCGCGATAAAAAGATTGGCCCGCTCGAAGGCTTCCGCTCCAAGGCGGGCTGGCCCTTCGTGGCCGAGATGGCGCTCAAATACAACGAAGAAGAAAAGAACTGGAAGCTCGAATTCGACTTTGGTGACGACAAGAAAAACGAAGAGAGCGGCGAGATCGTTGAGCTCACCGACGAAGCGCTTGGCGCCTGTCCCAAGTGCGGCAGCCCGGTGCACGAGCACGGCAGCAACTACCTGTGCAGCAAAGCCGTGCCCACGAACGAACAGCCCACACCCAGCTGCGACTTCAAAACCGGCAAACTCATCTTGCAGCAACCGGTGGAGCGCGAGCAGGTCGTGAAGCTCTTGACCAGCGGCAAAACCGATGTGCTCGACAAGTTCGTCAGCAACCGCACCCGCCGCCCCTTCAAGGCCATGCTGGCCTGGAACCCCGAAGAGGGCAAGGTGACCTTTGAGTTTGAGCCGCGCGAAGGCGGCAAGAAATACCCACCACGCAAGACCGCGGCGACCAAGACGCCGTTTGGCAAAGCGGCCGCTAAAAAGACCCCGGCTAAAACCACCAAAGCGCCTGCCGCTAAAAAGGCCGCCAAGCCTGCTGCCGAGAAGACGCCGCGCAAAGCCGCTGTGGGCACCCTCAAACCGAGCCCGGCCCTGATGGCCGTGATTGGGGACGGCACCTATGCCCGCACCGAAGTGGTGAAAAAAATCTGGGACTACATCAAGGCCAACGGCTTGCAAGACCCGGCAGACAAGCGCGCCATCAAGGCCGATGGCAAGCTGCAAGCGGTGTTTGGCAAGGAGAGTGCCACCATGTTCGAGTTGACCGGGATCATCGGCAAGCACCTGAGCTGAGTCTTCACAAGCCAACCTGAAATATGCCACGCCAGTCGTGGCATTTTTTTTAGGGGATTGGCATCCATGCCACCCACGGTTTGGGCAGCGTTGCGGTGGGGGGTTTGCCCATCAGGGCGCGTGCAGCACCAGCTTCACGGGCAAGGCATCCAGAAGGGGCTTGATCGCTGCCCACGCAGCAGCAGGCGTGGCGCGGGCGTCCACAGTCACCTGTGCATCACCCAAGGCGTGCACTTGCGGCCATTGCGGTGCTGGTGTCTGCAAGGCGGTCAGCACTTGGTCGATCAGGCCCTGCACCACGGCCCCCGTGGCCAGGGTGCGCAACTCGGGCTTGTAGATCTTGCCCACATTGGTCACTGGCATGCGTTCGAGAAGGGTGATGCGTTTGGGCTTGGCGGGGGCTTCGTCCACACGCTCGGCGGTGAAGGCCAGCAATTCTTCGGCACTCACCTGTGCGCCGGGTTTGAGGGTGGCAAAGGCCACGGGCAACTCACCCGCATACGCATCGGGCGCACCCACGGCAGCGCACAGGTCCACAGCGGGGTGGGCGCCCAGCGCGTCTTCGATCACCTTGGGGTCGATGTTGTGGCCGCCTCGGATGATCAAGTCCTTGGCGCGGCCAGACAGGTGCAGGCGACCTTGTTCGTCGATGAAGCCCACATCGCCGGTGATCAGCCAGCCGTCGGGTGTGAAGCTGCGTGCAGTCTCTGCCGCGTCCAAATAGCCTGAGAACACATTGGGGCCACGGTAGAGCACCATGCCTTTTTCGCCCACGGGCAGGACTTGCCCGGTGGCTGGGTCCTCGCTGCTCAAGGCGGCGATGCGCACCTGCGCATGCGGCAGTGGCCAGCCCACACAACCGGCAGGTGCGCTCAGGCCCGGCGGCGCCACCGTGCTCAGGCCTGCGGTTTCGGTCATGCCCAGGCTCTCGTTGATCTGCAAGCCAAAGGTTTGTTCAAAGCGCTGCGCCAGCTCGGGCGGCAGCGGTGCCGCGCCCGTGCGGACAGAGCGGATGCGCGAAATGTTGGCCCCGTTCAGTGGCACACCCGCCAAAGCCGCCAGCACCGTGGGCACGCCCGACATGAGCGTGCAGCCATGGTGTTCGGCCAAGCGCCAGTAGTTCTGCACCACCTCGCGGTTGCGAAACAGGCTGGGCGTGGGAATGATGATGTGCATGCCCACCGCCAGCGAGCACAGAGCGCCGGGCAAGACGCCCGCCACATGGAACAGCGGGTAACCGTTGATCGTCACATCGCTCGCGCGAAAGCCCTGCATCGTGGCGTTGGCCCATGCGGTGAACACCTGTGCGCCGTGGCTGTGCCGGGCCAACTTGGGTGCGCCGGTGGTCCCGCCGGTGTGGAAGTAGGCGGCGATGTCCTCGCGCTGAAAAGCCCGTTGGCTGACCAGGTGGTCGGCCTCTTGCATGGCCCGCAAGGCGTGGAAATCTTGCGCACCTGCAGGCAGCGAGTCGCCCTCTTGAAGAAGGCCGCCTTCGGGGTTGACCAGCAACACCGTCTTCAAACTGGGCAACTGGGTTTGCAGGCGCAAGGCTTTGGCCCGCAACTGGCTGGCGTCTTCAGCGCCATGCGCGATCAGCACTTTGGCTTGGCTGGCCTGCAAGAGCGACAGCAGTTTTTCTTCGCTCAGCAAAGGGTTGAGCGGCTGCACGATGCCCGCCGCTTCACCGCCCCAAAGTGACAGGTGGTAGGCCAGTCCCCCAGGCAAGAGAACGGCCACGGCATCTTGAGGACCCACGCCCAGCTGGTGCAGCAAATTGGCGGTTTGGTGGATGCCTTGCAGCAAGCTGCGGTAGGTCCAGGTGGTGGACGGGCCACCGGGCTGGCCTGTGTGCAAAAAGGTCAGCGCATGCTGCTCGGCATGAACCTGGGCGCTGGCTCGGATCAGCGCATAGGTACTGGCCCAGGGGGTGGCCTGAGTCAGAGAAGTGGCCTCGATGCGGTGAATGTCAGCGAGGGATTGAACGGGAGATGGAACGGTCAGGTGCATGCACCATGTTAGCCAGGGTTGGGGCGCCCCAGGGCTGCTCAGGCGACACCCTGGTCTGGCCATTTCTTCCAAAATAGACTTCTCTTTCACCACACAGCAGAGACTCACATGCAACACATCGGATTTATCGGCGCTTCGGGTTTGATGGGCCATGGCATGGCCAAGAACATCCGGGCCAAGGGGTTTGACTTGTCGATTTCGGTGCACCAGCGCATTGCGCCCGTGCAAGACCTGTTGGCCGCAGGCGCCCGCCAGGTGGGCAGTTATGCCGACTTGGCCGTTTGTGATGTGGTGCTCATTTGCGTGACCGGCTCGCCCCAGGTCGAGGCGGTGGTGGCCGGGCCGGGCGGCATTTTGTCCAAGGCACGCGCAGGCCTGATCGTCATCGACACCTCCACCAGCGAGCCCGAGTCCACCCGCCGCCTGGCCGCACTGTGTGCCGCGCAGGACGTGATTTATGTGGACGCGCCGCTCACACGCACGCCCATCGAAGCCGAAGCGGGCAAGCTCAATTCCATGGTGGGGGCAACGCCCGAGGTGTTTGCCCGCATCGAGCCGGTCATCCGCGCGTACAGCGAAAACGTGTTCCATGTGGGCGAGATGGGCTCGGGCCATGTCGTCAAGCTGCTCAACAACTTTGTGGCGCAGGCCATTTGCACCGCCACAGCCGAGGCCTTTGCGGTGGGCGCCAAAGCGGGCGTGGACCTGGACAAAGTGGTGCAGGTCATCTCGGCTGGCGGCGTGAATTCAGGCCTGTTTCAGCTGATGAGCAAAACCCTGCAAGGCGACTATGGCGCGATGAAGTTCGAGCTGAACAACGCGGCCAAGGATTTGCGTTATTACTCACACCTGACCGAGAGCGTGAAAGTGCCCTCCATCATCGGCACCAGCGTGCACCAAGCCCTGAACACGGCCGTGGCTTTGGGCTTTGGCAGCGAGATGGTGCCCTCGCTGGTCAAGGCGCAGGCCCAGCTCAATCAGGTAACGATCGTCAAGACTTAAGGCCTTAGAAGCCTTCGATGGCTTGCAGGGCCTGGGCCACCGCCATCACGCTCGGCCGTTGATGCGGCTGATCTGTCAAGCAGGCCTGGGCCAGGTTTTGTATAGCCTGAACAGCCGGGCTGTCCGTATGCGCAAGTGAGGCCGCGCCCAACTCTTCCAGTAAACAGCCCAAGGCCCGCACCTCCAGCGCCAGCAGGCTTTGGCGCCGATCAGGTTGTTCGGCTGGCAGCAGCGTGGCCGCCCCAAAATCGCCCAATCGGGCCTGACCGTGCACAGGGTCGATCAGAATGTTGTGCGCGTACAAGTCGCCGTGCATCACACCAAACTGGTGCAGGTGCGCCACGGCACCCGCCACATCGCGGGCAATGCGCAGGGCTAAATCAGCTGACAGATTGAAGCCTCTCGGGTACACGTCCCGGGTGCAGCTTTGCAGGCTGGGCGGACCCGCCAGATTGACGTGAGCCGAAGGAATCAACGGCATGAGCAAACCCTGGGCCTGCGCGGGGTGGCCCATGAGCCGCGCCACGGGCGTGGTCAGTGCTGGGTGTTGCCCGGCCGCCAAGCAGGCGGCCAGCTCGTCTTCGGGCAAGCCGTCGCTGGTCACCTCGCCTTTGAAGAGCTTGAGTGCCAAGGGTTGCGGCCAGCCCCTGGCCTGCACTTGGTAAATGTGGCCTGAAGCGCCCTCGCCCAGCAACGGGCCGTGCGTCAAATCGGACCAAGCGATGCTCGGCAGCGCGTGCCCTGCAGGGCAATCCCAGCCCATGTCATTGCCCGCCAGCGCCAGCCAGGACAGGCGCGGCAACTCGGTCAGCCAAACGGGCACCTCGCTGAGCCGATTGGCCGAAATGCGCAGCAGCTCCAGACGGTGGGCTTGCTGCAGGCTGTCGGGCAAAGCCCGCAACCGGTTGCCCGCCAGCATCAGCTTTTGCAAAGCCGGGCGTTGGCCCAGTTCAGCGGGCAAGTGGCCGATCGCGTTGTCGGTGAGTGTGAGCCAGCGCAAAGCGGGCGGCAGCGCGGCGGCGGGCACTTCGGCAATGCGGTTGGCTTTGAAGCCCACCATGTGCAAAGCCGGGCAGTCGCCCAGTACTTCGGGCAACACCTCAAAGTCGTTGTCCGAAGCAAACAAGACCTGCAGCTTGTGCAGGCGTGTCTGCTGGTGCGGCAATTCGCGCAAGCGGTTGCCACTGAGGTTGAGCACCTCCAGCGTGTCGGCCAAGGCGAAAATTTCTTCGGGCAGTTCGCTCAGACCACAAGACAGATCGAGGCGGCGCGTGCCCGCCAGAGCGCCGCTGCGCAGTTGTTCCAGGGTGTGCATGGGAATCCATCAGCCAATGAAAACGCCCATCAAAACATGGGCGTTGTCTGGCGATTGTCGGTCATGGCGAGGAGCTTGCCCCACGCCCTGGCACACAAGTGCGCGGGCTTATGCTTGGCTGACCACCCGCGCCATCTCCAGGCACTTGTTGGAATAACCCCACTCGTTGTCGTACCAGGCCATGACCTTGATGAAGGTGCTGTCGAGCGCCATGCCCGCTTCGGCATCGAACACGCTGGTGCAGACCTCGCCCCGGAAATCGGTCGACACCACCTTGGCTTCGGTGTAACCCAACACGCCCTTGAGCGCCCCTTGGCTTTGCGCTTTCATCTCGGCGCAGATTTCGGCATAGGTGGCAGGACTGTTCAGCTCGGCGGTCAAATCCACCAGTGACACATCGCTGGTGGGCACACGCACCGCCACGCCGGTCAGTCGGCCTTTGATCTCGGGAATCACTACGCCCACCGCTTTGGCCGCCCCGGTGCTGCTTGGGATGATGTTTTCCAAAATGCCGCGTCCGCCGCGCCAATCTTTGGTGCTCGGGCCGTCCACGGTTTTTTGGGTGGCGGTGGTGGCATGCACGGTGGTCATCAGGCCACGTTGGATGCCCCATTTGTCGTTCAGCACTTTGGTGATGGGGGCCAACGCGTTGGTGGTGCAGCTGGCGTTGCTGATGATGGCCTGGCCTGCGTAGGACGCATGGTTCACGCCGTACACAAACATCGGCGTGTCGTCTTTCGATGGCGCAGACATGACCACCTTCTTAGCCCCTGCGCTCAGGTGTTTGCCGGCGCTGTCCTTGTCCAGAAACAAGCCTGTGGCTTCGATCACCACGTCAGCGCCCACTTCGTCCCACTTGAGGTTGGCCGGATCGCGCTCTTGCGTGAGGCGGATGCGTTGACCGTTCACGATCAAGGTGCTGCCCTCGACCGACAGCGTGCCCTGAAAACGGCCATGCACGCTGTCGTACTCCAGCATATAGGCCAGGTACTCGGGCTCGAGCAGGTCGTTGATGCCGACGATCTGGACATCCTGGAAGTTTTGTACCGCGGCTCGCAGCACCATGCGGCCGATGCGGCCAAATCCGTTGATGCCGATTTTGGTGGTCATGGGGGTCTCACTTTCGTTGGAGTTTGAAGCTGCTGCCCACCCTGAACGGGTGCGCTTCGGATGACGTCATATTAGGCGATGTCATGAAACTTTGACACGAAAGCGCATTGTTACGGAATAGGGTTCTTGTTCACTTGAAGGAGCCCATCAGAAAAATCAGACACTGCAGACGTGAAAAAACCCCTCAAGAGGGGTTTTTGCGAAGAGCCAAGAAAAATTACTTCTTGACGCAAGCAGGGTTCTTCTCGTTTTCTTTTTTCGAGCAGTCAACTTTTTTGTCGTCCATTTTGCCGCCGCCATGGCTGCCTGCGAAGGCGGGCGCGGACATCAGCATCACAGCGGAAACAAGGGCGGTCATCACGGTTTTCATAGAAACACCTTATGGGAATGAGGTTGAAGAAAAGATTCAAAATCAAGTGCCTGAGATTTCAGACACTTTTACATGTTAGACAAATTCCTTGAAAGATCCCACCAGATGACCAAAGCCCCTGCACCGTGGTCGCCTTCTCAAGCGGTCAGGCTGGCCATTGACTGGCGTGTCGGTCACTGCGTCGCTTGGGCGCTTGGGGGTATGCTGGGGGGTCAGGGCGCCATTGCTCAAGACCGTTTTCTGCCGCAGGCTTCTGCGGTCGTTTTGGCCGCTTCGGTCCATACAGCGGGTGGCCGCTCCAGTTCGCTGCGGGCCTTGGACCAAGCCTGGCGAGCCCAACCACAAGACTTGCCAGCCGCACTGGCCTATGCCCGAGCCGTGTTCACCTTGGGTTTCAACGAGGGCGATTTGCGCTGGTTTGGTTCGGCCAAAGCGGCTTTGACGCCTTGGTGGCAAGCGGCGGATCTGCCCGCTGACGGCCATTTCATGCGCGGTTTGGTCAAGCAGGGGTTTCACGACTTCGATGGCGGCTTGCAAGACATCAACCGAGCCATTGCCCTGGACCCTGCGCGTGCGGAGTTCTGGTCTTGGCGCTTCGCACTGCATTTGCTGTTGGCCAATATGGACGCCGCCCAGCAAGACAGCGAAGACATCGCACGGCTTTTTGGTCCACAAGAAGGCCAGATTTACAGTGCTGTGCTGGCATACCGCACGGGCCAGGCTTTGGCGGCCGTGCAAAAACTGAGCGCATCCATCCGCTTGCCCGACTACCAAGATGCCGCCTCCCAAGTGTGGATCGGCTTTCATCTGGGCGAGGCGCACCGTGTGGCCCAACAGCCCGAGCAGGCCATCGCGCTTTGGCAACGGCTTTTGCAAGTCCATCCGCAATCGCATTTGCTCAGACTGTCATTGGCAGATTTGCTCAACCAGCAGGGGCGGTTCCAGCAAGCCAAAGCCGTCGCCACTGCCAACTCGACCCAGCTCAACAGCAACTTGACCGACGCTTTGCTGATGCAAGCCCTGCTGGCCAGCCGCGGCCTGAAAGCCCCGGATGAGGCCGCTTTGGCCCAGCAGATGGCGGCGCGTCTGCAGTCACAAGCGCTGCGCCAAGAGTCGCTGATTGAACGGCCCAAACTGATTTACCAAATTGCTTACGGCCAAGATCTGGCGGCAGGCCTGGCCCTGTCCATCGAAAACTGGCAACAACAAAAGGAGCCGCCTGATGCGGTGTTGTTTGCACAGGCCGCACTCGCACGCCAGCAGGCACGGGCAGCCGAGCCGGTGGTCCAATGGGCCCAAACCACGGGCTATACCGATCCGCAGTTGGCCCCGCTGATCACACAACTCAAGGCGCACCCGAGTTGGTCCAAGGAGCGCCCATGATCAGTCGACTCCTCCGCCAGCAGGCGCGTATGGTGTTCAGCCTGTGGGTCTTCGTGGCCGCCTTGCTGGGTTCGGGCGCGGCCTTGGCGCATTCCAGCAGCAACAGTTACCTGACGCTCAGCGCTCCATCGGGCTCGCTGACTTTGCGTGCCGACCTCCATCTGCGCGATGTGGACCTGGTGTTTGACCTGGATGCCGACCGCGACGGACAAGTCACCTGGGGCGAGACCGAAAGGCGCAGCGCTGAGCTGGCCAGCTGGCTCGACCAAGGTTTGCAGCTGAGTGCTGCAGGCCAGCAATGCCGCTTGGGCAAAGCTGACCTGCAAGCCAGCGAGCACGCCGACGGCACCTATTTGAGTGTGCAATGGTTGCCCGATTGCCCGGATATTGCGAACCTTTCAGAGGTCAATCTGGCTTTGCGATACAGCCTGATGTTTGCGCAAGACAGCCTTCACCGCGGCCTGCTGAAAGTCGATTTGCCGGGCTTGCAAACCAGCGCCTTGCTCAGCCCCGAGCGCCCTGAGGCGCAGGTGAGCCGCGCAGACAGCAGCGCCTGGCGGGTTTTTGGCCGTTACATCATCGAAGGGGTGTGGCACATCTGGATCGGTATCGACCACATTGTCTTTTTGCTCAGCTTGTTGGTGCTGGCGCCCTTATTGCCTTCGCGCCAAAGAATCACCCAATGGCCTGCGGCGCCGCAGGCCAGACCTGTGCTGATGGATGTGCTGGCCGTCGTCACAGCGTTCACGGTGGCGCATTCCATCACGCTGGGCCTGACCATCATGGAGTGGCTCACACCCCCGCCCGACTTGGTGGAGCCTGCGATTGCCTTGTCGGTGGTGCTGGCCGCCTTGAACAATTTGCTGGGCGTCAACTCGCTCAAGCGCTGGCGCTTGGCCTTTGTATTTGGCCTGGTTCATGGTTTTGGTTTTGCCAGCGTGCTGCTGGACTTGGGATTGCCTGCCAGCGCATTGGTCGCGGCCCTGGGCGGCTTCAATGTGGGCGTGGAATTGGGCCAGTTGGCCATCGTGTTGGTGTTCCTGCCCATCGCTTGGCTCTTGCGCCATACCCGCTTTTACCGCTGGGTCATCGTCGCAGGGGGCTCGGCTGCCATTGTGGTTCTGGGCTTTTTCTGGACACTGGACCGCATCGGTTGGCTGGGCTGAGCGGCCGGCCGGCTCGCTTCAATCACCCCAGCGCGTGTGAAACTTGCCTGCACGGTCCGTGCGCTGGTAGGTGTGGGCGCCAAAAAAATCGCGCTGGGCTTGTAACAAGTTGGCGGGCAAACGCGCTGAGCGGTAAGCGTCGTAATAACTCAGGGCACTCATGAAGGCGGGCATGGGCACGCCGTGCAATGCGGCCTGGGCCACCACTTCGCGCAGATCCTGCTGGTTGTCGGCCATGACACGAACAAAGTGCGGGTCCACCAACAAATTGGGCAAATCGGCCTGACCGCTGTAGGCGCGGCGAATGTCTTCGAGCAGGTGGGCACGGATGATGCAGCCCGCACGCCAGACTTGGGCCACCTGGGCCATGGGCAGTTGCCACTGCTGCTCGCGGTCGGCGGCCCGCATCAAAGCAAAGCCCTGGGCGTAGGCGCAAACCTTGGCGGCCATCAGGGCACCGCGCAGCTGGTCCAACACCAGGCCACGCTCTGGCCAGGTCGTGGTTGCAGGACCGTGCAAAACCTGAGCCGCTGCCACGCGCTCGGTTTTGATGGCACTCAAGGTTCGGGCGAACACCGCCTCGGCAATGGTGGGCGCGGGCACGCCTAAATCGAGCGCCACCTGGCTGGCCCATTTGCCTGTGCCTTTTTGCTCGGCGGTGTCCAAAATCATGTCCACCAAAGGTGCTCCCGTCTCGGGATCGGTGTGCTGCAAAATTTTGGCGGTGGTATCGATCAGGTAACTGCCCAGCTCGCCCTCGTTCCAAGTGGCGAAGACTTCACCGATTTCTGGGGCCGACATGCCCAGCTTTTGCATCAAGGCATAAGCCTCGCAAATCATTTGCATGTCGGCGTACTCGATGGCGTTGTGCACCATCTTCACAAAATGGCCCGCGCCGCCCGGACCCATCCATTCGCAGCACGGCTGGCCATCTTCGGCTTTGGCGGCAATCGCCTGCAGCAAAGGCTTGACCAGTGGCCAGGCCTCGGGCGATCCGCCGGGCATGAGGGCTGGGCCCCGCAAAGCGCCCTCTTCGCCGCCACTCACGCCCGAGCCCACATACCAAATGCCCGATGCACGCAGCGCGTCGATGCGCCGCTGGGTGTCGGTGAACAGCGTGTTGCCGCCGTCGATCAGCACATCGCCGGGCGACATGAGGGGGGTGATCTGCGCCAGCACCTGGTCAACGGCCGCGCCAGCGGGCACCATCATCCAAACGCGCCGGGGCACCGACAGGCTGCCCACCAGTTCGGCCAAGCTGGCGCTGGCCTGAGCTTTCAGACCTTGGGTGCGTTGCGCGAAGTGGTCGCGCTTGTGGGCATCCAGGTCAAAGCCCGCTACCGAAAAGCCGTTGCGCTCCAGGTTCAGGGCGAGGTTTTCACCCATCACGCCCAGGCCTACTAGGCCGATGTCCATGGCTTTCATCCGTTTTCATCCTTTGGTGTGACCAAATCAAGTCAAGGAATTGTCGTGGCATTCATTCCGACTTCCTGTCACCTGTCCGTCTGCTTGAGTCGCACAGCTTTGACCCGATAAAAACAGTTCAGTGACCAACACATGGAACCGCTGTGTTGTGCCATGACTTTGCAAATTCCGGACCCATGATCGACACATATTCCGACCGCAAGAGCGGAAATACTGAGGCAGAGTTGGCTTTTGGACAGACCAGAGGGCTGGCTCCAACACGAACGACAGGTTCAGCCCCAGCGTTGCATGAGTCGACGCCGGGCCGACGCTTGCACATTCACCAAGCCCAGGTCCCCGCCATAGTGGGCCATCACACGGCGGTCCATCCACCCGAACCACAGTGGCGGCAGATAAGCCACCGTGATCATGGTGGCGTAGCCTGCGGGCAGTTGTGGTGCGCTCTCAAAATGCCGCAGCGCCTGGTAGCGGCGGCTGGGGTGGGCGTGGTGGTCCGAATGCCTTTGCAGTTGGTAGAGCAACAGATTTTCCACCAAATGGTTGCTGTTCCAAGAGTGCTCAGGCTCGCAACGCACGTAGCGGCCCGACGCGTCTCGCTGTCTCAACAGACCGTAATGCTCGACATAGTTGACCACCTCCAGCATGGAGATGGCGTACACCGCCTGCAACAACAAAAACGGCAGCGCCATCCAGCCCAGCCAGCCACACAGCGCGCCAAACAAGAGCAGCGTCAGGGCCCAAGCTTGCAGGTTGTGGTTTTGCGGGTGCCACACGCTCTGGCCTTGATTGTTCAAGCGATCTTGCTCCAGCGCCCAGGCTGACTGCAAACTGCCCCACACCGAGCGTGGCAAGAAGGCCCAAAAGCTCTCCCCCATGCGGGCGCTGGCCGGGTCTTCCGGGGTGGCCACACGTTTATGGTGGCCCCGGTTGTGCTCCACAAAAAAGTGTCCGTATGCACTGGGGGCCAAGGCGATTTTGGACAGCCAGCGGTCCAGGTTTTCTTTTTTGTGGCCCAGCTCATGCGCGGTGCCGATGCCCACGCCGTTGATGGCGCCCACCGTGAACACCAAAGCGGCATAGCCCATCCAGGGCAGCGGCTGCGTGACCGCCATCCAAGCCCCCAGGACTGTGCCGATCAGTTGCACGGGCACATAGGCCCACACCAAGGCGCGGTAAAAAAAATCTCCGTCGAGTTGCGCCACGGCCGATTCGGGCGGGTTGCTGAAGTCTTCGCCAAACACCCGGTCGAGCAGGGGCAACAAGACATGGATGATGAGCGGGGCCAGCAGCATGCACCACCACACCCCCGTACAGACGGCGGTCCACATCGAGGCGGTGAAGATCCATGGGATGGCGGGGCTGAGCAGCCACCACCACCGCTTGTCTTGCCAAGGCAGTTCGTGCGCGAGCGCAGGTGTGCTCATCTGCACACCTGCAAACAAGGCCCCAAAATCACCGCACCGAAGCCATGCGCCATGTCCAAACTCCTTTGGAATCATTGTGAATGATGGGTGGCTTGAGCGCACACCGTCCTAACCCTTATATTGGGATCACTCAGCTTTTATCGGGGGACACATGGAATTTGACTACGTGATCGTGGGCGGCGGCTCGGCCGGTTGTGTGCTGGCCAGCCGCCTGAGCGAAGACCCCGCTGTGCATGTGGTCCTGATCGAGGCCGGGCCGCCCGACACCAGCGCCTTGATCCATTGCCCCGCGGGCATCGCGCTCATGGCCCGCACCGAAATCGTTTCGCAAGGCCTGAACACCGTGCCGCAGCCTGGCTTGAACGGTCGCATCGGGTTCCAACCGCGTGGCCGCACCTTGGGCGGATCCAGCTCAACCAACGCCATGGCCTACATCCGTGGACAAGCGGTGGATTACGACACCTGGGCCCAGATGGGTTGTGCAGGTTGGTCGTGGGCCGAGGTGTTTCCCTACTTTCTCAAGGCCGAACACAACGAGCGCATTCACAACGAGTGGCATGCCCAAAACGGCCCCTTAAACGTGGCCGATTTGCAAAGCCCCAATGTGTTTTCCAAACGCTTTGTCGAGGCGGGCATGCAAGCGGGCTTGCCCCTCACCACCGACTTCAACGGCCCCACCCAAGAAGGCGTGGGCTTGTACCAAGTCACGCAAAAGGGGGGCGAACGGTTCAGCGCGGCCAAGGCCTACCTCACGCCCAATCGTGATCGCCCCAATTTGCACGTCATGACCGGCGTGACGGTGGACCGCATTGGCTTGGTGGATGGCGTGGCCCGGCAGGTGCACACCGTTCAGGGTGGCAAGGCACAGACCGTGACTGCCCGGCGCGAAATCATTTTGAGTGCGGGTGCTTTCCAGTCGCCCGCCATCCTCATGCGCTCAGGCATTGGGCCTGCTGCGCATTTGCAAAGTCTTGGTATCGAGGTGCTGCGCGACCTGCCGGGCGTGGGCGAGAACCTGCACGATCACCCCGACGCCGTGCTGGTGGCCGATGCGCCGGGGCACACCGATTTGATCGGTGTGTCACCCAAAGGCATATGGCACACCTTGCAGGCCATCTGGGAATGGCGGCAGCACCGAAAAGGGCCCCTGACGACCAACTTTGCCGAGGGTGGTGCGTTTTACAAAAGTCGACCCGAGGAAGCGCACCCGGACATTCAGCTGCATTTTGTGGTGGCCAAACTGGTGGACCACGGCCGCCAGCTGACGCTGGGGCATGGCTACTCATTGCATGTGTGTTTGCTGCAACCCGACAGCCGGGGCCATGTGCAATTGGCCGACCGCAACCCCAACAGCGCCCCGCTGATTGACCCGCAATTTTTGAGCGACCCGCGTGACCTGCAGCGCTTGCGCGACGGGGTTCGACAAGCCCAAAAAATTATGGCCCAGCCCGCATTGGCCGCGTATGGCAAAGAGTGGGCAGCATCCGCCGATGCGCGCACCGACGAACAACTCGACCACTGGATACGCCAGAACGCCGACACGGTGTACCACCCGGTGGGTACCTGCCGCATGGGCCAAGACAAGATGGCGGTGGTGGACGCGCAGCTGCGTGTGCACGGCGTGCCGGGCCTGCGCGTGGTTGACGCGTCGGTCATGCCGCGCATCGTGAGCGGCAACACCAATGCGCCAACGATCATGATTGCGGAGAAGGCGGCGGATTGGATACGTAGCCATCACCCATGAAAAAAGCGCCAGAAGGCGCTTTCAGTAAGACCATCATGACGCAGATGCCGGTGCCCCGACGGGGCGATGTGGCAAAGCGAAGCGCCTCTGAGCCCTGGCGGGGCATTGGCATCTGCGTCTGCCGCAGGCACCTGACGCCCCATTTGAGGCAGCTCACTTCTTCTTGGCCACCACCCGCACCATCTCCAGACACTGCTTGGCGTAGCCCCATTCGTTGTCGTACCAGGCGACGATCTTGACGAAGCTCTTGTCCAGGGCAATACCGGCAGTCGCGTCGAACACACTGGCGCAGGACTCGCCGCGGAAGTCGGTGGAGACGACTTTCTCGTCGGTGTAGCCCAAGATGCCTTTCAGGGCGCCTTCGCTTTGCGCTTTCATTTCGGCGCAGATTTCGGCGTAGCTGGCGTCGCTGTTCAGCTCCACAGTCAAGTCAATCACCGACACATCCGACGTGGGCACGCGGAAAGCCATGCCAGTGATCTTGCCCTTGATCTCGGGGATCACCACGCCCACGGCCTTGGCTGCGCCCGTGCTGCTGGGGATGATGTTTTCGAGGATGCCTCGGCCGCCGCGCCAGTCTTTGCGCGACGATCCGTCCACCGTCATTTGGCTGGCAGTCGCCGCGTGCACCGTGGTCATCAGGCCGCGATGGATGCCCCATTTGTCGTTCAAGACCTTGACCACGGGGGCCAAGCAGTTGGTGGTGCATGAGGCGTTGGAGATGATGGCTTCGCCCGCGTACTTCTTGTGGTTCACGCCATAGACGAACATGGGGATGCTGTCTTTGGAGGGTGCCGAAATCACGACCTTTTTGGCACCTGCGGCCAGATGCATTTGGCTGGTGGGCTCGGTCAGGTAGTGACCGGTACATTCGAGCACGGTGTGCACACCCATCTCGCCCCAGCGCAGGTTGTGCGCGTCGCGCTCGTGCGAGAGTTTGATTTTTTTGCCGTTGACGATCAGGGTGTCGTCGGTGAAGTCCACGGTGCCATCAAAGCGGCCGTGCACACTGTCGTACTTGAGCATGTAGGCCAGGTAATCCGACGGTTTGGGATCGTTGATGCCGACGATTTGGATGTCGTCGTAGCCGTGTTTGAGGGCGGCGCGAAGGGCCAGACGGCCGATGCGGCCGAATCCGTTGATACCCAACTTGATGGTCATGGTGAGAGCCTCGGGAGATAAGTTACTAAACCGTTACGTAACCGGATTTGAAACCAAGTCATTTGCAGAATCCTGATCCCTGAACGTGAGCTCAGCGCCTGGTGGGCGCTGAAGGGGTTCGACCGGTCAATGGCTGTCGTGCTGCGCTGCACCCCACAAGGTGCGGCGCAGGCTTCGATCAGGCCTTGAGCAGGGCGGCGTGGACGGTGTCGGCCACGTTCTCGGCGGTGAATCCAAAGTGTTTGAACAAGACCGGTGCTGGGGCCGACTCGCCGTAGGTGTCGATGCCGACCACGGCGGCGCAGCCGTATTTCCACCAGCCGTCGGTGGAGCCCATCTCGACCGCCACGCGGGGCAGGCCTTTGGGCAACACGCTTTGTTTGTACTCGGTGTCTTGGCGGTCGAACACGTTGGTGCTGGGCATGGAGACCACGCGCACACCAATTTTGCGTTCGGCCAGCAGCTTTTGTGTGGCCAGGGCCAGTTGCACTTCGGAGCCGGTGGCGATGATCACGCCGTGGGTCTTCTTGATGCCAACGTTTTCTGGCTCGGACAGCACATACGCGCCACGGCTGATGTCGCCCAGATCGCTCTTGGGTGAGTAAGCCAGGTTTTGACGGCTGAGCAACAGGGCCGATGGACGGTGGGCGTTTTGCAGGGCCACGGCCCAGGCCACGGTGGTTTCGGCCGTGTCGGCAGGACGCCACACGTCCAGACCGGGGATCAGGCGCAGGCTGGCGGCATGCTCAATCGACTGGTGGGTCGGGCCGTCTTCGCCGAGGCCGATGGAGTCGTGGGTGAACACGTGGATCACGCGCTGCTTCATGAGCGCGGCCATGCGGATGGCGTTGCGCGAGTAGTCGCTGAAAGTCAGGAAAGTGCCGCCGTAGGGGATGTAGCCGCCGTGCAGGGCCACACCGTTCATGATGGCGGCCATGCCGAATTCGCGCACGCCATAGTTGATGTGGCGGCCAATACGGGAGGCCCCTTCGGTAGCCGATCCGTCAGCTGTCTTGACCACGTCACCCGCCAGGTCCACGCGGAAAGCGGGGGTGCTCTTGGTGTTGGTCAGGTTAGAGCCCGTGAGGTCGGCCGAGCCGCCCAGCATTTCGGGCAGAGCGGCGGTGAAGGCTTCGAGGGCCAGCTGGCTGGCCTTGCGGCTGGCCACGGTTTCGCCCTTGGTGTGGGCGGCGACCACGGCGTCAAACGCCACTTGGTTGAAGTTCTTGGGCAAGTCGCCCTTCATGCGGCGCACAAACTCTTTGGCTTGTGCGGGGAAAGCAGTTTTGTAAGCGGCAAAAGCGGTGTTCCAAGCGGCTTCGCGGGCTTTGCCTGCGGCTTTGGCATCCCAGTCGGCATAGACCTCTTTGGGGATCTTGAAGGGCTCAGCCGTCCAGCCCAGGGCTTCGCGGGTGAGCTTGATTTCTTCAGCGCCCAAAGGCTCGCCGTGGGCTTTGGAGGTGCCTGCACGGTTGGGCGAGCCCTTGCCGATGGCAGTTTTGCAGACGATCAACGTAGGCTTGTCGGCGCTGTGCTTGGCGCTAGCAATCGCGGCGGACACGGCGGCGGCGTCGTGGCCATCCACGGCGTCGATCACGTTCCAGCCGCAAGCGGCAAAGCGCTGGGGCGTGTTGTCGATGAACCAAGGGGCCACTTGGCCGTCGATGGAGATGCCGTTGTCGTCGTAGAGAGCAATCAGTTTGTTCAGCTTCCAAGCACCGGCCAGGGCCACGGCTTCGTGGCTGATGCCTTCCATCAAGCAGCCGTCACCCAGGAACACGTAGGTATGGTGGTTGACGATGGCGTGGCCAGGCTGGTTGAACTCGGCGGCCAGCATTTTTTCGGCCAGCGCCATGCCCACGGCGTTGGTGATGCCCTGACCAAGCGGGCCGGTGGTGGTTTCCACACCGGGGGTCACGCCCACTTCGGGGTGGCCAGCGGTTTTGCTGTGGAGCTGGCGGAAGTTCTTCAGCTCATCAATCGGCAGTTTGTAGCCGGTCAGGTGCAGCACCGAATAGATCAGCATCGAGCCGTGGCCGTTGGACAGCACAAAGCGGTCGCGGTTGGCCCAATGCGGGTTTTTAGGGTTGTGTTGCAGGTGATCGCCCCACAGTGCCACGGCCATGTCGGCCATGCCCATGGGGGCGCCGGGGTGACCGGAGTTGGCTTGTTGAACAGCGTCCATTGCGAGGGCGCGGATGGCGTTCGCCATTTGTGCTTGATTGGCCATGTGGGGCAACTCCGGGAAAGTATTCTGGTAAACCCGGGATTTTAGCGGTTGTCAGCCTTGGGTCACCGACAGGGCCAAGACCAGATCGGCCCAGGCCTTGGCCTTGTCGGCCGGGTTGCGCAACAGGCTCGACGGGGGGTAGGTGACCACCACCGGCACGCCCTGAAAGTCATGCAAACGGCCGCGCAGTTTGCCCATGGGCTCGGTGCTGCCCAGCAGGCTCTGGATGGCAAAACGGCCCATGGCCAAAATCACCCGGGGCTGCACCAAGGTGACTTGGCGCGACAAATACGCCGCACACGTGGCCAACTCCGACTTTTCGGGGTTGCGCCCGTTTTGGGGGCGGCATTTGACGGCGTGGGTCAGGCAGGCCACGGGCAATTCGGCACTAGCATCCGCGTTGGCGTTGGCATCGGCGTTGGCATCGGTGCTGGTGGATGAGCCCTGGCGGCGCACGCCCACGGCTTTGAGCATGTTGTCCAGCAACACGCCTTCCGGCCCGGTGAAGGGCTGGCCTTGCGCCTCATCGTCGTCCGAAGGCAAGTCACCCACCACCATCCATGGGGCGGTGCCCTGGCCCGAACCCAAAATGGGGGTTTGACGTGCAGCGCCCAGAGCGCAGGACCGACAGGCTTGCACAGCCGTTTGCAGCTCGGCCCAGCCCATGCTGGACAAGCCTTCGGGCAAAGGCAAAAACACGGGGCCCTTGGCCTGCACCGGGGCGGGTGCGAGCGCCAAAGGCTCAGGCCTTGCTGAACGGGAGGCTGACGCCACGACCTCTGTGGCCCTGGCCGGTACAACTTCAGCCACAGCTTGGGGCGCGGCATCGCTTTGCGGCGGCCACCACACGCGCACACCCATCTCGGCCAGCATGGCGCGTTGGCGGTCGTCCAGGTCGAATCGGGTGGAGGCGCTCATGTTCAGGCTCACAGTTTCAAACTCATCACCACCGCATGTTCTCGCTGCAGGCGGCCTGCGGGATAGTAATCCTTGCGGATGCTGACCTGCTTGAAGCCATAGCGTTCGTAGACCTTCAGGGCCCGCAGATTGCTTTGGCGCACCTCCAGCCACAGCCATTGCGCTCCAGCATGGCGTGACATGAGCGACAAAGCGTCCAGCATCATGCGCCCCCAGCCTTGGCCTTGCCGATCGGGGGCGACGGTGATGTTGAGCAAATGCATTTCTTCGACCCCATGCATGGCCAAAAAATAGCCCAGCAATTCGCCGTCTAGCCACAGGCATTGGGCCATGAACAAGGGGTTGAGCGAGTCACGGAAATTGCCCCGCGTCCAAGGGTGGCTGTAGGCGGTTTGCTCGATGGCGATGACCGCGTCCAGATCGTCCTGCGACATGGGGGCCAGCGTGACTCGGTTGCGCGTGGCCTCTGAAAGCTGGGTGCCTTCGGCAGATGAAGCAGGATTCATGGACAGACTCATGGCTGGGCAGCGGCCTTGTCCAAGGCGGTCTGGGCCTTCATGGCCTCGCGCTCGGCGGTGGTGTTGGCCACCTTGTCGCGGATGTAGAGCGGCATGGCCTGCTCGGCTGGCACGGCCAGGCCTTGTGCCCACAAGTCCGGGGCCAAGCGCAGCAAAGCGGCGGCGGTGGGCAGCGCCTCACAGCGCAAGCCACTGGGGGCCACAAGGGGCAGGCGCTCGCCATACGCGGCAAAGGCGTTGCCCGCCAGCAGCACCATGGGGTTGTCGGGCATTTGCAATTTTTCGGGCGCACCCACCTGCAAGGGCGCGGCTTCTTGCCAACGCCCGTGGCTTGACCCGGGCACACCCTCCCATCGATAAGTGGCGCTGTAAACCTCGTCCATGCGGGCATCCAACAGCGCCAGCACGGTGAACGGGGCATCGGTTGCGATGGCACTGGCCTGCACTTGCGACCAACGGGCCTCTTCGGCCACGGCCAGCAAGGTGTCGACGGGCAAGACCGGCACATCGGCCCCAAAGGCCAGGCCTTGCGCCACGGCGCATGCGGTGCGCAAGCCCGTGAACGAACCCGGCCCCCGGCCAAACACGATGGCATCGAGCGAAGCCAGCGGCATGTCGGCTTCGGCCAGCAGCGCCAGCACCGCCGGAATCAAACCACTGGAGGCTTGTGCGCCGCCGGGCAGGGTTTGGGTCCAAACCTGCTCGCCGCGGGCCACGGCCAAAAACAGCACATCGGTGCTGGTGTCAAAGGCCAACCAACGGCGCTCGGGGCTGGGGCTCACGGCTGACCCCCGGTTGACAAAGGAGCGGGTGCGGCTGCAGGTTTTTTGGCCTGCCGCACGCCGAACAAAATGCCACTGGTCACCAGCGCCAGCCCGGCCAGCAAATTCCAGTGCATGGGCTCACCCAAGAACCACACTGCTCCCAGCGCCGACAAGCCGGGCACCAGGGCCGTGATCATGGTCGAGCGCACCGGGCCATAGTGGCGCACCATCTGCGTGAAGGTGATGCCCGAGATGACCACCGAACCCACGCCCTGGAACACGGCCTGGAACAGGATCTCGGACCAAGGCGCCTGGTGCAACTGCGTGGGCAAAATTTGCAAGGCCACCAACAAGGCGAACAAGGGCACAAAGCAGACAAAGGCAAATGCGGTGATGGCCATGGTAGCGCGCACCGCGTCAAAACCCTGGCTGCGCACCAGCACGCTGTAACTGGCCCAGCACAGGGCGGCCGTCATGAACAGCAGGTCGCCCTTCCAGACCTCTCCGCCGTCAAAGGCCATGAGCAAGCTCGCACCACCCACCAACACATCGCCCAATACAATGAAACCCAGCCCCACAGCCCGGGTGGTGGCCACTTTTTCGCGCAAAAACAACCAGGCCAACAAGGTGGTCCACAAAGGCAGGCTGCCGGGCATGAGCACCGAGGCGTGCGTGGCGGGGGCGTACACAAAGCCGGTGTAGGCCAGGATGGCGTACAAAAAACCGCCCAAAAAACCGGTTTGCACCGTCTGGCGCAAAGGCAGGGGCGACAAGCCCCACAACGAGCCCACTTTTTCACCGGCCCGTCGCGCCGGGCTCATCAGCCACCAAGCCCAAGGCAACAAGACAGCACTGGCCCCCAGAACGCGGGCCAACGCAATGTCCATCGGCAACAATCCCCGAGAAGCCGAGGCCCGCGCAATGACAATGAAACCCGTCCAGATGAGCACCGTGATGACCGCCGAAGCCAGGCCCACCGTTTTTGAAGAAAATCGCATGGCCCGAATCATACGGGGCCGCTGCACAGGCGCGAGCTTTAACGCCTTTGGGCTGCCCAATGGAGCACCTTGAACCAGAGTATGACCGTTAGACTCATCCCATGACCCGACCTTGCGTCCAACGCCCAATCATGTTCACCTTGGCCTGCGCCGCCTGTTCGGTCTTGGCGCTCAGTGCGGTGCTGACTTGGTCGGCCCACGCCCAAACCAGCGCCGAGTTGACCCAACAGACCTCCGCTGTCCGCACCCACAACGCGCTGCCCCGCCATGTCCTGCAAACCCTGCAAAAAGCCGAAGTCCCCCCTTCGGCCCTGAGTGTGCTCATTGCCCCCCTGCCCCATCGCCCCGCCACAAAAAGCGGCAAACATCGGCATTTGTCTCACCAAGCCCATGCCAGCGTGAACCCTGCTTCGGTCATGAAACTGTTCACCACCTATGCGGGTTTGAGCCTGCTGGGGCCCGAGTACGTCTGGCGCAACCGGGTGTACACCGATGGCTCGGTACGTGATGGCGTGCTGCAGGGCAACCTGGTCGTGCGCGGCAGCGGCGACCCCAAACTCGTGGTCGAACGCTTGCAAGCGTTGATGTTGCAAATCAGGGCGGCGGGTGTGCGCGAAGTGCGCGGTGACATCGTGCTGGACCGCAGCGTGTTCGACGTGCGCGAACGCAGCGAGCCTTTTGACGACGAACCCCTGCGGCCCTACAACGTGGGCCCAGACGGGCTGCTGCTCAACTTCAAGGCGGTGGTCTACACATTCACGCCTGACGCCGCCAGCGGCCAGGTGCAGGTGCGCTTTGAACCACCGCTGGCAGGCTTTTCTGCCCCCACACAACTGCCGCTGACCAGGGCCCCTTGCAGCGACTGGCGGCGCCAGCTGCAGGCCGACTTCAGCCAAGCCCAGCAAGTGCGTTTTGCGGGCCGCTACCCCGCCAGCTGCGGCGAGCGCGAATGGCCCGTGGCCTATCCCGAACCCGAAGCCTTTGCCCCCCGGGTCATGCAAGCCCTGTGGCAACAAGCGGGCGGGCAACTCACGGGGCAGGTGCGCTACGGCACTCGCCCAGCATCGGCCAAGCTGCTGCTGGAAGCGCCGTCCTTGCCCTTGTCTGAGATCATCAAAGACATCAACAAATTCTCGAACAACGTGATGGCGCAGCAGCTGTACTTGACCCTGTCGAGCGAGATGGGCGCACCCGGGCGCTTTGAAGCTTCGCGAATGCGCCTGTCGCAATGGTGGCGTCAAGGCTTTGCCGGGCACGATGAGCCGGTGCTGGACAACGGCTCGGGCCTGTCCCGCACCGAGCGCAGCACCGCGCAGGCTCTGACGGCTTTGCTGCAAGCCGCCCACGCCAGCCCACACGCCCAGCACTTTCTCGACTCCTTGGCCATCGCCGGGGTGGACGGCACCGCCGCCCGACTCAAAGACCGCAGCCCACAGTCGCCCGTGATTGGCAAGGCCTGGCTCAAAACCGGCTCGCTGCGCGATGTGGCCTCTGTGGCCGGTTATGTGCAGGGCCAAAGCGGCCAGCGCTACACCTTGGTGGCCGTGCTGCACCACCCCAATGCCCAACAAGCCCGTGGGGCTCTTGACCAACTCCTTGAATGGACGGTGCGCGACCAGGCCTCACCCCCCAAAGCACAACCATCGGATCGCATCAACCATGGATCGCTTCGTTCCTCGCGATGACAGCTGTTTTGTCACTGCGATGCCAGCGGCGCAATCCATGAGCGCCCAAAGCCCCTTTCTCAAATAACACCATGAACCTCATCGACTGGGTCGGCTCTGTGGCCGCCTTCCTGACCACCGCCAGCTTCATTCCGCAAGCCTGGCAAACCTTTCGCACCCGCGACGTGAGCGGCATCTCGTTGGGCATGTACAGCCTGTTCACCGTGGGCGTGGCGCTGTGGCTGGTCTATGGCATTTTGCTGGTGGCCTGGCCCATCATCATCGCCAACGCCATCACCACCAGCTTGGCGTTGATGATTTTGGTGATGAAACTGCGGTATCGGTGAATCGCATTGACCCTTGGCTGGGCATCGGTGTATTCCCCCATGGCAACCCCCATCAACGGCTATAGAGTGAAATAAAAGAACATTCGTTCTTTTTCAATCGAGGAACACACATGCAAATCAACACACGTCGAGTCTGGATGAGCGCCATGAGCGCGGTGGTTTTGGCGGGCTTGGTCGCCTGCGGCGGCTCCGGCCCAACCCCCATCACCAAGGTTTATGTGATGGGCGACAGCTTGGCAGACGTTGGAACTTTCGGTCTTAAATTCACCGTTCAAAATGCCAGCTCTGCCAAAGGCTTTCCCATCTGGCCACAGATCGTGGCGACTAACGTCGGCGTGGATGGTGCTGCACAGTGCAGTTTTTACAGTTTGACTCCAGGCAGCAGCGTGCCCACCCTGTCGCCTCAATGCACCAATTTCGCCATCGGCGGCGGACGGATTGTGGTCAGTGCAGCAGAAGGCGGCACAGCCAGCCCCTTGACTGTGGGAACTCAGCTCAAAACACGCGCTCAACTGGGCAACTACACCGCCAACGATTTGGTGTTGATCGATGGCGGTGGCAACGATGCGGCAGACTTGATCGGTGCCTATTTGGGCGCAGCCACTGGTGCTCAGGGGGCGGCCAACTACCAGGCTTTCCTGGCACAGCAGCTTGACACGGCCACGATTGCCAGCCTGTTGCCTCAGCCCAACGGTGCTGCATTGGCTGCGGGCGCTTACATGCAAAAACTGGCTGATACGTTTTATAACGACATCAAGGCGCAAGCTTTGGACAAAGGCGCAGACCGCGTGGCGGTTTTGAACATGCCCGATGTGAGCCTCACACCGCGTTTCTCGGCGGTCTTGAAAGGGGTCAGCGCACAAGCTGGCCCTGCTGCAAGCACACAACTCCAAGGAGCGATTCAGCAGTGGATTGGGGCCTTCAACCAACAACTCAAGACACGCACCGCCAACGACAAGCGCATCGTGGTGGTGGACTTTTTTGGTGAATTCACCCAACAAGTGGCCAAACCTGCCAGCTTTGGGCTGAGCAATGCCACCGACGCGGTCTGCCAGGTCACCGGCACTGACAGTTCAGGACTGCCGTCCTACAGCTTCCCCCTTTGCACTTCGGCCGCTTTGGACGCTTTGCCTGGCAAGACAGCGAACTGGTGGTCTAAGTACTTGTTCTCGGACGGCTTCCACCCCACCCCCTTCGCTCACACCTTGCTGGCGGATTCGGTGACTCGCAGCCTGAATCAGGCGGGCTGGCGCTAAGCCGAAGCCCGCTGCAAGCGGTCCCGCACACCCTCCCATTCGGAGGTGTCGGGCGGCAGCTGCACCCAGATTTGGGTCACGCCACGAGCGTCCAAGTCGCGCAACACACCAAACAAGTCGTGCGCGGCTTGTTCGGCTGTGGTGGCTTGCCGGCGCCACAACACCCCAGCGCCCACACCTGATCCCATGCCCTGCTCGTTCTTAGGGCGCTCGGCCGACCACAACCCCAGGTTGTTGGCGTGTGGCCCCAAGGCTTGCAATTTGTGGGCGATCTCGCCTGCCGACATCAGGCGCACCTTGGCGCGAGGCGCGTAATGCGATTCGAGCGTGCCCGAGGCGCGGGGCGCAGGCTGACCCAACACCGCTTGGGGAGAGTCCTTGTCCAGCACGGCGCGGCCACATGCCGCTTCAATTTGCATGCGCGTGATGTGCCCGGGGCGCAGCAGGACCAGCTCGCCACGGGTGCAGTCGATGATGGTGGACTCGATGCCCACCTCACAGTCGCCACCGTCCAAAATCAACAAATCGGGGCCCAGTTCAGACTGCACGTGCACGGCGCTGGTGGGGCTCACACGGCCAAAGCGGTTGGCGCTGGGTGCCGAGACACCCAGCACGCCCAGCGGCAGACCCGCTTGCAACAAAGCTTGGGCCACCGGGTGCGAGGGGCAACGCAGACCGATAGAGTCTTGCCCGCCCGCCGAAGCCGTAGCCACACTGCTTTGGCGCTGCAGGATCAATGTCAGCGGCCCGGGCCAAAAGGCATCGATCAACGCTTGAGCAAAGTCGGGCACCTGCGCGGCAAACACCGGCACTTGCGCGGCACTGGCCACATGCACGATCAGCGGATGGTTAGCCGGGCGGCCCTTGGCCAGAAAGATTTTGGCGACGGCCGCGTCGTCGGTGGCATTGGCCGCCAGGCCGTACACGGTCTCGGTCGGCAGTCCGACCAACTGGCCGTCGCGCAGCGCTTGTGCAGCTTGCGCGATGGCCGCTTCGTTGGCACTGAGGATCATGCCCAAGCTCAAAAGGCTTCGATGCCGAGCAAAGCGGCCGCCTGCAAAGCGGTGGCCCGCACCGCTTCGGGTGTGGGCCCCGTGATGTTCAGGTGGCCCATCTTGCGACCGGGGCGGGCCGACAACTTGCCGTACAGGTGCAAGTGCGTGCCAGGCAGCGCCAGCACCTGAGCCCAAGCGGGGCTGGTCGGGCCTTTGCCAGTGGGTGTGACTTCGGGCCACAGATCACCCAACAAGTTGAGCATGATGGCCGGTGAATGTTGGCGCGGCTGCGTGAGCGGCAAACCTGCCAGCGTGTGCACCTGCAAATCAAACTGCGACTGGTCGCAGGCGTTCATCGTGTAGTGACCGCTGTTGTGCGGGCGGGGGGCCATTTCGTTGACCACCAACTGGCCGCCTTCGAGCAGGAAAAACTCCACGCACAGCACGCCCACGTAGTGAAGCCCTTCGGCAATCGCGCGGGTCGCGGCCACCGCTTGCGCCGCCACATCGACAGGCACAGCCCCTTCGTACACACTGGTCACGGCCAAAATGCCGTCGCGGTGCAGGTTCAGTTGCACTGGAAAATTCACCATCTGCCCGTCGGCGCCACGCGCCACGATGACCGAGCACTCGGCCTGCAAGGGCAGCATTTTTTCGAGCACACAAGGCACGCCTTTGAGCTCAGCCCAAGCCGCCGCCAATGCTTCGCGGGTCTTCACGCGGATCTGGCCCTTGCCGTCATAGCCCAGGCGAGAGGTTTTCAAAATACCGGGCAGCAAATCGTCACCCACCGCCGCCAACTGCGCGGCCGTCTCGATCACGGCATGCGGCGCCACCAGCACGCCGCAGCGCACAAAGTGGGCCTTTTCGGCGGCGCGGTCTTGCGCAATCGCCACCGATTCGGACGCGGGGGCCACTGGGCGGTGTGCACCCAGCGTCAGCAGGGCCGGTGCGGGCACGTTTTCAAACTCGGTCGTGATGGCCGCGCAGCGCTGCATCAGCTGGGCCAGGCCCTGTTCGTCCAAGTAGTCGGTTTGGATGTGGTGGTGGCTCACCAGCCCGGCCGGGCTGGCCGCATCGGGGTCGAGCACCGCGGTGAAGTAGCCCATGGCCTGCGCGGCTTGCACGAACATGCGGCCCAACTGGCCCCCACCCATCACGCCCAGCGTGGCCATTTGGCCATTGACCATGGAGCCCGGCAAAATCGCGCGGCTCATGCGGCACCCACGGGTGGGAGGGTCATGGCACGGGCCATGGCGGTTTGCTCGGCGCGGAAGGCTTCGAGCTTTTGACGCAAAGCCGGGTCGTTGTTGGCCAGCATGGCCACCGCAAACAGGGCTGCGTTCGCCGCACCCGCTGCGCCAATGGCAAAAGTGGCCACCGGCACGCCCTTGGGCATTTGGACAATGCTGTGCAGCGAATCCACACCCGACAGCGCCTTGGTCTGCACCGGTACACCCAACACCGGCACCACGGTTTTGGCCGCCAGCATGCCGGGCAAATGGGCGGCGCCGCCCGCACCCGCGATGATGGCCTTCAAGCCCCGCGCTGCAGCGGTTTCGGCATAAGTGAACATATCGTCCGGCATTCTGTGGGCCGAAACCACGCGGGCATCGTGAGCGATGCCAAACTGTTGGAGAATCTGGACTGCGTGCTGCATGGTGTCCCAGTCGGAGCTGGAACCCATGATGACGCCGATGAGCGCTTGAGTCATTGGGTGCTTTTCGTGATCAATCTTGAATTTTAAGGTTTTGCTCCCCTTGGAGCAGAAACACAACCCGGAACCCTGCCCACCATGATGGACGTCACGATACAAAATTTTGAAGCCGAGGTCATCGAAGCCTCCATGACCACCCCTGTGCTGGTGGATTTTTGGGCCCCCTGGTGCGGCCCCTGCAAATCGCTGGGCCCTGTCCTCGAAAAAGTCGAGGCCGCTTACGAAGGTCGCTTCAAACTGGTCAAAATCAACTCCGATCAAGAGCAGCAACTGGCCCAGGCCTTTGGCATCAAAAGCATCCCGACCTGCGTCTTGCTGAAAAACGGCCAACCCGTCGATGGTTTCATGGGCGCTTTGCCCGAAGGCCAGGTCAAGCAGTTCCTGGACAAGCACCTGCCCGCTGAAGGCGAGCTGCAAGCCCAAGCCGCTGCCCAAGAAGCCGAAGAACACCTGCAAGCGGGTGACGCAGACAGCGCCCGCGCCGCCTTGGAGCAAGCTCTGGCCACCAACCCCGGCAACGACGATGCGCGTTTTGACCTGGTCAAGCTGCTGATTGGCCTCGGCGAATTGGCCGAAGCCTCCGCTTTGTTGGCCCCCGCCATGGCCCGCATCCCGGTGCCGCTGCGCTTTGAGGCGCAAACCCAGTGGCTCAACGCGCTGGAGTTTGTGACCACAGACCCCCGCGGCGAATGGGAGTTGGACCAGTTTGACGCCTTGATCGCCCAGAACAAACGCGACTTTGAGGCCCGTTTTGCCAAAAGCCGATTGTTGATCGCGATAGGCCAATGGGAAGCGGCGATGGACGAACTGCTCGAGATCATCATGCGCGACAAGAAGTGGGACAACGAAGCCCCACGCAAAACCTTTGTCGCCTTGCTGGAGCTAATGACACCACCCAAGTCCAAAACACAAGAAGCCACCGGCAAATCAGCCGGCGGTATCGAATTGATGGGCAAAGCGGCCCTGCAAGAAGACCCGCACATGGCCATGATCTCCAGCTACCGGCGCAAGCTGAGCATGGCGCTCAACTGATCTCATTTCACCTTCAACAAAAGCCCGATGCGGCTGCAAATGTGCAGTTTGATCGGGCTTTTTTTTGTGGTTGAGCCGCCAAGCGTTTAGCGCGTGGGGCCTGCTTGCCGCTCGATGTCCATGCGCATGCGCTGCAGCAGCCCGGCCCACATGAGCACCTCGCCCACCACAAACATCGGCCCCACCAACAAGCCGACGACATCGTCCACAAAAGCGGGTTTACGGCCCTCAAAATAGTGGCCGATGAACTGGATGAGCCAGCCGATGAAGAACAAGCCCAAGCCCGCCTGCCACACCGCCAGCCCCAGGGCTTGCGCCAGAGGCGGGACCTCATGGGCGGCCGCGATCAACACACCATTGACGACCGAGGTGGCCGCTCCCAGCAAGACATCACCCCGGCTCAGGTACCACAGGCTGGTGAGCGCCCACATGGCCCAGGCCAGCGTCAGCGTTTGACCCGCTACCACCCAGGCCGGGCCCAGCAGCAAGACACCAATCGACAAAAAAATCAGCGGAATGCCCAGCAGATGGGTCAGGATGTTGCGGCGATCGCGGTGGTAATGGGCGTACTGGACCATCAAGGAGGTCGCGGGGCGAAAAAGCGTCATTCCATTTCCTCGTTCTGGCGATCAAAACGTCGAATGTAATACCTGCCGTTACAGATATTTACCAGTTTCAGCGCACAAGCCGGGTCGTGTCCGTGTTCTTGTGGGGGCATGCATCTTAAAATTTAATCACCACTTTTGATCTCATTTTGAACCATGCCACGCGCCGAGCCCCTGATCACCCCTGAAGAGCTGCAATGCCTGCTCGGTGGTGCGACTGTGCGCTCCGACACCTCTTGGCGCAACCAACTGGCACAACTGACTTCTGTACATTTTGGCGCCGCACTCTGGCTGGTCAAGGGTGTTTTCCTGTATGCCGTGCTCATGAGCCCCGGCGCCGCCCCGCTGGTGGACAGCGGCGCCTACCTGTGGATGCGCAGCGCCTTGGAGCTGGTTTGCCTGGCGGTATTCTGGGGCGCATCGCTCCATCAGCGCGGCCGAACGGCTGCCAACGCCAGCTTGCTGGTGGCCGGCACCACCTGCCTGCTCGATGCCATGACCCTGCTGGCCTTCACCCATTGATCTCCAAACCCTCAGGAAAAAGGCGCCGCATTGCAGCGCCTTTTTTGTGTCCTGAATGCCCGGGCATTCAGGCCATCAGCTTGTTCATCGCCTCTTGGTATTTGGCGGCGGTGTTCTCGATCACCTCGCGCGGCAGGCGCGGCGCAGGCGGGGTTTTGTCCCAAGGCTTGCCATTGACCATGGCGGTCTCCAGCCAGTCGCGCAAAAACTGTTTGTCGTAGCTGGGCGGGTTGGCCCCTTCCACATAACTCTGTTCATAAGAATCTGTGGGCCAATAACGCGATGAATCGGGCGTCAGCACCTCGTCCATCAGCACCAGCGTGCCGTCAGCGTCCAAGCCAAACTCGAATTTGGTGTCGGCAATGATGATGCCTTGGGTGGCCGCAATATCACGCGCGGCTTTGTAGAGCTGGATGCTGATGTCGCGGATGCGGGTGGCCAGGTCGGCGCCGATCATCTCCACCGTGCGCTCGAAGGTGATGTTTTCGTCGTGCTCACCCACCGCCGCTTTGGCCGCTGGTGTGTAGATGGGCTCGGGCAAGCGGCTGGCGTTTTTCAGGCCCGCAGGAAGTTTCACGCCGCACACGGCTTGGTTGTCCTGGTATTCCTTCCAGCCGCTGCCCGCCAGATAACCGCGCACCACCGCCTCGACCGGGATGGGTTTCAGGCGCTTGACCAGCATGGAGCGTCCCACAACCTGCGGCACTTCTTCGGCGCTCACCACGCTCTCGGGGGCATCACCCGTGAGGTGGATCGGGCAGATGTTCAGGCCCTTGGGGCCCAGCTTGTCGAACCAGAACAAGGCCATTTGCGTGAGCAGCACGCCTTTGCCCGGAATCGGCTCGCCCATGATCACGTCGAAGGCGCTGATGCGGTCCGACGCCACCATCAAGATGCGGTCGTCACCCACGGCGTAGTTGTCACGCACCTTGCCTCGCGCCAGCAAAGGCAAAGAGGTCAGGGCCGAGGTGTGGAGGGCAGACGTCATGGCAACACAGTCAAGCAACAGCAAAAAAGAAAAAGGCCCGTTGAACAGTCAAGGGGCCACTCGTGATAATTATCGCAGGGTCCGGGGCCAGGTCTGCCCCTGGTGCAGTCTCAATTGGACTGCCGCGTCGCAAGCTCCTCGCAGTGACGGTCTGCGGCTGGGCTCCGGTCTGAAAACCTTTCAGTGACGGCCTGCGGGTGAGCTCCGGTCTGAAAACCTCGCAGTGACGGTCTGCGGATGGGCTGCGGTCTGGAAACCTCTCAGTGACGACCTGCGGGTGGGCTGCGGTCTGAAAACCTCTCAGTGACGGCCTGCGGGTGGGCTGCGGTCTGAAAACCTCTCAGTGACGACCTGCGTCATGGCGAGCGCAGCGTGGCCATCCAATCTTCAGTTGACCACTTGCGCCAATTCACCGCGTGCGTAACGGGCCGCCACCACCTGCAGGCTGTCGCCCTTGATCTTGGGGGCCTGGCCTTCGCAACCGAACTCGAGGTAGCGCTGCTTGCAAATTTGCTTGGCCGCTTCGCGGGCAGGCTTGAGCCACTCGCGTGCGTCGAACTTGTCGGGGTTTTCAAACAAGAACTTGCGCACTGCCGCTGTCATGGCCAGGCGGATGTCGGTGTCGATGTTGATCTTGCGCACACCGTGCTGGATGGCTTCCTGAATTTCCTCGACCGGCACGCCGTAGGTTTCCTTCATCTGGCCGCCGTACTGGTTGATCAGGGCCAGCAGCTCTTGCGGCACGCTGGACGAGCCGTGCATCACCAAATGGGTATTGGGGATGCGCTGATGGATTTCCTTGACGCGGCTGATGGCCAGGATGTCGCCCGTGGGCTTGCGGCTGAACTTGTAGGCGCCGTGGCTGGTGCCAATGGCAATGGCCAGCGCGTCCAGGCCTGTGGCTTTCACAAACTGTGCAGCCTCTTCGGGGTCGGTCAGCATCTGGCTGTGGTCCAGCTTGCCTTCAGCGCCAATGCCGTCTTCTTCACCCGCTTCGCCGGTTTCCAGATTGCCCAGGCAGCCGAGTTCGCCCTCGACCGACACACCGACCAAGTGGGCCATTTCGACCACACGGCGTGTCACGTCCACGTTGTAGGCAAAGTCGGCCGGGGTCTTGCCGTCTTCGAGCAAAGAGCCGTCCATCATCACCGAGGAAAAACCCAGGTTGATCGCGCCTTGGCAAACCGCCGGGCTTTGGCCGTGGTCTTGGTGCATGACCAGCGGAATGTGCGGCCACTGCTCGGTGGCCGCCTGGATCAGGTGTTTGATGAAGGGCTCACCCGCGTATTTGCGGGCACCTGCGCTGGCCTGCAAGATGACAGGCGCTCCGACTTCGTCGGCGGCGGTCATGACGGCCTGGACCTGCTCCAGGTTGTTGACGTTGAAAGCTGGAATGCCGTAGCCATTGGCGGCCGCATGGTCCAGCAGCTCGCGCATAGAAACGAGTGCCATGGTGGTGATTTCCCGAGGTGTTGAAGATTCTGGATCGCCAGCATGTAACCGGCTTGTAACTGCACCAGATTTTATAGGTTTTGGGCCACCACTCAGCTGCCAACTCTGGCCGACAGACCCACCACGCAGCATTGATGGGTTAGCTCTGCCTCAGTCTGCTCGGCAAATCTTGAGCGTGTTGGTGCCGCCCGGCGTGCCCATGGGCTCGCCCACGGTGATGGCGTACACATCACCCGACTGCACAATGCCGCGCTTTTTCAGGTGCGCTTCGGCGTCGGCCAAGGCGGTGTCACGGTCGGCGCTGGTGTCCATCAGCAAGGGGCTGACGTTGCGCATCAGCGCCATCTTGCGCTGGGTCGCAACCTTGGGCGTGAGGGCGTAAATGGGCATGCGCACGCTGTGGCGGCTCATCCACAACGCGGTCGAGCCCGAATCGGTCAGGGCCACAATCGCTTTGGCCTTGAGGTGGTGCGCCGTGAACAGCGCTCCCATGGCGATGGCATGGTCGATGCGGTCAAAATGCGCCCCCACAAAGTCATCGTCCAATGGGTCGTGGTCGGTTTTTTCGGCTTCCAGACAAATGGCAGCCATCATTTCGACCGTCTCCAGCGGGTACTTGCCTGCCGCGGTTTCGGCGCTGAGCATCACCGCATCGGTGCCATCCAGCACCGCATTGGCCACGTCCGACACTTCGGCGCGGGTGGGCACCGGGTTGACGATCATGCTCTCCATCATCTGCGTGGCCGTGATGACCAGCTTGTCCATCTCGCGGGCGCGTTTGATCATGTGTTTTTGCAGACCCGGCACGGCGGCATTGCCCACCTCCACCGCCAAATCGCCCCGTGCCACCATGATGCCGTCCGACACCGCCAAGATGCGGTCCAGCTCAGGAATGGCCTCGGCGCGTTCGATCTTGGCGATCAGGCCGGGTCGGTGGCCGTTGGTGCAAGCCACGTTGCACAGTTGGCGGGCCATTTCCATGTCGGTGGCGTTTTTGGGGAAGCTCACCGCCACATAGTCGGCGTTGAAGCTCATGGCCGTCTTGATGTCTTCCATGTCCTTGGCCGTCAGGGCCGCCGCTGTCAAGCCGCCGCCTTGCTTGTTGATGCCTTTGTTGTTGGACAGCTCGCCACCGAGCTTGACGGTGGTCTGCACCTGCTCGCCTTTGACGGCGTTCACGGTGAGCACGATCAGGCCATCGTTGAGCAAAAGCACATCGCCCGCTTTCACATCACGCGGCAACTCTTTGTAATCGAGGCCCACGCCATGAATGTCACCCAGCTCGGTGCGAGAGGCGTCGAGGACAAAGGGGGCACCGGGCTCGAGCATGACTTTGCCTTCGGCAAATTTGCCCACCCGGATCTTGGGGCCCTGCAGGTCGGCCATGATGGCCACTTCGCGCCCCGCACGCTGCGAGGCTTCGCGCACCAAGCGGGCGCGGTCGACGTGGTCTTGCGCCTTGCCGTGACTGAAGTTCAGTCGAACCACATTGACGCCTGCTCGGATCATGGCCTCCAACAATACTGGATCGCTGGAAGCAGGGCCTAAGGTGGCAACAATCTTGGTAGCGCGACGGGGCATCAGGACATCTCCAATGTAATTTGGTTTCAATTCTCACACGAAATCGGTTACAAGACGGGTTCTTTCTAGGGCTTTCTTGCGATCAATAACCGTCAACCCCTGTCGGAAAGACTCGATGATTTCAGACTTTTGACGACGAGTTACCGCCAGATCAATCCCGTTACCGCCGGTTTCCCTGACCAATCCCCTTGAATTGATCCTTGTCAGCCCATTGAAACGCCAAGCCGACTAAACTCCAGCCTAATGGATTTTTATGCAAGCGCCATGACTGCCTTACACACCCCACACACCGACCAACCCATTCCTTTGGACCAACCTCTGCCGCACCGCAAAACTTTGCGCGAGTGGTTGATCCCTCTGTCCGAGCGCAGCACGGTTCGTGCCTTGGTGTTGTTGGTCTTGGATTACGCCCTGTTTTTTGCCCTGATCACCGCAACCGTCTTGCTTGAATCTGTCTGGGCCAAACTGCTGTGCGGCTCAGTGGCTGGCTTTGTGATTGGCCGTCTGTTCGTCATTGGTCACGACGCTTGCCACCAGAGCCTGACGCCCCACCGCGAACTCAACAAGGTCTTGGGCCGCATCGCATTTTTGCCATCGCTCACCCCCTACAGTTTGTGGGACACCGGCCACAATGTGGTGCACCATGGCTACACCAACCTCAAGGGTGTGGATTTTGTCTGGACACCCCTGACGGCAGAAGAATTTGCCAACCTGAACTTCGTGGAACGCCTGCTCCAACGCGCTTACCGCAGCGGCTGGGCACCCGGTTTGTATTACATGATCGAGATCTGGTGGAAGCGCGAATTCTTCCCCAACAAAACCCACATGCCCACACGCCGCCCGATCTTCTTCAAGGACAGCTTGCTGGTGAGTGTTTTTGGTGCGGTGTGGGTCGCGGTCATTGCGGCTGCAGCCCTCTACACCGAGCAATCGGTGCTGCTGTCGCTGCTCATGGGCGTGCTGATCCCCTTCTTCTTCTGGAACACCATGATCGGTTTTGTGGTCTATGTGCACCACACCCATGTCAAAGTTTCCTGGCACGACAACAAAGCCGCTTGGACCAAGGCCGCGCCCTTTGTGTCGACCACCGTGCACCTGACCTTTCCGTTCCAGATCGGCGCCATGATGCACCACATCATGGAGCACACCGCGCACCATGTGGACATGAGCATCCCGCTGTACCGCCTCAAGCAAGCGCAAACCAAGCTCGAAGAAATGCTGCCCGGCCGCATCATCGTGCAGCCCTTCTCGTGGAAGTGGTACTTCGAGACCGCCCAAAACTGCAAGCTGTACGACTTCGGCCGCGAGTGCTGGACCGACTTCAAGGGCACCATGACCAGCCCCGTGCGCGGCAACCTGCCGCCTGCCACACAAGCTTGAACAGAAGCTCGACCTGTTCTGCCGTTGAGAAAACAACAGACATGGATGGCCGCGTCGCAAGCTCCTCGCCATGACGCGAACGAGGCCAGTGGCTCAAGAACTCGCATCAATCTCATTGCGAGCGAATCGCGGCAATCCAAATGCCAAGTCATGGGTCGCTCTTAACCCGTCATTGCGAGCGAAGCGTGGCAATCCAGATGCATTTGAATGCAACACCTCAAGGTGTTTGGCCTCCAAGTCCGTCGAGACTTTACCTCGCTGCGCGTTGGGCCAAAATCTCAAAAGCGGGCAAGGTCTTGCCTTCCAGAATTTCCAGGAACGCACCACCGCCTGTGGAGATGTAGCCCACTTGCGCTTCAATGCCGTACTTGGCAATCGCGGCCAGCGTGTCGCCACCGCCTGCGATGCTGAAGGCACTCGACTCGGCAATCGCCTCGGCGATCACTTTGGTGCCGTTTTCGAAGGCTGCAAACTCAAACACGCCCACCGGGCCGTTCCACACAATGGTGCCCGCCTGCTTGAGCTGAGCGGCCAGTTTGGCGGCGGTCTCGGGGCCAATGTCCAAAATCATGTCGTCGTCAGCCACGTCGGTGGCTTTTTTCACTGTGGCCACCGCGTCTGCTGCGAAGGTCTTGGCCACCACCACATCGGTCGGGATCGGCACTTCAGCGCCACGCGCTTTCATGGCTTCAATCACGGCCGTGGCCTCGCCCACCAAGTCGGGCTCGGCCAAGCTCTTGCCGATCTTCAGGCCCGCGGCCAGCATGAAGGTGTTGGCGATGCCGCCACCCACAATGAGCTGATCCACGTTTTGCGACAGGCTCTTCAAGATGGTCAGCTTGGTGGACACCTTGGAGCCCGCCACGATCGCCGCCAGCGGGCGCTTCGGGTTGGCCAAGGCTTTGCCAATCGCGTCGATCTCGGCGGCCAGCAAAGGGCCAGCGCTGGCGATCGGCGCAAAGCGGGCGATGCCGTGGGTCGTGCCCTCGGCGCGGTGGGCGGTGCCAAAAGCGTCGTTCACGTAGATGTCGCACAGCGCGGCCATTTGGCGCGACAGGGCTTCGTCGTTTTTCTTCTCGCCTTGGTTGACACGGCAGTTCTCGAGCAAGACCACTTGGCCGGGCTGCACGTCCACACCACCGACCCAGTTGGCCACCAGCGGCACGTCACGACCGAGCAACTCGCCCAAGCGCTTGGCCACGGGGGCCAACGAGTCTTCGGGTTTGAACTCGCCCTCGGTCGGGCGGCCCAAATGACTGGTCACCATCACGGCAGCGCCCGCGTCCAGCGCCATCTGGATGCAAGGCACGCTGGCGCGGATGCGCGTGTCTTCGGTGATGCTGCCGTCATCGGCTTGCGGCACGTTCAAGTCGGCGCGGATGAACACGCGTTGGCCAGCGGCTTGGCCCTTGGCACACAGATCGGAAAAGCGGATGACGTTCATGGTGTGAAGAAAAGTAGAAGGATCAAATCGATTTTAAAAGCGCGGCCTGACAAGGGCTGACATGAAGGGCCGGTAACAACCCCAAACCAAATCCCAAGCAGACTCACCAGCCCAGCCCCAAGCGCAAGGGCAGGTAAACCGCCATGCCCACCAGGATCGTGGTCAGCACACCGCGCCGCCAAAAGTAAGCGGCCACGCCCGCCGCAGCCGCGTACAAGCGGGCGTCTTGCCAGGTGCTGACCAACTCGCCCTGCACGGTGATGATTTCAGGAATGACCACCGCCGACAGCGCCGCAATGGGCGCGTACTGCAAGCCACGCTGGGCCCAGTCGGGCAGCTGCCAGGACTTGCTGGAGATGAAAAAGAAACTGCGGGCCACCACCGTGACCACGGCCAGCCCCACAATGACAGCCAGCGTCCACAGGTCGGTTTCGTTCATGCCGCTGCCTCGGGTGCAGGCCGGATTTTCTCGACCGACATGCACAATATGACGGCCACCGCAATCGCCACGACGATGTTGAGTTTGAGCGGCAGGTTGTAAGCGACCACGGCGGCTACAGCCGCGATCAAGGCTGACAGCATGCGCATGCGCGAACTGGCCAGCGAACACTGAATGCCCAGCAAACACAAAATGCCCGCAAAGCCCAAGCCCCATTCTGGCGGAATCAAATTGGCCAGCCCAACGCCCAACAAACTGGCCACAATCCAGCTGCCCCAGTTCAGCAAATAGTTGCCCGCCAGATAAGCCTCTTGCCCGGTGCGCTCAGCATCGGTGGTGCCAGGCTGCGGGTAGTGCACAGTGAACAGCACATAGGTGATGTCGGCGGTGAAGTAGCCGTGGCACATCCGCTGCCAGCGCGGCAGGTGCATGAGGTAGTTGCGCAGGTGCAAGCTGAACACCACAAAGCGCAAGTTCACGCAAAAGCCGGTCGCCAAAATCACCCAAGCGGGTGCTCCGGCCACCAACAGCGGAATGGCCGCCAGCTGCGAGCTGCCCGCGAACACCAGCATCGTCATGGCCACGGCCTCGAAGACACTCATGCCCGACTTGACCATGGCCACGCCGGTCATCAGGCCCCAAGCGGCCACCCCGGGCGCTTGCGGAGCTAGGTCGCGAAAACCTTGCCAGAACTCGGCGCGGCGGTAGAGCGTGGGCCGGAAAAACATCAGGCCACCAAACGCTGACCGGGCTGCAAGGGGCAGCCGCGCAGAAAATCGGCCGCGCTCAGGCGCTTGCCACCAGGTCGCTGCAGTTGGGTCAGGCACAGCTGCCCCTCCCCGCAGGCCACACGCACGCCTGAGGCATCGGCGCTGAGCACGGTGCCCGGCTCGGCGGGGCTTGCCAAAGGCTCGGCCACGGCTTGCCAAATCTTGAGGGTTTCGCTGCCTGCCTCGGTGGTCAGCGGCACCGTCATGCCCGGGAACGGATCAAACGCCCGAATGCGCCGCGCCAACACCTCGGCCGACAAGCCCCAGTCGAGCGCGGCTTCGGCTTTGTCGATTTTGTTCGCGTAGTTCACACCTTCTGCGGGTTGCGGCTGGTGCGGCAAACTGTCCAAGCTGGCCAGCGCCTGCACGATGGCCTCACCACCCAAAGCGGCCAAGCGGTCGTGCAGCGCGGCGGTGGTGTCCGCGGGCGTGATCTCACAAGGCAAGACCAGCAGCATGTCGCCCGTGTCCAGTCCCGCATCCATCTGCATGATGGTGATGCCGGTTTGCGAGTCGCCCGCCTCGATGGCGCGGTGGATGGGCGCGGCGCCACGCCAGCGCGGCAACAAAGAAGCGTGGATGTTCAGGCAACCCTTGGGCGGCAAGTCCAGCACCCATTGCGGCAAGATCAAACCGTAGGCGGCCACGACCATGGCGTCGGCGTTCGCGGCCAACAGGGTGTCTCGGGCAGCTGCAGCGTCTTCGGGGAATTTGCCGTCCAGTCGCAAGCTGCGCGGCTGGGCCACAGGCACCTGGTGCGCCAGGGCCCATTGCTTGACAGGTGAGGCCTGCAGTTTCATGCCTCGGCCCGCAGGGCGGTCGGGTTGGGAGAGCACCAACACGATCTCGTGACCGGCAGCATGCAAGGCGGCCAGCGCGGTCTGGGCAAATTCGGGCGTGCCCGCAAAGATCAAACGCATGCCGGATCAGCGCCCGGCTTTTTGGGCTTTGACCATCTTGGTCTTGATGCGGCCTTGCTTGAGCGGCGAGAGGTATTCCACAAACACTTTGCCCACCAGGTGGTCCATCTCGTGCTGAATGCAAATGGCCAACATGCCCTCGGCCTCGATCGTGCGGCTTTGGCCATCGCGGTCCATGGCCGTGACTTTCACTTGGGTGGCGCGTTCCACGCCGTCGTAAATGCCGGGCACCGACAGGCAGCCCTCTTCGCCCTTGACGCGCTCCTCGTTCATCCAGGTGATCTCGGGGTTGATCAGCACCATCGGCTGGTTGCGCTCCTCAGACGTGTCGATCACCACCAGCCGCTCGTGCACATCGATCTGCGTGGCGGCCAAGCCAATGCCACCGGCCTCGTACATGGTCTCGATCATGTCGTCGATCAGGTTCTGGACGCGTGCATCCACCGCTTGCACGGGCTGGGCCACCTTGTGCAGGCGGGGGTCGGGATAACAAAGGATGGTACGCAGGGCCATGGCTCTAAAAACTCAAATGGAAAAGGCTCAAAAGGAATGCAGGTATTTTCGGTCATTTCGGCCCGGGCCCGCCAGGGCTCAAGCCGAGAGACCGTGTTGCACAAAACGGATCATGAAACGCGCCAGCGCCAAGCCGTCGTGGGGCTCACTCAAACTGCCCATGCTGCGCTGATACAGCGGCTCCCCCAGCTGGGCGCGTCGCTTGTCCAACAAAAAGGCCGACATCTCCGGCGTGAACTCTGGGTGTGGCTGAATGCAAAACACCTGGTCTCCCAGCGCATAGGCGGCCACTGGGCAATCGGGCTGCGTGGCCAGCAAGGTGGCACCCGGGGGCAAAGCCAGCACCTGGTCCTGGTGGCTGGCCAGCAAGGCCATGCGGGCAGGCTCTCCGGGCGCGAGACCCAAGTGTTCTGCATCGCCCAGCCATTCGTAGGCCTGTCGCCCAACGCGCCAACCCTGGGGCGCCCTCTGCACGGGCGCACCCAAACAATGCGCGATCAGTTGGTGGCCAAAACATACGCCCAACAACTTGTGCTGATCCTGCAGCAAACGCGTCACCCGCTCACGCAAAGCCACCACCCAGGGTTCGTCAGAAAAAGAGTCCGCACGGCTGCCGGTCAGCAGCACCGCGTCGTAGGCCTCAAAACTGGCCGGGTATTGGCCATGCCGGGCGCTGAAGGTGTCGATGCGGCCAAGGTAGCCCGCTTGCGCAAACAAGTGCTCAAACATTGCCGCCACCCGCGTGTAACGCTGGCTCAGGGGCGGGTCCAGGTCATCGTTTTCGAGGATGCACAGGTGCATGTGCGCGGTGGGGTCTTGGGTAAAAGTGGGCATTAGGGCTATGCAAATACGACGCTTGTCCGCCCTGTTGTGCGCGAACGAGATGGCTTGCGCACCACAATTTGAACATCCCGGCCTAACCGATTCATGCACTCCAGCATCTTCGCCTCACTGATACCTCGAAACTGACCGCGCAGCATGCCAGAAAGTTTGGGCTGAGGCATGCCCAGGATCTCAGCAGCTTGAATTTGGGTCAGATGACGATGCTTGATGATCTCGCCAATCTTGGCGGCCAAGGTCGCCTTGACCTGCATCTCGGCAGCATCCGGCAAACCAAGGTCTTCGTAGACATTGGTAGATCCTTTTTCAATTTCGATCATTTCAGGCTCCTTTGGCATGCGCTTGCGCTGCCTTCAAACGTTCTCGAATCAAATCCATATCTTGCTTTGGTGTCTCAATGCCTTTATTGGACTTCTTTTGGAAACAATGCAAAACATAGACCCTTTCGGCGATCTTGACGGTATAGACGGCACGGAAGGTATCGCCCATGTGGTCTTCAACCACCTCCAAAACACTGGCGCCACCAAAACCCTTCAGAGGCTTAGTCTGATCATGCTTCTTGCCTGACTGCGCCAAATGCAACGCAAAGCCAAAAACGTCGACGACGTCGCAGGGCATGGCAAGGAGATCCTTTTTCGAGGAACCCACCCAGTGCAGTGGCTTCAACAGATCAGACATGCTGAAATTATATCCAAATGGGTCTAATCTACCAACCCACAGGCTCTCGCGACGCCCCAAAAATTTTGATCTGCTCCCAATAGCTACGCCGAACGACATTTTCAGCTTGGCGCCAACCGGGCTTTGAACCACAATGCTGGGCACAACAAGCATTCGACAGCCCATCAGGCTGCACAGGGAGACAAGATGGTCAACACCCCCGAGGAACTGGGCGCGTGGTTGCGCCTGGTGCTCACGCCCGGCGTGGGGCCCGAAAGTGCCCGGCGTTTGCTGGCCGCATTTGGCGAACCCCAAGCCATTTTTGGACAAACCGAAACCGCTTTGAGCCAAGTGGTCAGCGCCAAACAGGCCCAGGCGCTGCAGCTCATGCCCGATGGCTGCGCCGAACTCACACAAGACACGCTCGACTGGCTGCACGCCGCCAACGGACCGGGCCGCTGCGTGCTCACCCTGGGCGACGCGAACTACCCTGCTCCTTTGCTCGACATCCCCGACCCGCCCTTGATGCTGTATGCCCTGGGCCGGACCACGCAGCTGGCCGCGCTGGGAGCGCAGCAAGCGCTGGCCATGGTGGGCAGCCGCAACCCCACCCCCCAAGGGGCAGAAAACGCTCGCGCCTTTGCCTGCAGCCTGGCCGCCAGTGGGCTGACCGTGGTCTCGGGCTTGGCGCTGGGGGTGGACGGCGCGGCGCATGAAGGGGCACTTCAAGGGGCGCTTCAAAGTGGATTGCAAGCTGGCGCCTCGGGCCCACTGGCCACCATCGCCGTGGTGGGCACGGGGTTGGACCGGGTCTACCCGCGCCAGCACCGAGACCTGGCGCACCGCATCGCGCAACACGGCTTGATTCTGAGCGAATACCCGCTGGGCACCCCGCCGCTGGCGCCCAACTTCCCGCGCCGCAACCGCCTGATCTCGGGCTTGTCACAGGCCACCCTGGTGGTGGAAGCGGCCCTGCAGTCGGGCTCGCTCATCACCGCCAAACAAGCCCTGGAGCAAGGTCGCGACGTCATGGCCATTCCCGGGTCGATCCACTCCACACAAGCCAAAGGCTGCCACGCGCTCATCAAACAAGGCGCGAAACTGGTGGAATCGGCGCAAGACGTGCTGGAAGAGCTGCGCCTGCCCGCAAGCCCTGCACAACACGCCTTGGATCTGCAAGCAACAACACACGAAGATGCGCCAACAGGCCAAGACCCTGAACGGGCGCTGCTGCGTGCCCTGGGCCACGACCCCGTGGGACTGGACGCCCTGCAAGCACGCTGCGGCTGGCCCACTGCACAACTGCAGGCGCAGCTGCTGGAGCTGGAATTGATGGGCCAGGTCGGTCGATTGCCCGGTGGGTTGTTTCAGCGACTGGGGTCGGCTTGAAGGTCTGCATGCTGAACAGGCTTGGCCAAGATCAACATCGTCCAACTGTTTGCTCAAGTTGGCTGGGTATTTGGTTCGCACTTCGAAGTTAGAACCGTACTTGGAGCTGCCAGCGCTGCATCCTGCTGCTTACACCCAAAATTTCGTGGCCATGTCAAGGCTCAAACGGATGTGCTGGCCTTTGGTCCCCAAGCCGTTATGGCCTTGAGGAATACGAATCAGGGCCAACTCGGTCGGAAGTTGCAAATTTTTCCAGTCCACAGTCTGTGAACAATTCAAACCTTGCTCTGCACGATGCCCAAGCAGGTCGGACTCCAGTGAATGGAAGATGGATAAAAATTGGTGCATTTGCTAAAATTGTGATAATTGAAAATCCTGCAGTTTTATTTTTTTAGGTCTCCTTATGTTAAAAAATATTCTGATAGCACCATTTGTATTTCTTTTTCTCACCAATGCTTGGGCCTTGGACACTTATGACCCGGCAACCAATGTATTGAATATCCCGCAGGTCAAGGTAGGCTCCACCTTTTACCAAGACGTTCAGATCACCGTGGGCGCTGTGCTGAGTGTGGGCACCGGTCCAACTGCCGACACTTTTGACACCTACAACCCCAACAACAGCCAGCTGAGCATTCCGGTGGTCAGTGTGGGTGGAACCCTTTATTACGATGTTGTCATCACCCTCGGAGCCCTCAAAAGTGTGGGTTCCTCATGCCTGATCGATTCAAGCTGCAAAAAAGTCGGGACACCCGAGATCAAAGGCGTATTGCCGGGTGACAGCCGCATCAGCGTGATGTTCAACTTCATGGGCGGCAAAATCACGGGCTCGCTTTCCAGAACGCAATTTGTTCAAGCCACCCAATACACCGCGATTTGCACCTCAAGCAACGGCGGCGTCACAGGTTCAAGCCAAACCAGCGCCGAATACGTTGCGGGCCTTGCCAACCTCACCAATCCATTGGTCGTGAGTGGACTGACCAACGGCAAAACCTATGCTTGTGCTGTCACCGCTTCGGCTTCACAAGCCTATCCTGCAAGCTCCGCCAATTCCTCACCCACCGTGCCCAACACAGGCTCCATGAACTCGGCTGGCCTCTTGAGTGGCACGGCCAACACAGCCCATACGCAGGCCTACCCGAGCTACGACGCATACTGCAACTACACCAACCAAAGCGCCACAGGTTTGTCAACGCCTGCCACCGTCAGCTACTACAGTGCCAGCGGCGTCCTGACCAGTGGGACCAGCGATGCCCGATTGACCTGCACCGGAACCACACGCACCATTTCCGGCAACGCCATTCCAGATCACAAAGCGTCAGAGTTTTTTACCAATGGTTTGACGGGGTACACCAGCAGTCCCTATTTTTCTGGCAACCCCAACAGCATTGGGGCCAAAACAGTGAGCAAAACTGTGCCGCAAACAGGCGCATTGTCGAGCCTCTACAACCAAGGCACCAATGGCTTTGACACAGAAGCCTGCTACACCTATGCCAGCGGGACGGAGCCCAGCAACAGCGCCAACAACAAATGGACCACAGGTGCCAAAGTTTGGTCCTCGGGCGCACTCCGTTGCACCTGGGTGGCATATTTTGCCTACCTGAACAACAGCGTCAAAGTCGAAGTAGGCACCGCTGAAACCTATGTCAGCAGCGGCACCACCTACAAAGTATCTGCCAAAAACATTTACCAAGATGTGGGCCTTGACCCCAGCAATGCGCACAACCAACCCACCATGTCATCAGGTTCAACCGCCAAATATGGCTATTACCATTTGCATGGCATACCAGAGGGTCACATTGCAAGGCTTGGCAAGGGCAACAGCACCATGACCCTGATTGGATTTGCGGTGGACGGCTTTCCCATTTACGCCCGATATGGCTACACCAACCCCAGCAGCACCGCTGGCGGTGTGACCGTGATGAAATCCAACTACCGGCTCAGAACTGCGGATGAGTTGACCGCTGCCGGGTACACCAACCGACCCTCTGCCAGCATTGCGCCCTATGGCACCTTTGAGCAAGACTGGGTATTTGACGCCACCAGCACCGCCAGCAGCAACGGACACCTGGATGCATGCAATGGCCGATACGGCGTCACGCCCGAGTCACCCAGCAAAGCGGTGTACCACTACTTCTTCACCGACGCCTATCCCTTTGTGCCACGCTGCGTTTTTGGAACACCGGCCAGCTGGGCCAACGATGGTTCTGTCAATTGAGCTTGCTGGTTCGATTCATAGCGACGCTGATTTTTCTGGCGCTGGGCACAGGCGCCCAAGCGCACCTGATTTCAGCCGGCAACGGCTTGGTCAATGTGCTGCCCGAGCGAACAGTTTTGTTGCTGGCTGTCCCCGTTTCAGTTTTTCAAAACGTCGACACCAACCAAGATGGCTTGCTGCAGCCCGAAGAAATTCAGCCCAACCGTGAACGAATCATTGAGCAACTGAGCAAATCCATTCGTTTGGACATGGGGCAGTCTCAAGGCGAGGTGCTGGACGACCAAATCATGACCTCAGTGCATGCCGACAACCGCCAAGGCACACCCCAAGTGGAATGGCTGCGCTCGATCAAATTTCCTCAAGAAGTGCAGAACTCGCCGATACAGATTACCTTGAAAGACAACTTGCTCACCAGCGACTATCTTTTTCAAGTCAAAAGGGTCGACGGCCAGGAGATCGCCAAAATCAGCCCTGCGCACCCCACCCATGTTTTCTTCGACCAAGCCTGGGGAACATTCCAGGCATTTTTTCTGGACGGCTGGCATCACATCGTCCAAGGCTATGACCATCTTGTATTTCTGATCACATTGCTTGCAGCCAGCATGGTGTGGCGGCGTTGGTTTTGGCTCTTGAGCGCATTCACAGTGGCCCACGGCATCACCTACGGCTTGGCCAGTTTTGGCTGGGTGCAGGTCAAACCCGAGCACATCGAACCCATCATTGCCCTCACCATCGTCCTCATTGCTGGCTTGAACTTGCTCCGATTCACAATGAATTTGAAGGCCGAAGTCCTTGTCGTCTTTGGACTGGGTTTGTTCCATGGCTTGGGTTTTGCCAGCGCCATGGCCCTGCAACTGCAAGGGCAAAGATTTCCCATGTCCTCCCTGCTCGGCTTCAATCTGGGCGTTGAGGCGGGACAAGTTCTGGTTTGCCTTTTGTTGGGCAGCCTCCTGGAAATTTTGAAACGCCACACCAACCAACTTGAACATGTCAGAACCGCGATGCTGTGGGCTGGATTTCTGGCAGGTGCTTTTTGGTTGTTTGAAAGAATCTGACCATGCAACAAAACACAAAGCAACTTTCACAACGCAAACTGGCCATGGCCATGGTGGCCGCATTGACACTGATCTGGTTTTTGCAGCCCAGCGTGTCGCAATGGTTGGGCAACAGCCCAAACCCATCTTCATCGCCCAATGCAGCGGTGAAACCCCAGCAGCCCCCCCCAACAATGCCCGACGGCTCAGCAACGGCCACACCATTCACCCCAGGCACAGATCCGTTCAAGGCGCACCTCGAGAAAAATGGCGCCTCCCCTATGGTTGCCCCCAGAGCTTCACCGGGCGCTCAAAACAATGCCACGAGCCAAGGCACTGTGGGTACAGACCCCTTCAAGGCTTTTTTGGACAAAGAAAAGCAACTCGGCCAAGGCGTTGGCATATCCCCATTCGGAAAGTGAATCACTTCACCGTGCCACCCATGTACTTGTTGGTGCTGAAGTTACCGCCAGCCCTGAAATAAGGTATTTCAGTCGTTTTGCCAATGTAAGCACCCTTCATCAGCACATTCAGCGTGGTGGTGAAATTGACCAGCTCTGCCTTGTGGTTCTCGACGATGTGCGCGTGGTAGTGGTACCCAATGCCATCATGATTGTGGGCACCAAAGTCGTCCAGGGCTGTGCTGTAACCCTTCATGGCGGTGTCACTGCTTCTGTACCTGCCAAAAAGCGCAATGCCATCGTAGCCAAAACCAATGAGGGGTGGATGCGTTTTATTCACATAGTCTGCATCGCCATACACACCCAAACTGAAGCCCGATTGGTAGCCATCAAAATGACAATGGGGACCGCCCCCCCCCTGCCCGACGTGGCAACCGCTCGCTGACAGTTCACCCGCGAGGTTGGAGGGCACCAAATTGTTGTTGTAAGTAGGAAAGATGACCGAGCCGTCAATCAGCAAACCGTTGTCGGTTGTGTCGGCATAGGTGTACACATCCGCCTTGAGCGACGCAGTGATGCGAGCTGTCCACAAATTTGTGGCAATTTGATTATCGGTAACATCACTCACCAGGCCATAGTCCTTCAAAGGAATGACAGACACATAGTTTTCCAAATTCGAAAACCGCGTGACCTTGGACGATGGGTAAGTCCCCGTGCCATCGGCCGGGGGGTGCGGCACATCTTTGAGGCCATTGGGTGAGGCTTGGTTGCCATAATTGACCACCACCATGAAGGGGTGGTATTTGCCCAAATCATCCTTCTCATTTGTGAAGAAAACGTAGGGCACCAAATTTTGACCCGGCGTGCCATCCGCAATCGAGTCGCTGACCAATTTGTGCGACAAGGTGGCATCTCTGTACGCCGAATAAAGCGCTGTGGCGTAACGCAATTTTTCTCCAGAACCTTCAACCGCCGACTTGATGGTCGCAAGCATGGCATCGGCACTTGCTTTTGTGCCTGCATCGACACCGGGTGCCGCCACTTGGCTGCGGTACGTGCTGTTCACTTGCCGGTAAATGGCGCCCGAAGTGCCTTCCGTGCTGGCCACTGTATTTTTAGAAAAGAAGGGAGCGGGATCGTTTGTGACGAAAGCGATGTTCTGTGGATTGAGAAACACCGGGATGCCCAACTCCAGTGCAGAGTTATAGGCATACAAGGGCGTTGCCCCCGAGGCAGAAGCCACCAACTTGTAAGCGCCACCGCTCAAGCTGACATAGTAATTTGCGGCCGAAAAAGCAGTGTCTTCGGTGTAACTCACAGCATGCGTGGTCCCGCCTCTGACGTTGACGTCCGTGGTGTACGCATACTTGTAGCGTTTTTTGGCTTGCCATAATTTGGTGCTGCTGTCGTAGGCAAAAGTGACATAGCCATACAAAGCCGTGGCCTTGCCAAAGTTATTCCTGAATTTGAGCTTGTTGCCGTCTGCTGCATCAAAGTCAAGCGCGTTGTTAGGGTGAAGATTCGATTCGATGCGGTAATAGCCCGAGCCGTCGGCTACCACTTGCATGAGTTTTTGCAAATACTGGCTGTACGTGGTCGAGGACGCCAGCGTGCCCGTCTCCAAAGCGTAACCGTTGGTGGCATCGTAGGAGGACCCCACTTGCATGTAACTGGCGCTCGTTGTCTGACTCGAGGCGTTGGAGATCACATAACGGCCGCGGTTGGTCAAAGCTGTCGCTTGCACCATGGTGCCGGGTGAATAACTGGCTGAGATGGCGCTGGCGTATGAAGCGGGCGCATGGTACAGGGCATCGGTCGTGCTGCTGGCCGTGGTGCATTCAGTCTCGCTGGTACATGAAGCCCCCACACTCAGCACTTTGCCCACCGTGATGGTCACATCGTAGTAGGTGGTGCTGCCAACAAGAACCTCGGGAATGTTCAATTGATTGTTGGCACTGTTGTACACATCGTAGGCGGGGGCAGAGGCATTTTTGCTGCCCACACTGATCACCGTGCCGAGTGTGACTTGGACATTGCTGTAATAAACGTCATTCACTTTGACCAAAGTGATACTGAGAATGCTGTTTTGTGAGTCGTAGGTATCGGCAGCTTGGGTGCTCGAGAAAAAACCCACAAGGCAAAATGAAAAAAATAATCTTATTAAGCTCATATTGCACCCTAAATTAAATTATTGATGGTCAATAAATTGGCATTCAAAATGGAAATTGTCACATGTTGATGAACATTAACCACCATTTTTCAACGCCATTTTGACGCAACTTTACCCATCTAAAAAAATATTTTCATTTGATTTTGTCCCGAATGATCCATTGAATTTCCCACCACCGGTCGGTTGTTCAACAAGCCATTGGCTTAAACACCGCCCAGCACCCAAAAAACCGGTAATCACCCGGCTCAATGAAATACTGGCTTGGCAAAAATGCTGGACCCCTCAAAGTCGATTAGTTTTTTTAGCCAAAAGCGTCACTTTGGGCTTGGTCGCTGATATCAATGGCGCAATCCCACAATTGCAATCTAAAGCACGGGCACCGACTCCACGGCCTCGAACAAACGCTCGCGGCTGAGGTGGGCGTAGCGGCTGGTGGTGCGGATGTCGGCGTGGCCTAAGAGCTCCTGAACCTCATAAAGACTGCGGCCTGCGTTGACCAAAAACGACGCAAAGCTGTGCCGCAAATCGTGCACCCGCAAATCGGGCAAACCCGCCCGCTTGCGGGCCGCATCCCAGCTGTAGAAGAACGACACATAAGGCAAGCCCGTTTTGGGGTTGGCAAAAATGGGCCGCCTTGCCCACTCTGCCCGCAAGGCATGACCGGCATCGCCCACCGG
>CAMDFK010000023.1 GCA_945897465.1 Limnohabitans sp. Rim8 | reverse complement strand
AAATCTCTTGCGCTTGGGTCTCAGACAAACGGTACAAGCCGTCTTGGCCCAAACCATATTCGCGCTCCAGACCTTCGGGCCGGTAGTCGTCGGCGTTCACCACCGAGCCGTCATCGCGTGCGCGGGTCAGCATGGTGCGCACCATCTGGCTGTCCCAAGCGCGGGTCATCAGCTCGGCCTTGGCCACAGGCGGTGTGGGAGCGCCGCGGATGATCGCGATGAAGTCGTCGATGTTGGCCAAAGCCACGGCCAAACCTTCCAGCACATGGCCACGGTCGCGGGCTTTGCGCAGCTCAAACACCGTGCGGCGTGTCACCACTTCGCGGCGGTGCTGCAAGAAGACCTGGATCAGATCTTTCAGGTTGCACAGCTTGGGCTGCCCGTCGATCAGGGCCACCATGTTCATGCCGAAGGTGTCTTGCAGCTGGGTTTGCTTGTAGAGGTTGTTCAACACCACTTCGGGCACCGCACCGCGCTTGAGCTCGATCACCAAGCGCATGCCCGACTTGTCAGACTCGTCCTGAATGTGGCTGATGTCTTCGATTTTCTTCTCGTGCACCAACTCGGCCATGCGCTCTTGCAAGGTCTTTTTGTTGACCTGGTAGGGCAGCTCGTCCACCACGATGCACTGGCGCTGGCCTTTGTCGATGTCTTCAAAATGGCACTTGGCCCGCATGACCACACGGCCGCGGCCTGTGCGGTAGCCGTCCTTGACGCCCGTCATGCCGTAAATGATGGCGCCCGTCGGGAAGTCGGGTGCGGGCACGATTTCCATCAGTTCGTCAATCGACGCTTCGGGGTTGCGCAGCAAGTGCAAGCAAGCGTCCACCACTTCGTTCAGGTTGTGTGGCGGAATGTTCGTGGCCATACCGACCGCGATACCGCCAGAGCCGTTGATCAGCAAGTTGGGCAGGCGCGAGGGCAGCACCAAGGGCTCTTTTTCGGAGCCGTCGTAGTTGGGGCCAAAGTCGACGGTTTCTTTGTCGATGTCACCCAGCATCTCGTGGGCGATCTTGGCCAGGCGGATTTCGGTGTAACGCATCGCGGCCGCGTTGTCGCCGTCCACCGAGCCAAAATTGCCCTGGCCGTCCACCAACATGTGGCGCATGGAGAAGTCCTGAGCCATGCGCACGATGGTGTCGTAGACCGACTGGTCGCCGTGTGGGTGGTATTTACCAATCACGTCACCCACGATACGGGCCGATTTCTTGTAAGGGCGGTTCCAGTCGTTGTTCAACTCGTGCATGGCGAACAAGACCCGACGGTGCACGGGTTTGAGGCCGTCACGCGCATCGGGCAGTGCTCGGCCCACGATCACGCTCATGGCGTAATCGAGGTAGCTGCGCCGCATTTCCTCTTCCAGACTGATGGGCAGTGTTTCTTTGGCGAACTGTGTCATATATAGAAGGAAGGAATTGGCACTTTGAAACATGCATTTTAGGTGCAAGAGCGTGTCGCGTATATGCAACATTTCTCATTCATCGGGGGTTTGCTTGTCACGTGCGTGCGCCGATTCACGAATGCGTTTCTTGTCTATGGCACAATAAAACCCAACGAATCAGGTGAAGGTCATCTGAATCGTCATTTTTTCGCAGCGAGTCTGCGGCTTTATCTCTCTAGAGGAAGACCATGAACAAATTCAACAAAGTAGCGATGTTGATTGCCTCCGCAGCTCTCGCAACAGCCGCCGGTGCTCAATCTGTTGACAACTGGCGCAACGCTTCCGGCGACGCCTGGAAAAACGGCACCCAAGAATTGTGCTGGCGCGATGCCAATTGGACGCCTGCCACAGCAGCGCCTGGTTGCGATGGCGCCATCGTGGCTCCAAAAGCTGCACCAGCTCCAGCTGCTGCTCCAGCACGAGCACCAGCACCTGCACCAGCTCCAGCACCAGCTGCTGCCCCCGCACCAGCGCCTAGAGCTGCTGCTCCTGCATTGCCTCCAGCAGCTGCCACCAAAGTGACTTACGCTGCTGACGCTTTCTTTGACTTTGACAAGTCCGTGTTGAAGGCCGAAGGCAAAGCCAAGTTGGACGATCTGGTGGGCAAGGTCAAGGGCATCAACCTGGAAGTCATCATCGCAGTGGGTCACACCGACTCCGTGGGCGCTGATGCTTACAACCAGAAGCTGTCGGTCAAGCGCTCCGACGCTGTCAAGGCCTATTTGGTGTCCAAGGGCATCGAAAAGAACCGCGTTTACACCGAAGGCAAGGGCGAGAAGCAGCCAGTTGCTGACAACAAGACTGCTGCTGGCCGTTCCAAGAACCGCCGCGTGGAAATCGAAGTTGTGGGCACACGCGCCAACAAGTAATCCACTCAAGGATGAGCCAAAAGCCCCAGCAATGGGGCTTTTTTTCGTCTGTCGCTCATGCACTGAGGCGTGTTCACCGACAATCCAACACCATGAGCACCATTCATTCCAATGTCGATCCGGCCGAGCTGGCCAAATTTTCCGATCTGGCCCACCGCTGGTGGGACCCTGAAAGCGAATTCCGTCCCCTGCACCAAATCAACCCACTGCGTCTGGAGTGGATCAACGCCCTGGTGCCCTTGACAGGCTTGAACGTGGTGGACATTGGTTGCGGCGGCGGCATTCTGGCCGACGCCATGGCCCGCAAGGGGGCGCAGGTGCTGGGCGTGGACCTGGCCACCAAATCCCTCAAAGTCGCCCAGTTGCATGCGCTCGAAGCAGGCACGCAAGGGGTGCAGTACCGCGAAGTCAGCGCCGAGGCCCTGGCTGCCGAGCAGCCCGAGCAGTTCGATGTGGTCACCTGCATGGAAATGCTCGAGCACGTGCCCGATCCCGCTTCGGTGGTCAAAGCCTGTGCCCAATTGGTCAAGCCCGGTGGTTGGGTGTTCTTTTCTACGCTCAATCGCAACCCCAAGTCTTTTCTGTTTGCCATTGTGGGGGCCGAATACATCCTCAAATTGTTGCCCAAAGGCACGCATGAGTTTGCCCGCCTGATCAAGCCGAGCGAGTTGACCACCTGGGCACGCGAAGCCGGGCTTGATGCCCAAGGTTTCAAGGGCATGGAATACAACCCCTTCACCAAACGCTATTGGCTCAGCCAAGACACGAGCGTGAATTACTTGCTGGCCTGCCGGAAAGCCTGATCATGTTCAAAGACATCCAAGCCGTCCTATTTGACCTGGACGGCACCCTGATCGACAGCGCCCCGGATTTGGGTGCTGCGGCCGACAAAATGCGGGTGGACCGTGGAATGTCCTCCTTTCCACTGGAGCATTACCGCCACATGGCCGGTGCAGGGGCCAGGGGCATGTTGGGCATCGCCTTTGGCATGACGCCCGAGCACGCCGAGTTCGAGGCGATGAAAGAAGAGTTCTTCGTCAACTACGAAAACTGCATGACAGAGCGCACCCGAATTTTTGACGGCGTGGTCGAGATGATTTCAGCGCTGCTTGGGCAAGGCCTACCTTGGGGTGTGGTGACCAACAAGTCGAGCCGATTCACAGACCCGTTGACGGCCGCCATGCCTTTGTTTTCTTCGGCGGGTGCCATCGTCAGTGGCAACACCACGCCACATGCCAAGCCGCACCCTGAGCCTTTGTTCGAAGCGGCTCGCCGTTTGTCGGTCGATCCGGCCCGGTGCGTTTATGTGGGCGACGACGAGCGCGACATCGTGGCCGGTTTGGCCGCTGGCATGGGCACGGTGGCCGCCACCTACGGTTATTTGGGTCAACAGACCGATATTTCGCGCTGGAAAGCCCATTTGCACATCGATTCGCCCATGGCGCTCTTGAAATACCTGAACAAGGCCTAAAATAGGCCTTGAGGGGCTGCACTGGTTTCGACATGGGTTCGGACGCGTGGCAGGGCATGTCGAGGTTCTGATCCTCGTAAAACTTCGGAAAAAAAACTAACTGCAAACGACGAACGTTTCGCACTCGCCGCTTAATCCGGTGAGCCTTGCAACAGTTGGCCGATAGGCTGGGTCAGGGTGATGAGGGGGTTAAACCCCTCAAAGTCCTGGCTGCAAGGTAAAACATATGGGCTGGCATCACCTCGGGTACCTTGGGGTGGTGTGAGAAACAAGGGTGCTGGCTGGGTGTTCAGCGTGTCGCTGCGCGGCGCATTCGGCGAGAATCAAATCAGACGACTACACATGTAGAACTGTACGAAAAAGGCTTATGGACGGGGGTTCAAATCCCCCCAGCTCCACCATATGCAAATTTAAAGGCCGCCAGGGATAACCACCTGGTGGCCTTTTACTTGTGCGAACGCCACTGTGATTGGGCCTTCCTAGGCATTGCCTTGCAGGCGCGGTTTGCGCAGTCGGGTTCATTTGCCCCATTCGAAAAACGTATTTTTCTCGCGTTCCTATGCAGGCCTTGAAGACTGAAGCTAAGAGCAGATTCAAGAACGAACAGCACCGCTGACTCCAGGTGTGAGAAGTCCGTAAATATTAGAAAAAACCACGTTGTCGGCTTTGTTTTGTTCTTGATACGCAGGGAAAAAATCGAATTTCTTGGGGATGGCTTGGCGCTTAGGATGGATGACGGCCGCGCTCTAGCCCAACCAGCGTATTGAGTTACAATGTATCTCAATACAATGGCTCAGGAGGCAATCATGGCTGCTACCACCACAATGGTTCACGTTCGGGTGGACGAAAAAATCAAAGCGCAAGCTGCTGAGACGCTTAGCTCTATGGGGCTGACTGTTTCGGATGCCGTTCGCGTGTTCCTGACTCGTGTCGTTGCGGACAAAGAACTGCCATTCGCGCTCAAAGCTCCGAATGAAACCAGTCGTGCGGCCATCGCTGAGGCTGATCAGATTGTTCAGAGCCGCCGCGCTCGTTTTGCAACTGCTGACGCGCTGTTGAATGACCTCGAAGAAGCCAGCCGCAAGTAAGCAGACAAAACTGCCTCGGGCTTCGGACTACACCAGAGAATTTCTAAAGGATTGGCAGCGTCTTTCGCATTCAGGTCGGTACGGCATGAATGGACTGAAAAAGGCCATGTTGCTTCTGGTTGAGAACAATGGGCCGCTACCCCCCGAGTGGCTAGACCATCCCTTGACGGGCGATTGGCTAGGCCATCGTGAGTGCCATGTAGGCGGTGATTTCCTACTGATCTACAGACTTGATGATTCGGGTAAAGCTGGCTTGGTGGTGTTTGTGCGTAGCGGGACTCACTCAGAGCTTTTCTCTTAAATGCCAACGAGTCATAAGTTATTGATTTTGTTGGTATTTTCGGGAATTTTGGTCGTATAAGTGTCAGTTGTAGCGGAGCCGAGGTCATTGTAAATCGCACAATTGATCACCACGGAAGTGCCATATACAATGGCTATATACATTTCCTTGGGAGGTCACCATGTCCATCGGTACTGTTTTCGTCAATAACCGTACACAGGCCGTTCGCCTGCCTTTGGACGTGCGTCTACCCGAGGGTGTCCAAAAGGTAGAGATACGCGTGAAAGGTCAAGAGCGCATCATCTCCCCCCTAGGCCAAACCTGGGACAGCTTCTTTCTGGGTGGCCCAACTGTGAGCGACGATTTCCTGCCCGAGCGCGCTACCCAGCACCAGCCGGAGCGGGAGGCGCTCTGATGCTGCGATACCTGCTGGACACCAACATCGTCATCTACGTGTTGAAGCGGCGGCCCGTCGAGGTGCTTGCCAGTTTCAACGCCAACGCCAGCCGCATGGCCATTTCCTCCATCACCCTCGCCGAACTCTTGCACGGTGCGGAGAAAAGCAGTCGCGTGAGCGAGAACCTGGCGGCCATCGAAGACTTTTGCAGTCGCCTACAAGTTTTGCCCTATGGCCCCAAGGCCGCGCAGCATTACGGCGCCATTCGCGCCGCCTTGGAAAAACACGGCCAGCCTATCGGTGTGAACGACATGCACATTGCAGCGCACGCTCGCAGCGAGGGCCTAGTGCTGGTGACGAACAACATGGGGGAGATCGCACGGGTGCCTGCGCTTGAAGTTGAGAACTGGGTTCAAACAGCCCAGTGATTGATGAGTTGTCGTGCATCAGCCGTAAATAGCGTCGACTGCTATCGACAACTGACCAGGAAGAGGGTTACCGAGGACTCAACTCAAACCAGCCATCATTCACAAAAACAGGGGGAACTCAAGAATAAGGGCGAAAAATGGGGCGAAATTTAATTTATATTGGAAATCTCAAATCCCCCCAGCTCCACCAATAAAGGAAAAACCAACCCTTCGGGGTTGGTTTTTTTTCGCCTTTTGGGGGACTCAAATCACAGGTCGCCTTCGGTACATGAGTGTTTTATCAAGCGCTGCAAAATGATTTGAACTGTGAACGGGCGCGTTCAGACTTTGGCGTGAAATACACAGATGCAAGAGCAAGGATGGTGGCGATGACTTTGGCAATGACTTGGCAAGAGTGGGTGCAACATGACGCAGTGGGCTTGGCCGAATGCGTGCGGCGGGGCGATGTGTCCCCTGCCGAGCTGGCCCAGCAGGCTGCGACCGGGGTGGCCCTGATCAATCCGGCGGTGCAGGCGGTGGTCGAGGTGTTTGACGATGTGTTGGCCGACCCGCTCAAAGATGGACTGAACCCTGAGGGGCCATTTGCAGGGGTGCCTTTTTTCATGAAGGACTTGGGGCCAACCCTTAAGGGGCGCCTGCAGGAGATGGGCTCCTTGATGATGTGCGGCAACCGCGCCACGGCAGACACTTTCCTCACTGGACAAATGCGCCGTGCTGGCCTGAACATCATCGGCCGCACCACCACACCCGAGTTTGGGGTGTGCAGCTCGGCCGAAAACCCGGCGGTGTATGTGACCCGCAACCCCTGGAACCCCGAGTACACCAGCTACGGCTCGTCCGCCGGTACAGCCGTGGCATTGGCTGCGGGCGTGTTGCCGCTTTCGCACGCCACCGACGGCGGCGGCTCCATCCGCATCCCGGCCGGGGCCAACGGCAACATCGGCTTAAAACCTTCACGCGGGGTGTTCTCGATCGCGCCTGCTGCGTCGGACCTGACCGGGCTGGTCTCCACGCAGGGCTGCCAAAGTCGCACAGTGCGTGACACGGCCGCTTTTGTGGACCATTGCCGGGGTGGTGCGCCGGGCGAGTTCATGCCGTATTGGATGCCCGCAGAGCCTTACAGCCAGTTGATCGGGCGAGATCCGCCGCGCTTGCGCATTGCGCTATCGCACGAGTGGGGCGACTTTCGGGCCGTGCCGCATTTTGTGGCTGAGCTGGAGCGGGTGGGGCGCTTTCTGGAGGGATTGGGCCACCAGGTGGACTGGGCCTTGCCCGAGGTGGATTTCCGGGCTGCGTTTGATGCGCAAACCACTTGCTACATCAGCAACTTCGCGCAGACGATTTCCAACTTGTTGACCCCGCGGGGTCTGACGCGCCCACCAGCGGACTTGGTGGAGCCGATCAACATCAAGATCTGGGAGATGGGCCTGAACACCAGCTTCACCGAGCGGGCCCGTATGCAGGCGGTATTTAACACCACCTCGCGGGCGTTTGGTCAGTTCTTTGAAGACTGGGACATCATCCTCACGCCCATCACCGCTTTGCCTACACCCAAAATTGGCACGGTGGAATATTTGACGACCAGCGACAACCCGTCGGTGCTCGATTGGTTCAACCACCTGTGGTGCAACTTTGCCTATACCCCGCTGACCAATCTGTGCGGCATGCCGGGCATTTCCATGCCCATGGCTTGGCAAGAAAACGGTTTGCCCTTGGGCATCCATGCGCAGGCCAAACAGGCCAACGACGGCCTGTTGTTGCAATTGGCTTCTCAGATCGAACGCGCCTTGGGCGGGCAGTGGCACGCGGGGCGCGTGCCTCAGGTGCATGTGAGCAAGGATTCACAGGCGTAAAAAAACCGCTCAACAGATGTTGAGCGGTCGGGTCAGCCCAAAGCTGGGTGGCTTACAGGCCTGCAGCGGCCTTCAAAGCGGCAGCGCGGTCGGTGCGCTCCCAAGTGAAGTCGGGCTCGTCGCGACCAAAGTGACCATACGCGGCGGTCTTGCTGTAGATGGGGCGCAGCAAGTCGAGCATCTGGATGATGCCTTTGGGGCGCAGATCAAAGTGCTCGGCGACCAAAGCGGCCAACTTATCGTCAGAGATCACGCCTGTGCCTTCGGTGTTCACCGTGATGTTCATGGGGCGTGCCACGCCGATGGCGTAAGCCACTTGGATTTGGCACTTGGTGGCCAAGCCTGCGGCCACAATGTTTTTGGCCACATAGCGTGCGGCATAAGCAGCAGAGCGGTCCACCTTGGAAGGGTCCTTACCCGAAAACGCGCCACCACCGTGGGGGCATGCGCCGCCGTAGGTGTCCACGATGATCTTGCGGCCCGTCAAACCGCAATCACCCTGGGGGCCGCCGATGACGAAGCGGCCTGTGGGGTTGATCAGGTACTTGGTGTCTTGCAGCCACTCTTTGGGCAGCACGGGCTTGATGATCTCTTCGATGATGGCTTCGGTGAAGCTGGCCTTCATCTTGGTCGAGGTTTCGGACTGGTCGGGGCTGTGTTGTGTAGAGAGCACCACGGTGTCGATGCTGTGGGGCTTGCCGTCCACATAACGCATGGTCACCTGGCTCTTGGCGTCAGGGCGCAAGAAGGGCAGGCGGCCATCTTTGCGCAGCTGGGCCTGGCGCTCGACCAAACGGTGGGCGTAATAGATGGGGGCGGGCATCAGCTCAGGGGTTTCGCTGCAGGCATAACCGAACATCAGGCCTTGGTCGCCCGCGCCGATGTTCAGGTGGTCGTCAGAAGCGTGGTCCACGCCTTGGGCGATGTCGTTGGATTGCTTGTCGTAGCAAACCATGACCGCGCAGCCTTTGTAGTCGATGCCGTAGTCGGTGTTGTCGTAGCCGATGCGCTTGATGGTGTCGCGGGCGACCTGGATGTAGTCAACATGCGCGTTGGTGGTGATCTCACCCGCCAAAACGACCAAACCGGTGTTGGTCAGGGTTTCGGCGGCCACGCGGCTGCGGGGGTCTTGCGTGAAGATGGCGTCGAGGATCGCGTCAGAGATCTGGTCGGCGACCTTGTCGGGATGACCCTCAGAGACGGACTCCGAAGTGAAGAGGAAATTGCTGGACATGAAAAAAGCTCCTAAGGTTTCAGGGGTTTGTCGGCGTTGCCGACCCTGATAACCCGGAGCCTGGCGAACGCTTTAGCAGGTTTTATGAATCGCCCTGCAAGTAGTTCAGATAACTCGGCGATGAGTCAATTATATCCAACGCGCAAAATGGGTTCATGGGGCACTCGGGTATCCATAGATTGCCGCGCTTCGCTCGCAATGACATTCAAAACGTCACCGCCTGCACAAGGTGATACGTCATCGCGAGCGAAGCGTGGCGATCTGACTTTTTTCAGGGGTTTCAAAATCATGTCCAATACAACCCATGAACATTCCCACCCCGATTGAAAACCGCTTGGTTGACTTGGAAATCAAGGCGGGCTTCACCGAAGACCTGCTGGACCAGCTCAATGCACAGGTGTACCGCCAGCAGCAGCAAATTGACGCGCTGATTCAAGAGCTGCGCCAGATGCGGGATCGCCTGCCCGAATCTGGCGGCAGTGCTGAGATGCGCAACCTGCGTGACGAAATTCCGCCCCATTACTGAAACCCCATTTTTGAAGCCGATGCACAGCGTTCAGGACATCCGCGACCACTTGCGTGCTTTGGGGGCCAACGAGCGGCACGAACAGCGCGTGCTGCGCCTGTGGGCCCAAGCCAAGCCACAGGACAGTGGCCGCAGACCGCTGGAGAGCTTCATGCCCACTGCCGTGCGCGAGGCCTTGCCAGCGCTCACCCAAACACTGAGCGGCCTGGTCATGCTGCGCGAGCAGCACCCGGGCCAAGACGGCTCGGCCCGTTTGTTGGTGGGCCTGCAAGACGGTCAGACGGTGGAAAGTGTGCTCTTGCCGCGTGATGGTCTGTGTGTGTCGTCCCAGGTGGGTTGCGCCGTAGGTTGCGTGTTTTGCATGACCGGGCGCGAAGGTTTGATTCGGCAGTTGGGCAGCGCAGAGATCGTGGCGCAAGTGGCCTTGGCCCGCACGCTCAGGCCGGTCAAAAAAGTGGTGTTCATGGGCATGGGCGAGCCCGCGCACAACCTCGACGCCGTCATGGAAGCCATCGACCTGCTGGGCACGGTGGGCAACATTGGGCACAAGAATTTGGTGTTCTCCACCGTGGGCGATGCGCGGGTGTTCGAGCGCTTGCCGCAGGGCCGCGTCAAACCCGCACTGGCGCTGTCACTGCACACCACGCGGGCGGACTTGCGTGCGCAACTGTTACCGCGTGCCCCGCGCTTTGATCCACTAGATTTGGTCGAGGCGGGCGAGGTCTATGCCCGTGCGACGGGCTACCCGATCCAGTACCAGTGGACGCTGATCGAGGGCGTGAACGACAGTGCCGAAGAAATCGACGGCATCGTGCGCTTGCTCAAGGGCAAATACGCGCTGATGAACATGATTCCCTACAACGCGGTGCCCGATTTGCCCTATGCCCGCCCCAGCTGGGAGCGTGCCGCCGAAATCGCCCGCACCTTGCACCAGCGAGGGGTGTTGACCAAGCTGCGGCAGTCAGCGGGGCAGGACGTGGATGGGGGCTGCGGGCAGCTCAGGGCCAGGGATGTGGTCCAGCGTGAGCAGCGGGTGCACATTCACCCGCGAGTCACCGCCCCGGCAGCTTGACCAGACCACTGGACAGGGCCGTACCCGTGAGAATTACCGCGCCGCATAGCAGCATCCAGGCCGTCACGCTCTCGCCCAAAAACAGCACACCGTAAACGATGGCAAACACCGGCACCAAAAAGTGACCGTCAGCGCCCTTGCGGGTCCGGAGTTCTCGATCAGCTTGAAGTACAGGATGTAGGCCACGCCTGTGCACAGCACCCCTACCACCAGCAAGGACCACCAGACCGAGGTGCTGGGCCAGTGATCGGGGCGATACCACAGCGCGGGCAAGACCAAGACCAGGGTGGCCCCGATCTGGCTGCCTGTGGCGGTGACCAGCGGCGGCAGGCTGGGGATGTGTTTTTTGGTGAAACTCGCGGCGAAGGCATAACAGGTGGTCGCGGCCAGGCAAGCGGCCACCGCCCAAGCTGGGGCGATGCCCGAGTCGTTGGGCTTGAAGCTGGCTTGCCCACCTGCCAGCAGCACCACGCCACCAAAGCCAATGGCCAGACCCACTGTGCGCGACACGGTGGGCTTGTCCCCCAGCCAAAGCCAAGCGACGACTGCGCCAAACAAGGGCACTGTGGCGTTCAAGATGGAGGAAAAGCCGGTAGAGATGTGCAGCACCGCAAACGAATACAAGGCAAACGGGATGCCGCTGTTGAGCGCCCCAACAAAGAGCACCGGCTTCCAGTGCTGGCGCAACTCGCCCCAGTGGCCTTTGGCCAGCATGATGGGCAGCAAAAAAGTCGCTGCAATCGCCACCCGGATGGCGGCCGTGGGCAGCGGCCCCAACTCCACAGCGGCCAAGCGCATGAACAAAAAGGACGAACCCCAAATGGCGGCCAGGATCAGAAAATCGGCCAGCCAGCCTTTGGAGTGAGAAGTGGTCATTTGGGAAAGAGGGAGTCAGAGAAGGGCAAGGCGATGGGGAGGCCTTCCAGTTGGAGCAGCGCCTGTTTGCGCCACAGCCCGCCTGCATAGCCCGTGAGTTGACCACCACCGCCCAAGATGCGGTGACAGGGCACGATGATACTCACCGGGTTGCGCCCCACGGCAGCACCCACCGCCCGGACTGCCTTGGGCTTGTTCAGCTGCCGGGCCAGATCGCCATAACTTTGGCTGTGGCCAGACGGGATGTGCAGCAAAGCCTGCCAAACAGATTGCTGGAATGGGGTGCCTGCCGACAGGTCCAGGGGCAGATCAAAGCGGTTCAGATCACCGACAAAATAGGCCTGCAATTGCGCGCTGGCCTCTTGCAGCAGCGGGTGTGTGGTCACGCTTGTCCAGCCGCGCAGGCGTTCAACGCTGGGGCCATGCCGCTGGCCTTCAAACCAGACACCGCACAGCCCCAGGTCTGAAGCGGCCAGAGTCATTGGTCCCAAGGGGCTGTTGTAGATCTGGGTCAGGATGGGTGTCATGGTGTGTGGGCGTTGTGGCCGTGGAGCTCGGGGTGATCGGAGGGTTCTGGTTGAGGCGCCAGGCGATGCCAAGCCGCGATCAGGGCATAGCTGCGGCAGGGCCGCCAGGCTTGGCCCAAGGCTTCCAGGGCTTGGGTGGGGCGTGGGTGCTGACGCACGCCCAAGGCGGTTTGCAAGGCCACGTCCTGCACGGGCCAAGCGTCTGTCCAGCGCAGAACTCGCATGGCGATGTAGTGGGCCGTCCACGGGCCGATGCCGGGCAAGGCCATGAGCGCCTGCAAGGTGGGCTCCAGTTGGGCTTGGGGACTGAGGTCCAGGTGGCCAGATTCGACCTCCCGTGCCAAGGCCTGGATGGCTTTTTGACGTTGCCGCACCAAGCCCAGGCTGCCCATGCGTGCGGCGTTTTCTTCTCGCGCCAGAGTGGTCGGGCTGGGGAAGGTGCGGTTCAGCTCGGGCCAGGGGGTGGTGCAGGGCTCACCCAGGGTGTTGATCAGCCTTTGCCCCAGGGTGCGGGCGGCTTTGACGCTGATTTGCTGGCCCAAAATGGCCCGCACGGCCAGCTCAAAACCATCCAGGCAGCCGGGCAAACGTTGGCCCAGGGCCTCTGGAAAATCACGCCCAATGACCTGTGCGATGCGTGCGGGCTCGGCGTCCAGGTCGAGCCAGTCACGCACCTGCGCCACCACCTGGGGCAACACGGGGTCCAACGAGGCGCTGACCCGCAGGTGCACCACGGCTTGTGTGCGGTCCCAGCGGACCTCCAGCCACCCCGAGATGGCTTGGCTTGCAAGAGGCCAGCGCACCGTTCTGCGCAACACGGCGTCCGGGCCTTGACCCTCCCAGCTTTCCATGCCACCCAAGCTGCGGTCTCTCAGAAACTGCCAAAGCGTGGCGATTTGACAAGGCGGGCGGTAGGGCAATACCAGCGCGGTGCCGGTCTGGGTGGCCTTGCGCAGCGGTGGGTTGGTGGTGCGAACTTGCCCCGGGCTGAGTTGGTAATGCTGGGCAAATGCCGCGTACAGGCGCCTGGCTGAGCCAAAACCACTGGCACGGGCCACATGGGCCACCGACAGGGGGCTGTCTTGCAGCCACTGTTTGGCGTGCAGCAGACGTTGGGTTTGCAGGTATTGCAGGGGCGAGACCTGCCAATGGCGCAAAAACAGGCGCCTAAGGTGCCGGTCGCTCACGCCCAGTTGCGCCGCCAATGCCGTCATGCTTGGCGGCTTGAGGCCTTGCTGAATGGCCGATTGCAGCTGTTGGGCCGCGGATTCGGCCAGCACCGCCTGGGCATCGGTGGTGGACCAAAATCGGCGAGCGGGGGCCAGTTCCGGGCGGCAGCGCAGGCAGGGCCTGAAGCCATGTGCCTCGGCCAGAGCGGCTGTTTCAAAAAAGCGGCAGTTGGCTTGGCGCGGCAGTTTCACCCGGCAAACAGGGCGGCAATAAATACCGGTGGAGGTCACGCCGATGAAAAAAAGCCCGTCCCACGCCGCATCCTTGTCTGCCATGGCTTGGTAGCAGCGCTGCGCGTCCAGGCCAGCGTCAGGGCTTGCGGGTGAGTTGGGTGGCGTTGTAAGGGTGCGCATCACCGGTCATGTTATCGGCAAACGGGGGCGAATGAGCGGTGGGTTTGTGCTGTTTCCGGACCCCTGGTGATGCCCTGGTTTGTATGTCCTAGCCGCCTACAATGTGGGGATCATTTCATCCACCCAGCCTGATGGCTTTTGATTGGTTTTTTCCATGCAAGTGACCCCCTCCATCTTCAAAGCCTACGACATCCGTGGCGTGGTGCCCTCCACCCTGAACGAAGCTGTGGCCGAAGGCTTGGGTCGGGCCTTTGGCACACATGCCCTTTCCCAAGGCCAAAGCACGGTGGCTGTGGGGCGTGATGGGCGCTTGAGCGGTCCGGATCTGTCTGCGGCGCTGATTCGCGGATTGGTGGCCGCAGGCATTCGGGTGATCGACATCGGCTTGGCCACCACGCCCATGCTTTACTTTGCGGCCAGCACCGTTTGCCAAAGCGGCATCCAGGTCACGGGCAGCCACAACCCCAAGGACTACAACGGCTTCAAGATGGTGCTGGGCGGCCGCGCCATTTACGGCGACGAAATCCAGGGCCTGCGCCAGAGGATCGAAGCCGAGACCTGGCAGTTGCAAGGTGGCGGCAGCGTCACGCAGCTGAACGTGCTGGCCGATTACTCGCAGCGCATCGTGGGTGACATTAAGTTGGCACGCCCCATGAAGATCGTTGTTGACTCGGGCAACGGGATTGCTGGCGCTTCGGCCCCCGGTATTTTTCGCGCCCTGGGCTGCGAGGTGATCGAGTTGTTCAGCGAAGTCGATGGCAACTTTCCCAATCACCACCCTGACCCGAGCAAGCCAGAAAACCTGCAAGACCTGATGAACGCCCTGAAAACCAGCGGTGCCGAGTTGGGCTTGGCCTTTGACGGCGACGGCGACCGCCTGGGCATCGTCACGAAAGACGGCAACAACATTTACCCCGACCGCCAGATGCAGCTGTTTGCGCAAGACGTGCTCAGCCGCGTGCCCGGCGGCACCATTTTGTTTGACGTGAAGTGCTCACAGCGCTTGGCCCCGGCCATCGAAGCGGCTGGCGGGCAACCCCTGATGTACAAAACCGGGCACTCGCTCATCAAGGCCCAGATGCGGGCCATCGAGGCCGAAGGGGGGCAGGCCCCCTTGGGCGGCGAGATGAGCGGGCACATCTTCTTCAAGGAGCGCTGGTACGGGTTTGATGACGGTACTTACGCAGGCTGCCGTTTGCTGGAGATTGTCAGCCAAGCCCCAGACGCCAACGCGGTGCTCAACGCCTTGCCCACCAGCTTCAGCACGCCCGAGTTGAATGTGGCCTGCGCCGAGGGCGAGCCCCACAGCGTGACCAGCGCCTTGCAGGTGCTGGCGGGTGATGCCTTCAAGGCACCCGCCAAAGTTTTCACGATCGACGGATTGCGCGTGGACTGGCCCGATGGTTTTGGCCTGATCCGCGCGTCCAACACCACGCCTGTTCTGGTGCTGCGGTTTGAGGGTCAGACCGAAGCGGCGCTTCATCGCATTGAAAATGAGATGTTGACGCTGTTGCGCTCGGTCAAGCCCGATGCCAAGATTCAGGCGGCGGCGCACTGATCAGTCTTTCCAAAAGTTTTATGAGCGCCCTTCACCCTTTGCTGAGCCCTGATCCCGAGGTGGTCGTGCTCAATTTGAAGCAGAGGTACACCGGTGTTTCTGCCACCATCAATGCGCTTGTGCCCTTGCAGGCCCAGCAATGGCGCTTGGGCTTTTGTGGCACGCGCATGTCCAACGGCATCGACGGCATGACATTGGGGCAGGCGATGGCATTGTCGCGCAAGCCACCAAAGGGTCGGGCATTCCGAATCTGGCACGTTCGGCGTGATCCGGAAATGATGGCGGCGATCTTTGCGCGGGATGTGTTGCGGCTGCCGATTAAACTGGTTTTTACTTCGGCGGCTCAGCATTTGCATGGCCGTTTTCCACGCTGGTTGATTTCCAAAATGGATGCGGTCATTTCGACCACGCCGCTGGCGGCTTCTTTTGTGCCCAACAGCACCGCCGTGGTGCCCCATGGCATTGACCTGTCTCGCTTTGCGCCGCCCCCTGACAAGCTCAAGGCCTGGGCCGATTCCGGCTTGCCCGGGCAGTACGGTATTGGCGTGTTTGGCCGGGTGCGGCCCGACAAAGGCAGCGATGTGTTTGTCGACGCCATGATCGAGGCGCTGCCACACCTGCCTGGCGCCACAGCCGTGATTGCAGGGCTGGCCCAGCCTCAGCACCAGGCTTACCAACAGGCCCTGATCGACAAAATCGCTCAGGCGGGGTTGTCCGAGCGCATCGTGTTTCTGGGCGAAGTGCCCGCTGGCGAGGTGCATCGGTGGTACCAGCGTTGCCTGCTTTGTGTGGCCTGCCCGCGCTACGAGCCTTTTGGCCTGACCCCATTCGAAGCCGCAGCCACCGGCTGTGCCTTGGTGTGTTCACGCACCGGAGCCTTTGAGCAACTGGTGCTGCCGGGCGTCAACGGCGAGTTGGTCGACACGGGCGACGCCCCGGGTCTGGCCACAGCGGTGCGACTGGTCCTGGCCGACTTGCCCGCTGCAGTTCTGAGGGGCCAGGCCGCTCAGGCGCGTGTGTCGCAATTATTCTCCTTGTCCAAAGAAGCCGAAGGCATTGGACAGGTCTACCAGCAGTTGTTTGACCAGGGTGCCCCGCGTTGATGGGGCAGGGAATGACCTGGGCAGAACGCCTGACTCTCTTGGCCTACGGCCTGGTGATGCGGGCCTTGCAGCCGCTGCTGCGCCGAAAACTGCGCCGCCGCGGCCAACAAGAGCCCGGTTATCTGGACCACATGCCTCAGCGCTTTGGCTTTTATGAGGGCGTGGCGCCTGAGCCCGGGCGCATTTGGGTGCATGCCGTCTCCTTGGGGGAGACGCGAGCGGCGGCCATTTTGATCGAGGCCTTGCGCGATGTTCGGCCCGGCATGCGTTTGCTGCTGACCCACAGCACCGCCACCGGTTGGGCGCAGGGGCAGGCCTTGCTGCGCCCAGGCGATGCGCAGGCCTGGCTGCCTTGGGACACGCCCGAGGCCACCCGGCGTTTTTTACAGCACCACCGGCCTCAACTGGGCATCCTGATGGAGACCGAGGTCTGGCCTGCGCTGGTGCAGGCTTGTGTGCAGGCGCAGGTGCCCTTGTCGCTGGCCAATGCCCGACTCAACGACAAGTCGCTGCGCTCGGCTTTGCGCTGGTCATGGCTGTCCGGCCCGGCCTACCGCCGTTTGATGGCCGTGTTGGCGCAAAGCCCGGATGACGGCGCACGCTTGGAGCAACTGGGCGCGACGGTGCAGGCGGTCTTGGGCAACCTCAAATATGATGTGCCGGCTCAGCCTGACGCACAGGCCTTGGCCCAAGTTTGGCGCCAGCGCTGGCAGCACCACGGCACGCCCCGTCCGGTGGTCATGCTGGCCAGCAGCCGCGAAGGCGAAGAGGCTTTGTGGCTGCAGGCCTTGATGGGCAATACCGATCGACTGACTGATTTGAAGGCTGCGGGCGTGGTGTGGTTGCTGGTGCCCAGGCACCCGCAGCGCTTTGACGGCATCCATGCCTGGCTGACAGCGCAGGGACTGGCGGTTGTGCGTCGCTCCAGCTGGGATGTGGGACCACCTTTGCAGGTCCCGTCCGAGCCATTGACCGTTTGCTTGGGTGACAGCCTGGGCGAGATGCCGGTGTATTTTCAAAGCGCCGATATGGCTTTGCTGGGGGGCAGCTTCATGCCCTTGGGCGGTCAGAACCTGATCGAGGCCGTCGCCTTTGGCTGCCCGGTCATCATGGGGCCCCACACCTTCAACTTTGCAGAGGCCGCCCAAAACGCCCAGCAAGTCGGGGCTGCAATGCGCGTCAGCGACATGGACAGTGCATTGGACCAGGTGTGGGCGTGGTTGCGTCAGCCCGCTGAAATGGCCAGCGCCCGCCAAAAAGGGCTGGAGTTGGTGGCCCAAAGTCGGGGGGCTGCCATGCGATACGCCCAGGCCTTGGCAGGACGGATTTGAGTCCTTGCCAAGACACCAGGTGCCCTGACGTGGTCCCTGGCCTGAGCGTGTCGCCCGCTTATTTTTGGAGCAAGCGGGAGATGTCTTGCAGATCGTTGGCTTTGAGGGTTCCGCTGACCTGAAGCAGACGCAACTGGCCGAGCAAGACATCGTGGCGGGCCTTGGCCAAATCGCGCTTGGTCTGGAAAAGCTGGCTTTGGCTGTTGAGCACATCGATGTTGATGCGCACGCCCACTTGGTAGCCCAGTTTGTTGGCGTCCAAAGCGCTTTGGCTGGAGGCTTCAGCCGCCTTCAAGGCATGGACCTGACTCAGGCCGGATTGGAGTCCGAGGAATGCGGCACGGGTCGCTTGCGCCACACTGCGTTGAGCAGCTTCCAAGTCATTGCGGGCTTTGTCCTCCAGCGCCACGGTTTCGCGAATGCGGTTCTGAGTGGATTGGCCGGTGTACAGCGGGTAGTTGAAGGTCAGGCCAACGGTGGCGACGTTGGTGTCCTGTTGGGATGTGGCGCCATTGCGGTAACGCGTCATGCCGTAGCTGCCCACCAAGTCCACGGTGGGTCGCTCGGCGGCCTTGGCTTTGGTGATTTCTAGGCGAGCCAATTCCAGTGCGATGCGGGCCTGAACCAGTTGGCCATTGTCTTGGGCCGATTGGGTCACCCATGCATCGATGCTGCCTTTTTGCAGATCTTCCATCTGCACTTCACCAAGCAAGGCTTTGGGACTCACATCACGCAGACCGACGGTCTCGTCGAGGGCCAGCCTTTTGATGCGCAAATCGTTTTCGGCAGCGATCTCTTGAGCGGTGACCAGGTCAAAGCGGGCCTGGGCTTCGCGCGTGTCGGTGATGGTGGCAGTGCCCACTTCAAAGTTGCGCTTGGCAGCCGCGAGCTGTTCGGACACGGCCGACTTTTGGGCTTTGACGAAATTCAGGCTTTCCTGAGATGTCAAAACATCAAAGTAGGCTTGGCTCAGTCTCAAAATCAGTTCCTGCTCGGCAACTTTGAGCTGCACCAGGGCCAAGTTTTCCTGTTTGAGGCCTTGTTGAAAGGTGATTTGATTGGCTGGCCGGTAGAGGGGGTGGCTGGCATTGAGGGACAAACTGCGGGTGCCAAATTCCCCACTGCCCGCTGCATTTGACAGATTGCTCAAGGAGGATTCCGACAAATTGCCGCCCAGGCCTGCGGTGGGGCGCAGCAAGCCCCTGGCTTGGTCGGCCTTGGCCTGAGCAGCCTTGTATTGCGATTGGGCCGCCTTGAAGGTGGCATCGTGGCTTTTGGCCGCTTCGTAGAGTGTGGCCAAGCTTTGGGCTTGTGCTGTGCCTGCAAAGGCGGCCATCAAGGCCAAAGTCAGGGGCAGGTTACGCAGTTTCATGGCGGGTCTTTGTTAAAAAATATCTGTCCTGGAACGGTTTGAAGGTGGACTCAATACACCGGTATGCTGGGATCCACTTGTGCGGACCAGGCATGTATGCCCCCGGCCACATTGACCACCTCAAAGCCGTGCTGGATCAAAAAGTTGGCCACCTGCATGCTGCGTCCACCGTGGTGGCACAAGCAGGCAATGGGGCGGGTTTTGTCCATTTCGTGCAGCCGTGCTGGAATGGTTTGCATGGGCATGTGCAACAGGTCCAAGCCTTCGGGTTTGGCGCTGGCCGTTTGCACTTCCCAGCCCTCGCGCACATCAAGCAAGACGGGGCGCTGGGCCTGTTGGCTGGCCCATTCAGCGATTTGGGCAGGGTGGAGTTGCTGCATGGCGATGTCAGAATTTGAAGCGTGAGGGTTCGGCAAAACCCGACAAGCGGGGGGCGTTGCAGTCCCAGGGCTCGGTGGTGGTCCAGCTGTTCGTGCCTGTGCGGGTGATGAGGGTGGCCCGCATCATCGGCTCGTCGCCCACGATGGTGACAAGGCGACCCCCCACACTCAACTGCTGCAGCAAGGCGGCAGGCACTTCAGCCACCGAGCCACTGATGACCATGGCGTCAAACGGACCGTCAGCGGGTGCACCGGCACTGCCATCGGCGCAGCGCACGACCGCGTTGCTCACGCCCGCTTTTTGCAAATTGGTTTGGGCCTGAGCGGCCAAAGCCGAGTCGATCTCCAAGCTCAGCACGCTGGCGGCCTGGTGGGCCAGCAAAGCCGCCATGAAGCCCGAACCGGTGCCGATGTCCAAGACCTTGTCGGTTTTTTGCACAGCCAAGTCTTGCAGCAAACGGGCTTGTACACGAGGGGCCAACATGACTTGGTTGGGGGCTGTGCCCAGCGGGATGTCCATGTCCACAAAAGCCAAGGCCTTGTGCGCCATGGGTACAAAGTCTTCACGGCGCACGGTGGACAGCAGGGCCAACACTTGCGGGTCCAGCACTTCCCAAGGACGGATTTGCTGCTCAATCATGTTGAAGCGGGCCTGGTTCAGATCCATGTTTTTTTTCTCCAGCGGGTTCTTGTTTGGATGAGGCTTGATTTTAAGGGGCGGGCGTGACCTGTTCTCGACGGACCGGCGCAAGACCTGCTTTGGCGCGAAGCCATTGGGCCAGATCGTCCATGTAGCAGTACACAACGGGCACCACCACCAGGGTCAGGAGCGAGGAGGTGATGACCCCGCCAATGACCGCTTGGCCCATGGGTGCGCGTTGCTCGGAACCCTCGGTCAGTGCAAAGGCCAGTGGCACCATGCCAAAAATCATGGCCAAAGTGGTCATCAAAATGGGGCGCAAACGCACCTTGGCCGCCAGCAGCAGGGCTTCGCTGCGCTCCAGACCGTCCTCTCGGGCGCGGATGGCAAAGTCCACCAACAAAATGGCGTTTTTGGTCACCAAGCCCATGAGCATGATCACCCCGATGATGGAGAACATGGACAAGGTCGAGCGGAACGCCAGCAGGGCGAGCACCACGCCAATCAAGGTCAGCGGCAGTGAGGTCATGAGCGCCAGGGGCTGCAGGAAGCTCTTGAACTGGCTGGCCAAAATCATGTAGATGAAGATCACAGCCATGGCCAGGGCGGACAAGGCGTAGCCAAAGGATTCGGCCATGTTTTTGGTCGATCCGCCGAAGCTGAATCGGTAGCCCGGCGGCAGGTTCAAGCTGTCCATGGCTTGGCGTACATCCGCTGAGACCTCACCCGCCGAGCGGCCAAATACGTTGGCGTTGAAGGCCACCTCCCGCATCATGTCGCGGCGGTTGATTTGGTTGGAGCCGGTGGTCTCGGTGATCCGGGCCACTTGTCCCAATCGCACAATGCGCGGGCTGCCGTCGGCCGCGGGCGTCACCATGAATGGCAGGCGCTCCAGATCTTGAGGGCTGTTACGGGCCTCGGGCGATAAGCGCACCTTCACGTCATAGGTCTGGTCGTCTGGAGCCCGCCAGTTGCCCACGGTCTGCCCGGCCACCAAGGTGCGCAAGGGACCTGCCAATTGCGCTGTGCCCAGGCCCAAGTCCGAGGCCGTATCTCGCAAGACTTCCACGCCGATGACAGGTTTGTTGGGCTTGACGCTGGAGTCCAAGTCCACCAAGCCGGGGATGTCCCGCACCTTCGCCAGCGCCATCAGCGCCAAGCGCTCCAGCTCTTTTTGGTCCGGGCCTTGCAGAGAGAACTCCACCTGTTTGTTGCCACCAATCGCGTCGAGCAAACCGGCATGGGTCACCGTGATGCCAGGCACCTGCTTGAGGCGCTCGCGCAGCACGGCCGACATTTGGTCGGCGTTGCGGTTGCGGTTTTTGCGGTCCACCAGACGGATGTACAGGTTGACGTTGTTCTTGCCCTGCGCGTTGGCGGTGTTGATGGTGCTGAGGGTGTAGCGCACCTCCGGAAAGTCACGCAGGATGGCTTCGACCTGGCGCGTCTTGGCTTCGGTGGCCTCGAGCGAAGTGCCCACCGGTGTTTCAAATTTGAGCGAGGTCTCTGAAAAATCGGCCTTGGGCACAAACTCGGTGCCCAGCAAACGGACCATGAACACGCTCGCCACAAAAATGCCGAGCGCCAAAAAAACGGTGGATTTTTTGTGCACCAGCGACCAGCGCAAGATGCCCTGGTAGCCATCGGCCAAGCGATCGGTGCCCCGGTCAAACCAGCCGGTCACGCGGCCAATCGTTTTGTCATACCAACTGACTGGGGCTTGCTGCTTGCCATGAGCGTCAATGGCCGGGTCATGCCAGATGCTGGACAACATGGGGTCGAGTGTGAAGCTCACAAACATCGAGATCATCACGGCCGCCACGATGGTGATGCCGAACTCGTGAAAGAACTTGCCGATGATGCCCTCCATGAAACCAATCGGCAAAAACACGGCCACGATGGACAAGGTGGTCGCCAGCACGGCCAAACCAATCTCTTGTGTCCCTTCGAGTGACGCGCGGTAGGCGCTTTTGCCCATTTGCACATGGCGCACGATGTTCTCGCGCACCACAATCGCGTCGTCAATCAGCAGACCCACACACAGACTCAAAGCCATCAGCGTGATCATGTTGATGGTGAAGCCGAACATCTGCATGAACATGAAGGTGCCGATCAGCGAGATCGGCAGCGTCAGGCCCGTGATGACCGTGGAGCGCCAAGAGTTGAGGAACAAAAATACGATCAACACCGTGAGGATGGCCCCCTCGATCAAGGTCTGGCGCACGTTGTTGACCGACACGCGGATGGGTCGCGAGCCGTCGGTGATGGGCTCGAGCTTGACGCCGGGTGGCAGCTGGCTCTGCAACTCGGCCACGGCCTTGATCAGGCCGTCCACCACTTGGATGGTGTTCTCGTCTTGCGACTTTTGCACCGACATCAAGAGCGTGCGCTGGCCGTTGTACAGGGCCAGATTCTCGAGCTCTTGCGCACCGTCTTGCACCGTGGCCACCTGCGACAGGCGAATAGGGGTGCCGTTTTTGCGGGCCACGATGATCCGGCCAAAGTCCTCAGGCCGCTCCATGCGCGAGCTGATTTGCACGATGCGCTCTTGTTGGAGCGAGCGGATCGCGCCCACCGGCAAGTCCTGGTTTTCATTACGCACGGCGGCCACCACTTGATCGGCGGTGACGCCCAGCGCTTCCATGTGGGCAGGTTGCAGGTACAAGTTGATCTCGCGCTTGCTGCCGCCCACCAAACTGACCGAGCCCACACCGCGCACGTTTTCGAGGCGTTTTTTGAGCACCTGCTCGGACCAATTGGTCAGCTCCACCGCATTGAGTTGGTTGCCCTCGGGGATGACCGCGAGCGACCACACGGCGCGGCTGGATGGGTCAAAGCGCAGCACCCGAGGTTCTTTGACTTCGGTGCGCAGCAAGGGGCGCAGTGAGGCGACTTTTTCGCGCACATCTTCGGCCGCTTTGCGGCCGTCGATCTGCAGCTGAAACTCCATGACCACCACCGACTGGTTCTCGTAGCTGCGTGAGGTCAAGGCACTGATGCCGGCGATGGAGTTGACGCCTTCTTCGATCTTTTTGGAGACTTCACTCTCCACGATCTCAGGAGAGGCGCCGGGGTATTCGGTGGTGATGACCACCACCGGAAAATCGATGTTGGGGAACTGATCGACTTTCAGGCGCTGGAAAGAGAAGATGCCCAGCACCACCAAGGCCAACATGACCATGGTGGCAAAAACCGGGTTTTGCAGACTGACGCGGGTGAACCACATGCTGAGGTTCCCTTATGGCTTTGTGGAAACGGCGTTGGCCGGTGTGACCGGGCTGGCCGGATTCGTGAATTTCACGACCACCCCTTCACGCACCGGACCCACACTGCCCGTCAGCACTTGAGTGCCTTCGGCAACGCCCGTCACCGCCACCAGGCTTTCCCGCTCGCCTTCGCTGCGCACATCGGTTCGCACCGTGATGTGCACCACCTTACCGTCTTGCACCACCTGCACATAAGGCTGGGGTTTGTCAGTGCGCACACTGTCCAAGGGCACAGCGATGGCCTGCACGGTTTGTGTACCCAAGCTGCCTTGGGCAAACTGGCCCTGGCGCAAGCCTTCGCGGCCCTTGATGCCCAAGTACATCAAAATGCTGCGACTGCCCGTTTGAGCGCTGGGGTTGATGCGCAAAACTTTGGCCGTGATCGGGGTGTCCACGCCCTCCACCTTCAATTGCGCTGTCATGCCTACCCGCACAAGGCTCGCGTCTTCGGCCGTCAGGGCAGCCTCGAGCTCCAATTGTGAGAGGTTGATGACTTCGACCAACCGGGCCTCAATGGCCACACGCTCACCCGGTTGGACCAGGCGTTGTGCCACCACACCCGACAGCGGCGAGCGCAGCGTGGCATCGGCCAGTGACTTGTTGGCCAAGTCCAGCGCGGCCAATGCCGCAGCGTGGGTGGCCGTGGCGCCGTTCAAGCTGGCCTGTGAGGTGAGCAGGGCGGTTTGGGAGATGAAGCCTTGGTTCACCAGCGCTTGGTTGTTGTTGAACTGGCGCTGGGCAATGTCCACCTGGGCTTTGGCCGCATCGGCCTGCTGCTGTGCTTGGCGCACACGCGCTTGGTATTCGGTTTGATCAATGCGTGCGATCACTTGACCGGCCTGCACGCGGTCCCCTTCGCGCACGCTGAGTTCTTGCAACTCACCGGCCACACGGGCTTTGATGATGGCACTTTGGCTGGCCTTGAGTGCACCGGATAACGTGATGCCTTGGCTCAAACTTTGTGTGCGGGCGATGAACACGTCGGAGTTGGCCAGCTCGATGCTGGGCACCACGGCCGCGCTTGGGGCTGCTGGGGCTTTGGCCGCTTGGCGCTGGCTGGCCCAACGGGCACCACCTGCCAGCAGGGCGGCCAAGGCCACGGCTGAGAGAATCCATAAGGTCGATTTTTTCATGGTCAGACGATTGTGATCAGATTTGTATCAAGGTTGTGACAGGCCACGCGCCAGCAACTGGGCGTGTTGTGAGATGAAGGCTTCAGGATCAATTTGCTCATGGCTGGGGCAGCAAGGCCCCATGGAGTGCTTCCACATCACCAAAAACAACAACGGTGACATGACCGAGTGCAAGGTCAGCTCCACATTCACCGAACGGAACTCCCCACGGTCGATGCCGCGTTGCAAAGCGCTGCGTACCAAGGCGTGCGCAGGCATGATGACTTCGGTGCGGAAAAAATCCGCCAGGTCTGGAAAGTTGCTGGCCTCGCTCATCACCAGTTTGGAAATACCCGAGGCCTTGGTCGCACCATAGCGCCGCCACCACTGGAGCATCATCCACTCGATCAATGCACTGGTGCTGCCCTGAAACTGCGCCACCTCGGCCGCGCCTTGGGTGACGGGGGCGACCACGTTTTCACGCACCACGGCCTTGAACAGGTCTTCTTTGCTGGGAAAGTACAAAAAAAGCGTGCCCTTGGACACGCCAGCTTGCGCGGCAACCTCTTCGACGCGCGTAGCGGCAAAGCCTTTTTCCACAAACAAGTCCAAAGCCGCCTCGAGCAGTTCACCCGGGCGGTCTTGTTTGCGGCGTTCGCGTTTGTGGGGAGCGATGGGCTCAGGGGTGTTCACAGGTGATTTAATGACTGACTGGTTAGTAATATACAGTCTGCGTCGGTCTCCGTCAAGGCGTTAGCGCACCCAGCTTGTGACATAAAAGGCTGCCCATGGGCAGCCTTTTGGCGGGTGGCAAGCCAGATCAGTTTGAGAAAGCAGGAATCCCGGTGATGGCGCGGCCCAAGATCAGAGCGTGCACGTCGTGGGTGCCTTCGTAGGTGTTGACCACTTCCAGGTTCACCAGGTGGCGGGCCACGCCGTATTCGGCGCTGATGCCGTTGCCGCCCATCATGTCGCGGGCCATGCGGGCGATGTCCAAGGCCTTGCCGCAGCTGTTGCGCTTGAGGATGGAGGTCAGGTCCACCGAAGCGGTGCCTTCGTCCTTCATGCGGCCTAGGCGCAGGCAGCCTTGCAGGCCTAGGCTGATCTCGGTCAGCATGTCGGCCAGTTTCTTCTGGATCAGCTGGTTAGCGGCCAAAGGACGGCCGAACTGCTGGCGGTCCATCACATACTGGCGGGCGCGGGCGTAGCAGTCTTCGGCGGCGCCCAAGGCACCCCAGGCGATGCCGTAGCGGGCGCTGTTCAGGCAAGTGAAGGGGCCTTTCAAGCCACGCACCTCAGGGAAGGCGTTTTCTTCGGGGCAGAAAACTTCGTCCATGACGATTTCGCCAGTGATCGAAGCACGCAGGCCGACCTTACCGTGAACGGCGGGGGCGCTCAGGCCTTTCCAGCCTTTTTCCAAAATGAAGCCACGGATCTGGCCGCCGTCGTCCTTGGCCCAGACCACAAACACGTCGGCGATGGGGCTGTTGGTGATCCACATCTTGGCGCCGCTGATGCTGTAGCCGCCGTCCACCTTTTTGGCGCGGGTGATCATGCTGCCGGGATCCGAGCCGTGGTTGGGTTCGGTCAGGCCAAAGCAGCCGATCCACTCGCCACGCGCCAGCTTGGGCAGGTATTTTTGTTTTTGGGCTTCAGAGCCAAAGTCGTTGATGGGCAACATCACCAAGGAAGACTGCACGCTCATCATGGAGCGGTAGCCCGAATCTACGCGCTCGACTTCACGAGCGACCAAACCGTAGCAGACGTAGTTCAGGCCCGCGCCGCCGTATTGCTCGGGGATGGTGGCACCCAAAAGGCCCAGCTCGCCCATCTCGCGGAAGATGGCCACGTCGGTGGTTTCGTTCAAGAAAGCGTCTTTCACGCGGGGCAACAGGCGTTCCTGGCAGTAGGCGCGGGCCGCTTCTTGCACCTGGCGCTCGTCGTCGGTCAGTTGGGCGCTGAGGTTGAAGGGGTCTTCCCAGCTGAAGGTGTTTTTGGTGGTGGCCATGGGGGGTGTCTCCGTGAAAAAAATCTTGAAGCTAATTGTCAGCTTGAGATGAATAGTTGTCTAATATTGATTGCCTATCCATCAATACATTATTTTAATTTATGGAATTTCGTCACCTGCGCTATTTCCTGATGTTGGCCGAAGAGCTGCACTTTGGCCGCGCCGCCCAGCGCCTGTCCATCTCGCAGCCGCCGCTCAGCCTGAACATCCAGCAGCTCGAAGCCTCGGTGGGGGCGCAGCTGTTCACCCGCAACAGCCGGGGCGTGCAGCTCACAGCCGCCGGGCAGGCCTTTGTGCCGGCGGCCCGCGCCCTGCTGGCGCAGGCGAGCGAGGCAGCGCGTGAGGCGCGCGATGTGGCCGAGGGCCAGTCGGGCCAGCTGCACATCGGCTTTGCCGGGACCATGTTGTATTGCGGCCTGCCACAAATCCTCAGCCGTTTTCAGGCCAGCCACCCGCGTTTGCGTCTGGTGCTGCGTGAGCTCAGCTCGTCCGAGCAGTTGTCTGAATTGCTGCGCGACCGGCTGGATGTGGGTTTTGTGCACACGCCCCGGGTGCCGCCGGGTTTTGAGCAGATTCTGGTGGCCAGCCAGCCCTTGGTGGCGTGTTTGCCTGCCAGCCATCCCTTGGCGGGGGTGGCCAGTGTGGGGCTGGATGAACTGGCTGGGCAAGACTTGGTGGTGGTGTCCCGCACCGTTTCGCCCGATTACCACGAACGCATTTTGGTGCTGTGCGAACAGGCCGGCTGGATGCCGCAGGTGGTGCACGAGTTGCGCCATTGGCTGAGTGTGGTGTCCTTGGTCTCGCAAGGCCTGGGCGTGGCGCTGGTGCCGCAAGCCCTGCAGCAGTCGGCCTTAGCGGGCGCGGTGTTTGTGCCGCTGCACGCGGTCGATGCCCGTTACGACACCCGTTGCCTGTGGCGCAGCGACCGAGACCAGACGGCGCTGGGGGACTTTGTCCAAGCGGTGCAAGGTGGGTTGCTGCCCCACGGATAATTCAAACTCTATTGATCAAGGAACCCACATGATGCAAACCCTGGTTTTGGGCGGCGGCTGTTTTTGGTGCACCGAGGCGGTCTACGTCAAGGTGCGCGGCGTGACCGATGTGGAGTCGGGCTATTGCAACGGCCAGACCAAGGCCCCGACTTACGACGAAGTCTGCACCGGCCGCACAGGCCACAACGAGGTGGTCAAGCTCGAATACGACCCGGCGCAGGTCAGCACCCGCGAGCTGCTGGAAGTCTTTTTTGTCATCCACGACCCGACCACCTTGAACCGTCAGGGCAACGACGTGGGCACGCAGTACCGCAGCGGCATTTACTTCACCACCCCTGAGCAGGCAGAAGAAGCCCGCGCCCTGATCGCCGAGTTGGCGGCGGCACGCGCCTTTGGTCAACCCATCGTGACCGAGGTGCTGGCCTTGGACAACTACAGTGCGGCCGAGGACTACCACCAAGACTTTTTTGAACGCAACCCCTACCAGGGCTATTGCATGGCGGTGGCCGCGCCCAAGGTGAGTAAATTCAAAAAGACGTTTTCGCGCTTGGTGCGTGAGTGACCATGGCGCAGCAGGCATCGGTCGATGCCTGCTTGCAAACTCGCCACTGCAAAGCAGATCACTTCAAAAAAACCCATGAAAAACATTGTCTTTTTTCTAGCTGCCATGAGCTTGTCCTGGGGGGCCTTGGCTCAACACTCCAAGAAAGAGGTGGAGCAGGACATTGCCCGCCACCGCGCCATGGCCGAAGCCCATGAGGCGGCTGCCAAATGCCTGGAATCTGGCAAAAAACCGGACCAATGCACCAAGGAGCTGCAAGCCGCCTGCAAGGGCCTCGCGCTGGGCAAATATTGCGGCATGAAGCACGTCCATTGAGGTTTGGGCCTGTGCCCGAGCTGATCCGGGCGAGCCAGCGTCTTATGCCCTGCGCCTACCATCGCTGCCATGAATTTTGACCACCCTGTTTTGTCGTCGCTCCTGCCCGTGGTCTTGTTGATCGGCGTAGGTTTTGTGGCTGGGCGTGCCCGGCTGGTGCGGTCCGAGTCGGTGCGCGATCTTTCCAACTTGGTCTTTTTGGTGTTGACCCAGGCTTTGCTTTTTCGCACCATGAGCTCGGTGCACCTTGAGCGTCTGGACATGCGCCCGGTGTTCCAGTACTTTTTGGTCGCAGTCGTCTTGTTTGGTGCTTTGGTGGTGGCCAACGGCCGTGATTCAAGGGCTTCGGTCTTGGCGCTGGCCGGTATTTTCAGCAACACCTTGATGATCGGTGTGCCCCTGATTGGGTTGGCTTATGGGCAGGCCGGTCAGGTTTTGTTGTTCACCCTCATTTCTTTGCATGCGCTGGTGCTGCTGACCCTGGCCACGGTGGTGTTGGAATTGCAGATGGCCCGGGAACAGGCTGCAGCCACAGGACACCAAGGGCAGCTTTTGCGCACGGTGGGGCAGGCGGTGCGCAGCGCTTTGTTGCACCCTGTGCCGTTGCCCATTTTGATCGGCCTGCTGTACGCACAAACCGGTTGGGGCTTGCACCCTGTGGTGGACAAACCCCTTCAATTGCTGGGCAGCGCGTTCGGACCCATCGCTTTGGTGCTGGTGGGCATCACGCTGTCCCAAACCCCCATGGGCCAAAACCTCGCACCAGCCGTGCGACTGTCCTTCGTCAAGACGGTGCTCCATCCTGTGCTGATGCTCGCTGTGGGCTGGGCTCTGGGGCTGCGCGGTTTGGCCTTGTCGGTGATGGTGGTGGCCGCCGCTTTGCCCATTGGGGCCAATGTGTTTTTGTTTTCTCAGCGTTATCGCAAGGAAGAGGACACCGTCACGGCCGCCGTGGCCGTGTCGACCTTGATGGCGATGCTGGGCATTTCTTTGGCCATGGCCTTGTTGCCGCTGTTGCCTGCATGAGTCTGCCTGACCCTGTGCTCAAGGCGCGATGCCCTACCATGCAGCCATGAACCCCCCATTGCTCCCAGCGCTCCACGCCGACCTCCATACCCTGAGCGGGGCTGCTGGCCGCATTGCGGTCTATGCGGGCGGCTCCGGCCCACCCGTCCTCTTGGTGCACAGCATCAATGCGCTGGCATCGGCGGCCGAAATCAGACCCTTGTTTGAGGCCTTGCGCCAAGACCACACCGTCTACGCCCTCGACTTGCCGGGTTATGGTTTGAGCGAACGCTGGCCACGCGCCTACACCTTGGGCGACATGTGCGCCGCCATCGGCCAAGTGGCGCAATGGGCGGCCGAGCGGCACCCGGGCCAGCCGCTGCAGGTGATGGGCGTGTCCTTGTCGTGTGAATTTGTGGCCCGCGTGGCCCAGCAGACGCCTGAGTTGTTCGCCGCTTTGGCCTTGGTCAGCCCCACCGGGTTTCGGGGCGGCAAGTCGCTGCGCAAGCCCGAGGGCAGCACTTTTTTCATGGCGGGCTTTGACCGATTTTTGCGCGGCCCGGGTCCGGCTTGGGGGCGCTTTTTGTTTCGGCAGCTGTCGCGGCCTTCGGTGGTGCGTTACTTTTTGCGCCGCACTTGGGGCGGCAAGGACATTGACGAAAAGCTGTGGGCCTATGCGGTGCGTACAGCCCATGTGCCCAACGCGGAGCAAGCGCCTTTGTCTTTTTTGAGCGGGGGCTTGTTCAGCGCCGACATGCACAACGTCTACGAAAGCCTGCGACTGCCGGTGTGGGTGGTGCACGGCACACGCGGTGACTTCACCGATTACCGGGCGCTGGACCTGGTGCGCCATCGGCCCAACTGGCAGGTGACGGTGATGCAGGCCGGGGCCATGCCGTACTTTGAAGACATCGACACTTTCATGGCGGCTTACCGGGCGTTTGAAGCGTCTGCCTTCAGCCCTAAGGATTGACCCGGTTCAGGGCGCCAAGCGCTCACGCAGCCAGCCGCTGCCCACTTGGGTGTAACGCAGCCGGTCATGCAAACGGCTTTTGCGGCCTTGCCAGAACTGCCAGTTGTCGGGCACCAGGCGGTAGCCGCCCCAGTGCGGTGGGCGTGGCGGATTGAGCATGAATTGCGCCGCGTATTTGGCGGCGTTGGTCACCAACACCGTGCGCCCATCAATCACCTGGCTTTGGGGAGAAGCCCAAGCCCCGATGCGCGAGTCCAATGGGCGACTGTGGAAGTAGGTGTCGCTTTGTTCATCGCTGACTTTTTCTACACGGCCTTCAATGCGCACCACACGCTCGAGCTCCACCCAGTGGAACTGCAGCGCCGCAAATGGGTTGCCCGCCAGCTCTTGCCCCTTTCGGCTGTCGTAGTTGGTGTACCAGACGATGCCGCGCTCGTCATAGCCCTTGATCAGCACCACCCGTGTGCTGGGGCGCAGGTTGCTGGCCACGGTGGCCAGAGTCATGGCGTTGGGCTCGGGCACATCGGCAGCGATGGCCTCTTGCAGCCATTGCGCAAATTGTTGCAAGGGGTCAGCGTGGGAGGCGTTTTCGTTGAGCTCGGCTTTTTCGTAGCTCTTGCGCAGGTCGGCGATGTTCATGGTGCAAGTATAGGCAGGCGCTGTGTGCGCCGGGCCGCGTCGGCTCCTTAGGCCTGAGCAGGGCTGTGCTTTTCATCGGCATGGCGCAACAAGGCCGCCAGCGCCCGGTCTTCGATGCCATGGGCCTGCAGGCTCTCGTAGGTTTGGCGGGCATAGTCGAGTGTGGTGCCAAAGCGCCCGCAGGCTTGCTGAAAAATTTGCCGGTAAGTCTCTGCAGGCAACTGTCCGGTAAAGCTGGGGCTGCTGCGTGGCAGGGTAAAGGCCAGGGCCTTGACTGGGCCTTGGGGGGTGTTGCACGGCAGCCAGGTGGGGGTGTAGACGTCCATGGGCATTTCGCGCTCCCACAGCCGCACCAGCACCTCGTCGGCTTGTCGCCTGTCGACCCGGTAGGCCACGCCCTGGCAGCTGCCGCCGGGCAGCAAGGCAAAGACCAAGCCTGGGCACTCGGGGCTGCCTCGGTTCAAGCGGCTCCACATTTTCAGGGCGCGGTGCCAGCCCCAGACCCGGCTGATGTGCTGCTCCTGCGCCTCGAACTCGGGCCGCCACAGCAAAGAAGCGTAGCCAAACACCCACAAATCCCGACCCGCCGTTTGTGCCCGGAATTGGTCAAGCAAAGCGCCCTGAAATGCCGTGGCACGGCCAGCGACGGCAACCGTGCTGGGCGCATCGGCGGGTGTGTCAGTCATGTGCAATTGGGCCCCATTACAATGTGTGCATTATTTTCGGAGAAAACCCTCATGTCGACCCCTCAAGATGACAATCAACCCGTAGTCTGGACCGTTTTGGTGGCCGTGATCGTGCTCGCCGTGGGCCTGGCTGTCGGTTTTGGCATTGCCAAGAGCAAAAAAGCTGCACCGGCAGCGGCCCCCGCGGCCACGGCACCTGCTGTTCAAGCCTCCGCCCCAGCAGCAGATGCATCAGCTCCTGCTGCTGACGCCTCGGCCCCTGCAGCAGATGCCTCTGCCCCCAAGTGATTCGCCGCACAACGCGCTAAAAAACCCGCCTCGGCGGGTTTTTTAGCGCCTGATTGGGGGTCGCTTGTCGCTTGTACCCAGTCTGTAACCGCGCCAACGCACCAAATCGCAGGAACGCGGTTACCATCTGTCGTGTAATTTTGTTACAGACCCTCCAGGCGCATCACCCATGAACATTCACCCCACCGTGGCTGCCGTCACTGCCCGCATCGCCGAGCGCAGCCGCCCGACCCGCCAGGCCTATTTGCAACAAGTCGACGCGGCGTCGGGGCGAGACCCCGGTGCCCAGCGCCTAGGATGCGCCAACGTGGCCCACGCCTTTGCTGCCATGCCCGAGGGTGACAAAAACCGCGCCACCGCCTTGGACAAAATCAAAGTGGTCGCCCCGCGTGCGCCCAACATCGGCATCGTCAATGCCTACAACGACCTGCTCTCGGCCCATGCGCCGCTGCAGCACTACCCCGATGTCATCAAAGACGAAGCCCGCAAATGGGGCGCCACCGCCCAGGTGGCCGGGGGCGTGCCTGCCATGTGCGATGGCGTCACGCAAGGCACGCCCGGCATGGAGCTGAGCCTGTTCAGCCGCGATGTGATCGCCATGGCCACTGCCGTGTCGCTCAGCCACGATGTGTTTGACGCGGCCCTGATGCTGGGCGTGTGCGACAAGATCGTGCCGGGTCTCTTGATTGGTGCTTTGCAGTTCGGCCACTTGCCCACCGTTTTTGTGCCCGCTGGCCCCATGACCAGTGGCCTGTCCAACAACGAAAAATCCAAGGTGCGCGAACAAGCTGCATTGGGCTTGGTGGGAAGGCCCGAGCTGCTGGAGGCCGAGTCCAAGGCCTACCACGGCGAAGGCACCTGCACCTTTTACGGCACGGCCAACAGCAACCAGATGCTGCTCGAAGCCATGGGCCTGCATGTGCCCGGCACCGCTTTCATCAACCCGGGCGAAGGCGTGCGCACGGAGCTGACCCGCGAAGCGGCCCGCACCGTGCTGGCGCTGGTCAAGGATAAAAATTTCACGCCCATTGGCCGCTTGGTCGACGAGCGCTGCATCGTCAATGCCATGGTCGCCTTGTTGGCCACGGGCGGCTCCACCAACCATTTGATCCATTGGGTGGCGGTGGCCCGTGCGGCGGGCATTGTGATCGACTGGGACGATTTTTCGGCCCTGTCGGATGTGGTGCCGCTGCTCACCCGCGTCTACCCCAACGGCAGCGCCGATGTGAACCAGTTTCAGGCCGCAGGGGGCCCGGGCTATGTGATCCGCGAGTTGCTTGATGCGGGTTTGATGCATTCCGATGTGCTCACGGTGCGCCCCGGCGGCTTGCGTGAATTCACCCGCATCCCGTCTGCCCAAAATGGCCAGTTGGTCTGGCAAGACGCGGGGGCCAGCCAAGATGACACCGTGGTGCGCCCCGCGACCAGCCCCTTCAGTGCTACCGGTGGCCTGAAACTCTTGCAAGGCAATTTGGGCCGCAGCGTGATCAAGATCTCGGCCGTGCCGGAAGCCTTTCATGTCATCGAAGCCCCAGCCCGCGTGTTCAATTCGCAAGAAGAATTGCAACAAGCGTTCAAGGCCGGAGAACTCGACCGTGATGTGGTGTGTGTGGTGCGCTGGCAAGGCCCGCAAGCCAACGGCATGCCCGAACTGCACAAACTCACGCCGCCGTTGGCCGTGCTGCAGGGCAAAGGCTACAAGGTGGCGCTGGTCACCGATGGCCGCATGAGCGGCGCGTCGGGCAAAGTGCCTGCCGCCATCCACGTCTCACCCGAAGCCGCAGCCGGCGGCCCGCTGGCCAAAGTACAAGACGGCGATTTGATCCGGATCGACGGTGTGTTGGGCACCCTGCAGGTGCTGTTGAGCGAGGTCGAATGGGCCGCCCGCCCACTGGCCCAGATGCCCGCCGAGCTGCGCGCTGCCAACGGCGTGGGCATGGGCCGTGAACTGTTTGCCAATCTGCGCCGTAACGCGCTCAAAGCCGAAGAAGGAGCCTGCACATGGCTGTAACCACCACCCCAATGTTGACGGCCCTGCAAGTGATGCAGGACGCCCCCGTGATCCCCGTGATCGTGCTCAATGATGTGGCCCACGCCGTGCCCATGGCCCGCGCCCTGGTGGCGGGCGGCATCCGCATGCTCGAAGTGACCCTGCGCACCCCGCAGGCGCTGGCCTGCATGGAAGCCATTGCCAAAGAGGTGCCCGGCGCGGTGGTGGGGGCGGGCACCGTGCGCAGCCCGGCTGATGCTGCCGCAGCGGCCAAAGCGGGCGCACAGTTTGCCGTCAGCCCCGGTTACACCCGTGCTGTGGGCCAAGCCTGCCGCGACCACGGTTTGTCGCTCTTGCCCGGCGTGGCCACCGGCAGCGACATCATGATGGCGCAAGAAGACGGCTACACCGAACTCAAGTTTTTCCCGGCCATGCAAGCGGGTGGCCCGGCCATGCTCAAGGCCTGGAGCGGTCCGTTTTTTGACGTGAAGTTTTGCCCCACGGGTGGCGTCACCCCAGCCAACGCCTTGGACTTTTTGAGTTTGACCAATGTGGCTTGCGTGGGGGGCTCTTGGTTGGTACCTGCCGACGCGCTGGCCCAAGGCGATTGGCGGCGCCTTGAATCTATGGCGCGAGAAGCCAGTCATTTATCGCGTTAGAACGCCTGGATGGCTTCGTGGCTGGCCATGACAGCACCCGAGTCATTGGGAGCGCGAGCCTTTGTGGCGAGTGGCAATCCACACCGTCATTGCGAGTAGCGAAGCGACACGGCAATCGAGGCCTGCCCTCTTTATCGGGGGTGGATGTCCAAGCCCGCTTGAACGAGATGGGCTTGGGATTAGCGGTGATTTTTGTCTCAGGCGAGAGCACGGTTCAGCAAGCGGTCACGGCCATGGAGAAGGGGGCATTACAGTTTTTGGTCAAACCGGTCAGCCGCTCTGAACTGCTCGATGCGGTTGCGCTTGGCATGCAAAAAGAACTCAAGCGCTTGGAAGAACTCAAACGACGTCATGTGCGAGACGGGTGTCTTGCCAGGCTGGCACCGCGAGAGCGTGAAGTGCTGGATTCGTTGATGAAAGGCTAGGGCAACAAAGAAGTCAGCGCCAAAATGGGGATCAGCTATCCAACGGCCAAACAGTACAAGGGCAATGTGCTGATGAAGTTGAACGTTGAGACGATGTCTCAACTGATGGAGTTGATGAATTTGGACGAGTGAGCTTGGGGGAGTTCAAGCCAGCTGGGTGCGCTTGATCAAGTCTTTCATCAGTGCGTTCACCCCATAGGTCCAGGCTGGTGCGAGGTCTGAGGCGGTAACTTGGTTGACCAAGTTGCCCAGTCTTGGGGTCGAAATGTCAACCACGTCGCCCACGACATGGGTGAAACCCTGACCAGGGCCATGGCGGTCTTGTGTGGGGGCGAACATGGTGCCCAAAAACAGCACCATGCCGTCCGGGTACTGGTGGTATTTGCCCATGGCTTGCCCCGCCAGGTCCAGCGGGTCTCGGCTGATTTGGCTCAGCGCACTGCTGCCTTGCATCACAAAACCCTCAGGGCCTTGCACTTGCAGGCTCAGCTCGCACTGGCGCACGTCATCGATGCCAAAGTGTTCGTCGAACAAGCGGATGAAGGGCCCGATGGCGCAGCTGGCATTGTTGTCTTTGGCTTTGCCCAGCAGCAGGGCGCTGCGGCCTTCGAAGTCGCGCAGGTTCACGTCGTTGCCCAGGGTGGCGCCCACCACCTGGCCGCTCGAGTTGACGGCCAGGACGATTTCGGGTTCGGGGTTGTTCCATTGGCTGCCTGGGTGGATGCCCACCAAGGCCCCAGGTCCAACCGCGCTCATGGGTTGTGCCTTGGTGAAAATTTCAGCGTCAGGCCCAATGCCCACTTCGAGGTATTGCGACCACATGCCCTGGGCCAAAAGGACTTCTTTGAGTTTGGCCGATGCTGGAGAGCCGGGTACCACACTGCGCAGGTTGTCCCCAATGACCGCTACCACCGCAGCACGGACAGCCTCAGCCCGGCTGGCGTCGCCTCGGGCTTGCTCCTCGATCACGCGTTCGAGCATGCTGGCCACGAAGGTGACGCCTGCGGCCTTGACCGCTTGCAGGTCACAGGGGGCCATGAACCAGGGCTGGTCGGCTTTGCGCTGGGTTTCGTCGCTGTTGGCCAAAGCCTGGGCGGTGGAGGTCAAGCGCTGGGCTTGACCTGAGGACAGGCAGGCCCGCACTTGCGCCGCAGCGTCGGGTATTTCCAGCAAAGCGCTGCTCGTGGTGGCCAAGTCTGACAAGTCCAGCACGTCTTCGGGGGTGACGGCCACCACAAAGGGGCCAAGGTCGGGCACCCACAAGCGGCCGATCAGCAAGGCTTGGTCAGCGTCTTGGGGCAGTTGTGTGAGCAGCATGGTGAACACCTGTGGGCTAAAAATCAGCATGGTGGCAGACATCGTTCTGAGGCGCTGTCACCCATGTCATACCAATGCCCTTGTCAGTTTTCTTCGACCAGTGCTGAAGACGGCTCAGCTTCAAGCCAGATGCATCGGGTGGGGCAGAAAATTCAGCGCCACGGTTGCAGGGCCGGGGGCATTGCGCCAGGCCGTTGCCAGAAAAAGAGCACACCATGGTGCAAGCATTGGTGGGCGAGGGTGCCACGCTTAAGCCGACACCTGCGCCGAGAGCTGTGTTTAAAACAACGCATCGACATGTTGGCCGAATGCGGTCAAAGGTAAATTTTTTGCAGCAGCGCCAGCAGCGTCTTGCGCTGTGCTGGCGTGAGCTTGGCGGTTTTTTCGATTTCGAGCTCGGTGGCCGTCCGTTCGGCTTGGGCCATCAGGGCCTGGCCTTTGGGGGTGGCGTGCAGTCCCACGGCACGCCCATCATGGGGGTGCGGCTTGCGTTCGATCAAACCGCGCGATTCCAGTGACTGGATCAGGCCCACCAGGTTGGGGGGCAAAAGGTTGAGCGTGGCGCACAGCTGGCGAGAAGTCACGCCCGGGTTGTGGCGAATGGTGGACATCACCGAAAAATCCACGGGCTTCAATCCATAAGGGGCCAGTCGCTCCAAAAACAGCTCAATGATGCTCAAAGCGGCGCGTCGCGCGTTGTAGCCCATCAAAGTTTGTAAATAACTGGAGTCCACCGTGTCCACAGCTGGGTCTGCGGGCTTGGCGCGAGAGGCTCGTTCCCGTCGCGCCTGAACGGGTTGGGTCGCTGAATCAATTTCTGGGGCGGACGCGCCAGACGCAGTGATCTCGAGTCCCAAGGTTTTCAAGGCTGGTGGAGGTTTGGGTTGACGAGGCATGGCGGCACAAAGATGAGTGCGCGATTATGCCGCCACGCACTGTTGCACGATGATGAAGCTGCGCATTTGAAATTCAGGCAGCACCCAACTGCGCAACGCTTGGCCGGGAGCACGCCAACGTGTATCGGCGTTGGGGGTGTCGGCCTGTACGCCTGCTTCGATGCGCAGCCAGGCCCAGTCCATCAGCACCAACGCCACAGCGCGCAAATAGTCGTCGGCCACCCGGTAGGCCAGCGCCGCGTCTTTGGGTGCGGCCTGCACAATTTGTTGTGTGATGGCACGCAGGGTCTGGAGGCGGGCCTGCGCAGGTGTGTGGGCTTTGCTGGCTTTGGCACCTGCCGGCAGGTCGGCCGTGATGGTGTCGAGCAACGCGTTCATGCCAACACCACCATCGGCCAGCACCTTGCGCACCAAGAGGTCGATCGCCTGGATCTCGTTGGTGCCTTCGTAAATCATGGTCACGCGGGCGTCGCGCACGATCTGCTCAATGCCCCATTCACGCACGTAGCCGTGGCCGCCAAAGACCTGCAGGCAGTCGCTGCCGCCATGGAAGGCTTGGTGGGTGAACACCGATTTCATGACCGGCGTGACCAAGGCGCACCAACGCTGGGCGGCTGCTTGTGTGTCGGCATCAGGGCTGTGTTTGATCAGGTCAAGCTCTATCGCGGTGCGGTAAGCCAGCACACGACCGGCATCCACCCAAGCGCGTTGTGTATCCAAAATTCGGCGCATGGCAGGGTGCTCGCCAATCAGGTCGGCTTCACCTGCGCTTTTGCCTTTGCCAGGCGCACGCATCTGGCGTCGCTCTTGTGCATAGGCATCGGCTTTTTGCCAAGCGGCGTCCAAGAGGCCAATGCCTTGCAAGGCCACATGCAAGCGGGCCGCGTTCATCATCAAAAACATCGCATTCAAGCCTTTGCCCGGCTCGCCCACGATTGAAGAGACCGCTTCGTCAAAACGCATCACACAAGTGGGGCTGCCATGCAGGCCCATTTTTTCTTCGATGCGGTCGCAGTGCACGCGGCTGCGGCTGCCGTCCGGGTAGAACTTGGGCACCAGGAACAAGGACAGGCCTTTGGGGCCGGGCGGGGCGTCGGGCAGACGGGCCAACACCAGATGCACAATGTTGTCGGTGAGGTCGTGTTCACCGCCCGAGATGAAAATTTTGGTGCCGCTGACGGCGTACTTTCCGTTCGGTAGGGGCAAGGCATTGGTGCGGGCCAGGCCTAAATCAGAGCCTGCGTGCGGCTCGGTCAGGCACATGGTCGCCAGCCATTCGCCGGTGGCGACTTTGTCCAGGTACAGCGCTTTGAGTTCGTCGCTGGCGTGGTGCTTGATGCACTCGTAAGCACCGTGCAGCAGGCCCGGCGCCATGGTCCAGCCTTGGTTGGCTGCACTCAGCATTTCGTAGAGCATGGCCTCGAGCACACTGGGCAAACCCTGGCCACCGTCTTCGCTGCTGGCAGCCAAGGCGGGCCAGCCCGCTTGCCAAAAGGCTTTGTAAGCGTCTTTGAAGCCGGGCGGCATGGTGACCGCGCCGTCTTTCCACTGGGCACCGATTTCGTCGCCATCGCGGTTGAGCGGGGCCACAACCTCGGCCACGAATTTGCCACTTTCTTCCAGAACCTGTTGCATCAGGTCGGCGTCCACCTCGGCAAAAGAGGGCAGGGCTTGCAACTGTGTGGGCGCGTTCAAAACGCGGGACAACACAAACTGCATGTCGTCTGTGCGGGGCTGGTAGGGGATCATGGGGCGCTTGCCTGTGGCGATGGATATGGAGCAGATGGAGCAGATGGTGAAGATGAGTGGGCCAAATACTCAGCTGCACAAAGCCTTGATGTCTTCGGGCACCGGTATGGCTTTGATGCGGTCTGGATCTTCCGGGTGCTTGATGCAAAAGGCACGCACTTCAGTACCTTCGCACAGCACCGTCTCACCACGCATGACCACATGCTTGTGCACAAACACTTTCTCGCGCCACTCCTGCACGCTGGTGTGCACTTGGATGGTCTCGCCGTAAGTGGCGGTGCGGATGAATTTGGTGTTGATTTCCAAGAGGGGCGTGCCAACGATGCCGCGCGTTTTGACCAGCTCACGCCAAGGCGGAATACCGCACTTCATGAAAAAGTTCAGGGACGATGCGTCCATCCACTTGGAAAAATTGGGGAAGAAGACGATGCCTGCCGGGTCGCAGTCACCAAACACCACTTGCACGTCGTAGACAACGGTTTTGCTCATGTTTGACTTTCAACGTGGGGCCATGCGCAAAGCGCCATCGAGGCGAATGACTTCGCCGTTCAGGTGGTCGTTGTGAACAATGTGGCAGGCCAGCTCGGCAAATTCGCTGGGCTTGCCCAGACGGGCCGGAAAGGGGATGCTGGCGGCCAGAGACTGCTGCACCGGCTCGGGCAAGCTGGCCAACAGGGGGGTCTTGAACAGGCCGGGTGCGATGGTGCACACCCGGATGCCGTGTTGTGCCAAGTCGCGCGCCATGGGCAGCGTCATGCCCACCACGCCAGCCTTGGAGGCGCTGTAGGCCTGCTGGCCTACTTGCCCGTCAAATGCAGCAACGGACGCAGTGAAGACCATCACGCCACGGGCGTTGTCGTCCATGGGGTCGAGCTTGGCGCAGGCTGCGGCAAACAAACGCGCGGCGTTGTAAGTGCCGATCAGGTTGACGTTGATGACCTTGGCAAATTCGTCCAGCGGGGCGGCGTTGCCGTCTTTGCCGACCACGCGCTTGGCGGTGCCAATGCCCGCGATCTGCATCAGGATGCGGGCCGGGCCGTGCGCTGCTGCGGCGGTCTCGATGGCTGTGGCCATGCTGTCCGGGTCAGATACGTTGCAATGCACCGCTAGGCCGCCAATGTCTTTGACCACCCGCTCGGCGTTGTCCATGTTGAGGTCGAGCACCGCGACCTTGGCGCCCAGGCGGGCCAGTTCGCGGGCGGTGGCTTCGCCCAGTCCGGAGCCACCGCCGGTGACCAATGCGGCTTGTCCTTGGATGTTCATGTCAATGTCCTTGTGTAGGTGTGCTGTGGATGCGGTGTCTTCGATGGCGACGCTGCGCTCGCCATGACGGGAAAGATGGATGGCCACGCCGCGCTCGCCATGTGGGTAAAGATGTCATCGCGAGGCACGAAGCGATCCATGAGTGGAGTCAGCGGTGAGCGCGTTGCAGTCACAAAGGTCTTTGGCATCAAGCGGCCTCTTGGTTTTCGATCAACAGCGCAATACCTTGACCGCCGCCGACACAGGCGCTCGAGATGCCGTAACGCAAACCGTTGCGTTGCAACTCACGCGCCAGCGTGATGGTCAGGCGCACACCGGTCGCGGCCAGGGGGTGGCCCAGCGCGATCGCGCCGCCGTTGACGTTGAGCTTGGACACATCCAGGCCCAACTCTTTGGCCACAGCTAAGGTTTGTGCGCCTTGCGCTTCGTTGATTTCAAAGCGGCCAATGTCAGACAGCTTGAGACCCGTGCGCTCCAGCAGCAAGCGAATCGCAGGCGCTGGGCCAATGCCCATGATCTCGGGCGGTACGCCCACGGCGGCCGCAGCGACCACGCGGGCCAAAGGTTTCTTGCCATTGGCTTTGGCATAGCTGCCCGAGGTGACCACACAAGCCGCCGCCGCATCGACCAAGGCCGAGCTGTTGCCACCGGTTTGCACGCCACCTTCGTACACGGGCCGGAGTTTGCCCAAGACATCGGCAGGCGAGATGCGCGGGTGCGTGTCGGCGTTGACTTCGATGACTTTGCCTTGCAGCTTGATGCCGCGCGGGATGTAGCCTTCGAGCTCGAATTTTTCGGTGACCACCGGCACGATCTCGCCCGCATGAAAACCTGCGGCCTGCGCGGCCACGGCCTTGGCAAACGAGTCGGACGCGAATTGGTCCACTTCTTCGCGGGTGATGCTGTATTTTTTGGCCAGGTTTTCAGCGGTCTGGATCATGTTGATGCCCGCTGCCGGGTCTTTCAGGGCTTCCCACATGAAGTCCTTGAAGCCCACAGGCGAGCCCAGCTTGAAGCCGGTGCGGTGGTCAAATGCGGCAATCGGGTTGCGCGTCATGCTCTCGGTGCCGACCACCAGCACGGCCTCACAAACACCCGCTTGAATTTGCTCGCCCGCTTGGCGAAACAGCTCAAAACCGGTGCCGCAGATGCGCTGCACCATGATGGCGGGCACCTCTTGCGGGACGCCTGCGTACAGGCCAATGTGGCGTGGCAGCACAAACTGATCGAAGTCACCAGGCGCCATGTTGCCGGTGATCACGGAGCCGATCTCGGTGGCGCAGATGCCTGCACGCTTCAAAGCTTCGCGAGCGGCCTTGATGCCAAGGTCTGTGGGCGAGATGTGGCCCAGGGCACCGCAGTAATCGACCATGGGCGTGCGAACGCCCTCGTGCATCCATACATCGGCAAATGCGTTGAAAAATCCTTTAGCGCTCATTGTGGTTCCTTGTGGTTAGCAGTGGGTCATGGATTGCCGCGCTTCGCTCGCAATGACGGGTAGGGGCAATGGCCGCGCTTCGCTCGCAATGACGGGCAGGGGCAATGGCCGCGCTTCACCCGCCATGGTGGTGAGGATGGCGTTGGCCATGTCGCGAGAGCCGTCATCGCGAGGAACGAAGCGATCCATGGCTTGTCAGGCATGGGGTTGGAGGATGTGGGGCAGGGTGCCCTCGTGCAAAGCCGCCACGGTGGCCGCGCGGTGGGCCAATACAGAGCGCTGGTTGATCGAGCCCTTGTCGGTGATCTCGCCCTTGTCAATCGTGGGCGGTTCAGCCAACAGGCACAGGCGGGCAATGCGGTTGGCGCTGCCTGTGGCGCTGAGGGCCAGGGTGTTGAGGATTTCCTGAAACTTGGCTTGCACCGGGGCCGATCCCAGCACTTCGGCCAAAGGGGCGTCCGCCGACAAGCCGCTCAATGCGCGTACCGCCGGGGTCGGGAAAATCATGGCCCCGACTTCTTTGAGGTTGATGCCAGTCAGCACGGCATCTTGTATGTAGGGTGCACCCGCCGCAATGATCTTGGCCCGCAGCGGCCCCACGCTCACAAAGGTGCCGGTGGCGAGCTTGAAGTCTTCGGCAATGCGACCGTCGAACTTCAAGCCCAGGTGCGCATCGCTTTCGTCGATCCACTTGACCGCGTCGCCGGTCTTGAAAAAGCCCTCCTCGTCGAATGCGTCGGTGGTCTCTTGCGCATTGCGCCAGTAGCCGGGGGTGATGTTGGGGCCCCGGTAGCGCACCTCGGTTTTGCCCTCGGTGTCCACCAGTTTGAGCTCCAGGCCGGGCGTGGGCACACCCAGGTCGCCCGCTTGCACAAAGGGGTTGGTCACGAAAATACCAAACGGGCCGGACTCGGTCATGCCCAGGCCCGTGCCCATGACAATCCGCTCGCCCACTTCACGCTCTTGGCTGGCGTAGAGGCTGTCCCAGATGGGTTGGGCCAAAGCGGCACCCGCATAAAAGAACATTTGCACGCGAGACAGCAGCGTTTTGCGCAGCTGGTCGTCGTTTTGCATGGCGTGGGCAATCGCTTCAAAACCGGTGGGCACGTTGAAGTACACGGTGGGTGCGATCTCGCGCAGGTTGCGCAAGGTCTCGTGCATCAGGGCCGGTGTGGGCTTGCCGTCGTCGATGTAGAGCGTGCCGCCGTGGAACACCGTCATGCCAAAGTTGTGGTTGCCGCCGAAGGTGTGGTTCCAAGGCAGCCAGTCGACCAGCACCAGATCACGCTCGGCCAGCACGGGCATGGACTGCGCCATTTGTTGCTGGTTGGCGCACCACAGACGGTTGGTGTTGATGACGGCCTTGGGCAGTTTGGTGGAGCCGCTGGTGAACAAAAACTTGGCGATGGTGTCGGGGCCGGTGGCGGCCATGGCGGCATCCACTGCGGGGGTGGCGGCGGTGGCGCACAGGCTGTCGAAAGCCGTGACTGTGCGGCCGGGCACATTACCCTCACACATCACCACTTCCATGTCCTCACCCACGGTGGCGGCGATGGCTTTGGCATAGCGGGCGTCCGAGGCAAACACCAAGCCGGGCGTGACGGTGCGCAACACATGTTTGAGTTTGTCGTAGTCCACGCTCACCAGGGAGTAGGGCGGCGAGGTGGGCACATAGGGCACGCCCGCAACCAGGCAACCCAGGGCCAGCAAGGCGTGCTCGAGGCTGTTCTCACTCAGGATGACCACCGGGCGCTCAGCGCTCAGGCCCCGGTCGAGCACGCTTAGCGCAATGTTGCGCGCTGTTTGCCAGGCCTGTGCATAGGTGATGTGCCGCCAGTCGCCCAGCGTGCCGTCGGTGTTTTTCACACGACGGGCCATGAAGGTTTGATGGGGCTTGGTGTGTGCCCAGTGTTGCAGGCGGTCGGTCAGGCGATCCGGAAACGCCTGCAGCGCCTGATCGGCTTGCAGGTAGCGCGTGCCGGGCTCGCCATCGCGCAGGCTGACACGGGTCACGCCAAATTTGAGCGGGCGGAATTTGGGGGCGTTCATGCGCGTCTCCAGTTCAGCTTTTTTGCACCTTGGCCGCCTTGCCTTCAAGGAAGGCGCGCACACGGGCTTTGGCTTCGGGGGCCGCTTGGGCGATCGACGCCATCAGGGCCTCGGTGAACAGGCCGTGGTCTGCAGGTTGTTCGGCGATGCGAGGCATGGCGTGTGTGAGCGCAAAGTTGGTCAGGGGGGCATTGGTGGCAATGCGAGTCGCCAACTCGATGGCCTTGGTCAATGCGGTGCCGGCAGGCACGCGGTATTGGGCAAAACCCACGCGCTCGCCTTCTTGTGCGTCGTACACACGGCCCGTGAGCATCATGTCGATCATGCGTGCCGTGCCAATCAGTTTGGGGACACGCACCGAACCGCCACCACCCACAAAAATGCCGCGTGTGCCTTCGGGCAAGGCGTAAAACGTGCTGTCGTCGGCGACGCGGATGTGGCTCGCGCTGGCCAGCTCCAAGCCGCCGCCCACCACCGCGCCGTGCAAGGCGCAGACGACGGGCACGCTGCCTTGTTCTACAGCGTTGAGGGCCACATGCCAGCCGCGTGAATGGTGAATGCCTTCGCCTGCGTCGCGCTCTTTGAGCTCCGACAGGTCAAGTCCAGCGCAAAAGTGGTCACCTTCGCCATGGATCACGGCCGCGCGGGCCTCAGCGGGCAGATTCTGGAACACATCACGCAGCGCTTCGATCAAGGCGTCATTGAGCGCATTGCGCTTGGCTGGGCGGCACAGCCGCACCACGGCCACAGCGCCTTGCATCTCCAGGGCCACGCCGTTGGCGGCTGCACGTTCGAGGATCGGGTGGTTGGAGGAGGTCATCGAAAGCGTTCCTTGGGTGATCATGCTCATGCGGTCAATAAAGTTATTATAAATAACGATATTGTGCGCATCCCCTGTTGCCTTGGCGCTTGGTGTTTACCCTAGCTTCATGGGTATTGGATGGAATTAACCGTTTTGACTTTCAGGCTCGGCTCATGACCTGGCAGCAGCGAGGCGTGGGCCCCATGGCGTGAAAGCCACCGCCGCAGCCGTGACCACCCCGTAGACCACCATGGCCCAGGCCACCAGACCATAAAAATCGCCTGCCGTGCCCTGGTGTTGCGCCAACCACCAGCCCGCCCCCGCCACCAAGACCAGCCGTACCGTGCCTGCGAGCACCGGGCCCATGACTTGACCTGCACCTTGTGATGCGAAGTACAGCGTCAGGCCCAGCCCAAAGAAAGGGAAAGTCGGTCCGGCAGTGACCAGATATTGCCAGGCAAAGGTCAGAACCAATTCGTCTTGGGTGAACAAGCGTGCCCAGACATCCGGGGCCAGGGTGACCACCGCACCGATCACCCCGAGGTTCAGGGCCGACAGACCCGCCGCCACCCAGGCCACACGCCGCGCCCGCGCCACCTGGCCCGCGCCCATGGCCATGCCCACCATGGGCACGGCGGCCACGCCGATGCCAAAGGCAATGGGAATCAGCAAAAACTCAAGCCGCTGGCCGATGCCGTAGCCAGCCAGCGCCTCGGTGCCCAGCTGCGCCAGCAGGCCGGTAAAAATCAGGATCGCCAGCACCGACTGCACGGGCGATAAACAGGCCACGGCCCCGACCCGCAAGATGTCGGCCAACAAGCTGCGCTGAATCACAAAGCCCTGCAGGTGCAGCGTCAAACGCCCTTGGCTGCGCACGAGGTACCACAGGAAATACAGCACGCCTGCGGCCGTGGCCAAGATGTGGCCCAAGGCGACTCCCACCATGCCCAGGGCAGGCAACGGGCCTGCCCCCAGTGACATGGCACCACTCAGGACGATTTGTAAAACAGCGGTTGTCACGAGCGCCAAAGAGGGCGCACGCATATTTCCAGTGCCCCGCACGATGGAGGCCAGTGTGTTGAGCAGCCAGACCAAAACGGCACCTGCAAACAGCACTTGGCCGTATTGCACCGCCTGCAGCTGCACCGCACCCCGCCCGCCCAGCATCGCGTAAAAGTCCGGGCCCCACAGCAAAAACAGGGCGCTGTAGATCAGCCCTGTGACCAAGCCAATGAGCAAGGCATGTTGCACCAGACTTTGCGCACGCACCAAGTTTGAGGCGCCCAAAGCCCGGCTGATGGCGGCCGAGACGCCCCCGCCCATGGCCCCGGCCGACATCATTTGGGTGAGCATGGCAAACGGGAACACCAAGGCCATGGCCGCCAAGGGGGTGGTGCCCAAGCGGCCCACGTAATAGGTCTCGGCCATGCCCACCAGCACCGTCATCACCATGGCCAGCACATTGGGAGCGGCCAAGCGCAGCAAGGTGGGCAAGATGGGGGCTGTGAGCAGCCTGTGCAGATCGGAGGTGCTCATTGGGGGTCAAAACGACGGGGTGAGAGGCGATTGCGACAGCGGGTTCATCGGCCACTGCAACAACTCGGCCAGGCGGCAGACCACCCAGCGCGCTTCTCCCGGCGTGACCACGGCAGGCTCTGCTAGCAGACCGGCCTCGCATTGCGACAGCACCAGCTCTTCGGTGATGCCCAGGGTGAACTGCATGTTGGCGGCTTTTTCTGTCAACAGGTTGGCCAAATCCTCGCACAGCTCGTAACGCGCGGCCAGATCGCGCTGGCCTAACGTGGGCTTGACCTTGCCGGGTGGCACGTAAAGCGCCATGAAGGAGGTGGGGATCTCGATTTGGAATTCTTGTGTCATGGCTTGGGCAGGCGTTCTGGGGGTGAATTAAGGCACAGAAAGTGTGAGGCTGCCCTTGGGCCCATGAAATGCCCAATCCATCGGTTGATGGCAAAGCATCGGTTCAAACCACCAATTGCCACACCAGCCCGAGCGCCGTGCACAGGCCCAGCAGCTTGAACACGCTCAGTTGTTTGCGAATCAGCAACCAGGTGGCCAAAACGGTGAGTGCTATGGCCCCCAGATCGGGCAGCATGTGCCAGCCTCCGGGCAGCCAGGTTTGACGGGCAAACACGCCCGCCAGGTAAACAATCATGCCGATCACAGCCGCCATGATGCCTTGCAGGGGGCCGGTCAGTGAGGGCATGTGGCGTGTGGACTCCACCAAGGGACCGCCCACCAAAATGAACACAAAGGAGGGCAAAAAGGTGAACCAAGTCACCACGCAGGCGGCCACCACGCCGCCCAACACGGGGTGGCCAAACAAGGCCTGGCTGTGGCCTCCCAAAAAGCCCACAAATGCCACCACCATGATCAGCGGGCCCGGTGTGCTCTCGCCCAGTGCCAAGCCGTCCATCATTTGCGCGGCGGTGAGCCAACCGTACTGAACCACAGCCGCTTGGGTCACCAAGGGCAGCACCGCATAAGCCCCCCCAAAGGTCAGTAACGCCGCTTGTGTGAAAAAACCACCCATGTGCGTGAGGGTGTGGGCCGGGCCAAACACCAGCGCGATCAGGCCCAAACTCAAGGCCCACAGCCCCACACCGATGGCCAGCGCCCGCACCAGGCGCGGGTGGCTGTAGTGTGTATGGGGCGGCGGTGGGGTGTGATCGTCCAACCAAGCAGGGGCTGGGTCCCGGGTCGGGACGGGCGCCGATGTGGGTCTGGCGGGACTCGCATCGGGAGCAGGAGTGGGCAGGGCTCGGCGCGACATGACGTAGCCAGTGGCTGCTGCACCCAAGATGATCATGGCCACGGGCAGGCCCCATAGCATGCCCAGCAAGGCCAGCACCGCCAGCACCCACAACCCGCGGCCCCTCAAAGTGCGCAGGGCCAGGCGGTGCGCCGCTTGCAGCACCAACGCCGTCACGGCAGGCTTCAGACCCCACAGCAGCGCTTGTCCCCAAGGGTGTTGACCCCAAGCGGTATAAGCCCAGCTCAGCACGATCAGCAGCACCAAAGATGGCAGCACAAACAAGGCCCCGGCGGCAATCCCACCGCGTGTGCCGTGCATCAACCAGCCCATGTAGGTGGCCAGTTGTTGTGCTTCGGGGCCGGGCAGCAGCATGCAGTAGTTCAGCGCGTGCAGGTAACGCTTTTCCGACATCCAGCGGCGGCGCACCACCAGCTCTTCGTGCATCAGCGCGATTTGTCCTGCGGGGCCGCCAAAACTCATGCAGCCCAGCCACCACCAAAACTTCAAGGCTTCGCGCCAGCTCACCTTGGGGGGCAGGGTAGGGCTGTTGTGGGTCTGCGTGACGGCTTGGGGTTCGGTCATGGGGCGCCCCAGTGTTCGCGGAAGGCCTGTGCAAAGCCGGACGTGCCGCTCAGGCTCAAGCTCAAGGTCAGGGGGTGCGCCAGATCGGCTGCTGGCAGGGTGATCTGGCCCGTTTGGAGGTCGATGATCAGGTGGCCCGTTTGCGGGTCAGAGCCCTCGGGGCACAGGGTGACATGCAGGTCAAAGTTCCAATGGGCGCCTTCCTCCAGCGGACCGGGGCCTTGCGCGTCGAAGGCATGGGCCCAGGCCAGCAGTTGCGCTACCTCTTGCAGCAAAGCGCCGTTATGGCGCGGCTGCGGCTGCGCCAGCGCATCCCAGCACACCACACCCTCGGGGTCTTCACTGCAGTCAAAGTCCAGCAATTGCAAATCCATCGGCCACTTCCTTACCGGCATTTACTGACCGGCATTTTTCCCGAAACTTTTTTCCGGCTGCCCGATTGTCGCTGCCCAAGTTAATGACTTGTCCGAAGGCTCACACGGTGGCGATGGGCGTGGCAGGTGAGCCAATGGCCCCGGGCAGGCGCAGGGGCGGTGCCGTGAGCAAAAAGCGGTGGCGACCGTGCTCGCGCAGCCAGTTGGCCAGGGGGGTCAGGTGCCAAATTTCGCCCAGGTGCACGCCCAGCTTGAACAAGCAATGCTCGTGCAAGGGCAAAGCGGCGCAGCTGCCCGGCCGGGGTGTGGCGGGCAAACCTTCGACCGCGTAGTTGTCGGCGATCAGCGCCACCAGGCCCGAATCGGTGATCCACTGCAGCAACCGCTCGTCGCGTCCCTCCAGCACGGCGCACGAGTTTTCCACCGCATGTGGGTCGGGGTGTTTGTTCATCTCCAGCAGCATCTGGGCAAAGCCGGTGTGCAGGCACACCATGTCGCCGGGCTCCACCACCACTTGGTCTTTTTGCAGGATGTCCATCAGCAGGTCGTAGCCCACCCGCACCCGCTCGCGGCCCAGGTGGGCATGCAGGTCGATCATGACCGCGCGGCCTTGTACGCAGCGCTCGGACATCTTCTCGATGCCCAAGGCTTTGGCTGACGATGTCGATTCCCGGGCGATTTCAGGGAAACCAAAAATGCCAGCCCCTGTGTCACTGCTGGGTCCCACCACATCGGTGCCTGCGCGAAAGCCGTTGTAGTACACCGGCTCGGGCACACCGTCGCCGTTGGCGTCGAACATCGAGCCCACATGCGCCAAGCTGTCCCACTGCGTGCTGTACTGCAAATGCAGGATGACCAGGTCGTCACACACCACATCGGTGCAGGCCGGGTCGTCGCACAGCAGCTGGTAGTTCATATTGGCTTTGCCCTCGCGCAATGTGGGGCGCAGCACTGGCGGCAGGCGCCTGGGGTTGAGCACGTTGCCGCCCGGAAAGTCCAGCGGCAGGCTCAGGTTGAAGGTCTGTCCTGTGCGCACCTCTTGCATGCCTTGCAGCACTTTCTCGGGCGTCAACAGGTTCATTCGGCCGCATTGGTCGTCAGGCCCAAAGTCGCCCCAGTTCGAGCCCGGCGGGCGGTGTTTCCATCGGGAAGAAGAAGTCATGACCAGCTCCTGTGATGACAATCCAAGCGCAATTTGCTTGTCATGCATCTTGTGCGCTGGGTGCTTGGCTGTGTGTCACCGATCTGACTGCGAGCCGCTTGGCCCCATCTGGCGCAGGCTGGGGTCGATCACGCCTCGCTTTGACCTTGAAACTCACGCCACAACAAATACAGACCGCTGCCCACCACCACCAAGGCGCCCAGCACCACGGCCAGGTCGGGCACCTGGCCAAACACCAGCCAGCCGAGCAAGGTCATGTAAAGGATTTGCTGGTACAAAAACGGCCCCAGCACCGCCGCCGAGGCATAGCGGTGCGCCACGGCCACGAAGTAGTGGCCAACGCCGCCGCACAAGCCGGCCAGCGCCATCACGAACCACTCCAGCAGCGTGGCGGGTTGTTGCCATTGTCCCAGCGCCACTGGCGTCAGCAACAAAGTGGCCACCACCGCCGAGGTCAGCTGCGTCGTGGCCGGGTTTTCGCTGCTGGCCAGGTAGCGCGTCATCATGTTGAAGAGTGCGTACAAGATGGCATTGAGGGCCGACAGCAAGATCGCCGGATGAAAGCCTTGGCTGCCGGGGCGGATGATGACCAGCACGCCCGCAAAGCCCACCGCAATCGCCAGCCAACGCTTAGCGTCCAGCCGCTCGCCCAGCCACCAGGCCGACAAGAGGGCAATCAAAATCGGCACGGAAAACTGCATCGCCCCGGTTTCGGCCAGTTGCAAATACTGCAAAGCCCAGAAGTTCAGCGCTGTCATGGTGGCCAGCATCAAGCCGCGCAGCAACTGCAAACCTGGATGACGCCAGCGCAACAGATCGCCTTTGATTGACGGGGCAAACACGGCGATGGAAAAAAGCGAGTGCGTGAGAAAGCGCATCCACACCACCTGCATCACGGGCAAGGTGAGCACCAGCCACTTGGCCGATGCATCCAGCGCCGCAAACATCAAGGTGGTCACGGTCACCAGTGCAATGCCGATGCGGCGGTTACGGGCGTTGTCGCTGAATAGCTGGCTCATACCGCTTGGCTCAGCGCTTGGGCGGTGTCTCAAGGCCGCCTGTGTAAAAGCGGTTGAAGGTGGGCGAGATGATCAACTCATTGATGCAGGTGCGAGCGGGCATTTGCGCCACAAACAGGATGGCTTGGCCCATGTCTTCGGCCTGCACCATCAAGCCGCGTTGCTCGGCAGACGGCGGCACGGGCCGCTTGTCCAAAATGGGCGTAGCCACTTCGCCGGGCAAGAGCGAGGTGGCGCGGATGCCGTGTGTGCATTCTTCCATGTTGATGGACTCGGTCAGGGCCAGCACGGCGCGCTTGGTGGCGTTGTAGGCTGGGCCGGTGAGCTTGGATGCGTAAAGCCCAGCCCACGAGGACACGTTGATGATCAATCCGCTTTGCTGCTGGCGCATGGCGGGCAAGACCGCGTGCACACAATAAAACAAACCCGACAGGTTGATGGCCACCACATCGTCCCAGGCCTCGGGCGTGACCACGTCGAAATTGCGCTGCGTGGCATTGGTGCCCGCACTGGTGACCAGCATGTCGATGCGACCGTGTTGGTCCAAGATGCGCTGAGCGGCTGCTTTGACGGCGTGCTTGTCGGCCACGTCCAGCAGCAAAGCCTCTGCACTGCCCACAGCCTGCAGCGCCGCCAAAGCGCTGGCGTTGGTGGCGGCGTTGCGACCAGAGATCACCACATGTGCCCCGGCTTGGGCCAGGGCCATTGCACCAGCGAGCCCGATGCCGCTGCCTCCGCCGGTGATCCAGACGATTTGGCCTTGGAGGGATGAGGTCATATGGGGCTCCTGTTCAAGTGCTTGATGTGGTTCGCCCGAATGGGCTGAGCTGTTGTGCAGAGTTCACGGCCTCCATTTAATCAGTCTTTGCGGGCTGAACTGCTGCTCAGGTGACAAGGACGCAGAGGGTGACCCAGGCTTGACCCTTTAAATTCATTGCCCAATTCGTTGAATGGGGGTCATGCCAACGGTGCCTCATGATGTCGAAGGCTTCAGCGCATGGACAAGCAGCCGTCGAAATGTCCATGACTTTGCATCGCGCTGCGTTTTTCAGGCCCAAAGGCGAACTAGACTGCGTCTGGGGCGTTCGGAGTCAGGTCCATGCGAAGCATGTGGCCGTCACGTTGTATTCTGAAAACTTGGGCTCTGTGAGGCAAGTGATCAAGGGACCAGTCGCTCATGACATGCCTGAGCCCCTTGCCCAGCGGGTGATCTGCAGGTCGGTGGGTGTGGCCATGCACCAGCCGGTCGGCCCCGGCGGCGTGGAGCCAATTCAAGGCCATCAGCGCGTCGGCGTCGGCATAGACCGCGCCGTTGTGTTTTTGGGACTCGCTTTGAACACGCATGGCGCGGGCCAAGGCCAAGCGCTCGTGAAAGGGTTTGGCCAAAAATTGAGTTTGCCAATCGGTGTGCCGCACTTGCTGTCGAAAGACTTGGTAGGCCTTGTCGTCCAGGCACAGCGCATCGCCGTGGCTGAGCAAAATCCGCTGCGCTCCCCACTCCAATAAGAAGGGGTCGCTCATGGCGTGAACACCGCAACCCGACAAAAAAGCGGGCCCCACCAGAAAATCCCGGTTGCCGGGCATGAAGGCCAGATGCAATCGCTGCGCGGTTTGGCGCAAGACCTGCGCGCAGCTTTGCAAAAAAGGGTCATGCTCGACGGCATCGTCACCGACCCAGACCTCGAACAGGTCGCCCAGAATCAGCACCGCGTCGGCAGTCGTGCTGACCATGTGATCGCGCCAGGCTTGGAAAGTGGCCGGTTCGGCGGCCTGCAGATGCAGGTCCGAGATCAAGTCCACCGTTTGCCATGCCGCTGGCGCTGTCAACCGACCGAGGCTCGGGGCTGTGGTGCGCGGGTCAGCGGACATGGCTCAGACCATCAAAGGACGACGGCTTTTTCGATCACGACGTCGTCTTTGGGCACGTCGCCGTGGCCGCCGCGGTTGCCAGTTTTCACGCCTTCGATCTGGTCCACGACTTCGGAGCCCTTGACCACTTTGCCGAACACGGCATAGCCCCAGCCTTGCATGGAGGGCGCGGTGTGGTTCAAAAAGTCGTTTTTGGCCACATTGATGAAGAACTGTGACGAAGCAGAGTGGGGCGCCGAGGTGCGGGCCATGGCCACGGTGTACTTGTCGTTTTTCAGGCCGTTGTTGGCTTCGTTTTCGATGGTGGCGTCGGTGGGCTTTTGGCCCATGCCGGGCTCAAAGCCGCCGCCTTGGACCATGAAGCCGGGGATCACACGGTGAAAGATTGTGTTGTTGTAGTGGCCCTTGTTCACATAGGCCAGAAAGTTTTCGGTTGACTTGGGCGCTTTTTCAGCATCCAACTCGAGGGTGATGACGCCGTAGCCGGTGATGTGCAGTTCGACTTGTGGGTTGCTCATGGTGTTACTTCAACAAGGTGATGGATTGGATGACGACCGGCGTGCGGGGAGCATCGCTCGGGAAGGGGCCGCCTGCGCCGGTGGGCGTGTTGCGGATTTTTTGGACCACGTCCATGCCGGACGTGACTTTGCCAAAAACGGTGTAGCCGAACAATTGGGGTGCGTTCAGCAGCTGGGCGCGGGCCACGTTTTCGTAAACACGGCCCTGGTATTGAAACTTGGCGACCGGGTCACCGTCGGGGATCGGGGTGGGGTCGAGAAAGGCGTTGTCCACCACGTTGATGAAAAACTGCGCGGTGGCCGATTGGGGGTCGTTGGTGCGGGCCATGGCCAGCGTGCCGGTGGTGTTTTTGAGGCCTCCCGCCAGGGCCTGGCGTCCTTCATGCTGCACCGGAGGGCGGGTCTTCTTTTCTTTGTACTGGGCATCGAAGCCGCCGCCTTGCACCATGAAGCCCGCAATCACCCGGTGAAAAATCGTGCCTTCGTAGTGCTTGTCGTTCACATACTGCAAAAAGTTGGCCACGGTTTTGGGGGCCTTGTCGGCGTACAGCTCGGCTTCAATGTCACCCAGGGTGGTGCTGATGCGCACTTTGGGGGTGATGGCGTTGGTGGACGTGCTGGCGTTTTGTGCCTGAGCGCCCCAAGGGGCGAGCAAGCTCAGGCTCAGAGCCAGGGCTGTCCAGCGGCGAGTGTGAAGGGGTGTTGTCATGGGTGAAGTCGGTCGAGGTTGGGCGTGTTCAATCGGGCCAAGAATGTGACCCGTGGTGAGTCCTGATTCAGGGCGTTTTCATGGCCTGTTCGGTGGCCAGTTGCTTGGTTTGCAAACGGGTTTGGGCCGGCGTGACGAGTCGTGCTCGCGTATAGGCCTGCGCGGCCAGTGCCAGGTGCAGATCGCCCAGGTTCTCCAGGGCCAACGCGTAGTCCGGCCGTGCCCTGATGGCGGCTTGCAAGGCGGCCAAGGCCTCGTCGTGGCGATTTTCTTTCACCAGCAGGACCGCCAGGTTGTTGTGCGGCTCGGGCAATTCAGGGAATGACTGGGTCAGGGCGAGCAGCGTCGCCATGGCGGCCTGGGTTTGGCCCAGGCCGGTCTGAATGCGGCTGAGCAACAGGCGCATTTGGGGGTCGGTGGGGACGGTTTTGAGCCTGGCGTCGGCCAAAGCCTGGGCTTGCGCCCATTGACCGTTTTGCACCAAAGCGTTGACATCGGTGTACACATCGGCCCGCACGCCCAGGCTGCAAGTCCACAGGGTGAATAAAACCGTCCAACTGAGCCAGGTTCGCATGCGTGCCCAAAGAAAGAGGGGGGTGGAAAAGACGCTACCGAGCCGCTGGGGGTGGCGCAGGCCGGCTCAAAAAGAGCACCAGAGGCCTTGGCTCGGGGATATACTGAGCGGCCATTGTAGCGGAGCCCCCAGCGGTTTTCCGTGTGCCGTAAGGTGCCGCCAGCCCCGTGCGCGCTGGCTTTTTTTGAGCCGTTTTGCCGCCGTTGCCTGAGCCAGCGGCCCCGGGTGCGCAGCGCCCCAAGCGGCTTTTGTTGACCGCCATTTTTTCGATCTGACATGAGTTTGCGCATTTTCAACACGCTCAGCCGTGCTGTTTCCGATTTTTCCCCGGCCGAGCCCGGCCATGTGCGCATGTATGTTTGCGGCATGACCGTGTACGACCTGTGTCATTTGGGTCATGCCCGCTCGATGATCGCCTTCGATGTGGTGCAGCGCTGGCTCAAGGCCAGTGGCTACCAGGTCACCTACGTACGCAACGTGACCGATATCGACGACAAAATCATCAAACGTGCCTTGGAAAACGGTGAAACCATCCGCGGTTTGACCGACCGGATGATCGATGCGCTGCACCAGGACGCCGACGCGCTGGGCATTGAGCGCCCTCAGCACGAGCCCCGCGCCACCGACTACGTGCCCCAGATGCTGAGCATGATTGGCACGTTGGAGCAAAAAGGCTTGGCCTACCGTGCGGGTAATGGCGACGTGAACTATTCGGTGCGCAAGTTTGCGGGTTACGGCAAGTTGTCCGGCAAGTCACTCGACGAGTTGAACGCCGGCGAGCGCGTGGCGGTGGAGACCGACAAACAAGACCCGCTGGACTTTGTCCTCTGGAAAAGCGCCAAACCCACCGAGCCCGAAGACGTCAAATGGGCCAGCCCCTTTGGCACGGGCCGCCCCGGCTGGCACATCGAGTGCTCGGCCATGGCCTGCAAGCTGCTGGGCCAGACCTTTGACATCCACGGCGGCGGGGCTGATCTGCAGTTTCCGCACCACGAAAACGAAATCGCCCAAAGCGAAGGCGCCAACGGCCAGCCTCTGGCGCGTTTTTGGATGCACAACGGCTTCATCAATGTGGACAACGAGAAGATGTCCAAGAGCCTGGGCAATTTCTTCACCATCCGCGATGTGCTCAAGGAATTCGACGCCGAGACGGTGCGCTTTTTCATCGTGCGCAGCCACTACCGCAGCTCGCTCAACTACAGCGACGTGCACCTGAACGACGCCAAGGGCGCTTTGAAGCGCCTGTACACCGCGCTGCAAGCCGTGCCGCCCGCACTGGTGAACATCGACTGGACCGATTCCTCGGCCGCGCGTTTCAAGGCCGCCATGGACGAAGACTTTGGCACGCCCGAGGCGGTGGCTGTGCTGTTCGAGCTGGCGGGAGAAGCCAACCGCAGCGGATCGGCCGAGCGTTCGGGCCTGCTCAAAGCCCTGGGCGGCTTGCTCGGCTTGCTGCAGACCGACCCGACGGTGTACCTGCAGGCGGGGGCCGGTTTGGATGAGGCGGCCATTCAGGCACAGATTCAGGCTCGGGCCGACGCCAAAAAGGCCAAGAACTTTGCCGAAGCCGACCGCATCCGCAACGATTTGCTGGCGCAAGGCATCGTGCTGAAAGACTCGGCCGCAGGAACGACCTGGGAGGCCGCCCCGTGACGCTCAGATCCAGCTTGGAGGTGATTCCTGTCACGCCCGCTTACTGGGCAGAGGCCTGCGCGCACTTGGCCAAAAAAGACCGGGTCATGAAAAATCTCATTCCCCAATTTGGGGATGCCATTTTGGAGACCCTGGGCGATGCTTTTGTGACCTTGGCGCGATCCATTGTGGGTCAACAAATTTCGGTCACGGCCGCGCAATCGGTGTGGGACCGGTTTGCTGCCCTGTCCAAGCGCATGACGCCTGGCGCTGTGTTGAAACTCAAAGTGGACGACATGCGTGCTGCAGGGTTGTCGGCCCGCAAGGTCGAGTACCTGGTCGATCTGGCGCTGCACTTCGGCTCGGGTAAGGTGCAGGTGCAGGCCTGGCAGGAGATGGACGATGAGGCCATCATCGATGAGTTGGTGGCCATTCGCGGTATTGGCCGCTGGACGGCCGAGATGTTTTTGATTTTTCACCTGTTGCGGCCCAATGTGCTGCCGCTCGACGATGTGGGGCTGATCAACGGCATCAGCCGCAACTATTTCTCGGGTGAGCCCGTCAGCCGCAATGACGCCCGTGAGGTCGCGCAAGCCTGGAGCCCGTATTCCACCGTGGCAACTTGGTATATTTGGCGCTCGCTGGACCCCGTGCCAGTGGCGTATTGAGGGGCTGAACAGCACGTCCGCCCGTAACCCGAAGACAGGAGTCCAACTTGGCCAAAAAAACATTTCTCGACTTTGAGCAACCCGTTGCCGAACTCGAAGCCAAGATCGAAGAGTTGCGGTATGTACAGACCGAGTCGGCGGTGGACATCACCCTCGAGATTGAGCAGTTGAGCAAAAAAAGTCAGCAACTGACCAAAGACATTTACAGCGACCTGAGCCCCTGGCAGGTCACCAAAATCTCGCGCCACCCCGAGCGGCCCTACACGCTGGACTACATCCACGGCATCTTCACGGACTTTGTCGAGATGCACGGCGACCGCCACTTTGCCGACGATTTGTCCATCGTCGGTGGCTTGGCCCGTTTCAATGGTCAGGCCTGCATGGTGCTGGGCCAACAAAAAGGGCGCGATACCAAAGAGCGCACGCTGCGCAACTTTGGCATGAGCAAGCCCGAGGGCTACCGCAAAGCGCTGCGCCTCATGAAGACCGCCGAGAAGTTCAAGCTGCCCGTCTTCACCTTTGTGGACACGCCTGGCGCCTACCCCGGCATGGACGCCGAAGAGCGCGGCCAGTCCGAAGCCATTGGCCGCAATATTTTTGAGATGGCCCAGCTCGAAGTGCCGATCATCACCACCATCATCGGTGAAGGCGGCTCAGGCGGGGCCTTGGCCATTTCTGTGGCTGACCAAGTGTTGATGCTGCAGTACTCGGTCTACTCGGTCATCAGTCCTGAGGGTTGCGCCTCCATCTTGTGGAAAACCAGTGAAAAGGCCGAAGTGGCGGCCGACGCTTTGGGCATCACGGCGCACCGTCTCAAGGCCTTGGTTCTGGTGGACAAAATCGTCAACGAACCTGTGGGCGGTGCCCACCGCGACACCGACCAGATGGTGTCCTTTCTCAAACGCGCTTTGGGCGATGCCTGGCGTCAAGTGGCCGACCTCAAACCCAAAGAACTGCTCGAGCGCCGCTACGAGCGCCTGAACAGTTACGGCCGCTTCACCGACACCAAAGCGGGCAAATAAATCTGTTGTGAAACCCGCCGCGCAGCCCAAGGCTTTCCCCATGGCAGCACAGCGCTCACCCAACCCTGAACAGGCCCTGGCTGACTTCAGTCCGGGCCTTCCTTTTGCGGTCGCGTTCAGCGGCGGGGCCGATTCCACAGCGCTGCTGTTGGCCTGCGCCCGGCGCTGGCCCGGGCAGGTGAGGGCGGTGCACATCCACCATGGCCTGCAGGCCGCTGCCGACGGTTTTGAGGCGCATTGCCGTGCCCTGTGCCAAGCGCTGGGGGTGCCGCTGGCTGTGCGCCGGGTGCAAGCCGGCAACGCGCCGGGCCAAAGCCCCGAAGACGCAGCGCGCCAAGCCCGTTATGCCGCGCTGGCCGAAGCGGTGCAAAGCGAATGGCCCGAGGTGCGCGATGTCGCCTTGGCCCAGCACGCCGACGACCAGATCGAAACCTTGTTGATCGCCTTGTCGCGTGGCGCAGGTCTGCCCGGTTTGGCCAGCATGCCTGCGCACTGGCAGCGGCAGGGCCTGAGCTGGCACCGCCCGTGGCTGGCTTTACCAGGAGCCGCTTTACGAGAATGGCTGCAAATTGAGGGCCAAACCTGGGTGGAAGACCCCAGCAACGGCGACGAGAAGTTCACCCGCAACCGCATCCGCGCCCGCGTCTTGCCCGTGCTGGCCGAGGCTTTTCCTGCTTTTCGCGAGACCTTTGCCCGCAGCGCCGTCCATGCTGCCCAAGCGCAAGAGGTGTTGAACGACGTGGCAGCGCAAGACCTGGCACAAGTGGGCGTGCCCCCGCGCGTCCAAGCGGTGCAGCAGCTCAGCCGCGCCCGCCAAGCGCTGGTGCTGCGCCATTGGCTGCGGCAGCACCACGCCACCACGCCCAGCGCTGCGCAGCTCAATGAACTGCTGGACCAAGTGGCGGCCTGCACCACCCGGGGGCATCGATTGCACCTCAAAGTCGGGCTGGGGTTTGCCATGCGCAATGGGCAATGGCTGGTTTGGCAGGCTGCTTGATCTCGGGGCGCCCCTATAGACAGGCCCTGAGAAGGTCAAGTTGACGTCAGGCGCGTGGTTACAATTAAAGGCTTTGCTGGGCTTAGAGGGCATGTCAACTCAACGATGTCGGCAGCCCCAAGCTTTGTCAAACCGCCAGCCGCTTCACTTCTTTTTTCAATATCAAAATGGCTTTGATCGTTCACAAATACGGCGGCACCTCGATGGGCTCGACCGAGCGCATCCGCAATGTCGCCAAGCGCGTGGCCAAATGGACGCGTGCTGGCCACCAGATCGTGGTGGTGCCCAGCGCCATGAGCGGTGAGACCAACCGCTTGTTGGGCTTGGCCAAAGAGTTGGCGCCCGCCAAGCCCGATACCGCTTACAACCGCGAACTCGACATGCTGGCCTCCACCGGAGAGCAGGCATCGTCTGCCTTGCTGGCCATTGCCTTGCAAGCCGAAGGCCAGCCCTCGGTCAGTTATGCGGGCTGGCAAGTGGCCATCAAGACCAACGACGCTTTCACCAAAGCCCGCATTGAGTCCATTGACGATGCGCGTGTGCGCGGCGACCTCGATGCCGGCAAGGTGGTCATCATCACGGGCTTTCAGGGGGTGGACGACAGCGGCAACATCACCACGCTTGGCCGTGGCGGCTCTGACACCTCGGCCGTGGCTGTGGCCGCTGCCATGAAGGCCGACGAATGCCTGATTTATACCGATGTGGACGGTGTCTACACCACCGACCCCCGTGTGGTGCCCGAAGCCCGACGCCTGCAGACGGTGAGCTTTGAAGAGATGCTCGAGATGGCCTCCATGGGCTCCAAGGTTCTGCAAATCCGCTCTGTGGAGTTTGCGGGCAAATACAAAGTGCCCATGCGTGTGCTCTCGAGCTTCACGCCTTGGGACATCGACATCAACGAAGAAGCCGCATCCGGCACCCTGATTACTTTTGAGGAAGACGAACAAATGGAACAAGCCGTCGTATCCGGCATCGCATTCAACCGCGACGAAGCCAAAATCTCTGTGGTGGGCGTGCCCGACAAGCCCGGCATCGCTTACCAAATTTTGGGCGCGGTGGCCGATGCCAACATCGAAGTCGATGTGATCATCCAAAACCTGAGCAAAGACGGCAAAACCGACTTCAGCTTCACCGTGCACCGCAACGACTACACCAAGACCCTTGACCTGCTCAAGGAAAAGGTGCTGCCTTCACTGGGTGCGGTCGAAGTGCTGGGCGATGCCAAAATTTGCAAAGTCTCCATCGTCGGCATCGGCATGCGCAGCCATGTGGGCGTGGCCAGCAAGATGTTTCGCAGCTTGAGCGAAGAGGGCATCAACATCCAGATGATCTCGACTTCTGAAATCAAGACCTCGGTCGTGATCGACGAGAAGTACATGGAACTGGCCGTGCGCGCCCTGCACAAAGCCTTCGACCTGGACCAAGCCTGAGCTATAATTTAAAAGACTGGAAACGTGACCGAGTGGCCGAAGGTGCTCCCCTGCTAAGGGAGTATGGGGTGTAGAGCCTCATCGAGGGTTCGAATCCCTCCGTTTCCGCCAGTACAAACACCTCAAACCTGCTCAGCAGGCCTTGAGGCAGCCTCAGGCCCCGCACCACGCGGGGCTTTTTGCTTTGAGCTCCTGACTGCGACCTCCGGCAGCGTCCTGTAAAAGTCGTCTCAAACCCCATTTGTCTCAAAACCTCATGACTTTTTCGGGCTTGGTTCCGAGCCATGAATTTGCGGGTTGAGGCAAAACAGGCTTTGAACCAAGCTGAATGAAATTTCGTTGTTCAGACCGTGCAAAGCATCAAAATAAAAGAGGAAATCGGCAAGTAGTTACGGGTAGCAGGGCCATCGTAAGGCGCGTTTCAAAAGGCAAAATTTCCAGCCAACCTTGCCACTTAGCTGGTTTAAAAATCAATGCGCCACCACTCTCCATAGCTGGGCGCATCCTTAGGCCATTGGCTGGCGCTGCTAACGCTTCGGAACCCTTGTGACAGCAAGCGCACGGCGCGCGCCACTCCAGCATGGGTAATCCACACCTGGGGTTCATCAGGACGTCGCCGCGCGGCATCCCACAGGTCTGTAACCCGGGCCAATACCTGGTTAGCGCTTTCCACACCGCCAAAGCGGTGTGCGCCGAAATCATCGGTCCAGGCTTGCATGGCTGCCAGGGGAATCGCGTCCCAGGCCACGCCCTCCCATGTGCCG